>CAYYOT010000158.1:0-1595 GCA_964473255.1 uncultured Myxococcales bacterium | reverse complement strand
CGACATCGAGTTCGACATGGAGTGCGAAGTGATTTGCAGCGACCTCGACTTCAAGATGGAGTGCGAGCTCAACTCCGACGAAGACGAGATGGACTGCGAAGGCGACGATCTGTTCGTTGACTACGAGTTCGAATGGGAACGCCAGTAGCCCCGAGCCCGCCCCAGAGCTGAAACGGACCGGCGGGGCGGCGCAGCCCTGCGTGAACTGTTCACGAACAGTTCGTTGACCGTCAGGTACCTGTGGAGGTCATCCCCACGGGCACTTGGCGGTATGGCACTCAGCTTGCAGCATTGGCTCCGAGATGAAGGCACGCGCCAGACTGCTCATAGGGTTGCTCGCCGTGACCGCCACCGCATGCGTGGTCGAAGCCGGCGACGACGACGACGGAGGAGCGGGCGGCCAGGGATTGGGCCAGCCCGCGGAGGACCAACGGAATCGGCCTGCGTCGGAAGCATGTTCGACCGCGCCACAGTCTGGCTGTCCATCGACCCACACCTGCCAATACGTCACCCTTTCGTTGACGACGGGGTGCATCAGCGCGGGGACCACGCCGCTGGGGACCTTCTGTTTCCAGGATGCGGATTGCCTTCCCGGCCTGCGATGCGCGAACAACACTTGTCGCGAGCACTGCAACCTCTCCGACGATTGCACCGCCTTCGGCTCCGCTTGCAAGAACACGCCGGTGGGACCGTTTTGCACGCTCCAGTGCAACCCGTCTGACCCTGGCAATGCACGTAACGTCGATGGATTCTTCGCGTGCCCGGAGGACCGAACCTGCTGGGTCGACTCCGAAGCGGGGACCGGCATCACCGAGTGCTACGTAGCGGGGAATATTCCCGCGGGCCAGCCATGTGTAGGTGATGGGGATGCCTGCGCGGCCGGACTGTTGTGCGTCGATGACGTCTGCAGCCGGCCGTGCATCCTGGGCGAGGCTTCGTGCAACTGCGCCGGTCTCGTCAGCGAACCGTTGGTGCGGTTTCCGAGCGGCATGAAAGAGGTGGGGGTATGTCTGTGAGCGGCATCGAGATCTGTCGTCTCATCATCCGCGTACTCGTCATCGGGGCCGGTTGCGGCTGGCTGACGGCCTGTACCACCGACGATGCACCGCCGGAGACGTCCGGGACCGGAGGCGCCACACCGGACGAGCTTTTCCTTGGCGACCAACTCGGCAGCGAGGGAGACCCGACGACCTGCGACGAAGCGGCGGCCCAGCAATCCTATGTCGGCTGCGACTACTGGCCCACGGTAACGGCCAACCCAGTGTTCGATGTATTCGACTTCGCGGTCGTGGTCGCGAACGTGGGAGCGGAGGCAGTCGACATCACCGTAACCGGTCCCAACGGCTTCGACCTCCAGACCAGGGTCGAGCCCAAAGCGGTGGCCACCCTCGCCCTACCCTGGGTGCCAGCGCTCAAGGGCGGTGACACGGGGGTATGCGGCTCGAGCCCTCAGCCAGTGGCACCGGCCGTCGTCGCGGGCGGCGCCTATCATCTCGTGAGCAACCGACCGGTGGCGGTGTATCAGTTCAGTGCCCTCGAGTACCGCGGTGCCGGCGGTCCGGAAGGCAAGGTATGGGATAGCTGCGCAGGGTTCC
>CAYYOT010000157.1:0-1673 GCA_964473255.1 uncultured Myxococcales bacterium | reverse complement strand
GGCCATCTGACCTCGACCGCCGCCCTCGTGGGGTTTCGCGGCGGAGTCGTGAGACGGAGAGGTGTCCCTCACCGAACGCACGTTGCTGCAAGGCGTTCGAGTGTGTCCCGAACGGAAGGACGAACCCTCCCACGAGCAGGAACCAGCCATGGACGATGATGACCTCGACTTCGAGACCCCCACGCAAACTGGAGGCACGGGCTGGATCGTGTGGCTCGTCGCAGGGATTGCGTTGCTCTTTGTGTTCAGCTGGTCGGCCAGGCCTACCCCAGGTGATCCGCGTCCAGAATCGCCATTCGACCTGGCAACGATCGAACCCGTACCGCCGCGTCCCATTGACGAAGCGGGACTCCGTGTCGTTCTCGACAAGGCGAGGTCCTGTCGGCCCGAAGATCAGATCGGCTTTGCCTGGAAGCAGCACGTCCTCGACCGTCCCATCTCGAAGGACGATCCACGGTACGCGCGCGCCACGGAAGTGGCTCGCGTCGCCGAAGCCTGTCGCGTTGCCCTGATCGAAGAGATGGAGGCGACGTACCGGGAGGCGATCCCGGCCGCCGCGGCCGCGTTCCGCAAGGCCCGGATCGAGCAGATGGAGGACGCCTTTCTCCGCTCGGGCCTGGACGTCACGGCGCGCATCAGTGGCACACATGCCGACAAGGTCTCGTTCGAGCACTGGGGATGGAACCGGGTGACCGTCCACCAAATCACGGATGGTGGATCGGGTCGGCGTGGGTCGTATCTCGGGGATCTGCAAGACATCGGCTTTCGAACCGTGATCTTCAAGCGACCCGACGGCTGGCGCCAGTGGTACAATCTGGAACCAGAGCCCGTCGACATCGATCTGACGGACTTCAGAGAGACGTTGCAGGCGGTTCGACTCGAACAGCGATTCGACCTGACCATCGGGCCGTCTCCCGAGCCTCGTCCGGCCCCTCTTGGTCTGCCGGGAGGTTCGGGTGTTGCGGACTCCGAATCCTGGACCTGGCACGAAGAAGAGACCATGAAGGTTGCGATGTTCGAGTCCGCGGAGGCCAGCCCAATCCGGGTCGGACCCACGACGCCCGCCGGCAAGCTGTGGGTCGGGTGCATCGACGGTCACGCCGCCGTCGCACTGGACTTCGGAGGACGGCGCGAGTCCACCTCGACGGACTACCGCATCGGGCCCGCTGGAGGAGAGCTCACCCACGTTCCCCGCCAGAATTTCCGTAACCTGGCGATGCGGGCCAACGACTGGCTTGCGGGCGTGCCGAACGTCGAGAGTTTCGTCGCGCTCGCGCAGTCCACGGATCGGGTCGAGATCCGATACACCGACGCCTGGGACCGCCCCGCTTCGCTGACGTTCATGCTGCGTGACATCGATGGCGCGGTGGCCGCGGCCAGTGGCCACTGTGGAGGATGGCCCCAGGGTCGTCGTACCTCCGGGTGAGCCCGAGCGTGAAGTGAGTGGGCGACCGACACCGACGGGATCGGTCAGGACAAGTGGCAGGTCTATCCAGGTACCGCCGCGGGCTTCTCGAGTCCGCCCATCGACTTCGAGCTCCCGCTGCGGTGGGACGGCTTCGGAGAAGACCCTACGCGTGCAGCGAGCTCGACCTGGGGCTCGGCGCCTGGCGTGTCCACCCGGCCGAGCTCGGCGAGTAGACGTCAGCCGAGCTGGAGCAGGACGAGCCCGA
>CAYYOT010000156.1:0-1753 GCA_964473255.1 uncultured Myxococcales bacterium | reverse complement strand
AAGCCAGGCTTCACCCATCGGCCGTTCCCGCGCGAGCGCGAGATCGTCCTCGACTTCATGCGGCTGGGCGAGCGCAAGCACCTGATTCACGGCCTCGTCGGGATGGACGTGACCGACGCGCGGGCGAGGCTGCGGGAAGGGAGCGAGCGGCTCTCCTTCACGGCCTACATGGTCGCGAGCCTCGCGCGGGCCGTGGCCGAGACGCCGATCGTCCGTAACTTCTCGCTGTCCCCCGTCTTGACGGCTGTTAGCGAGCCGGTGAGGTCGAGGGTGGGCTTCACCGAGCCGAAGCGGCGGCGAAGTCCCACGGCAGCAGGATCTCTCCCTGATCAGCGGCGCGGGCTGCGGCCAGCAGGTAGGCGGGCGGATCGATGTCGTGGAGCTTCGCCGTCTCGAACAGAGTGTAGAAGGTCGCCGCGACGCGAGTGCCGCGCTCGGACTTCGAGCCGTAGTGGTTCTTCCGACCCACGACCGGGCCGCGGATCCCGCGCTCGGTGGCATTGTTGTCGAGTGGGATTCGCGGATCGGTGACGAATCGGGTCAGCCGCTCCCAGTGCCCTAGGGTGTATTGGGCCGCGTTGCCGACAGATACAGACTGGAGATTCGGCAGAGTTCGCAGCCACGTCTTCATGTCATCGAGGATGAGCTGGGAGCGCGACCGACGCAGGTGTCCCCGTTGATCGACGTCGTCGCCGGCTTCCTTGTCCACGTCGTAGAGGCTTCGGATCCACCTGAGCATCATGTGCGCCTCGGGGTGGTCGGGTTCGGCCTCGGCGAACTTGCGATAGACGTGGGCCCAACACCCCGCGAGCTTCGCCGGCCCGTCCCGGGCGCCCGCTTCGTGCGTCTTCAGCGCATCGCACACGATCGTGCCGTCGTAGCCACCGACCAGCTCCCGGAACGTCTCGGCTCCCTTGTCCTTCCGGATGCGATGGACCACGACGCCGGGCGCGGTCACGCACCACATTTGCCACGGCGTCTTCTGGCGGGCCCCCTGCTCGAGCCGCTTCCAGCCCGTCTGGTCGAGGCCGACCACGGGTTGACCCATCGCCCACCCGAGGAGCGCGTCATCGACCGGTCGGAGCCGCCGGCTCAGGGCCTCGAGCTGGTCCCAGAGCGTCTGCGACGTAACGATGAGTCCTCGGCGGCGGAGCATCCGCGACTGTCGCGCCAGCGGCAGGTGGTCGAGGTACTTGTCCTCCGCGACCTTCACTGCGAATCGCAGGGAGTACCGCCCGCCTTTGACCGCGCGGTCGGGGCCATCGGCGGTCTCCACGCACCCACCACAGCGACACCGATACTTCTGCTGCTCGACCTTGACGAGGCGGTAGCGGACCTCGACGAAGTCGACCATCTCGGACGTCTCCGACTGCCCCGCCATTGGCTCGAGCTCCCCGCCGCAGCTCGGACAGGTGAGGTCGGCGTCGTCGAGCTCATAGCGCTCGGTCTCGACCGGGAGACGCGGCTGCGACGTCGAGCCCCATTTCGTTCGCGGCTTCTTGGGCTTGTTCCGTTGGCGTGGAGATTCCTCGCCCCCCGGCGCGGCCGCCGTAGCCTTCTTCGTCAGCGCCTCGACGAGCGCCAGGGTCTGCTGGAGCTCCTGGTCGTGGCCCTTGAGCTTCTCGAGCTCCCGGCACTTGAGCGTCAGGACTCGCACCAACTGCTCGATCTGCGTCTGCTGGGTCAACGCGATCCGCCGCAGCAGGGCGACGTCGGTCTCTCGCCGCAGGTCCACGACGACGGTTAGATCACA
>CAYYOT010000155.1:0-1814 GCA_964473255.1 uncultured Myxococcales bacterium | reverse complement strand
ACTGGCCCAGGTTGCCGGGGTCGTTCGTGGCCCAGAGCGTGATGAGGGGCCGCGGCGACCGCGCAGGAAACCACGCGGCCGTCCGCCAGCTCGACAATCCGGTCGGACTGCGCCGAGAACTCGTTGTCGTGGGTGACGGTGATGATGGTCTGTCCTCGGCTCCGAGTGAGCTCCGCGAGGATCTCGAACACCATCTGGGTATTCTTGCTGTCGAGGTTGCCGGTGGGCTCGTCCCCCATGACGATCGAGGGGTCGTTGATCAGCGACCGCGCGATCGCGACCCGCTGCTGCTCGCCGCCGGAGAGCTTCGTGGCACGCTTTTCGGCGTGGCTCCTCAGCTCGACCGCGTCAAGCAGCTCAAGCGCGCGGGCCCGGATCTCCTCGTTCGAGCGCTTGCCAAGCTTCATGGCGGGCAACATCACGTTGTCGATCGCGGTGAACTCGGGCAGCAGGTAGTGGAACTGAAAGACGAAGCCAATGTGCTCGTTGCGGAAGGCGGCGAGGGCCCGTCGCGTCATTCCGTTCAGCGCGACACCATCTATCTCGACGTCGCCCTCGAAGTCCGTGTCCATTGTCGACAGCACGTAGAGGAGCGTCGTCTTCCCGGAGCCTGACTTGCCGACGATCGAGAGGAACTCACCACGTGGGACTTCGATGGAGATCCCGTCGAGTACGCGGAACGTCTGCGGATCGTGAAAGTACTTCACGATCGACGTCGCGGAGAGCACTGCGTCTTGCATCATGTTCCTCTCAGGATGGCGACGGGGTCGACCCGCGACGCCTTGTAGGCGGGCAGGAACCCCGCGACGAAGGTCGTGGTGAGCCCCGCGACGACGGCCATCACGTAGTCCGATGTCTCGTAGGCGATCGGGTAGGTCCCGATCGACGCGACCGGGAAGGGCAAGCCGTCCAAGAACGCGGAGATCCCGAAGCCGAAGGTGACGCCGGCGATGCCCCCGAGGAGCCCGATGATCACCGACTGCAGCAGAAAGATGGTGACGATGTCCTGGCTGTTGAAGCCCATCGCGTTGAGGATCGCGATCTCGCGCAGTCGCTCGTTCACCGTCATGTTCATGATGTTGTAGATGCCGAATCCGGCGACGATCAGGATTGCGCCCGACACGGCGAGGGCGATGATGTCGCGGAGGCGGCTTCCGGCCTCGAGCTGTTCGCTCGCGGACGGCCAGGGCTCGACGGAGTACGGCTGGGGCGCGCGCAGGCGGCTCGCGACCTGCCTCGCGGTCGTATGGTCATCGATCCGAACCTGGAGGTCGGTGGCGAAGTCGGAGTTTCGCGCGGTCATCTGTCGGGCGGTCGCGATGTTGATGAAGGCCTTGCGCCGGTCGACCGACTCGATGGAGTACTTGCTGATTCCGATCACCCGCAACGCGCGGGTGACGCCCTCGTGGGTGACGACCTGCACGCCGTCGTTCATGCCAACCCCGAGGTTCTCGGCTAACGTGACTCCCAGCACGACCCCGTCCGGTCGATGTCTGAGCGCCGCCCAGCTGCCTTCACTCATGTACTCCCTTGAGTCGAAGACCAGATCGGCGCGCTTCGCATCTACGCCCGAAATCGTGCCTTCGATCTTGATCGCGCCGCTCTGGATGTATCCGCCGAAGTTGACCTCGGGAGCGACCGCCCTCACGGCGGGGTCGCGCTCGAGCGCGGCGATGGTCTCGGTCGAGTCCCGGATGCCGTCGCTCAACAGCTGCTTCTTCGGGTTACGAACGTGGACCAGCGCCCGTTTGGAGTGGCTCGCGAGGAGCACTCGAGGCTCCCTCGGCTCGTCGTTGTAGACTCGAACGTGCGCC
>CAYYOT010000154.1:0-1910 GCA_964473255.1 uncultured Myxococcales bacterium | reverse complement strand
AGGTCCGGGCGGCCTGCGCCACCTCGACGGCGCTTTCGTCCGGAGCGCGGATGTGCAAGGCCCGTCCGAAGGACTGGACCTCCAAGTCTGCATCCTTGTCCAAGAGATGGGAGCGCAGCTCCGAGCGACGGTCGGACCGGACTCGAAGCATGACCCCGGGGACGTGCTCACGCTTGAGCCCGGCCGGTGTGTCGAGGGCGGCCAGGCGCCCATCCACCATCAGCCCCACCCTGTCGCAGCCTTCCGCCTCGTCGAGGTAGTGGGTGGTGACGAAGATGGTCGTTCCCCCCGAGCTCAGCTCACGGATGAGCGCCCAGAAGTTGCGCCGGGACGCCGGGGCGGCGCCGGCCGTCGGCTCGTCGAGAAAGACGATCCGCGGTGCGTGCAACAGCGCACAGGCCAGAGCGACCTTCTGCCGCGTGCCCCCCGGCAGGTCCCCGGTCCGGGCGGTGTACATTCCTCGGATCTCGAGGCGCTCCGCCATCTCTTCGATCCTGCGGCCCGGCTCCTCGATAGCGTAGGCTCCCGCGAAGAAGCGCAAGTTCGACTGCACGGGAAGGTCCATATAGAGCGAGAACTTCTGGGACATGTAGCCGATGCTGGCCTTGACCCGTCCGGGCGAGCGCCCCACGTCGTGGCCGTCGACCGCACCCCGGCCGCTGGTGGGGCGAAGGAGCCCACACAGCATCTTGATGGTGGTCGACTTCCCCGCTCCGTTGGCGCCGAGATAGCCGAAGACCTCTCCGGGATGAACGTCGAAGCTCACGTCGTCGACGGCGGTGAACGAGCCGAAACGCTTGGTCAGATTCCGGACCTCGATGACCGGCTTCACGCGCTCACCTCCCCTCGCTCCAGATACGTGAGAAACGCGTCCTCGAAGCTCGTGGCGGCGACGGCGCCGGTCAGCGCCACCGGATCTCCCTCGACGACGCGACGACCGTCGGAAAGAAGCGTCACTCGATGGCAGCGTTCGGCTTCGTCGAGATAGGCGGTCGAGACGAGAACCGTCGTACCCTCGTCAACGAGCTCGTACAGAAGGTCCCAGAGCTCCCGTCGACTCACGGGGTCGACGCCGTTGGTCGGCTCGTCTAGGAGCAAGATGGGCGGTCGGTGGAGGAGCGCGCAGGCGAGGGCCAGCTTCTTGTACATACCGCCCGACAGCGCGTCGGCCCGCCGAGCCATGAACCGGCCGAGCCGAGTCACCTCCATCAGCCGCTCCACGCGTTCGCGGTACTGGTCGCGGGACAGGCCAAAGAGTCGCCCGAAGAAGCGCAGATTCTCTTCGATGGACAGGTCGCCATACAAACACTGCTCTTGGGGCATGAGTCCGATCCGTTCCCGCACCAGGTCCGGTTCTCGACGAGGGTCGGCTCCGAGGACTTCGATCCGACCCGCATCAGGGAGCATCAGCCCGGAGATCAATCGCATCGTCGTGGTCTTTCCCGCTCCGTTGGGACCGATGAGCCCGTGCAGGGCGCCTTGCTGGACCTCGAGATCCAGGCCATCGACCGCGACCCTCGGGCCGAAGTAGCGGCGCAAGCCCTCGGTGTGGATCGCTGTCGTCACTCGCCACCTCCGCCAATCTCCACCTCGACCGGCATCCCGGGCCGCAAACGGTGGTCGCGGTTCGGCAGACGGACCTCGATGGGGTAGACCAGGCGGCTGCGATCGTCTCGGGTCTGGATGTTGCGAGGCGTGAACTCGGCAATCGTGGCGATGGTCGCGACGGTTCCGACGAAGACCTCCCCCGGGTAGGCATCGGCCGAGACCCGGGCCGTCGCGCCCTTTGCCACATCCGCAAGGTCGTCGTTCGCCAAGTAGAACGTGACCCACACGTCGTCGAGGTCGACGATGCGGGCGATGGCCGCTCCGGCCGGCACCATCTCGCCCTCGTCGAAGAACAGCTCCTC
>CAYYOT010000153.1:0-1998 GCA_964473255.1 uncultured Myxococcales bacterium | reverse complement strand
CAGCGACAAGTATCTTCGGTCGCCCTATTGCATGCGGGAGCTCTTAAGCATCTACTGGTCGCAGCAGCGGGCCAACAGCGAGGAGTCCCGTCGACGGTTTCAGGAGGCGGTGATCCCCATCGTGCTGAGCGAGGTCATGGGCGTTTGGGATCGCCCGAGAAACCTCCAGTACGTTCGGTACTGGCGGACGGAGCACGACGAGCGGGCCAAGGAGCAGCGGGAGTTCGGCGACGATCTCTCTGCCAAGCGCGCGCATGAGCTTCGGCTGGTCGGCGACTTCCGACGGATGGTCGACGACCTGCTGGTCTACATCGGACAACTACGGGTGCTCGACCCAGGGGGCGTCGAGGAGAACGACTTCGCGCAGCTCAGGTCTCTCGTCGAATCGCGACTGGGCGCCCTCGGTCAGGCCTCGACTCTTCAGACGCCGACCGAGGCCCACGATGGCGCAGGTTCCGGAGCTCTGGAGACAGTCGCGGCGGCTCCGCCGGAAGACGCCCACACTGGCAAGGGCCACCGGCTGCAAATCGGGCTGCTGCTTGCACGTCGGCACGTTCGAGAGGCCGTAGAGTACTGGCTCGGCCTGCCGCCGCTTGCGGCCACAGCCAACGCGAAGCCAGGCGAGCTCGCCGCGGCGCTTGTGGCGCGCTGGCGGCAGGTCGACTCCCTGATCCAGCATATCGACACGGCGCCACGGCTGCACGGAAAGCTGGTCTCGCTCGGCCTCTCGGCCAGCGAGGCGGGCGACACGACCGAGCGGCTCCTGCACTACTTGTTTCCGCTGCATCCCGACGCGATCAGCCACGCCCTGGAGCCGCGTAGGTTTCGAGCCGAGGTTCGCGAATCGAATCGCCTCGCCCGAGGCATGGAGTTCAGGCCCGCCAAGCAGGAGCTCGAGGCGATGCGAGCGGTCGTCATCCCCTCGGGGCGCGGGGTGGCGTCCGAGGGCCGGATCGAGACCGAGTTCTTCAAGATGCTCGCGGCAGTCAACGAAGCCGAGTACCCCGACTGGGACCACGAGCGATGGCGCACCGAATACCTCGGGCTCACCCGAGCGTATCTCAACAACGTCCGATTCGCCGAGAAGCGCAACGAGCCGCTCGACCCGGACGTCAGGGCGCCGTTCTATCTCGTCGTCGACAACGACGGCACCTTCGATCCCGACATCCTTGCCGCGCTGAAGAGGAGGCTCGGCGGCGCCGCGTACTCGGCTACCGACGTACCTGCGAGCGAGTTGGAGAGCGCCTATGGCATCGCGTGCCGCAAGCTGCGGCGGCTATCGAACCCGCAGCCGTCCCCCGCGTATGGGGCCAAGAAGCCGGTTGATTCGAGCCCCGCTCACGCCGACGCGAGGTCCGGCGCGGCAGCGGGTGCGCAGGCGGAAGGCGCGGCTACCGCCGGAGTGAGCGCGGCTCAACCGCGCCGACCACAGTCGGAGAGCGCCTGCACGTGGTTTCACATCTCCGACCTTCACTTCAAGGCGGAGTCCGCCCATCGTGACGCGGTGCTCGACGCGTTGGTCGGCGACGCCAAGCAGCTGGTTCAACGCTGGGGAGGCGTCGACTTCGTATTCGTGACCGGGGATATCGCCTTCTCCGGCCAGCCCAAAGACTTCACGCGAGCGACCGCGTTCCTCCATAGGCTTCGCGCCGACCTGCAGATCGACCTTCGCCGCGTGTTCGTCGTGCCCGGCAACCATGATGTGGATCGCAATCGCACGAGGGCCGACTTCGAGGACGGGTCCGCGCATGACGCACACACCGTAATGCGCGCCGACCCGGTTCGGAGACTGGAGATCTTGGACCCCCTTCGATTGCCCCGGATCTGGACCAAGCTCGACGCCTATTGCGCCTTCGCGAGGGCGTGGAGCGGCTGCGACGTCGACGCCGCGTGCCCCTACTACATCAGCCAGGTCGATACTAGGCTCGGCCCGGTGGTCATCGGCGGTCTGAACACTGCGCTGCTCTCGATGGACGATGAAGACGGTCCGAGCACGCT
>CAYYOT010000152.1:0-2041 GCA_964473255.1 uncultured Myxococcales bacterium | reverse complement strand
CATTTCCGAGCTTGTGAAACCAGTCCCTCTGCCATCGAGTCTTCGGCCAGACGTTCCGGACCGCCGACCAGAAGCCAAGGGCGCCGTCACCGACCGCCACCTTCGGCGCCTGCATCCCGCGCCGCTTCAGGTCACGTAGCACAGTGCTCCAGCTCTCCTTGCTCTCTCGATAGCCATCCGACACGGCGATCAACTCCTTTCGACCGTCTGGACGTACTCCGAGCACCACCAGGGTGCAGAGACGGTCGTCCTCGAGTCGGACGTTGAAGTGGATTCCGTCGACCCAGATGTAGACGTAGTCGACCTCCGACAAGTCTCGTTGACAAAAGGCCTGATACTCCTTTTCCCGCTCGTTCGTGAGACGGGAGATTGCTGTCGATGAAAGACCACTTGCATCCTCGCCGAGAAGTGTCGGCAGGGCTTCGCTGAAGTCCCCGGTTGACAGGCCGCGGAGATACAGCACGGGCAGCACCTCCGAGACCTTCGGCGAGCGACGCATGTACGGGGGAAGGATCCGACTCGTGAAGCGCTGCCGGACGCCGTTGCGGTCGACGCGCTTGTCCTTCACGCGAGGCGTCCGGACCTCCATCGTTCCCGACCCGATCGTCACCTTTCGAGGCCTTGACTTTCCGTTGCGGACGACGAGGGCACGTCCAGCTTCATCGCGCTCCTGGCAGCGGTCGACGTAGTCGGCTACCTCGGCCTCCAGCGCGGCCGCCAGCATGCGACGCGCTCCCTCACGGGCGATGGTATCGAGATCAAAGTTGGGGTCGAGGTCGGATCGCGGCTCATGCGTAGGCGCCCGGGCTGCGCAACTCGTCGATGCGCTCGAGGAGCGTCTCCAGATCGTTGGGGACCTCGTCCCCCTCAGTCGGGATCGGCGGCACGCGGGCGGGGTCGAGCGACGACGGATCCGCGCCGGCGCCCGCGGCGGGAGTCGCGACGAGGTAAGCTGAGGTCGTCAGTTCATCGTCATCGGACAGAGCGAGGGTTCTTGGGGGTCATTCGTCCGATGGGGGTCGTCGCGCCAGTTCGGCATCCAAGGCCGGGGCAAGATCCGATCGATCGAGCGCAGCATCGAGCTGCTCGAGCAGATCTCTCGCCGCTGCGTCATCGAAGTCGGCACCGCTCGCGGCGAGCACGCCTCGCACGTCTTCGAGGTCCTTTGGGCGTCCAGCAAGCAGCTTGGTGACCACCAAGTGCTCGGCGCTGATCACGGGAGCATCGACGCCGCCGAAGTCCTCGAGCGTAGCTCCGGCGAGGAACAGCGACTCCAGCGGGGTGCCGGCGACCACGACATCCACGGGCATCGTGGTTGGTCGATGGACCACGGGCATGACCCGGGTCTTTCGAACGAAGTCCTCGACGTCTTCGACGCGAACGTCAAACTCGGCGGCGGTGAGGCCGCGAACGAGCTCAGGGAGGTCATCATCGCTCGCCTGGATGGTCAGATCGAGATCAGCGGTCATGCGCGGATGACCCCGCACGACGACGGCTTGCGCGCCGAACACGAACCACCCGAGGCCGAGTTCGTCGAAGACGCCTTTCAGTGCCGAGACGACTCGGCAGATGTCGTTCATCGAATCGCCCCGAGTCGGCGTCTCAGCTCGATGTGATGCGCCAGGTCTTCGGCGCGGTCCTCATTGGTCGGCCACATCGGATGGAGCTCTCGGGCGTGCTCCCGAAGCGCCTCGGCGACCGCGACCCGTTCGCCCGGCGTACGCTTGGCCTCGGCCCAGAATCGTCGTTTCGCCCGTTCGATGGCTGCCCACGGTCGGCCCACGTAGGCTCGTGCCCCTAGGTCGTCCACGCCATAAAGAGTAGCACTGGACGCCGTGAGCCGCACCGCAAACGCGGTCCACCCTTCGCTCTAGGCATGAGCCCGAAGCCCATTCAGGACGAAGCCTCGAGCGACATGAAGCAGCGGGTAGGGAGTTGGCAACCGGCCGAGCTGTAAAGCTAAGAGCCACGCGCTGTTAAACGCGACCCTCAGAGCTCTGCCCGGCTCTGAGCCCCAGACGCGGCTCTCTGCGACCGCGAT
>CAYYOT010000151.1:0-2083 GCA_964473255.1 uncultured Myxococcales bacterium | reverse complement strand
GACGTAGGCCCCGTCGAGCCCGAGGACGTGAAAGTGAGGAAAGACGGTGAGCGCGGCACGATACCGTGTCGTCGACAGTCACCGTTCACTACCCCTTCCACCCGCTCTACGGGCAGCAGCTCGAGGTCGTGTTTCGCACTCGCCGTAGCGCGCGTGTGGCTGTGCGGCGAGCGGACGGCGTACAGATTCAGATTCCAGTTTGGATGACCGAGGCGAGCGCCAGCGCCGCCGTCATCGCCGACAGACCGTTGCTGCCCATCGCGATTCTGGAGTCCGTCCTCGAGCTCGTCTCGAACCGTGAAGCCTTGGTCTGTCCCGAACGACCCGGGGATCCTTCGTCGGACGAGGAGGAGCACGATGGAGCAGACAGGCTTTGGCTGGGCGACACCGAGGGATCGGGCGAAAGAACGACAGATCGACGTCGAGATCGATCCCGAGACGAGGACGAAAGTCATCGAGCTGATGGCGCACGCGATGCTCGCCGTGCTGACCGCCGTGGAGGTAACCGACGATGAATGGTGAGCAGAAGGTCACGCCCGAGCATCGGGCTCGCAGAGCGATCGTCTACCTTCGTCAGTCGTCGGAGGTGCAAGCGAAGAACAACTTGGAGAGTCAGCGGCTGCAATATGCGCTGGTCGACAAAGCTCGTCGTCTCGGGTTCGAGGACGTCGAGGTCATCGACTGCGACCTGGGAGCGAGCGCGGCGATGGCTGCACCTCGACGCAGTGGATTCGAGCGGATGCTCGGTGCCGTCGCACTGTCGCAAGTCGGCCTCGTCATCAGCCGCGAGCTGTCGCGGCTCCTTCGGACGGACAAGGACTACTGTCAACTCGTCGAGCTCTGCCAGGTCTTCGGCGTGCTCGTCGCCGACGACGAGTCCGTCTACGACCCGGCGCGCATGGACGATCAGCTCGTGCTCGGCATCAAGGCGACGATGAGCGCGGTAGAACTCAAGGTGCTTCGAATGCGGCTGCGTGCCGGCGCCGAGAACAAGGCCAAACGCGGCGAGCTCTATCCACGCCTTCCTCCCGGGTACGTGTGGAGCGCGGCCAAGAAGATTATCAAAGATCCGAACCTCCGCGTGCAGGAAGCCATCGAGCTTCTTCTCGCGAAGTTTCGCGAGACTTGGAGCATTCGTCAGACCTTCATCTGGCTTCGCGACAACCACGTCGAGATGCCGGTCACGAGACATCATCGCGGCGAGTGGACCGCGGTGTTTCAAGAGCCGCGGATTGGTCTCGTGTCGCGCATCGTTCACAACCCCATCTATGCCGGGGTCTACTGCTGGGGGCGGCGCCCCACCGAGATGACGTGGGAAGGCGGTGTGCTCCGCAAGCGAACATCAGCCCTCTTGCCAGCCCAGGATGCGCGTGTCTTCATTCGCGACCATCACGACAGCTACATCGACTGGGCGACGTTCGAGGAGAACCAGCGGATGATCCAACGAAACCACTGGCGCGGGGACGCAGACGGCCCCGGCGCGCCACGTTCGGGACACGCATTGCTCGGTGGCTTGCTCCGCTGTGCTCGATGCGGCCGGAACCTGCACGTTCGCTACTGGGGCAAGGCGGGAACACCGGGTCGCTACCAGTGTTTCGGTGACGACGAGGGAACGACATGTGGCTGTGTCGGCTTCGGTGGTGCTCGCGTGGATCGACGCTTCGCGGACGAGGTCGTCGAAGCACTGTCGCCGCTCGGAGTCGAGGCAAGCCTCGAGGCGATCGAGCGTGCCGCCACGAAGACGGCCGAGCAGCATCAGATCTTGAAGCGCCGAGTCGAGCAGCTCGAGTACGAGGCACGGCGAGCATTCGAGCAATACGACCAGGTCGATGCACGCAACCGGCTCGTCGCGTCCGAGCTCGAAACACGGTGGAACGCGAAGCTGACCGAAGTCGAAGCAGCACGCGCGAACCTCGAAGCCTCACTGGTGGACGAGCGACCTTTGTCGGCGGCCGAGCGTACCGCGCTGCTGGCGTTCGGCGAGCGCTTCGCTGACGTCTGGCGACATCCCGATTGTCCCGTCGAGCTGAAGAAGCAGATCGTCCGAACGCTCGTCGAGGTGGTCGTCGTCGATGAAGAACCA
>CAYYOT010000150.1:0-2371 GCA_964473255.1 uncultured Myxococcales bacterium | reverse complement strand
CGTGCTGGAAACTGGGGTCACCGTCGGCCACCGGGCGATGCTTCACGGCTGCGAAATCGGAAGCTATGCATTGGTCGGCATCGGGGCGACCGTGCTGAACGGAGCCCGAGTCGGTGAGAAATCGATCATTGGGGCTCACGCCCTCATCCCCGAGAACAAGGTCATCCCGCCTCGTTCTCTCGTGGTCGGCGTCCCGGGCCGCGTGGTCCGGGAGCTGGAAACGCACGAACTCCAGCTCCTTCAAGCGTCGGCCGAACACTACGTCGACAACGCTCACCGCTACCGTGACGAGTTGTCGTCGATTTGAACGGGGTCGGCTGCTGGCGTCAGCGGGACATGGCGCCGTTCTCCGGACCAAAACGAACCGATGAATTGGCGACGGCCCAGATGATCGAGGCGTAAACGGCAACGTTTTGGCGGAGCGCTTCGGGGTCGATCTTGTCCAGCGTATCGTTGGCCGTGTGGTGCACGTCGAAATAGTCGCGACCGTCCTGCTGCGGCATAAGCATCGGCACGCCGGCGCGCTGTAACGGAATGAGATCGGGCCCCCCGTGGCCCTGATTGTCGCCCAGAACCACCTGCTCGGAGACGAGCAGATGCTGAAGGTCCTGGATCGCTGGCCAAGCCCTGTCGTCGACCTTGGCCGAAAGCCGATAGATGCGCCCGGCACCGAAGTCGGACTCCGCCGCCAAGATGTGGTTCTCCAGTTCTTCCGCGTGTGCTCGTGCGTAGGCTTTGGCTCCGACCAACCCGACTTCCTCGGCGCCGAAGAGCACCACTCGTATCGTTCGCTCCGGAGCCCTCCCGACGGTGCGAACCAGCCGGGCCGCCGCGGTGACGATGGCGACCCCGGCGCCGTCGTCGACCGCGCCGGTGCCGAGGTCCCAGCTATCCAAGTGAGCTCCGATGAGCACGATCTCACTCGGCCGGGCGCGTCCCGGGATCTCGCCGATGACGTTCCCGGTGACCAGGTCGGGCCCCGACTTGGTTTCCAGCCGCAGGTGGATTTCGACCGGTCGACCGCGAAGGAGGATCCGGGTCAGCTGGTCGGCATCCGGCACCGAGAGCGCTCCTGCCGGTATGGCGGGCGCGTCCTCGCGATAGCGGAGCATCCCCGTGTGCGGCAGCCGGTCGTGGTCGGTTCCGACCGAACGAATGAGGACCGCCACGGCACCCTTGCGGGCTGCGGCCGAGGGGCCCGCCGAGCGGATGCCCACGACCGCGCCATAACCCGACCCGTCCTGGGTGCGCGGCATGGCTTGGTCGATGAAGGCGATCTTCTCCTTCAGCGAACCGGCCGGGGCGGCCTCCAGCTCGGCGAGACTCCCAAAACGTACGACTTCTCCGTGCACACCGCGCGGCCCGGTCGACACGCTGTGGCCGAGCGCGGTCACGTGAAGCTCTTGGGGAAACGGCGCTTCGATGCGTGCGGATTCGGCGCCGCGACTCCAAGCCTGGACCTTGGTTGTTTCGATGCGGACGTTTTCGAAGCCCAAGGACACGAGCTTGGCCTTGGCCCACCGTCGAGCACGCTTCTCCGCTTCGCTGCCGGCGAGGCGTGGGCCCACCTCCGTGGTGAGCGATTCGACGATGTCGTACGCGTCGTCACTCGCGTGTGCCTGCCGCTGCAGGGCCTCGATCTCCTCTTGCAGCTGCTTCGGAGGTACCGCTGCGAGCGTCTGCGCCATCGTTGCGAGGATGACCATCATTCCGCTCATCATTCAGAAGGAATGAGCACGAACGACGGAACTGCTCCAGCGCTTTGTGGCGCCTGAGGTAAGCGGGTTCCTGGCGACGCTACCTCAGGCGCTTTCGCGGGCTTCTCGACGACCCGGAGCTCGAGGAGCCAGGATGACGGTCACCCGGCCGTAGCGTTGGCGGCTTCGTCCCGTCCGTGCCCCCGCGGTGAAGCGGCGTGCGCCCCACGCGAGCGGGTGCGAGCCGAAGCAACGGCCGGGCGCGCGGACGGGCCCGCCTCGGTGGCGCGCTGGTCGGCGCGAAGTACGCGGCGATGGTCGATCACCATCCAGGTACAGATGGCGAGAGCGCCAGCGAAGTTGACAGATGCGAGCGAGAAAATGAGCTGAGCTTGCGAGAGTTCCATGATCGATTCCTTTCGTCTTCACCGGTAGGTCGTTTCAGCGAGACAATATTGCCCCGCCGGCCGACCGCCGGACCGATTGTTCGACCAACACTTCGAACCCGAAAAGAGAATCGATGCAGCCGGGAGCCAGAATTATGTTGAGTAGATGGAACTCAAAATAATCGCCCGAATAGATTAGGCGAACTTATCCGCAGAACCCGAGCAAGCCTGGATGTCGAGCCCGCAGCCGCCTGCACCACCGCGTAGGGACGATACGCGCCCGGTTGA
>CAYYOT010000149.1:0-2760 GCA_964473255.1 uncultured Myxococcales bacterium | reverse complement strand
CGACGCGGATGGTGCCGCAGTCGGAGGCAAGACGCGAAGTGCTGCCCGCTCGTCGGAAATTCCTGTCAGGGTCCGCGGTCTCGCCGCGAACGTATGAGACGAGACCGGGGAGCGCCTGATCGTCTCGCAGCCCTTGCGACGCCGACCTGGCTCCCGAGATCTCGAACCACAGTCAACTCGCTGGCGGCGGCGAGGGTGTCGCGAGGTGTGACAACCCCGCTCACGCCGGAAGGCCAGCCGCGCCCTCGGCGCGACCGTGTCGAAAGGAGCAAGTCCCTTGCAGACAAGAGATCGAGATGGCGTGCGATCCCTCGAATCGCAGAACTGTCGGACCTTCCCAACCCATCGAAACGACCGTGGCGCGCGCGACCTGGCATTCGTGATGCTGGTCGCCACGAGCCTCGCACTGCCCGCGCCGGCATCGGCTCAGGATCTCATCTACGGCATCGTCTTCCGATCGACGGACAACTTCATCGCGATCGACCCGTCGACGGGCGGCGCCACCGTCCTCGGCGACACGGATGCTCGACACGGCCTGTCGACCGAAGGAGAGCGACTGTATGGCTTGGCAACGCGCGAAAAGCTCGTCGAGATCGACCCCGCCGACGGAACGACGATCTCCGAAGCCGAGCCCCCGTTCGGCATTGGATCGGAAGGAGCGGTGGCCATCCGCAGCGATGGAGTGGGATTCGCCATCCGGGGCCGAACCAGCGATCCCGTCGAGCTCTGGCGCTTCGATCTGGGCGGCGGAAGCGCCACGCTCGTAGACGGCGACCTTGGCCGGCGCTACGACGGACTCGCCTTCGATCCTTCGGACGTCCTCTTTGGATTTTCGCAGAGGGGCAACCTCTACACCATCGACACGTCGACTGGCGCCCAGACCCTGGTGGGCGATCCGGGAATCCCCAGCGGAAGCACCGCTGGGATGACCTTCACGAGCGACGGCACCCTCTACATCGTGGAGAAGAGCGCCCTATACGAGGTCGATCCGACGTCTGCGGCCTCGACGCTCGTCGGCCCCACCGGCATCGATGGCCAGCTCAGTGGTCTCGCGAGCATCCCTGCCCGAGAGCTCCGCTTCTCCCTCGACATCGGCTCCGACATGGAGATCAGCGATCCCGGGTCACGAGCCGCCGACGAGCAGCTCGACCCTGGCGACGTGTACGCGTCGAGCTCCGTTCGTTCCTCCCTGTCCGGTCCCCCATACCTGGACGACGAGGATATCTTCGGCCGGGACCCGCACCCCATACAGTTCAAACGGCCGACGGCCGTGCCCGTCGGCAGTCGCAGGGCCTCGTTCGATGACTATTTCGACCTGGACGGCTACGAGGCCCTCGATGTGTCCCTGTCCGAGCTGGGGATCGATGGCGGGATACTCGCGGCGCCCGTGCTCTTCGACGAGCGAGTTCACGGTGACATCGCCTGCATCCACGCAAGCGAGAACATGCTCCTTTCCTTCGACGACGACAACGATCGGAAGACCTGGCGCCTCGGCATCAGCCGCATCCCGACCGACTCGGGGCCGTCGCTGGGCACCGCGATGGACCGCTCGGAGGTCGTGGCTCTTCGGGTCAGCATGGGCGGCTATGTGCCCGCAATGGACGAGCCGACCGTGCACGTGGATCTGGGTCCGGGGCCCGACGCAGGCGAGGAGGAGGACGACGACGTCGACGCACTCGACTTCTCGGTCGGACCGGAGTGCGCCGTCGAGTACTTCGCGGTGGACGGCGAGGGCACGAACCGACTTTCTTCGAGCTCCATCTACGAGGTGACGAGCACGGGGCCGGTCGAGCGAATCGACCACCGGATGATCGGCACCCATCACCCGACGATCACTGCCCGGATGGACATCGACGCCTTCGAGCTGGCCTGGGTCCCGCTCCCGGAGCACGAGGCCTACGCGGGCTACAGAGGCCGCCTGGCGCTGGGTCTCATCTTCAGCGTGTCCAACGACAAGCGGGAAACCAAGACTGTCGACGAGTCAGGCGGCCTGGACCGGAGGATCGGGTACGTGTCCTTCCTCGACGGCCGGGTCCACGAGCTACTGGGCACGGTCTATCAGCTGCAGAACATCGACGCCCTGACGATCGTCCCCGCGGGCTTCGAGTTGCCGGGCCTGCTCTCGGAGTGAGTACGGGTCGCGAGAGCCGGCTGGGCAACTCGCGAGCACACGGCCGGCCGGGGCGGGGAGAAGCCACGAGCATCTCTCGGCCCCGGCCACATTGCTAGCGCCGCCACCTCCCTCGGCAGGACGCGAGCAACATGAACAGGGATGACACGACAGAAATGACCGGAAGGAAACGATGGGCCGACGAGGAGAGGGAACCTCGACTACTTCGAGGCGCCCAGGCGCTCGATGACCGGCATGAGGTCCAAGGTGGAGACGCCGCCGCAGATGCGGCCGCCCTCCTCGACCCAGACGCGGTGGATCTGGTTCTCGCGTAGAGACCGGGCCACCTCGACCACCGGGGCGTCGGCGGCGACGGCGACGACTTCCTCGGTCATGACGTCCCCGGCGCGCCTCTGGGAGAGCCGGTCCTGGAAGTCCGTCAGGGTCCCCCCCTCGGCCTCGCTGGACCAGTCCGGCGCCGCGAACTCGAGAACGTCGCGCAGGTAGTTGGTGGTGCTCCAGGCCGTATCGTGCTCGTCTTCCTCGGCGCGGAGCAGATCGCTGGTCGTGATCACGCCGAGCAGCCGCCCGTCTTCGTCCACGACCGGAGCCCCGTGGATGTTCTCCTCCACGAACAGCCGGAGCACGTC
>CAYYOT010000148.1:0-2780 GCA_964473255.1 uncultured Myxococcales bacterium | reverse complement strand
GTGGAGCCAACAGGCCTACGTCAAGGCCTCGAATACCGACAGCAACGATCAGGTCGGTTTTCCCGTGGCCCTGGACGGTGACACCCTCGCGTTCGCCGGCCGATTTGAGGCGAGCGGCGCCGTCGGCGTCGACGGCAACCAAAACGACAACTCGGGCGGTGACTCGGGCGCGGTGTACGTACGGCGGATCGCGCCGCTGCCGGCTGCGCCCACGGTCCCATTTGCGCCCACGGCTTGGATCCTATCGCTCGTTGTCATGCTCCTCGCCACCATCGGTTTCACCCGACAGCGCCGAGAAGCCTAGAGCTAGAGGCCTCACGCCGGGCGTAGACGCTCTCGCCCGCCTTCACTACCTCTTCGGGCCGGTAACACTGATGGCCGTCCTTCGCCTCCGCCCGTTCGCCTGAGAACCCTGACCCTCACCGAATCGTGCGCAGACTTTCAGGCCACGGGTCGGGGAAGTCTTCGCCTCGCTGCCACGCGGCAACTTCGTCGTCGGTGCATAGAGAGCTTCGCAAGGCAGCGGCGAAGTGTCTGCAGGCGTCGGGCAGGCCGATGAGCGTCAGCTCGTTGGTGCGGTCTCCGAAGATGGGGTGGGCGGCTGCAAGTTGCTTCTCGAGAAGCTCGACTTCGTGGGCCATCAACTTCCCATGGTGGTTGTGGACGGCTTCGGCCCGCCATAGACCGGTGATTTCGAGGGCAATCTGGCTGCCCGACTGCTGCCAGAGGAAGACGTCGGCGGGGCGAGACGCAAGCCACAGAAAGCCCTTGGTGCGATACAAACCCGTCCCGAGCTGGTTCTGACACACTTCGTACAGTCGGTGGGGATGGAAGGGTCGCGGGTCACGGAGGACGATGGCCTCGACCTCATCCGCGGTGGGAGCATTCACGGTGAGGCCGAACCGCTGGGCGCGCCGCTCCAGGGCTTTGAGCTGGGGCGCAGGGGTGGCATCGAGCTGCTCCAGAAGAAGCCCGCCGTCGGCGGAGAGACCCACGGTGGCCTGGGGTTGAAGCTGCCTGAGAGTGCGGACCTGGGCATCGACGACCGCTCGGGGCACGGTGTCGACCTTGGTCAAGATGATCACGCTGGCGAACAGAAGCTGTTCGGCGAGGATCTCCGCGGCGTGCTGGAGAGCCGGATCACCGGACGCGCTGACCTCGCCCGTGAAGACCCGGCCGTCGGCAAAGTCGCGATGCAGATTGAGGGCATCGACCGTCACGATGAAGTGGCGAAGATGGAATCGATCATCCTGGGTGAGAGCCGCGATCAACGGCCACGGTCGGGCCGCGCCGGTGCTCTCGCACAGGACGTGGGGTGGCGCAGGTTCGAGGTCCGCGATCTCCCCCAGCGCCCGCCCCACCGACGCATGAAGGTGCTCCCGGGCATGGACGCCGTGGAGCGCGGCCACCCGGTCGACGAGACGCCCCGCTTCGGGGCTCGAGGTGTCGTCCGAGAGAAGCTCGACATCGACACCAAACTCGCTCAGGTCGTGAACGATGATGGCGGCGCCACGCAGGGTCTCCTGGTGGCGCCAACGTCGGAGCAACGTGGTCTTTCCCGAGCCGAGAAAGCCACAGAGGACCGTCAGAGGGAGTTTCTCAGGTGAGCGCATGGGGGGAACTTGCCCGTCTCTTCGTTGGCACCCTGCCGGATGGGGCCGTGCCTCCGCTCGTCGTTTTATACCACTTTGACGACCATCGCTCAGTGAAGCGCCACAGATCCTCGACATCGTCCATGCTGAGGACTAAACGAGGTCGTTCATGGCCGATGTGATCGTGATCGGAGCTGGCTTCGCGGGGCTGGCGGCCGCGGCCCACCTGGCCAAGGGCGGCGCCAAGGTCTGCGTGGTCGAGCGTCATGCCCAAGCCGGCGGTCGGGCCCGGACCTGGACCGCGGAGGGCTTCCGCTTCGACATGGGACCGAGCTGGTACTGGATGCCGGACGTCTTCGAGCGCTTCTTCCGAAGCTTCGGACGCGAAGTCTCCGACCTTTACCGGCTGCAGCGACTCGATCCGAGTTATCGCGTGCTCTGGTCCGATGGGGACGCCTGGGACGTGCCGGCGGGCATCGACGCGATGCGGACCATGTTCGAGGCACGGTCGCCGGGGGCTGGCGCGGGCCTCGATCGCTTCCTCGCCGAGACGCGGTACGTGTACGAGGCGGCGTACGAAGACTATCTGTTCCGCCCGAGCCTTTCGTTCTTCGAGTTCGTCGACCCCCGCCTGGTGCGCGAGGTGTTTCGGCTCAACATGCTTCGCTCGATGCACAAGTATGCCCGGAGCTTCTTCGACGACGAGAAGCTCGCTCGCCTGGTGGAGTGGCCCGTGCTCTTCCTGGGGGCATCGGCCAAGCAGACTTCAGCCATGTATGGCCTGATGAGCTACGCCGACATCGCCCTGGGCACGTGGTACCCCGAGGGCGGAATGCACCGGATCATCGATGCGATGGTGGAGGTTGCGACGGACCTCGGGGTCGAACTGCGGCTCGGGGAGCCGGTCGAGCATGTCCTCGTGGAGAAGGGGCGAGCCCGCGGCGTCGTCACGCCGCGCGGGGAGCTTCACGCCGACGCCGTGCTCGCCTCCGCCGACTACCACCACGTGGAGCAGAGGCTGGTGCCGAAGCAGTTTCGGCAGTTCAGCCAGCGGTACTGGCAGCGGCGCATCATGAGCCCTTCGAGTCTTCTGTACTATCTCGGGATCGAGGGCGAGCTGGGCGACCTTCTGCATCACACCCTCTTCTTCGACGAGGACCTCGATACCCACATGGAGGCGGTCTACGG
>CAYYOT010000147.1:0-2787 GCA_964473255.1 uncultured Myxococcales bacterium | reverse complement strand
ACAAGATGGACCGCGTAGGCGCCGACTTCGAAAAGTCGGTGGCGTCGATCAAAGAGCGGCTGCACGCAACACCCCTCCCCATACAGCTACCGGTGGGGAGCGAAGCGGAGTTCGCCGGCGTCATCGATCTCGTCGAGCGCAAGCAGGTCGTCTGGGAGGGCGACACGCTCGGCGCGAGCTTCAAGGTTTTAGAGATCCCGGCCGACCGCCTGGAGGAAGTCGAGGCCGCTCGCGATCGGATCTTCGACCTGGTCGCCGACTGCGATGACGAGGTTGCGACCAAGTATCTCGAGGGCGCCGAGGTCACGCCGGACGAGCTTCGTCGGGCGATTCGTAGGGCCACGCTGCAGCTCAAGGTCTTCCCGGTCATGTGCGGGTCGGCCTTCAAGAATAAGGGCGTTCAGTCGCTCCTCGACGGGGTCGTCGACTACCTTCCTTCGCCGCAGGACGTGACTTATCCGGACGCCCAGGTCGTGGGGAAGGACGACACGATCGCGGTAGCCGCCGACCCGTCGGGGCCGTTTCTCGCTCTGGCGTTCAAGATCATGAGCGACCAGCACACGGGCAATCTCACCTACCTGCGCGTGTACTCGGGCACCATCGAGGCGGGCGCCGCGGTGCACAACGCTACCAAGTCCAAAAAGGAGCGGGTCGGCCGAATCCTGCGGATGCACGCCAACAAGCGGGAGGACCTCAAGGTGGCCTCGGCGGGGATGATCGTTGCCGTCGTCGGACTCAAGTTCACGACGACCGGCGACACGCTGACCACGCAAGACAACAAGGTCCTTCTCGAGTCCATCCAGGTTCCGGAGCCGGTGATCGCCATCGCCATCGAGCCCAAGACCAAGGCGGACCAGGAGAAGCTCTCCGCGGCGCTGGCCAAGCTAGCGATGGAGGATCCGAGCTTCCTGGTGCGGACCGATGAAGAGACGGGCCAGACCCTCATCTCGGGGATGGGCGAGCTGCACCTCGAGATCATCGTCGATCGACTGCGCCGGGAGTTCAAAGTCGACGCCAACATCGGGCGGCCTCAGGTTGCGTACCGCGAGACCATCTCGGCCGCGGTCAAGCAAGACACACGATTCGTTCGCCAGTCGGGTGGCCGCGGTCAGTACGGGCACGTCGTCATCGAGCTCACCCCGCAGGAGCGGGGCTCGGGCATGAGCTTCGAGAGCGCGATCGTGGGCGGCGCCATCCCGAAGGAGTTCATTCCCGCGGTCCAAAAAGGGATCCAAGAAGCGGCCGCCGACGGTGTTCTCGCCGGCTATCCGGTGGTCGATGTCCTGGTGAAGCTGATCGACGGCAGCTACCACGAGGTCGACTCGAGTGAGCTGGCCTTCAAAATCGCGGGCTCGATGGCTTTCAAAGAGGCCATCCGCAAGGCGGGAGCGACCCTCCTCGAGCCCATCATGGAGACGGAAGTCACGACCCCCGAAGAGTACACCGGAGATGTGATCGGTGACCTCAACTCTCGGCGGGGAAAGGTCTCGGGAATGGACCCCCGGCCCGGTACCCAGGTTGTGCGGGCCGAGGTCCCCTTGGCCCAGATGTTCGGGTATGCGACCGACCTGCGGTCTCGAACCCAGGGGCGGGCAACGTTTTCGATGAAGTTTGGATTCTACAATCCTGTTCCGTCGCACATCGCGGAAGAGGTTCTGGCGAAAGTTACGGGGAGGCTTTGAGCGTCCCTCGGGCTCTCGCATCTCGCACTTACTGATTGGAGTGGGAATCACATGGCCAAAGAGAAATTTGAGCGGAAGAAGCCGCACATCAACGTGGGAACCATCGGGCACGTCGACCATGGGAAGACGACCCTAACTGCAGCTCTGACTGCCGTGGCTGCGGCCAAGGGCTGGGGCAAGGCGCTCTCGTACGACGAGATCGCGAAGGCGTCGGAATCGCAGGGGCGTCGCGACGCCTCCAAGATCATGACCATCGCCACCTCGCACGTCGAGTACGAGAGCGAGGCGCGTCACTACGCGCACGTCGACTGCCCGGGGCACGCCGACTACGTGAAGAACATGATCACGGGCGCGGCGCAGATGGACGGCGCGATCCTCGTGGTCTCCGCGGTCGATGGACCGATGCCGCAGACCAAGGAGCACATCCTCCTGGCCCGGCAGGTCGGCGTTCCGGCCATCGTGGTCTTCCTGAACAAGGTCGATCTGGTCGATGACGAGGAGCTCCTCGACCTGGTGGAGCTCGAGGTTCGCGAGCTTCTGACGAAGTACAAGTTTCCCGGCGATGACGTCCCGGTGATCCGCGGCAGCGCTCTGAAGCCGTACGAGTCGGGCGGCACCGAGGGTCAGGAGTCGATCCTCGAGCTGCTCAAGGCGCTCGATGATTACGTACCCACGCCGGAGCGTGAAGAGGACAAGCCGTTCCTCATGCCCATCGAAGACGTGTTCTCGATTTCGGGTCGCGGTACCGTCGTCACCGGGCGCATCGAGCGAGGCACCATCACCGTGGGTGAGAAGGTCGAGATCGTCGGCTTTCGCCCGACGTCGGAGACGACCGTCACTGGCGTCGAGATGTTCCGCAAGCTCCTCGATAAGGGTCTGGCTGGCGACAACGTCGGCTGCCTGCTTCGTGGTATCGGCAAGGAAGACGTCGAGCGCGGTCAGGTCTTGGCCAAGCCCGGCTCGATCAAGCCGCACACGAAGTTCAAGTGCGAGGTCTACATCCTGAACAAGGAAGAGGGCGGGCGCCACACCCCGTTCTTCAAGGGATATCGGCCGCAGTTCTACTTCCGGACGACGGATGTCACCGGCTCCATCACCCTGCCCG
>CAYYOT010000146.1:0-2794 GCA_964473255.1 uncultured Myxococcales bacterium | reverse complement strand
GAGTTTCGTGTGGGAGGGTTTCAGATCCCAAACCCGCTTGGACTTCCTAGCGTCCACACCGATTCCCGACCAGAGAAGGATGTCCGCCGCCTCGGCCTGACCAGTGGCGTCGCGATTCACCGCATCGATCCCCAGGCCGATCGCGATCCCGGTTGCGGTCGCACCGGCCACGGTGGTCAAGGTCGGCGGTAGCCAGCGAAGCCGACGCTTCCCGGGCGGAGGCTTCGCCTCCGCGGTCTCCGTCGGAGCTGGAACCTCGACGCCCAGCAGCGAACCTGCAGCCCGGCGAACCCCCGCGGGCAGGGCATTCTCGTTGGCGACGATCTGCTCCGTGACCCTCCGAACCACCTTCACCTCTCGGTTATCGTAAAGGGTGAGGTTCAATAGGTACGAGTCCCCCAGCTGTCCCAGGCTACCAGCGGCGATGTTCCGGGCATCGAGGACGTTGGCCAGGCGAGTATAGCAGGACTCTTCTGTGCAGTCCTGCAGCAGCTCCCGCTGCCCGGCCGCCCGCAGCAACGTATCTACGTCCCGAGTTCCCATGACCTCGTAGCGTTCTTCGGCGATGGAACCGAACTCGGTCAACATCAACGCATCGACCAGTCGCACCGTGCTGGCGTCCAAGCCCCGCTCCGCCTTCAGCGGCATGACCACCAGACGAGCCGGTTCGGCCCGCGCGTTCTGTGAAGCCAGCAGTACGAAGCTCAGTAAGGCGGCCTGCATCGCCCATTGCCCCCTACCCACGAGCAGCACTTAGTACTCCAGGTGCGCTGGGAGCAAGCCGAACTACGTGGCCAACACCG
Organism: uncultured Myxococcales bacterium; assembly: GCA_964473255.1. Classification (GTDB taxonomy): domain Bacteria; phylum Myxococcota; class Kuafuiibacteriia; order Kuafuiibacteriales; family Kuafuiibacteriaceae; genus Kuafuiihalomonas. The sequence continues at coordinate 1,991 of CAYYOT010000146.1, read as the reverse complement.
AAGCCCGCACCGCATCGGACGCCCACCGCGAACCCATGGCGCCACGGTGAGCAGACTTCTAGACGTGGTTCCTCGCTCTTCACGGTGACTCAAGGACTGCCCGGGCCATCTCGAGTTTGAATTGCTCGATGTACAGCCAGGCATACTGAAACGTCAGGGCTTCGAGCGACGCTCGGACCGACTGCTCGCCGTCCTGCGAGAGCGTTCCAAGAACTAGGTCCCCTGCTTCGAGCCCGGCTGAGCCGATGTCACTTCGATTCGACAAAACCAAGGTCGGCTGGGGCAGGCTCAGCGGGAACGTGAAGTCGTCACTCAGGCGCACCTCAGGGTCCCCGCCTTCTTTCCGGACGACTTGAATCGACCCCGTGACGATGTATCCGCGAGTGGACCAATCTCCTGCCAATACGACATGGTCATCGATGTCGGGTAGCCGGCTGTCCAAACCGGCATCGGCCGCGACCGTCCCGTCGGGGAAGTCGAGAGGGACATCCGCGCCTACGTCGTTCGCGCTTCCCATGTCTACGGCACCGTCCGTGTCGAGGCCGCTGTCGCCGGCCGGGGCTCTCGCCGCGTCCGGCCCGGGCTCCACCAGGTCGGAGAAGATGCACGCCGAGAGCATGATCACCGCGACACCGGTCGAGCCTACCCGCCGAGCAAGCGCCATCACAACTTCTCCAGCGGTAGAAGCATCACAACCATCGTAAGTGCCCGCCGTCTGCGGTTCGTGGCATCCTGAGGGGAAGGAGGACGACGGTCTCATCAGGGCAAGGCTGATCTGCTCGGAGCCGGGTGCGCCCCCTCCTCGCCCATCTCACGGAGGGGCCGCTCTTGCCTTCGAGCCACACAGCGCTCTCAGCACCCAGAACGCATAGATTTCGAGGCCGAACCCCACGGCCCGCACGCTCGCGCGGCTACGCTTCGCCGGTGTCGTTGCCGCCACCGGCGCAAGCCTCGCTACTGGCTGGGCGGGCTCACCCTTCGCCAGGCGGGATTTCCACCCGCAAGACGACGATTCACAGTTTCAGTCAGCCATCGCGGACCTCCATTCCCTGCGACGCGCATCGCCTGGTCGCACTGTACGGCCTATCCCGCCTGGGTCAACAGATGAAGCGCGCCATCGACGTACGCAAGGTCGACGGGCAAACGCCCGTCGGCCGGCATCGAAGGCAAGCGCTCCCAGGCCGAGCCGTCTTCCTCCCAGACCCGAGGGGCACCTTGTCCCGAGCCGATGGCGATCCGAATCCGTTGGTCGGATCCCATGACCAAGCTCCACCGTGAGGACACTTGCAGGGCATCCAGTCCCTCGACCGAGACCTCCGAGGTGGTGCCGGTCAGAAGCTCGACGATTTCCAGCGCCACCGCCCCGTTTGCCGACACCTCGGCCCACGCCGCCACCGTGCGGTGGCCGAACGTCGTGAGCACCAGCTCTTCGACTCGGCCTGTGGTCATGACCGCAGTCAGTCCCTCGGCCGTCGCGGGATCCTCCGGGTCCCAGGTGCGAAACCGGATCTGACCGGCGCTCGGCTCGACCACGGCCACCGAGGTGGTTTCGTGGGACGCCACCGAGACCCGCTCCCCGTCGGCAAAGCTGCCACCATCCCGGGTCCACCACGGCTCCACGCGGAACGTCCACAATGGTGAAACGGATGGTCTCTGCGGGGGACGCGAGGGGTCGGGAGCAGCTGTGCCGGTACGCGGCGCGTCCTCCGCTGAGCGAAGCGCAGCTGGAAGAGGTGGAGGACGACTTCGTGCGTCTGACGTTCCGGAGCCCGACGCGCTCCGGGCAGGACTCGCTCGTACTTCATCCGGTGGCACTGCTTCGTCGGCTAGCGTGGCTGGTGCCTCCTCCGCGTCAGCATCAGGTTCGGTATGCGGGCGTTCTGGCTCCGGCGGCGCGTCTTCGGTCGCGGGTGGCTCCGGTGGGTCGGGTGTCGGCTCAGGGCTGCTGGTTTGGGTCGCGTCGGCACGAGCCGGCCTCGCCGGTTCGCTAC
>CAYYOT010000145.1:0-2808 GCA_964473255.1 uncultured Myxococcales bacterium | reverse complement strand
GGCGGACAACCCCACGCAAGACCCCGTTTCGAGGCCCCGAAGCCGACGCCGAGCGAAGCTGTGAACCCACGCGCACGTGCGCACCCCTCGATGAACGAACCAGCCCTCAGCTCGCCAGCGGAAGCTCGATCTGACGCGAGCCGGTCCCCGGAGGCCCCGCCGCCGGAGCCAGAACGCCCGCATACCGAACCTGATGCTGACGCGGAGGAGGTACCAGCCAAGCCAGCCGACGAAGCAGTGCCACCGGATGAAGTACGAGCGAGTCTTGCCCGGAGCGCGTCGGGCTCCGGAACGTCAGACGCACGAAGTCGTCCTCCACCTCTTCCAGCTGCGCTTCGCTCAGCGGAGGACGCGCCGCGTACCGGCACAGCTGCTCCCGACCCCTCGCGTCCCCCGAAGAGCAGGCCCTGACCTACACCACCGACCCGTTCATCCTGAGCGTCCCCACCTTCGACGGACAAGTCCGACGCATCGGCGCTCGCTGAAACGTCGCGGTCAGAACTCTCCGGAGTTCTTGGTCTGGTCGGGGGATAGCGCGGGCTCGGCCGCGTTGAGAAATGCACTCGCGGTGGTGTAGACCCGCCTCGTGGGTCCCGACGATCTCGTGCCAATCGGTCGCCGCCTGGAGCACTTTCCGCGCGGGTGGTTCCTGGCCGCCTTCTCCGACCAGCTGCGCCCCGGCCAGGTCCAGAAGCTGCACTTCATGGGGAAGCCGGCGGTGCTCTACCGGACCGAGTCCGGCCAGGCGGTGATGACCGATGCCTTCTGTCCGCACCTCGGAGCGCACCTGGGGTACGGCGGCACCGTCGAAGGTGAACAGATCCGGTGTCCGTTTCACGGCTTCCGGTTCGACCCGAGCGGCGCGTGCGTAGCCACGGGGTACGGCACCAAGCCGCCGCCCAACGCCAAGCTGCCCGTCTGGCCCATCGAAGAGATGAACGGCCTGATCTTGGCCTATAGCCACGAAGACCAAAATTCGCCGCCCAGCTGGCGGGTGCCGCCGCTGGACGACGTGGGCTGGACCGACCTCGTGCACCACACGTGGGAGATCGATGCGAACCCCTACGACACCGCCGAAAACAGCGTGGACTTCGGTCACTTCGAGGCGGTGCACGGCTACCAGCAGGCGGAGATCACCAAGCCGCTGGAAACAGATGGTCCGCTCCTGAAGGCCAGCTACGCCATCAACCGCAGCGCTCGCACCTTCGGAAAGGCCAAGTCCATCCGCGCCGAGTTCGACATCATCAAATGGGGCCTCGGCTACTCCTGCGTGGAGGTGCACGTCCCCGAGTTCGGGATGCACTCCCGTCACTTCGTGTTCGGACGTCCCATCGACGAAGACCGCCTGTGCTTGCGAATCGCCATCAGCCTCAAACACATCGAGCACCCGAGCCGCATCAATCCAGTGATGGCGCTACTCCCCCGGTCCTGGCTGCACTGGATCATCTTGACGCTATCGATGCGGGGCTACCGCAACGACGTCGCGCAAGACTTCGAGATCTGGCAGAACAAAGCGCGCATCCTCCGCCCACCCGTCGCTGCGGGTGATGGCCCCATTCCCGCATTCCGCGTCTGGACACGACAGTTCGACCCGGGCCACGTGCCCGAACCGCCGCGCCTCTCGGTCAACGCCAACGACTAGGCGCCGTAGTCAGCGGCGGAGCTGCGAGGAAGACTGACGCGGGAGGCGTCGACGTCGAGCTGGTCGAGCGATGCTTTGGCGATGACCAAGGAGCGTTCCAGCCGCTCGACTTCCATCCGCGCCAGGTCGTCCGCGGCATTCCGCTTCATGGTGCGAACGCGAGTCTCCAGGGACTCGATGAAGCTCCGTAGCTGGCGAAACTCCGCTTGCCACGCCCCCGCAGAACGCCCGCCATATAGGCCCTCGGTCGTGGAGGCCGCGGCTCGACGTCCCAGCGCGGCCAGGATCGCCTGCGGGTTGTAGCCCCGGACTCGCTGTCGGCTGATGACGGTGAGTGGGATGCCTGAGCCTCCGCGCGACTCGGCGACGAACAGCTCGGCGTTGCGGGGCAGGTCGATGTCTCGGTACGTGCGTTCTTATCCCGCATCTGAGTTCGCCGCTCCTTCGGCTGCGAGAGCTCTAAGGGCGCCCCCTGGCCTACGCAGTTTGATCGATCGAGGCTCGTGGTGGCACGGTCCTCGTGGGGGCCGTGAGGCGGTTGCTGCGGATTTGCTCGTCATTCGGGTCGATTGCGTTCATCGGGGCGGCTTTGCTGACTTCGAGCGGGTGCAGCGAAGAGCCGGCAAGCGCGAAGGTGGTCCTGGGCTGGCCGGACGACCCTGTGGCGCCGGAGGTGGTCTACCTGAGCGGAGAGGTTCGCCTCGGCAATCGAGCTGGAGTCGTGCGGTCCGTGCAGCCGACTCCGGTCGAGTTTGGCGAGCCGGCGCGATTCGCGATGCCGCGGGTCGAGAACGGCTCCGGCCACGTCCTCGTCGTGCGGGTGGCCGACAGTCCGGACGCCGAGATTCCTCTCTACTACGGTGAATCCGACCCGTTCACACTCCGGCCCGGGAAACGCACCGTAGTCGTGGTGCCCCTCGGGCTCGTGCGCCCGCCCCAGAACCCGAGGGACGATGCGGCCATCGCTCTCGCGTCGGGCGCCGAGCACGTCAACGATCCTCAGGTCCGCTTGGCGCTTCGGACCGATACCGGGATCGAAGCCGAGGTCTCGAACCTGTCGGACTTTGGAGCCTCCTCCGTTGTGGACCTGGAAGACGCGGAGGGCGCATCCCGTGGACGGTCAGCTATGCCCGGACTGCGGCGGCGTCCTCCGACCGGTTGGTGCA
>CAYYOT010000144.1:0-3181 GCA_964473255.1 uncultured Myxococcales bacterium | reverse complement strand
AAGCAGCAGGAGGACGTCGCATGAGCCAGGCCCCGTCAGCACCGTCGAAGCCACCCCCGGCCGATCAGGTCACCCCCCTCGTCCCGCGGGATTTCATCACCAAGCCGTTCTTCCCCGCCCGCAAACAGGACAAGCCGCGCATCATCGAGTACCAGGGCGCCACGTGGACGATCGGGGCGCCCCGTCTCGACCGGCCGCACGAAGAACACCCCCCCTTCGACATGCGCCACGGCCGCGTCTGTTTCGCGCTGCTCACCTTCCGCGACCGGCTCCGGGAGGAGAAGCAAATCCACTTCTCGATCAACGAGCTGGCCCATCGCGTGGCGCGCAGCAACGGCGGCCGCTACACCCGCGACCTTCTCGGCATCCTCTACGACCTTCACGAGACCTGGGTCCGCATCGACCAGCCCGACGGTTCGTTCGACAAGTTCCACCCGATCGAGTCGATCCGCATCCACGGGAAGCCGGTGCGCCGCCGCGACGCCCTCGACGCCGCCAGCAGGCAGCAGGAGCTCTGGCTCGACTTCGTGCACCTGAACCCGACCTTCTTCGGCCTCGTGCGGCACTACAAGACCCTCGCCCGCATCCGCTTCGACGTGCTCACGTCGCTCTCCAGCGACACCGCCCAGGCCATTTACTGCTTCCTGCCCAGCCGGGCCGTGCACCGCGCCGCCGATGATCCGTTCGAGATCCGCCTCGACACGCTCCTGGAGCAGATCGGGTTGCCCGTCCCGCGATACAAATCGCGCCGCCGCCAAATCTTCACCCAGCACAAACGCCCCATCCTCGACCAGCTCGACGGCGCCGAGACGATGGCCGGGCCGCTGCGCGTCGCCCTCGCCGAAACCAGCGACGGCTCCGACTTCAAGCTCCGGGCGTGGGTCGAGAAGCCTGCGGTTGATCCAAGCCCACCGGCTACGCCGCAGGGCACCCTGCTCAAGGCATGGACGGCGGGCGGCCGCTCGCGCGACGAGTTTCACCAGCGCGTCAGCAACGCCGCCCCGCTCACCGACCACCACGTCTATCTGATCCAGAAGGCGGGCGCCACCTACAGCAGCAACGAGAGGTTCTTCCAGATGGTCGCCGCCCTGCTCGGCCACAGCCATTTCGAGATGATCCTCTCCGAGACCAAGGGCGACGCCCTCGAAGGCAACCCCGGCAAGAACCCGACCGGCCGCCTGATCTGGCGTCTCATGACCGCCGTCCGCGGCAGGGACGGCTAAGAGACCACCAAGGAAGGCGATCGAGGACCATGCCAATCAACGCGGATAAGCCACAGCACTGGAAGGACGACATCGCCGCTTCCGTAGATCTGTTCAACAACTGGTTCCTCCAGTTTGCTCCGAAGGCTTACCGCGACACCCGCATTGAAACCACCGAGGCCGTGAAGATCACCCTCAAGGAGACGGGCGACCTCACCGCCCTCACCCCGAGCGTGCTCAAGGCTCATCCGCCAGCCCTTTCCACCCTGCGCATGGCCACCTGTCCGCCGATCGCCCGCGATCGCCTCATCGGGCTCGCCGACGTGAACAAGAACCTGGTCAAAGTGATGGAGGAGGGCCGTTTGCCAGCCCGCCTGTATTGAGGAGGAAGACCCGGCCAAACAGGCTATTCTCGATGCTCTCGACGAGGAAATCGAGCAGCTTTCGCCGGAGCGCAGGCGCTGTATCAAAGCCTGGCTCGCCGTCGAAGCCGATCCGGACACCGATTTCAGCGCCGTCGCCGCGCGGCTCGGCAAGTCCGTTGGCAACTTCCACGCCACGGTGAACCAGGCGAAAAAGCAACTGGAAAAACGCCTCGAACAACGGGGTTTTTCGTACCCGTAAAGGATCACCTATGCCCATCAATCCCGACAAGTTCTGGACCGACATGGCCGCCGGACTTCGTCGAAAGCTCGGCCTGGCCCCTCCCGCAACGCCGGAGGAGGCCGAGGCTCAGTACGAGGCGGCCGAAGAGGTGCCGCTCACCGAGAACCAGATCGACCGCATCGTCGGTCATGCCTGCGGCGGTGAGCCGCCGCGGTACCATCAGCCGTCCCCGGGGTACGAGGCCGACAAGGCTGATCTCTCCCATGTTGAGGACGACATGCTTGTCCTCAACCGTAATGCCGGTGACGAGGACCCTGAAATACAGGCCCGGAAGCAGGAGCTTCGCAAAAAGGCCCTGGAGAAGCGCCGTGCCCGCCAACAAAAAGAAAACCAGGATGGACTGGCAGGCGGAGGAGAACCGCCTTCAGAAAGCGGCTGATTGCGCCCAGGAGATTCTCGAAGGCCTCCGCCTGCTCTCCTGCCCCGTGTCCCCCGAGGCCCTCATTGAACGCGAGCCCTCGCTTGAAGCGATCGGCGGCGACCTCGGGGACGCCTGCGACGGTCAACTCGAATACCACCCCGATCACAACGTTTTCGTGCTCCTCTACAACGACCGCTACGACAAACGGGCCCCTCCTGGCCGCCACCACCCCCGCACACGATTCTCGATCGCCCACGAGCTCGCCCACTTCTATCTCGACGAGCACAACGAATGGCTCCGCCGCGTCCACTCGACCCATCCCTCACACGCTGAGTTCACCAGCGACAACCCGATCGAGCGGGAGGCGGACGCCTTTGCCGCCAGCCTTCTCATGCCAGAGAAGCTCCTCCGCCCTCGCTTCAACTGGCAGGAGCCCTCCGTTTCTGTTTTGGAAGACCTCGCCCACGCGTTCGACACCTCCCTCGTCACGACCGCCATCCGGAGCGCGAAGCTCTCCGATTACCCCTGTGCCATCGCGGGTATCCGCGACGGCGCTGTGGCTTGGCAGTTCCTCAGCCGAAGGCTCATCGACGAGAGGTGCTTCCCCGCTCCCCGGGGGCCCCTCCGCTCCGATACAGCCATCCAGCAATGGCAACGCTTCCCGACGGGCGAGAAAACCACCGCTTCCGGTTGGGCTTCCGACTGGTTCCAGATCTACGACGCCGACCGCCAGCGGCTCCCCGTCGAGGAACACTTTCTCCCCGCTCCCGTCATGGACACCCTGATCGTCCTCCTGTACGTCCCCGAGGAGGAGCTCGACCAGGACGATGATTAAGCCCCTGCACGCCCCCTGTGCTGGCCATCCCCCTCCCCTACCGGCGGGTTTGGACAGGTGATGTAATACGCCCCGCAAGGTTTGGACTGGTGATGAAAAGGTTTGGGCCCGTGATGA
>CAYYOT010000143.1:0-3255 GCA_964473255.1 uncultured Myxococcales bacterium | reverse complement strand
ACGGATCAAGCTCAAGCTCGGCAAGGGGCGCGAGATGGACTATCGCGTCTCCGTCCTACCCAGTCTATTCGGCGAGAAGATCGTTCTTCGCCTTCTGGACAAGGGTAACCTTCAGCTCGACATGACGAAGCTGGGCTTCGACGCGAAGCCCCTCGCGTTGTTCAAGGTCGCGATCATTCTACCGTACGGATTGGTCTTGGTGACGGGGCCGACGGGGTCGGGCAAGACCACGACGCTGTACTCGGCGCTATCCGAGCTCAACAAGGTACAGGTCAACATTTCCACCGCAGAAGATCCGGTCGAGTACAACCTTCAGGGCATCAATCAGGTGCAGATGCACGACGAGATCGGGCTGAACTTCGCCACGGCGCTGCGATCGTTTCTCCGACAAGACCCCGACATCATCATGGTGGGTGAGATCCGGGACTTCGAGACGGCCGAAATCGCGGTCAAAGCTGCGCTCACCGGACACATGGTGCTCTCCACGCTGCACACGAACGACGCACCTTCGACCGTCTCACGCCTGCTCAACATGGGCATCGAGCCCTTTTTGGTCACCGCGTCGGTGAACCTCATCCTGGCTCAGCGTCTCGCTCGGCGAATCTGCGCGGACTGCAAACAGCCCATCGACGTTCCGGAGTCTGCCCTCCTCGACATCCAGGTCAAGCCGAACGAGGCCGCCGAGTACCAGATCCACAAGGGTCAGGGGTGCGCGACGTGTTCGGAGACGGGATACAAGGGCCGCGTAGCCATCTATGAAGTCATGGACTTCAGTGAAGAGCTGAAGGAGTTCGTGATCAACGGTGCTTCCGCCGCCGAGATCAAGTCCGAAGCCATTCGGCTGGGCATGCAAACACTGAGAGCGGCCGCACTCTCCAAGCTGAAGGCGGGGGCCACGACGATCGAAGAGGTCACCCGCGTATCCGCGGCCGATTGAGAGGCAACCCGTGGAAGCGAACCTTCACCAGCTCCTGAAAGCCATGATCGAAAAGGGGGCCTCCGATCTCCACGTCACGACTGGCTCTCCTCCACAGCTGCGCATCGATGGGCGCCTGGTTCCCCTGAAGACGCCGCCCCTGACGCCGGTGGAGACGAAGCAGCTCTGCTATTCGATCCTCACCGATGCGCAGAAGCACCAGTTCGAGGAAGCCAGCGAGCTCGACTTGTCCTTCGGCGTGAAGAACCTGTCGCGTTTTCGAGCGAACATCTTCATGCAGCGCGGCGCCGTCTCCGGCGCGTTTCGAACGATCCCCTTCAAGATTCTTTCGTTCAACGAGTTGGGGCTGCCGGCCGCCGTCGCCGAGCTCGCGCGCAAGCCTCGAGGCTGCGTCTTGGTGACTGGGCCGACCGGTTCGGGCAAGTCGACGACGCTGGCTTCGATCATCGACAAGATCAATACCGAGCGCCATGAGCACATTCTCACCATCGAAGATCCGATCGAGTACCTCCACCCCCACAAGAGCTGCATCGTCAATCAGCGTGAGGTTGGGGCGGACACCGACTCTTTCAAGAAGGCACTGAAGTACGTTCTTCGCCAGGACCCGGACGTCATCCTCGTCGGGGAGATGCGGGACCTGGAGACGATCGAGGCGGCGCTGACCATTGCCGAAACCGGTCACCTGGTCTTCGCGACGCTGCACACGAACTCGTGCGTGCAGACCATAAATCGCGTACTCGACGTCTTTCCGCCCTATCAGCAGCCGCAGGTTCGAGCGCAGCTTTCCATGGTGATGGAAGGCGTTCTGAGTCAGACCCTGATCCCGAAAGCCGCAGGCACCGGTCGAGTTTTGGCCGCCGAGGTCATGGTCCCCAACATGGCGATCCGCAACCTCATTCGCGAGGACAAGGTCCATCAGATCTACGGTCAGATGCAGATCGGCCAGGCGCGCTTCGGCATGCAGACCATGAACCAGTCTTTGGCGGCGCTCATTCAGCGCCGGATCATCACCTTCGACGAGGGCATTCTCCGCAGCTCGGAGCAGGATGAGCTGCGGCAGATCCTCTCCGGAGGACCGACGCCGGCCCAGATGCAGGGGCGGGCGCAGCAGGCATCCCCTCAGCGCCGGTGACCGGCCGGGTTGCCCATTTTGCGCTGGAACGAGGGATTCGGTACATTCGACGAGCCCGACCAGGGCTAGGGAGCCATCATGCCGGTCTTCATATGGGAAGGTAAAACCAGACAAGGCGAAGCGCGCGCGGGGACCATGGATGCGGCGAGCCGCGACGTCGTCGTCGAGCGGCTGAAGGCCCAGCAAATCCAGGCGAGCACGGTCAAACGCAAGCCGATCGAAATCCATCTGAAGATCGGGACCGGTGTCAACGAGAAGGAGGTCGTGATCTTCACTCGGCAGTTCGCGACGATGATCGACGCCGGCCTCCCGCTCGTTCAGAGCCTCGAAATCCTAGGCTCGCAGCAGTCGAACGTTCACTTCGCCAAGGTCATCAATTCCGTGAAGGCCGAGGTCGAGTCCGGCTCGACGCTGGCCGACGGTCTGGCCAAGCATCCGAAGATCTTCGATGAGCTCTACGTCAACCTGGTCGCGGCCGGCGAGGTCGGCGGTATCCTCGATACCATCTTGAATCGACTGGCCGCGTACATGGAGAAGTCGCTCAAACTGAAGGGCCAGGTCAAAGGCGCCATGGTGTATCCCACGTCGGTGATCGTCGTGGCCATGGGCGTGACCTCGGTCCTTCTCATTTGGGTGATTCCCGTCTTCGAGAAGATGTTTCGAGACTTCGGCGGGACCCTTCCCGCCCCGACTCAGTTCGTCATCGACTTGTCCAACGGTCTGCGGGCCAACATTTTACCGGCGCTGGTCGGCATTGCCGCCGCTTACTTCATCTTTCGCGCCGCTTTGCGCACCAAGCGCGGCCATCTCGTCTTCGACTCGGTGAAGCTCAAAGCTCCGATCATCGGACCGCTGATGCGGAAAGTCGCAGTGGCGAAGTTCACGCGCACCCTGGGAACCATGATCTCGTCCGGTGTGCCCATCCTCGACGCGCTTCAGATCACGGCCAAATCGGCGGGCAACAAGGTCGTCGAGAATTCGATCATGTACGCCCGGGAACGGATCTCCGAAGGTCGAACCATGGCCGACCCACTGGCGGAAACCGGCGTGTTCCCCTCCATGGTCGTGCAGATGATCGCGGTCGGCGAGTCGACGGGTGCGATGGACGCCATGCTGCAGAAGATCGCCGACTTCTACGAAGAGGAGGTCGATACGGCGGTCGCGGCCCTCACCTCCCTCATCGAAC
>CAYYOT010000142.1:0-3472 GCA_964473255.1 uncultured Myxococcales bacterium | reverse complement strand
TTTACCATGCCTCCCTTGTCGTAAGGGTGGCCCGAGATCAGAGGGGAGCAGGATAAGATGACCTTCTCGATACGCTTCACGAGCAGCTCGTCGAGCTCGGGCTCCTTGCGCTTCGTCTCCCGCTCTTCCATCAACGACCTCGCGACGATCAACAACCGACACGCCTTGCGCAGCGACAACCCCGGGAACGATTCGGCTACTCGTCGTACGTCCCGGGGTCCGTAGGGTCCCTGTGAGCCGCCGCGAACTTCAGGACGTCGTTCTCGAGGACTAACTCGCCCACCTTCTGCTTCAGCTTCTTGATCTCCTCGTCCTTCAGCTGCTCCTCGTTGCGCGGTCGGGAGCGGAGGGCGTTGTTCGCACCCGAGAGGAACTTGTCCTTCCAGTCTTCGATCTCAGCGACCCGAAGCGCGTGCTTGCGAGCGGCCTCCTGGACCGAGATCTCACCTTTGAGGATCGAGAGGACGAGGGCCACTCTACGCCCCGAAGTCCACCGCTCCACCTTGTCTGGAACGTCTGCCACAACAACCATCGTTTACCATGCCTCCCTGGTCTCAACGGTGGCCCGAGATCTGAGGGGAGCAGGATACTCGAGCTTCCGCTGGGCGACCCCACGCCCTTGCTCTAACTCCCGCTAACAGTTTGGTTCGACAGGTATGTCGGCGCCGGAGAATTCGTCCCTATGGCGTATCAAATATTAGCCTACAAGATGCAAGAGGTCGATCGGCGAAAGGACCAACGGATTCTCTCTAAGATGGCGGCTTCAGCCAAGAACACCGGCCCCGAGCGCCTGCTGGATGGCGGCAACATTCGTCCCCTTCTTTAGCTGCTTCGTTATTGGGTCCGGATTGCTGGAGACCCAGATCCTGAGTTCAGCGTCCATATCAAATCGACCAGCTGTTTCCAGCGAAAACTTGGTGATCGACCGGTAAGGAATCGACAGGTAGTCGACCTTCTTTCCAGTTAGCCCTTGCCGGTCAATCAGCACGAAGCGCTTGTTCGTAAAAAGAAACTGATCTCGAATGACCTGGAAGGCCAGCTCGATCTCTTCGCCTGGCACAAGGATTGGTTCTAGTTCCTTTCTAAGGGCTCCGAGGTCGATCTCGGATGCATTGCCCATGATTCCGCTCAACAGTCCCATCGATTTCCTCCCTGTCGTGGCGAGCTACATTCGTCGCGACAGCATAAGGCCAGATTCGCTGGAGGCGTGCAAATCGTGAAGTCGAAACCATCCCCATGGGTGCCCTTGTCTAGGAACAGGAGGGGCACCTTGCTCGAACCGGTATCGAATCCCACGGCTTCCGTGAGAGATGACCGATGTAAGCAACCGAGGGCGACAGTACTGTCGTCCGAGAGGCTAGTCGTCCAGCCAATCGGGTGGGCCATTGACTTCGGCGGCGAGCTCGCAGAGCATGCCTGGTCGGAATGGGGGCTCGAAGACATCGAGGAGCGGTTGCATCGGGAGCATGCGCTGGGAAAAGAGATTCAATAACAATGAGTAGCGTGCTTAGCAGACCTTCGCCAGCGCTCCTCCGTCTAGCTCTGCCGAGCATGGCCTTCATTGGCTTAGCATGTGGCGATGAAACCGAAGCCGGTGAGGAGTTTCGAAGAGGAGGGGTTCAGACCTCAAACCCGCTTGGACTTCCTAGCGTCCGTCCTTAATCCATAGGTTGCGGGTTCGATTCGCTCCACCCTCACTCTCTTCTCCAACCTTGCGTGGCCCACATTGACCTGGCTCCGACCAGACGCCACGGGAGGCTTCAGCATGGAACCCAAGCCGCTCGAAGGCCGGGCCTCGGCCGCCACCACCGCCTTCCAGATCGTCATCGCGTCGACACTGGGGTTTGCCGCGTTCGAAGTGGCGCTGTTATTCACGGTAGTTTCGGGCGAGACCCTGGCCGAGGTCGACCTCGCCCTGCTGAAAAGGATCGAAGGGGCTCAACTCCCGTTCTTCCTCGTCGGGCTGGTCGCGGCCATCGCCACGATGGTCACGCTCCTACGATGGCAGCACCGCGGGCAGAAGAACCTGCACCTGTCTGGCCTGCCCGACGTGAAGTACTCAGGCGGCTGGGCCGGCGGATCGTGGTTCGTGCCGCTGGTGAACCTGTTCGTGCCCTGGATGGCCATCGTCGAGCTTTGGCGGGGGTCGGTCCAGCTTGCCCACCCCGCGGACGAGGACTGGAAGGAGCGCCGTCCCGACCCCGCCATCGGCACGTGGATCAGGCTCTTCTGGATCGGTCGCATGGTCGACGGAGCCGCCACCCGTCTGAGCGAGACCACGACGACCCAAGGGGAGCTCATCGCGGCGTACGGGTGGGCCATCGTCGCCAGCGCCTTCACCGTCGCTTCCGCCGTCTACGCCATTCGCGTAATCGGCCGGATCACCTCGGCCCAGACGTTGTGGCTTCGGGGACTCCACGGGACCCCGGCGACGGCCGTTTCGGAGCGCTCGTCCAGGTCCCTTTTCCTCGCCGGAGGCTTGGGGGTGATCCTCCCCGGCGCCCTCGCGCTGGGCCTCTTCTTCCTCGAGAATCGTCCGGACCTGCCGGCCGAACCGCTCGTGGTGGTGACCGCTCCTCGGGGCGAACCATCGGGCCCCCTGCCGGCCATGGTCTGGTTGCACGGCTATGGCGCCCAACCGGACATCGAGGACGACTACTACCAGGCCGTCGCCGATGCGTTGGGCATCGCCGTGATCGGCGTGGCTGCCACCCATCAGTTCAAAGGGGTGCCGTCCGAGGAGTGGACGCCGGACGTCGGGTTCGAATGGTCCGAGATCCCCACGTCCGATGCGGCCCGGATTGGCGAAGGGCTGAACCTCGCCGAACGCGAGGTCCCCATCGACCGCTCGCGCGTGGGCCTGTTCGGATTCAGCCAAGGGGCTGCCGTGGCCGGGGTCGTCGCCGCCGGCTTCCCCGAGCGGTACCGGGGGGCGATCCTCTTGTCGCCGGGCTCGTTGTCCGACATCCCCTTTGAGGTGCCTACCCCTCTCGTGAATCGTCGGTTCTTCATCACCGTCAATGCCGGTGAGCACCGCGGCAACCTGGACAAAGCCCGATCGATGGCCGAGGCCCTGTCGGGAAGGGACGCGGCCGTCACCCACCGCGTCGTGCCCGATGTCTCCGACCACAGCTTCCCACCGGACTTCGCCCGCCGCTTCATCGAGTGGTCGACGGCCATCCTCGACCTGGATGTCGACGCGGAAGCCACCGCCGACCGTCTGCTCGGACCTCCCCTGTAGGCCGCCCGAAGCCGGACCACCGAACGATCCCCGTCCCGCCCCTTGGCGGTTCCGGAGCTTGGTTCGCAGTTCCGGGGTCTAATCAAAGCCCCACCAGTGCGCCGCTTGGGCGAAGCTGTTGGCTCGGGTGTACGACGTGGACGGTCAGCTATGCCCGGACTGCGGCGGTGCCCTCTGCGTGTGGTGGCTCAGGGGCTTCGTCCTCGGCTCATCATTGGCGGCATCCTCGAC
>CAYYOT010000141.1:0-3658 GCA_964473255.1 uncultured Myxococcales bacterium | reverse complement strand
CGAGGTGCGCGACGTTCACCCGACCCACTACGGTCGGATCTGTCCCATCGAGACGCCGGAGGGACCGAACATCGGTCTGATCTCTTCTCTGTCGACCTACGCCCGCGTGAACCCGTTCGGGTTCGTCGAAACCCCGTACCGGGAGGTCTCCGACGGCAAGGTCAACATGGACCCCAAGTTCTACTCGGCGCTCCAGGAAGAGAACCACATCATCGCCCAGGCGAATGCTCAGGTGGACGACAACGGTGAGTTCGTCAACGACCTGGTCTCCGTCCGTCGGGGCGGCGACTTCGTGATGGTTCGCCCGGACGAAGTCACGCTGATGGACGTATCTCCCAACCAGTTGGTCTCCGTCGCCGCGGCGCTGATTCCGTTCCTCGAAAACGATGACGCAAACCGTGCTTTGATGGGGTCGAACATGCAGCGGCAAGCCGTGCCGCTGGTCCGTACTGAAGCTCCTTTGGTGGGTACGGGCATGGAGGCGGTCGTCGCGCGGGACTCGGGCGTCACGGTCGTGGCCAAGCGTGACGGCGTCGTCGAACAGGTGGATGCGACCCGCATCGTGGTCCGCGTCGATACGTCGGAGGAGTCGACCGACGTCGCGGCCGAGGTCGATATCTACACGCTGCTCAAGTACCAGCGCTCCAACCAGAACACGTGCATCAATCAAAAGCCCATCGTTCGCGTGGGCGACCGCGTGATGGCGGGCGACGTCATCGCCGATGGTCCGTCGACGGAGATGGGCGAGCTCGCGCTGGGACGCAACTGCGTCGTCGCGTTCATGCCGTGGCATGGCTACAACTTCGAGGACTCGATCCTGATCTCGGAGCGCGTCGTCAAAGAAGACGTCTTCACTTCGGTTCACATCGAGGAGTTCGAGTGTGTCGCTCGCGACACCAAGCTCGGGCGCGAAGAGATCACGCGCGACATTCCCAACGTCGGCGAGGAGGCCCTGGCCGACCTCGACGAGTCGGGCATCATCCGCATCGGGGCCGAGGTTCGAGCTGGTGACATCCTGGTGGGCAAGATCACGCCCAAGGGCGAGACCCAGCTCTCCCCCGAGGAGAAGCTCCTCCGCGCCATCTTCGGTGAGAAGGCGGGCGACGTTCGTGACACGTCGCTGCGCGTCCCGACCGGCGTGGTCGGCACCGTTATCAACGCCAAGGTCTTCAGCAGGAAGGGCGTCGACAAGGACGAGCGCGCGCAGCAGATCGAGGACGAAGAAGAAGCTCGACTGCTCAAGGATCAGAACGACGAGAACCGGATCATTCGTGATTCGGGCCGTCGCAAGATGCTCAAGCTCTTGGTGGGTCGAACCACGAGCAGCCGTTTGGTGGACGATAAGGGCCGAGAGCTCTTCGCTAAAGACGTCCAGCTGACGGAGGAGCTCCTCCGCGGCGTGCCCGAGAAGTACTGGCCGGAGATCAAGGTCGGCGATGACACCATCGAGCAGCGGACCAAGAAGGTCGCCGAGTCTGTTCGTGACCAGAACGAGCTCGTGACCATGGTCTTCCAGGAGAAGATCGCTCGTCTCAAGAAGGGCGACGAGCTACCTCCCGGCGTGATCAAGATGGTCAAGGTCTACGTCGCCATCAAGCGGAAGCTCCAGCCCGGCGACAAGATGGCGGGTCGCCACGGCAACAAGGGCGTCATCTCCCGCGTCCTCCCCGAGGAAGACATGCCGTTCGACGCCAACGGCAATCCGGTCGACGTCGTGCTCAATCCGCTGGGTGTGCCGTCTCGGATGAACGTGGGCCAGATCCTGGAGACTCACCTGGGGTGGGCAGCGCTCGGGATCGGGACTCAGCTCGGCGAGCTGTACGACCGGTGGGCCGAGCGGCAGCAGGACACGGCGGAAGAGATCCGGGTTCTGGTCCGATCCACCTTCCA
The DNA here is from genome assembly GCA_964473255.1 of uncultured Myxococcales bacterium. Classification (GTDB taxonomy): domain Bacteria; phylum Myxococcota; class Kuafuiibacteriia; order Kuafuiibacteriales; family Kuafuiibacteriaceae; genus Kuafuiihalomonas. The sequence goes on along the minus strand of CAYYOT010000141.1, from coordinate 1,768 downwards.
CTCCGAGCGTCACAAGAAGCTGGTCGACGACCTGGCACCGGAGGAGCTGTTCCGCCTGGCACGGAAGGTGCGCAAGGGTATCCACACCGCGACGCCCGTCTTCGACGGCGCGCAGGAGGACGACATTCGTCAGCTGCTGGAGCTCACTGGGCGAGGCGTGCAGAGCATTCTGTTCGACGGCCGCACCGGCGATGCGTTCGACCAGGACGTCACGGTTGGCGTGATGTACATGCTGAAACTGCACCATCTCGTCGACGACAAGATTCACGCGCGCTCCATCGGTCCGTACTCGCTGGTCACGCAGCAGCCGTTGGGCGGCAAGGCGCAGTTCGGCGGACAGCGCCTGGGGGAGATGGAGGTGTGGGCCATGGAGGCCTATGGCGCCGCCTACTCGCTGCAGGAGTTCCTGACCGTCAAATCGGACGACGTACTCGGGCGGACCCGTATGTACGAGGCGATCGTGAAGGGCGAAAACCTGCTGGAAGCCGGTCTCCCCGAATCGTTCAACGTCTTGATGAAGGAGCTGCAGTCCTTGGGTCTCGACGTCGAGCTCCTCGACGAAGATACCGTGAAGGACATCGTCGCCCGGAGAGACGCGATGCGATACCGCGCCGTGATCGCCCCCGAATCCGAAGACAGCCCCGAGGCCGCCGGGGGTGAGGCTTGAGCCTCACTTCCGGCCTAACGAGCTAAGCAAGAGGTCAATCCGTGAAGGATATCTTTAACTTTTTCGAGAAGCCGAAAGACCCGACGTCGTTTTCCTCCATCCGGATCTCGATCGCGTCCCCGGAGAAGATCCGCGAGTGGTCACACGGAGAGGTCAAGAAGCCCGAGACCATCAACTACCGAACCTTCAAGCCGGAGCGCGATGGTCTCTTCTGCGCCAAGATTTTCGGGCCCATCAAGGACTACGAGTGCCTCTGCGGCAAGTACAAGCGCATGAAGCACCGCGGCGTCGTCTGCGAGAAGTGCGGCGTCGAGGTCATCCAGTCCAAGGTTCGTCGAGAGCGACTCGGACACATCAACCTAGCCACGCCGGTCGCGCACATCTGGTTCTTGAAGTCGCTTCCGTCTCGGATCGGCAACCTCCTGGACGTGACGCTGAAAGACCTGGAGAAGGTCCTGTACTGCGAAGCGTACATCGTCATCGATCCGAAAGAGCAGACGGAATACCAGCGCTGCGAAATCCTGTCGGAAGAGCGCTACGAGCAGATCCTCGACGAGCACGGCGAAGACTACCTGAGCGCGGGCATGGGGGCGGAAGCGATCCGCGAGCTCATGAAGGGGCCGGAAAAGGGCGGCAGCCTGGACATCCACGTGCTCGGCGACGAGCTGCGGGCGGAGATGAAGGCCACGACCTCCGAGGCCAAGCGAAAGAAGATCGCAAAGCGCCTCAAGGTCGTCGATGCGTTCCGGGAGAGCGACAACAAGCCCGAATGGATGATGCTCGAGGTCATCCCCGTGATTCCGCCCGACCTGCGGCCGCTCGTGCCGCTGGACGGGGGTCGCTTCGCCACGTCGGACCTGAACGACCTGTATCGGCGCGTCATCAACCGCAACAACCGCCTCAAGCGACTGCAGGAGCTCAACGCGCCCGAGATCATCATCCGCAACGAGAAGCGCATGCTTCAAGAGGCGGTCGACGCGCTCTTTGACAACGGTCGACGGGGTAAAGTCATCACCGGACCGAACAAGCGACCGCTCAAGTCCCTGAGCGACATGCTCAAGGGCAAGCAGGGGCGCTTCCGTCAAAACCTTCTCGGCAAGC
>CAYYOT010000140.1:0-3897 GCA_964473255.1 uncultured Myxococcales bacterium | reverse complement strand
CCAAAAGAGCAGAGACACGGAGCCGTAGATGCTGACGGCGCACACGTCCCACAGCAGCGGGCTGCGGAAGTTGGGCCAGGCTCCCATCTGGTTGGGGATGGGTGCGACCCAGTAGAGCAGCCAGATCCGGCCCACGTGAATGGTCGGGAATGAGAGAGCGCAAGCAACCGCGAACAGCGTCATCGCTTCCGCAAAGCGATTGATGCTCGTCCGCCACTTCTGCCGGAAGAGGAAGAGCACGGCGGAAATCAGGGTACCCGCGTGACCGATACCGACCCAGAAGACGAAGTTGACGATCGCCCAGCCCCAGCCAACGGGATTGTTCAACCCCCAAATTCCGGTGCCTTCCCAGACGAGCCACGCGGTGCTCCCACCGTACAGAGCAAGACCGCTCAAGGAAGCGAGGAAGAAGAGCCACCACGCGACCGGGGTGGGCTGCTCGATCGGGCGAGCGACCTCCCGGGTGATGTCGTGCATCTCGTTCGGGGGGAGAACGAGCGGTGGTCGTCGGTCGACGGGTTCAGAATGGGCTGGCATGTCCATGGCTGATCACGCGCCTCGCAGTTCGGGATTGGGGTTGGTAAGGGCGGCCAAGTACGTCGTTCGCGGACGGATGTTGAGCTCGGCGATCAGCGCGTAGTTGCGCGGATCGGCCTTCTTCTTCACGATGTCGCTTTCCTGGTCATTCAGGTTCCCGAAGGTGATCGCTTGCGCCGGGCAAGCTTCCTGACAGGCGGTTACGACTTCTCCATCGCGGATCACACCATCGCGATAGACCTTGGCGTGAATGCGAGCGCGGTTCACCCGCTGCACGCAGTACGTGCACTTCTCCATGACGCCCCGGTAGCGGACCGTAACGTCCGGGTTGCGCTGCATGGCCACGCCCATCCCGTAGGACTGGTCGTTCCGGACCGTGTAGTGGAAGAAATTGAACCGCCGAACCTTGTAGGGGCAGTTGTTCGCGCAGTAGCGCGTGCCGATACAGCGGTTGTAGGCCATGTCGTTCATGCCCGAGGGGCTGTGAACGGTTGCGCCGACCGGGCATACATTTTCGCAAGGCGCCGTCTCACAGTGGGCACACGCCACCGGCTGCATGTTGAATTCGATGTCGCCGGCTTCCTCGTCGAAGTACCGGTCGACCCGAATCCAGTGCATCTCGCGGCCGATCATGACGTCGTCTTTGCCGACCCAGGGGATGTTGTTCTCCGCCTGGCAGGCCACCGTGCAGGAGCCGCAGCCGGTACAGGAATTGAGGTCGATCGTCATGCCCCACTGATGACCGTCCTTCGCGTTGGGTTCCTCCCACAAGAGCGTGTCCACGTGGGACTCGTCGATGACTTCGAAAGAGGAGACGAAATTGGGCTCCTCGGTGAAGTCGGTGCGGGTCGCGGAGCGGACGAGCGGCCGCCCGTGCATGCTCGTCTCGGGCTGGGCGCTGGCCAGCGGGTACGTGCCCGACGCCGCGGAGACCTTGGCTCCCGTCGCATAGTCGGGCTTGCCGGCCATGCGCAGAGAACCGACGGCAAAGCCGGAGGCTCCATAGTCGGAGCCGTCTGCCCGGCCGTATCCGAGGGGCAGGACGACGACGTCGTCGGCCGTCCCCGGCTGAATGTACGCGGGTAGCGTGACCGTGCGACCATCGACACTCACCGACAGCATTCGCTCAGTCTGGACGCCGAGCTTCGCGGCGGTGGCCGCCGAGATGAACGCTGCGTTGTCCCAGGTCAGCTTGGTCACGGGGTCGGGGAACTCTTGCAGCCAGGGGCTGCTGGCGAAGCGACCGTCGAGCACAGAGACGTCGCGGACGAAAGCGACCTCCAAGCCATCGCCCTTGGAGACGGCCGGGTAGGCACTGGCCAAGAGCGTCGCATCGAAGGTCGGTACGACCGACTCCGCCTTGGCCTCCGCCACGACCCCGTCGTGCAGCCAGCGACTCCAAGCCTTTTCGCCCGCCTCGGGGAGGGCCCCGTACGTTTCGCGGACGATGTCGTAACCCGAGCGGCTCCGACCGAGCAGGCGGTCCAACACCTCGATGGCGGAGAGGGACTCGTACAGCGGACTGATCAAGGGCTGGACCAGAGACACGGTCCCGTCGCGGGCAACGAGATCACCCCAGCTCTCGAGGTAGTGGCTCAGCGGGATGTGCCACTGGGACACCGTAGCCGTCTCGTCGCGCGTCGGACCAAGGTAGAGGCTCTGCTTGACCTTGCCGATGGCCCCGGCCACCGGCAGGTCGCCGGGCGCGTCGTAGACTGGGTTGCCCCCCAGCACGATCAGGGTCTCGACCGAACCATCGTCGACTGCAGCCACCAGCTCCGACAAGCTCTCGGCCGCCGGACGTGCACGCTGCGTGAACCGGAGCGTGGAGCCGACGTTGCCGAGCGCCGCATTGATGACGAGCCCCAGCCCGTGGACGGCAGGGGCCTGTCTCTCGCCGACGACGACCAGGGTGCTTCCGGCCGGCCGGGACCGAAGGTCTTTGGCCAGCGCCTTGACGAACGGCAGATTCTTGACCGCGTCGGACACCTTCATGCTGGGAAGGTCGAGGCCCGCCGAGCGAAGATTTTCGGAGACGCCGGCCAGCACCTCCGCCACCTGGGAGCTCGGCATGGCCAGCCGGTGGTCGGCGTTGGTGCCCGTCACCGAGAGATTCGGCTCGACGACGTACAGACGGTTGGCTCGATCTTCGAGCTCCGGGCTCCGGCCGGCCGCGAACAGGCGGTTGAATGCGACGGCATCGCCCTCGGTCGAAAGCGGGTCGCCGTCGAACACGGCGAGGACACGGGGTTCGCCAAAAGGAACCCAGGCAGCATCCGTCGCGCCCACCATCGCTGCGCCGGCGCGTGCATTCGCATCGCCGGCGCCGTCCGACCGAAAGAGACGAGCTTCGGGGTACGCCGTCTTCAGCTCTTCGAGGAGCCGGTAGGCAGTCGGCGAAGGCGTCTCGTCGATCACGACGGCGAGCCCCTTACCTCGGTTGCCCTTCAGCGTGCCGGCCAACCCCTTGAGCGCGGCATCGCGGTCCGAGGCATGCACGGGTTCCGTGCCCTGATAGGTGTAGCGGGCACGCTCGGGGGCGTACAAGCCGAGCACGGAGGCTTGAGCCCAGACGCTCGAAGCCCCGCGGCTCAGGGGATGCTCGGGATTGCCATCGACCTTGGTCGGGCGGCCGTCGTTCGACCGCACCAACAGACCCAGGACCGTCTCGCCGACCGCCATCGCCGTCGCATAGTGTCGGGGCGTGCCGGGGACGAGGTCCTCGGGCCGCTTCGCATAGGGAAGGATCACTTCCCGCGGCTTACGGATGCACGCCGCGGTGTTCAGGCTGGCCACCGTCGCACCGGTCGCCGCGAGGAAGTTTCGGCGGCTGGGGTTCGATAGTCCCGCTCCTGTATTGTTCGTCGTCATCGGTGACACCCTGAGCAGTGCTCTGGAGGATTGACGGCCCGCGTTCGTTCCGGGTCGGCGTTCGGGTCGTAGCCAGCGGCAACCGGGTCGTAGGCCATGTTGGTGATCTCGTCCTTCGGACGGAGGTGGGGCTCCGGATTGCGGTGGCACTCGAGACACCAGCCCATGGAGAGCGGCTCCGCCAGAGCGACTTCTTCCATGTGGTCGATCCGCCCGTGGCACGACGTGCACCCGACGCCAGCGCCGAGATGTGCGCTGTGGTTGAAGTAGGCGTAGTCGGGGAGCTGGTGGATCTTCACCCAGGGAATCGGCTCACCGGTTTCGCCGGACTCGCGCACCATCGCCAGGGCCTCGCTCTCCGTCTTCACGTACCGGTGACAATTCAGACAGGTCTCGGTCGGGGGCACCGCCGCGTACCCCGCACGCTCGATCGTGTTGTGGCAGTACCGGCAGTCCATGCACATCTCGCCCGCGTGGAGCGCATGGCTG
>CAYYOT010000139.1:0-4168 GCA_964473255.1 uncultured Myxococcales bacterium | reverse complement strand
CTGTCGAGGCCGCGCACTTCCGCGCGGGAGGACCGGTGCGCCCGTCGTCGGTTTCGGGGCCTCGAAACGGGGTCTTGCGTGCGGGTTGTCCGCTTCGACTCTCGGCCGTTCTTGGGGCAGATTGTCTTCGTGGAGGCGGGGTGGAGTTCCGTCAGGGAGAGGTTCAGACCTCAAACCCCCTTGGACCTCCTAGCGTCCGCGCGCGAGGCAGGGTAGGGTCGCCGCGGGCCTTGCAGGGGCAGGGCCCGGAGGAGTCCACTTCTTGCTATCGCCTTGGAAGTGGAGGAGACCGCGGTGGACTCGACTCGAAACAGCCCAAACCACGCGGTCCACGACAGAGGCGTCTCGAGGGTTTGCGCCTTGCTCAGATCAGAGCTGGTCGCGCTTCGCGTCTTCGCCGTTGTTGCTGCGATGCTCCCGGGCGCTGTGGGATGCCACCAGGCCGTTTCGGGCCTCAATCCGCCCCGTGACGCGGACTTGGGCGACTCGGACCCGGACGACGCGAGCGACGCGGGCACTGCATTCGACGCCACCCTGCCGGCCCTCGACGCGGGCCCGGTCTCGACCGTTCGCATCACCGCACCCGAGACGCTCCTGGTCGAGGAGGGCGCGACCGGAGCCATTGCGGCCATCATCGCCGAAGGCAGCCTCGGTGGAGCCGTCGCGGTGAGGCTCGACCCAGGTACCGACGCAGTCTCCTTCGACCTCGACGAAACGACGGGAAGCCTCACGCTCCACACGCCGCTCGACTTCGAAGCACCCGCCGACGCCAACCAGGACAACGTCTACGAGCTGATCTTCACGGCCGAAGACGACCTCGGTACCACGGCGACGGCCACGCTCGAGGTGCACGTCCTCGACCGTCGGGCCTTCGAGGTCGTCTTTCCGCCTCAGGACTCCATCATCGAAGGGCTCGAAGAAACCGTGGTCACGGTTCGTCGTGTCGATGAGGACGCCACCGCGCCCATCTTCGTGCAGGGAATCGTCACCGAGCAACGATCCGAGCCGTTCAGCCTATGGGCGGCCACCGTGCCGGTCGACCTCGGCCGCAACACCCTGCGCGCGACGATGGAAGAGGCCGGCCCCCTGGGCCTCGAGTCGGCGGAGGTCACGTTCGACAACATCCCGCAGGACATCTGGACTCTGCCTGTCCCCGAGGCGGGAGGCGCGCTGCTCCTCCCTACCGGTGACCCGCCTTGGCATGCCTACTGGCTCGATTTGGCCAGCCACCGGATCACTCAACTCTCCGAAAGCGTTCGCGACCGTCTGAGCGGTTTTCAGCTTCGCGGGAGCTACTTTCTCGCCGCCCACAGCTACCGAGCCGCCGCCCTAGACGCGAGCCAAGACCATCTTTGGGTGCTCTCCGAAGTGCGCGAAGGAAGCTCTCTCGTTGGGCTGCGCGTCGACCGGATCGATCCTCGCCAGCAGACCGAGACCCGAATCCTCGAGACCCCCGAGGCGCCGTTCGACCTCGAGCAGGTTTGCGAATGGATGGTCGTCAGGTCGTTGGGGCCAGCGCAGGTGGCCATTCTCTGCCACGACTCGGGCGAAAGTTGGCCTGTGCATCCGCCATCGGAATCATGGCTCGCCATTGCGGACGTGACCTCGGGTGAAGTTGCGTGGCGCGCGGTTCCCGCGCTCGCCATGGACGTTGAGCCTTCGTCTACGATGCTGCGACTCTGGGACGGAGAAACGCTTCGTGCCCTCGACTTGCAATCAGGTGAGCTTTCGACGCTTTCTGACTTCGAGAATCCCGAGTGGTGTATTTGGGACGAGCCCCCGTGCGATGCTCGGCATGTAGATCTCCGAACGGGCGCGCTGTTTTCGCGCCGCCTGCACGGCTTGACCTGGTCGGTCGTGCCGATCGACGCCGAGAGATGGACCGGCCCACGAGCATCGTTTCACCCCGAATGGGGGCTGCCCTACGCGACTCGCCCGTTGTCGGCTCTCGACCGCCAAACCGGCAAGTACTGGGTGGCAAGCACTCGGCAGATCATCTCCGTCGACCTAGCGACCGCGACCCTCGAACTACTCTGGGGTGGGGCCGGCAGCGGCGTACCCGCGCATCGCTTGGGCCACTCGTGGTACGACCGCGAGGGCGAGCGACTCTTGGCCCTCCAACGGAATCAGCTCGACAACAACACGCGTCGTCTTGTCGCCATCGACCTGCGAACGGGGCGCCGCACGATGATGGTCGGCCCGCTGAGAGTAGAAGACATAGATCGCACGTGGACGATCTACGATGTTTGGGCGTTCGAATACGATTCGGCCAGGCGCGCGGCTTTTATTGTGGGCGCGCCGATTCACAGGGGGCCCTCGTTGCTCATGCTCTCCATTGATACCGGCGAGACGACAGTCCTGGCTCCGGGATTCCATTCCTTCACGCTGTGGCTCGACGACACCTCGAACGCCCTCATTTCCTGCGAGAAGGGAGACGTGACCTCGTTCGACCTCGTGAGCGGCTCCACCCAAACCGTTGCAAGCCTCCCAGACCCCATCCGTTGTGACGAGATTCTTGGGTTGGAGCCGACGCGCCGGGAGCTGGTCCTAAACGGAAGAGTGCAGTGGAAAATGGACGATGGAGGTCGGGACTACGGTTTTTCGGTGCCGGTGCTCGTGGCCATCGACCTGGATTCCACGGAAGAGCCGACGGTTCTTTTCGGCACCAACGCCCCCCACATCGGAGACTACGGATACCACCTGTACGGCCCGGAGGTGACCGGGGGCCTCGGAATCCTGGGGCCTGGCCGTTGGGACGGCTACGAGTTCCAGTATGCCCTCGTAGGCCCCATTGAGGGTGAGCCGGGGGCCCTCATGGTGATCGATCGCGAAGCCGAGGAGCTGCAACGTTTCCAGCTGGCCACAAGAGCCCTCGAACCCATCATGGAGTGGCCGCGCCAGGAGCTTTCGGACCTTTTCGAGTGCGGCACGGTGAGCTTGGACACCGACCTCTGCATCGCAGCATCCAACCCCTTCGACTCCGAGAACGGAATCTCGATCCGTGACTTGCCGTCCCGGCAGCGGGCCATCATCGCCCGCTGACCTGGCGGCGTGGCTCCAGAGCCAGGGAGTGATCGGAAGGCCGTGACCAACCGACCGCGTGGGTCTCGGTCGGGTGTGTCGCGGTTCGAACGACGTTTGTCGGCCGACGGACTCGGCTCGACCCGCTCACCGGGGGAGGCGGCTCTCGGCGAGGGCCTCTTCGACCTCTTCGACCGCGGCCGCTTCGAGCCGGATCGCCTCGACGCGCTCCGCGAGGTCGGGGACCGCGACCTCGCGGGCTTCGGCTTGGGACAGGTCGAGGCGGAGCTGCTCGAGCTGATGCTCGACCACCCGCTCTTGGCTCTGCAGCCGCGCGAGCGTGCGCTGGGCGTGGCGGACGGCTTCGTCGCGCTGGTCGATGGCCTCGAGCTCGCGCTCAAAGAGCTCACGGTCCTGCCCGTTGTCCGCGCTCTCGAGCCGGCGCGTGGCCTCGTCACGGGCTGACTCCAGCCCCCGCAGCTCGTCCGGTGACAGCTGCGCCTCGAGATCGGCGCGGCGCCGCGCGATCTCCTGCAGCGCAGCGACCAGGGCCTCGAGCTCTCGGGCGAGTCGCTCGGCTTCATCGCCGGTTCGTGCGCGCAGCAGAGCCCGGATCCGGTCCGCCTTGGCGGCCAGGGGCGCGCGGCCTCCGGCGCCAGGCTCGATGCGCCCAGCCCGGGGCTCGGGGAGCCGCCCCGGGCCCGGGGGGCCGCCGGGCTCGAGCAGCTGTCCCGAGCCCAGCAGGGCGACGGCCGAGGGCGCGACCTTGGCGCCGTGCATGGCGAGGAAGACGGCCCAGATCCACAGCCAGAACGGAAACCAGCTCCCGAGCGCGGCCATGACGCCGGCCGTGATGACCCACCCCGAAAGGTGACCGACGAAGCCCTGGACGTCGCGGCGGCGGGCGGCGTCCCGCGGGTGCCCACGAAACGGCACCTCCTCGCGGAACAGCTCGGTCTCGCAGAGCGGCACCCAGGTCTCGTCCCCCTCGCGGAGCACGAGCTCCAGGCCGGTGAGGTCTTTCGACCGGAGCTTCTTGCGCAGCTTCCCCTCCTCGAGGGTCTGAACGTCGTCGTCGCGCTGCACGCGGTACGCGGTCGTCTTCGTGCAGCGGTTCACGAAAGCGCTGGGGTGCTTTCCGCACCTT
>CAYYOT010000138.1:0-4317 GCA_964473255.1 uncultured Myxococcales bacterium | reverse complement strand
CCCGACGTCCTGGTGGCCATGAATCCGGCTGCGCTGAAGGTGAACATGGGCGACCTGAAGCCCAGCGGAGTGTTGATCGTGAACTCCGCCGCCTTCACCAAGGCCAACCTGGCGAAGGCCGGCTTCGAGTCGAACCCGCTCGATGACGGGTCGCTCGAGCGGTTCCGCACCTTTTCCATCGACATCACGACCCAGGTCGAAAAGGCGCTCGAGGACGTGGGGCTCTCGTTCAAGGAGATCGGTCGCACGAAGAACTTCTGGACGCTCGGGCTCCTGTACTACCTGTACGGTCGACCGCTCGAGCCGACCCTGGCCTTCATCGAGAAGAAGTTCAAGGGTGCGTCTACGGTGGCCGAAGGCAATCGCCTCGCGCTGAAAGCCGGATACCTCTACGGCGACGTCAGCGAGATCTTTCAAGAGACGTACGAAGTGGAAGCCGCGATGCTTCCGCCCGGTCACTACCGCAACGTGACCGGCAATCAGGCCACGGCCTGGGGCGCGATCGCCGCCAGCGAAAAGGCGGGCGTCCCGCTCTTTTACGGCAGCTATCCCATCACCCCAGCCTCCGACGTGCTTCACGAACTCGCGCGCCACAAGCAGCTCGGAGCGCGAACCTTTCAGGCGGAGGACGAGATCGCGGCCGTGTGCGCGGCGATCGGCGCCGCCTACGGCGGACACCTGGCGATGACCGGCTCCTCCGGTCCGGGCATCGCTCTGAAGTCCGAAGCGCTCGGCTTGGCGGTCGCGGCCGAGCTCCCGCTGGTCGTCCTCAACGTGCAGCGCGGCGGGCCATCGACCGGCCTTCCCACGAAAACGGAGCAGGCCGACCTGATGCAGGCGCTGTTCGGACGCAACGGCGAGTGCCCGGTGGTTGTCGTAGCGCCGGCCACCCCTTCGGAGTGCTTTTCCGCCATGGTCGAAGCCTTTCGTCTCGCCGTGCGGGTGATGGCTCCGGTCTTCGTGTTGAGCGACGGCTTTCTCGCCAACGGCGCCGAGCCTTGGCGCATCCCCGATGACGAAGACATCCCCGACGTGAGAGTTGACTATCATCGCGATCCGGAAGGCTTCCATTCGTCCCTTCGCGACCCCGAGTCACTCGCGCGCGTGTGGCCGATCCCCGGTACGCCCGGCCTCGAACACCGGGTCGGCGGGCTGGAGAAAGACTACGACACGGGCAACATCTCGTACGAACCCGACAACCATCAGCGGATGACCGAAGTCCGACGCGACAAGATCGCACGGCTCCAAAGCCAGATCCCGCCGGTCGAAGTCTTCGGTTCGCCGGATGGAGGCAATACGCTGGTCGTCGGCTGGGGTTCGACGTACGGCGCCATTCGCCAGGCCGTCCACGTCTTGCGGGAACAGGGCGCAGACGTCGCCCATGTCCACCTACGCCACCTGAATCCTTTCGCCGAAAACCTCGGCGAAGTGCTGTCGAAGTTCCAGCGCGTGATCGTGCCCGAGCTTAACGGCGGGCAGCTTTGCACGATTTTGCGCGCTCGGTTCTTGATCGATGCCAGGTCCGTATCCAAGGTCCAAGGACGACCATTCGCCGTCGAGGAGCTCGTCGAGGTCATCCAAAAACTCATGAACGAAGGAGCTGACTGAGATGGTTGTCGTCGCCGATAAACTCACCAAGAAGGACTTTCAGACCGACCAAGAGGTACGCTGGTGTCCCGGCTGCGGCGACTACGCCATCCTGGCCGCCGTACAGCGGGTGTTGCCCAAGCTGGGCGTCGCTCGTGAAAACACGGTTTTCGTATCGGGCATCGGCTGCAGCAGCCGTTTCCCGTACTACATCAACACCTATGGCTTTCACACGATCCATGGGCGAGCCCCAGCCGTCGCCACCGGCCTGAAGCTCGCCAACCCCGAGCTGTCCGTGTGGGTGGTGACCGGCGACGGCGATGGGCTTTCGATCGGGGCGAGCCATCTCCTGCACGCCCTCCGGCGAGACATCGACCTGAACATCCTGCTCTTCAACAACCGGATCTATGGCCTGACCAAAGGCCAGCTCTCTCCGACGTCCGAGCAGGGCAAGGTGACCAAATCCACGCCCTTCGGTTCCACGTCGCGACCCTTCGAGCCGATCGCGCTGGCTCTGGGCACCGACGCCGGCTTCGTCGCGCGCGCGATGGACAAGGATCCGAAGCGGTTGGAGCAAGTGCTCGAAAGAGCGGCGCGCCACAAAGGAACCTCATTCGTGGAGATCCTGCAAAACTGCAACGTCTTCAACGACGGCGCATTCGAGAACGTGACTGACAAAGCCCATCGCTCCACCCGCCAGCTCTGGCTGGAGCCGGGGAAGCCGCTCACCTTCGACGAGGGTCGAAAGGCCATCACCGTCGTGCCGGCACCGCAGTTTCGACCGGAGGTCGTCCCCGCCGACACCGATGGTCTTCCCGTTCACGACGAATCCCACGCGAGTCCGGCCTGGGCTTCCCTGCTCGCGCATCTCGCTCCGCCCGAGTTCCCCATGATCTTCGGCGTTTTTCGCGACGTGGAGCGGGAGAGCTTCGAGCGGCGCATCGTCGGTCAGACCGAGACCGCCAAGACGCTGGGCGGGCCCATGAGCGTGCACGACCTGCTGCGCAGCGGCGAGACGTGGACGGTCGAATGACGCCGGCCGACGTTCGCCGGCGGGTCGAACTCAGCCGGCGAGCCCAACCGAGCTGGTCCACGCTGCCCTTCCCCGATCGCGTCGAGGCGCTGCGGCGAGCGGCGAAAGCCATGCTGGCCGACCGAGCCCGGATCATCCGCTTGGCGAAAGACGAGATCGGTAAACTCGAAGTCGACGGGCTCTTCACCGAGGCGCTCGGACCCTTGGACAACCTGAACGGTTGGGTGGGGGTGATCGAGCCCTACGTGGCACCGGAGACCGTGCGGCTGAATCCGCTCGCCTTCCCGCGGAAGGAAGCTCGAACGAGTCTCGTCCCGCGCGGGGTGATCGGCGTGATCGCGCCCTGGAACTTCCCCGCGGCGGGCCTCTATCGAAGCGTCTATCCCGCCCTGCTCCTCGGAAATGGCGTGGTGGTCAAACCATCGGAGCTCACGCCGAAGAGCAGCGCGTGGTTCGTGGACCATCTTGCCTCGGAGCTGCCGGCCGACCTCATCTCCGTCGTGCAGGGTGACGGTCAGGTCGGAGAACACCTGATCGATTCCGGGATCGATGCCTGCAACTTCACGGGTTCGGTGGAGACCGGCCGAAAGGTCGCGGTCCGCTGCGCCGAGCGCGGTGTGCTCGCCAATGTCGAGCTCGGGGGCTCGGACGTGGCGATCGTACTCGGCGACGCCGCCCTGCCCCGAACCACGGCCGGCCTCACCCACTGGGCCCTGCAGAACGCCGGCCAAGCCTGCGGAGCGGTGGAGGCGGTCTTCGTCGAGCGTCAGGTCGCGGACGAGCTGGTCGAGCGCTTGACGAAAGCGTTCACGGCGCTGCGGACCGGGGCCTCCGAGTCTCTCGACGTCGACGTGGCCCCGCTGGCCAGCGATGACCAGGTCGAGCGCGTGGATGCGCAGGTCCGCGCGGCGGTCGACGCCGGGGCCAAGCTGCTGTGCGGCGGGACTCCGGGACCCGGACGAACCTATCCGCCGACCCTCCTCGATGGGTGCACCTTCGAGATGGATGTCATTCGCAAGGAGACCTTCGGACCGGTCCTCGCCGTGGTTCGAGTGGGGAGCGCCCACGAGGCCATCGACCTGGTCAATCGGCTGCCCTTCGGACTCACCGCCTCGGTTTGGACCTCGGATGTCGCCCGCGGGGCACGCTTGGCCGACCGGCTGAACGTGGGCGTGGTGACCATCAACAATCATGCTCTGACCGGCGCCATCCCCGAGCTTCCATGGGCGGGAACCCGGGAGAGCGGGCCGGGCATCGCCAACAGCCGGTGGGCCCTGACCACCTTCGCCCGCCCGAAGGCCGTGCTCATCGACCGAAGCTCCGGACCCGAACCCTTCTGGCCCCCGTTCGGAGCCGACCTCGCCGAGCTCGGCAGCCGGCTGGCGGACGCTCAGCTCCAGAGGGTCGCACGCGCCTGGAAAGTGCCGTTCTTGCTGCGTAGGCGCTCTCGCCGGATTCGGAAGTTCTTCGGCTGGTAGCGGGTAACGCCTACTCGGGCGGGTTCGCCTGCCCATACGCCTCGGTCGCCCAGGAGGAGGTCATTGATTGACCGAATGGACGGTCGGTCATTAGCTTAGGGGCATGACGCTGGAAGAGCTGGAGGCCCGGTTTCAGGCGCGGGTCGACGCCGATGAGATGAGCGAGCCCAAGGACTGGCTGCCGGACAAGTACCGGCGACCGCTGATCGGTCAGATCGC
>CAYYOT010000137.1:0-4481 GCA_964473255.1 uncultured Myxococcales bacterium | reverse complement strand
GTCATTGTCGCCGAACTTGATTTCATCCACGCCAACAACATCGTTCTCGTTGACTATACGCTGCAGCTCCGAGCCCGCGGCATGTCCAAACTGCAGGCGATCGTCGAGGCGGGCGCGACGCGATTGCGGCCCGTCCTTCTCACGGCGATGACGACGGTGTTGGGTCTGATACCGCTGACCTTCGGGATCAACATCGATTTCGTGGGCTACATTCGGTCCTTCGATCCCAATTTTCAGATCGGTTCGGCCAACACCCAGTTCTGGGGACCGATGGGAACCGCGATCATCTCGGGTTTGACGTTCGCGACCTTTCTGACTCTGGTGATCGTTCCGGTCATGTATTCGCTGCTCGACTCGGCCGCGGTGCGACTGACCAGCCTTCGGACTCGCACCGAACCTCGACCCGCTCCTTCGGGGGACGAGTCGGCCTCTACGGCCTGAGGTGTTCGTGCTGCAGCCCGATTCCATGTCGAGTCTCGAGGTTGCGGCTGCTCCGCCCGATCAAGCGGCGCTGCAAGCGGTCGTCGATCGACGCGAGTCGACCGGTCTCGCTTGGTCGATCATGGCCCGGGTGACCTTTCTCGTCATCGGTGTCGCATCCACGGTCGTGATCGACATGCGGTGGCAGTACCGTGTGTTCGAGCTCTTCGTGTTTGCGGTGGGCTTCTTGCTTGCGTTCAAGGGCCTACGAGAAGTGAAGAAGGTGCGGCGCCTGGCCTTGGTCTCACGAGTGCTTGCCGGCTTCGACCTCTTCGTGATCGCGGCTCTTCCATTGTCCTGGTACGCATCCGTTGGTTGGACCGAAGCAAATCCGGCCTTCCTTCTGAAGAACGAGCTCTACTTGGTCTCGATGGTCCTGATCGTCATCAACGGCCTCTCGCTCCGGCCGCTGTATCCGAACATCGTCGGCCAGGGGGCGGCGGTCGTGCATCTCGCCTTGCTCGGCTACGCCGTGTGGGACGGCAGGGTGGTGTTCACCACATCGCCGCTGGAGATGTTCACGACGGCGTCGGTCAACCTGCCCATCTACATGATTCGGGTCGTCACGCTGCCGATGACCGGCTGGTTTTTGGCCGTCCTGGCCTGGGGTGCCCGGCGGACGCTGCGGGAGGCCGTAGAGGCCCAAATGGCGGAGACCGAGGCGCGACGCCGGCAAGCTGAAACCATCATGCAGGGGCGGATGGAAGCCGTGACCGGTCTGGTGGCGGGAATCGCCCACGAGATCAACTCACCGCTGGGAGCGATCGTGAGCTCGGCCTCGACGCAGAGTCGAGTCGTGCAGCGCATGCGGGGACAGTTCGGCGACTCGGCGTTGGTCGATGCCGTCGATGGGACGACCCGTACCATTGCCGGCGCAGGGACTCGAATCAGCGACATCGTCGATCGTCTGCGCGAGTTCGCCCGGCTCGACCAGTCCGACGTTCTGGAGGCGAAGATTCCTGCCGAGATCGAGCGGGTGATCGCGCTGGTCCCCGAGCAGAAGAGGGGGGAGGTGGAGGTCAGAATCCGAGCGCCCTCCGATCTGCCTCCCCTTCGTTTCCGCGTTCGTACGATCAACCAAGTACTGCATACGATCATCCAGAATGCCTTCGAGGCATTGGAGGGTCGGGGCCGCCTGGGGGTCGAAGTGCGGCCCAACGGTGAGGGCCTTCTGATTCGCATCAGCGATAACGGACCGGGTATCGACCGCGAGCTCTTGCCGCAGTTGTTCGAGCCTCGACTGCAGCAGCGACCCGGGCGCGTAGGCATGGGCTTAGGTCTACCGGCGGCCAAACGGTCGGTCGAAGCCCAAGGGGGTTGGATCCGCGTAGATTCGCAGCTCGGCGAGGGCACCACCTTCGAAGTCTTCCTGCCGCCGGTCGACGAAACAAGCGACACGTCCGAACCACGACCGGTGCCGAACCGCGGGACGACGTCATCGGCGGACAAAGACCCCGCCCTCTCCTGACTCGAGCGCGCTACATGTTCCGACGGTACTGCCCGCCGACGTCATAGAGGGCGCTCGAGAGCTGACCGAGCGTGCAGCTCTTCGCTGCCTCCATCAGCGCCACGAAGACGTTCCCGTTTTCAAGAGCCGCCCGACGGACTCCGGAGAGAGCATCTCGAGCAGTCTCGGCGAAGAAGGCTTGTCGCGCGTCGCGAGAACGAATGGCGAACTCTTTCTCTTCGACGTCGGAGCGGATGACCTCCTCCGGTATGAGGGTCGGTGACCCTTTGGCATCGAGAAAGGTATTGACCCCGATGATCGGAAGCTCGCCGGAGTGCTTCAGCGTCTCATACTGCAGAGACTCGTCCTGGATCTTGCCTCTCTGATATTGACGCTCCATCGCCCCGAGCACTCCGCCGCGCTCCGAGAGTCGACGAAACTCTTCCAGGACCGCCGCCTCGACCAGGTTGGTGAGCTCGTCGATGATGAATGAGCCCTGCAAAGAGTTTTCGTTCTTCGCGAGTCCCAGCTCCTTATTGATGATCAGCTGGATGGCTAAAGCGCGGCGAACGCTCTCCTCGGTCGGTGTCGTTATTGCTTCGTCGTAGGCGTTCGTATGGAGCGAGTTGCAGTTGTCGTTCAAGGCGTAAAGCGCCTGCAGCGTCGTCCGGATGTCGTTGAAAGCAATCTCTTGAGCGTGCAGTGACCGGCCGGACGTCTGGATGTGGTATTTGAGCTTCTGGGAGCGTTCGTTTCCCCCGTACCTGTTCTTGATGGCTTTGGCCCAGATTCGTCGAGCGACTCGCCCGATTACCGAGTACTCGGGGTCCAGCCCATTACTGAAGAAGAAGGAGAGGTTGGGGGCGAAGGCATCGATCGGCATTCCGCGAGAAAGGAAATACTCAACGAAGGTGAAGCCGTTGGCCAAGGTGAATGCCAACTGGGTTATGGGGTTCGCTCCAGCCTCGGCGATGTGATAGCCGGAGATCGAGACGGAGTAGAAGTTCCTGACATCGTTGTCGATGAAGTACTGCTGAATGTCCCCTTGCATCCGTAGAGCGAACTCGGTGGAAAAGATGCAGGTATTTTGTGCTTGATCCTCTTTGAGGATGTCGGCCTGTACCGTCCCTCGGACGGCCCGTAGGGCATCGGCCCGGATGCGTTCGTAGGTTTCGCGGGGTAGAACTTGGTCTCCCGTGATGCCGAGAAGCATGAGCCCCAGTCCGTCATGTCCTTCGGGGTGGGGTCCACGATAGGCGGGAGGAGAGCTCGCACCGTAGAGGTCGCGGATCTTCTTTTGTACGTCATCGGCGAGGCCTTCCCGTCGGATGTACAGCTCGCACTGCTGGTCGATGGCGGTATTCAGGAAATAGGCAAGCAGCATCGGCGCCGGTCCGTTGATGGTCATGGACACCGATGTCTTCGGGTCGGCCAGGTCGAAGCCCGAATAGAGTTTCTTCGCGTCGTCGAGATTCGCGACGCTGACGCCCGAGTTGCCCACTTTGCCGTAGATGTCCGGTCGGTGATCCGGGTCTTCGCCGTAGAGGGTGACGGAATCGAAAGCGGTCGACAGACGCGCCGCCGGCATTCCGGCCGACAGATAGTGGAAGCGTCGGTTCGTGCGCTCGGGTCCGCCCTCACCGGCAAACATCCGAGCTGGGTCCTCGCCCTCCCGGCGAAGCGGAAAAACGCCGCCCGCATAGGGGAAGAATCCGGGGACGTTCTCCGTCAAGAGCCAACGCAGGATGTCCCCCCAGTCCTTGTATTTCGGCAGCGCAATCTTGGGGATCCGGGTTCCGGAGAGTGAAGTCGTAAACAAGTCTTGTTCGATGATGCGGTCGCGAACCTTGTACTGATACTTGTCGGCTTCGTACCGGCCAACCAGCTTCGGCCAGTCATCGAGGAGCCGGAGCCTCTCGTGATGGAGTTTGGTCTCGGCTTCTTCGTAGCGATTGATCAGATCATCGAGGTAGGCGGGCGCGCCGATGGTGGTCTTGTGCGCGGCCACCAGGCCCGCTTCCCCTTGCGCGGTGATTTCGACCGTTTCCGTGCCGATTTCGGCCTTCAGCGCTTCGATCGTTCCATGTAGCTGATAGAGCAAGCTGGCCACCGCACTCTGCTCGTCGACGAAAGATCCGTATTCATCCGACGACTCCGCGATCTCGGCCAAGTAGCGGGTGCGCTCGGGCGGAATGATGAAGATCTTGTCGCTGTCCGCCTCGACCAGGTCCAGTCGGGTCCCGAATGACGCATTCGTCTTGTCGTCGATGCTTCGCATGACGGCTCGGTACAAGCGGTTGGTGCCCGGGTCGTTGAACTGTGAGGCGATTGTCCCGTAGACCGGCAGATCCTCCGGTTTGGCGTCGAAGCGTAGAGTGTTGCGCTGGACTTGCTTGCGGACGTCGCGCAGGGCGTCCAGAGACCCGCGCTTGTCGAACTTGTTGATCGCGATCAGGTCGGCAAAATCGAGCATGTCGAACTTCTCCAGATGAGTAGCCGCGCCATACTCGGAAGACAAGACGTAAAGCGTGACGTCCGAGTCCTCTACGATCTC
>CAYYOT010000136.1:0-5086 GCA_964473255.1 uncultured Myxococcales bacterium | reverse complement strand
TCCGTTCTTGACGCAGATTGTCTTCGTGCAGACGGGGAGGAGTTTCGAAGAGGAGAGGTTCAGACCTCAAACCCCATTGGAATACCTAGCGTCCAATACCTAGCGTCCGTCTGTTCACGTGGCTGGGCCTACTCGTCCTGTTCTGTCTCCGGCAACCCGAGAGTGCCCTGGGCCCCGGGTTCGCCCGCCGCCAGCGTAGTTCGAGCCTGCCAGAAGGCGACCTCGTCGTAGCGGTGCACCCGCTCGTATTCGGTCTCGATCCACGACAGCAGGCCCGGCGCGCGCTCCACCATGAGCCGACGGTAGAAGTCGTCGAGAACGATGAAGTCGGGTCGAGCCGCCGCTAGCTGCGCGGGGAGGGCGGCCCAAAGCTCAGGGCCGAAGAACTCCCAAGCCCAGCCATGGGGCGGAATTGCGTACGTCTTGTCGTTCAGCAACATGATGATGGGATCGCCGAACACGTAGATGGTTGCATCTTCGCGACCGTCTTCTCGGAGGACGGCGCTCGCCGTCCAGAATCCGTCGATCTTCCCCGACATCGCCCGAGCCACCCCGTGCGGACCCGGCTTCGGGTGCCGCAGCGCGCCCACGGTGATGCGCGCCGTCTGGAGGATCCGGACGCCGCTCAGGCCCACGCCCACCACCACCAGCAGACCGGCGAGCGCCGAGCGCCAGCGGTGCCCCCGGCCGGTCTCGATCAGCCCGAAGACGCCACGGATCGCGAGCAGCCCCACCGGCACGTAGAAGAGCTGGAAGTGGTACGACCACCACGAGAACTTCTGAACCATCACCAAGAAGCCACCGACCACGATCCATAGCCAGCAGAGAATGAAGAGCCACTCGCTGTTAACGCCCCGATACCCCAGAGCGAAGATAGCCATCAGCAACAGCCAGGGGCCCATGGCGCCCAGCACCCAAAGCAAGCTCTCTTTCAGCCGACCCCAGCCCGCCATCGGCAGGTCGGCCAAAGCCCCCAGCGGATAGACGAAGGTGGTCCAGGTCGCCTCGTCGAGCGAGCCGCGGAACCAGAACCACGCCGCTGCCGCGCCCAGCGGCAGGGCGGCGCCCGCGCCGGCGGCGATCACCAAGGCCCACGGACGTCGCGGTGGCGACTCACCGAGGAAGTGATTCGCCAGCATCGTCGTCAGCCAGAAGACGAAGGGGAGCGGCGTCAGCACAAACTTGAAAAGGGCCGTGACCCCCGAGGCAAAGCCGATCACGAAGTGCCACCGGAGCGAGTCGGGGTGGTCCAACGCCCGGGTACATGCCCACGCGGCCACGAATAGCCAGGGCAAGGTGACGGCCTCCACCTGACCCAGGAACCAGTCCTCGCCGCTCGCGTAGTAGGAACCCATGATCGCGAGGGGCAGCAGAGCCGACAGCAGGGGGCCGAAACCCAGACGGCGCCCCGATGCCACCAAGACTCCGGTGAAGACCAGGTTGCCCGCCAGCTCCATCACGCGCGTGGCGATGATGCGGTAGCCAAACAGTGAGCCGCTCAGGAGGCTGTACCAGTAGATTCCGGGCTGCTTGTTGTCCCAGAAGTCGACATACAGGCGCCCGCCATCGGCCAGCGTCCGGGCGCCGACCATGAAGAGGGCATGGTCTCCGTGCGGCGGCGTCGGCAGCCGCAGGACCCCGGCGATCGCGATGGCGAGGAGGGCCACGGCCCAAGCCCACATCCACCGTCGCTGGCTCGGCTCCATGTGAAGAGCACGTAGACCTCGCCGTGCGGGAAGTACAGGCCTGCAGCAACGGTACGGTCACATCGAGAACGCGAATGGTAGGCTTGGAGCCCAAAACCGAGAACTCGAAGTTCTCGGGATCGAGGGGCAGCGACCCAGTCTCGCGAAGCTCGTCGCTCAATCGCTTGATGTTGGCCATCCGCGGACTCAGCAGCAGCACCAGTCGGTAGTGACCGCTGTCGAGCGCGGCCATTCGCTCCTCGAACACGCTCTCGGTAGGATCGAGCTCCGGATGGGCACCAGGCTTCAGCTCCAACATGCTGGGCGGAATCGGCCCGTCCCATGCGGGCAGATGCCAGTGAACTTCACCCTCGTCGCTGAGGCTGAACACCGCGAAGTACCGGCTGAAGTCCGGATCGTCGTTGATGCCTCGAACCTGAAGGCGTCCATCCCGGGGCACGCGACGACCGTCGTCGATCCCGATCTCGTTCCCCACCGAAGTGATGGCGAAGAAACTCAACGTGGCCTGGCTGTCCCCGACCGTCCGGAACCTGCTCACGGGCGGCCCGAAGATGACCTCGATGGGCGACTTCAGCATCGCGATGATCCCGGTCGAACGACCTGTACCCTGAGGACTCCGTTCGCCCGGTGCGGGGGGTCGTCCCACCCAGACGACCATCAGCAGACAAGCCACCGCGGTCGCCACCACCGACGAAGGTCGAGCCAACGTATCCACGAAGCCCGCCCACCACACGGCGAGCCGGCTGGCCTTCTGCCCTCGTCCTGGTGGTCGTCCTTGTCCTCGTCCGATCGAACGACCGCCAGCTTGACCGGCTTGGGCACCACCTGCGCTCGCAGCCCGTGCGTGGGGCGTGGCCGCCGCGTCCTCGTCACCGTGCGGTGACGCTGCACGATAAGTCATCGAGCGACGTGCTGGCATACGAGCTGCTCCGACTTCCTGCATGGGTCGCTGGGTCTCGAGTCTGTGGTTGGGCGCGACACTCCTTGCCGGAGCCGCTTGTGTTGCGGAGCGTGTGCCGTTTTCGAGCGGTGCAAGCGATGCGGGAGCAAGAGACGCCAACGAAGATCCGTGGAGCCCGGTCGGTGACGGATTCAACGGCGTCTGCTTCAACGGGTCGGATGGGATGGTCTTTGCGGACCGAGTTCGGGCCGTGGCCCAGGGCGATGATGGCACTGTCTACGTGGGGGGTGAGTTCCATGCAGTCGGCCCGTGGCGGGGCTCCGTTCTTTCCGTCGATCTCGATTCCGGAGGGGCGTTTGCTAGCCTTCCTCAAGTCCGAGGCTTCGCAGTCACGGTTGCGGCCGACGGGGAAGGGGGCGTTTTGGTCGTGGGCGAGGACCTAACGGTCGGCGGTCGGCCGACCGGGAATCTGGTGCGTGTCGTACCGGGTCAGCCCGTGCCGGAATGGTCGCTGGAGTACGACGGGTACGGCGCGTCGGGCGTGCGCGGGCCGTCCGCGCTCTATTTGGTCGGGTTCTTCGATGCGGTAGCGGGTGTGGCGCGAGGGGGGTTGGCCGCGATCGACCTCGAAGGAAGGGTTCTCGACTGGGCCCCACAGCTGGATGGACCCGCCCGCCGCGTGGTGGCCGAGGACAACCGGTTCTTCTTGTTCGGCCGTTTCACCCAAGTCGATGGCCAGCCTCGCGACAAGGTCGCGGTCTTCGACCATGCCGGCCAGCTTCTTCCCATTGCGGTCGAGCTGCACCCCTTCGAGAGCCCGGTCCACGCGCAGTCTGAACGCCTCTACACCGCCGAGGGACTCGACGATTCATCGCGCGTCGTCCTCCGGGCTAGGTCTTTGGCGACCGGTTCCGTACTCTGGAGCACGGAGCTCAGGGAGGCCACCACCGCGCCGAATCCCGGGAACACGGCGGTCCATGGTGTCGTCGCTACCGACGAGGCTGTGTACGTGTTCGGCTGGTTCGATTTTGCGAACGATCTTCCGAGGGTGAATCTGGCCGTGCTGGACTCTGACGGACGAGTCAGCCCGACAGTGATCGACCTGAGGTACGATCACCTCCGGACCGAGGCCCGGCGCGTCGTATCGCCGGGCGAGGTGCAGGCTTTGGCGGTCGTAGACGGAGTCGTGTACGTTGCGGGGGCCTTCAACTGGGCTCAGGGAGCCCGACGCTTGAATGCTGCTGCCTTCCGCCCCGACGGTTCCCTGTTGCCGTGGGATCCTTCGGCGGACGACGGCGTAACGAGCCTCGTCGTCACTCGGCAGGGCGTTGTTCTCGGTGGGAGGCTTCAGAGTGTTGGCGCAAAGGAGCGTCAGAATCTCGCGGCATTCAGTCCTCAAGGCGAGCTCCTTGACTGGGATCCATACGTCGAGGGCGTTGTCGATGCGCTGGCGTTCCACGACGGCGTGCTCTACGTCGGCGGCACCTTCTCGGCTATCGACGGCGCTCCCCGCAGCCACGCGGCGGCGCTTGACGCTGATGGGCGCCTGTTGAACTGGGCGCCGAATATCGATTGCGACTGCTGGCAGAGGCGATATGGCTCGATACGGTACCCGGGCGTCGCTGACATTGTCGTCCATGGCGATGACATCTATTTGGCGGGGGCCTTCAACGCGGTGGGGGGCGAACTGCGAACCGGCCTCGCGGCACTAGACCTCGACGGACGGATCCTTTCGTTCGCACCGAGCGTAGACGTCGGCACCGGTCGGGCAATCGTCAATGACATCGAGATCGACGGCTCCACGATGTACGCCGGCGGCATCTTCGAGACCGTTGGTGGCGAGCGCCGGAACGGGTTGGCTGCACTATCTGTCTCTGGAGATCTTCTACCCTGGTCACCCTCATCGAATCCGGTGGAGCTAGTCGCGACGCTGGCGGTTCGTGACGACGTCGTCTACGTTGGGGGATGGAACGAGCCCCTCGCGGCCTTCGATACGAGCGGGAATCTGCTGCCGTGGGCTCCGCAGCGTTCCGGTTCCGTGGAGAGTCTCATCGTCGAAGAAGACCTGGTCTTCGTCGGGGGGGCGTCAAACGATTCGCCAGTAGGTCTATCGGTACTGCCAGCCTTCGAGACCAATGCTCCCGTACCCGAAGTGCCCTGGATTCCAGGTCGGGTGCATCGGGTTTGGGCGAGAGACGACCGGCTCTATGTCGGCGGCGAGTTCCAGAGCGTCGCCCACGGGCCTGGGTGCGGCTTCGCCGTCTTTCCTTTGCCTCTGCACGGGGACTAGGTGCCGAGAGCGGGGAGCCTTGGCCCGTCGGCGCGCATCAAAGCTGTGTCGAGCTCGACGTCGAGGTGCCGCCATGAAACCCTGCTCGCGCTCGCGCTCGTGTCCGGCTTGACGGCGGCGGCGGCGGACGAGGGCTCCTCCGCGTCAGCATCAGGTTCGGTATGCGGGCGTTCTGGCTCCGGCGGCGCG
>CAYYOT010000135.1:0-5343 GCA_964473255.1 uncultured Myxococcales bacterium | reverse complement strand
TGTGTCGAAAGACCCCCGATGCCGCGTTTCCCGTGTGCATTTCCGAGCCGCTGTGAAGTCGGGGATCACCACGACCGAAGCATTCCGGAGAGCGGTGTACGATGTGACCCGTATGATCCCGGTCGGCCGGGTAGCGACCTACGGTCAGGTCGCTACGTATGTGATCTCGCCTCGCTACGCTCGGGCGGTTGGGAACGCGCTGAAGAACCTCCCCCCCGGTCGTCAGGCCAGCGTTCCCTGGCAGCGGGTCATCAATGCGTCGGGCCGCATCTCGTACAAGGGCGAGGTCATACGTCCGGAGCGGCAGAAACAGCTCTTGCTGGCCGAAGGTATCGTCTTCGACGCCGGGGACCGCATCAACCTGGTGGTGTTTCGCTGGGCTGGACCTCCGGACGGCTGGGCGCCGCCGTTCCGCGATCCGGCTCCACACAAGCACCGGATCCGCGCCTCGACTACCTGACGAGGCGGCGGCGGATGAGCACCATCGCGAGGATGGAAAAAGCGACGGAGAAGACCACGAGGGCTCCGAGGCTGACCACGGCCTGGGGCGTGAATCGTCCGCCCATGAAGACTCGCATCGGTCGCACGGCGTGGGTGAGTGGAGAAAGGTTGGCCGCGGCCTGTAGAAGAGGAGGGAACCCATCCAGCGGGTACCAGGCTTCGGACAGGAGGAGGAGAGGCGTGAGGACGATGGTGAAGTAGTAAGTGAAGAAGTCGTAGGTCCTCGCCACCGCGGTCACCGTAATGGAGATCGCCCCGAACGCCAGGCCGGTGAGGAAGGCCTGAGGAATGCACAACAAGGCCAGTGGATAGGTGGCCAGACCCATCACCGATACGACGAGGAGCATCATCGTCCCACCGATCGCCGACTTGGTGGCCGCCCATATGATGTCGCCAGCTACGACCTCTTCGATGTTGACCGGCGTGACCATGATGGCGTCGTAGGTCTTCTGTTTGTCCATCCTCGTCATGGCCGAGTACGTGTTTTCGAACGAGGCCGACCACATGGCGCCCATGGCCAGCAGTCCGGGGGCGATGTAGCCCACGAAAGACTCACCGTGGACGTCTTCTACGAAGTAGCCGAGTCCATAGCCGAGCCCGAACAGGTAGATGATCGGCTCGAAGAGATCGCCGAGAATGCTCGACCACATCGCACCGTGACGCCACACGATGGCGTTTCGGCGAACGACGTAGAGGGCCCGGGGACCAGGCCAACGAAACTGTAGCGTCATTCGGTCAGCTCTCGACCGGTGAGCCGCAGGAACACGTCTTCGAGGGTGGCCCGACGGTGGAAAGATTCGACGCCCTCGATGTCCCACAGTGACGGAGGTGCATGCTCGTCTTCCGACAGAAACACGTAGAGTGTGTCCGAGAACGGCTCCGAGCGAAGCGAACCAAGATCGAGTCGTGACGCGATCTCGGCCGGCGTCCGATCGTCGGCCCGAAGCTCGATGACCTCCCGGCCGACGATGTCGCGAATGAGCTCGGATGGTGTCCCTTCGGCCACGGTCCGTCCTCGGTCCAAGATGACGAGTCGGTCGCATAGCTGCTCCGCCTCGTCCATGTAGTGGGTCGTCAAGATGAGCGTCGTCCCCTGACGCTTGAGCTGCCGGACCTTCTGCCAGACGTTTTGACGCGACTGTGGGTCGAGCCCCGTCGTGGGCTCATCGAGGAGCACGAGTTCGGGCTCGTTGATCAGGGCCCGCGCGACGAGCAACCTACGCCGCATGCCGCCCGAAAGCTCCGTGACGCGTGCGTGCTTTCGGTCGGCGAGCTGCACGAAGGCCAGGAGCTGATCGGCGCGCGTCTCGACTTGCTCCGAAGAAAGGCCAAAGAAGCTGGCGTACACCGTCAGGTTCTGACGACAATCCAGCTCCTCGTCGAGCGTGTCTTCCTGGGTGACCACGCCCAAGCGCTCGCGAACCTGGCGCGATGACCGAGGTAGGGCGAGCCCAAAGACATCGAGCTCACCGTCGTCCAGCCGGGCTTGGCCCGTGATCAGCTTCATGGTCGTGGTCTTGCCCGCCCCGTTGGGACCGAGCAGGCCCACGCACTCGCCTCGACGAACGTCGAGACTGAAGCCCTTGAGCACCTCGACGTCGCCGTACGATTTTCGCAATCCGCGCAGCCGGGCAACGACTCCCATGCAGCGAGGGTCTATCGGCTCAGGTCACTCGACCAAGCAAGAGTCGTCTTTGAGAATGTCGCAGGCGTCCTCGTTGTCGACGTCCTTGGCCGCTTGAACGGCAGCTTCGCACGCAGAGACCGCCTGTTCGGAGCAGCTCGAGCAGTTGTTGCTGCTGCTCAGATCGTCGCACGAGTTGCCGCAGCCCACCGCGGCAGCGCCGAGTCCCGTGATGAAGACGAAAGTGACGATGAATTTGATCATGTTAGAACC
Source organism: uncultured Myxococcales bacterium (assembly GCA_964473255.1). GTDB lineage: Bacteria > Myxococcota > Kuafuiibacteriia > Kuafuiibacteriales > Kuafuiibacteriaceae > Kuafuiihalomonas. The sequence continues at coordinate 2,945 of CAYYOT010000135.1, read as the reverse complement.
ATCCCCTCCTTCGCTATAGGTAGCACGGGCTCGAGATCGCCGAAATGTGGTTGCAGAAGAGGGATCGGCGCCGGCGCAGGCCTTACGCTGAACACGGGTCGGCGGCGACGCCGCGGCAGGTGTCGGAGTCGCCGCCTTCCTGGGCGCGCCTGACGGCGTCGACACAGGCGAGAGGATCGGAGCATGCCCGGCAGAGGTCATCCGCGTCGAGCTCTTCACAGGGCCCCGGACAGCCAGGGCCGAGGAGCTCCTCGCACGCTTCGGCGTCGTCGATGCGAATGGCTTCGTTGACCAGGCCCTCGCACAGAACCCGGGCCACATCCTCGCAATTTTCGCACTGGAGGCTGGCGTCGAGCTCCTCGCACGGGTTGGAGCAGCCCACGCCGAAGAGAGCGGCGGTGAAAGCGACGACGCCACTACGGCGAACCATGGTCGTCCGAACCATGGTCGTCCTATAGCGCGTTTCGTCGTCATCCGGCGAAGCGAAGACAGCCTCGACCAAAGAGCTGCTCGGCCCGGTCGACCAGCCCGTCGGAGGGGTCGAGCCGGAGCGCATCGGGGAGCTGAAACTCGACGTCGCCGGCACCCGACACCTTCAGCGTCAAGCGGACGTCGCAGCTCCCAGGATGGTCTTCGAACAGCGAACGAAACGCCGAGAGTCCGCCGTTTTCAATCTGGTCGACCCCCAGAGTGACCACGACCCGACGCGTCGCCGCTGCCCGGGCCTCGGCCATGGTGATGGCTCCCGTGCACCGAAGCCGAAGTCGAGGCTCGCCGTCTTCGTTTCGGTCGAGCGATACGACGGTCTGGACGATCAAGGGTACGTCTTGGCGAAAAACGTCTTCCACTTCGACGAAGACCTTGGCCGGAACCATAATCTCGGCCACGCCCGATTGATCCTCCACGGTTACGAAGGCCATGCGTCCCGTGCCGTCTCGCAGAGGTCGCTCACGCAGCGTCGTCACTACGCAACCGAGATTGACCTCGGCCCGGTTGCCTTTCGATTCGAGCTGGGCGACGGGCGTGACGCGTAGGCGCGAAAGCTCTTCTGAATAGCGCTCCAGCGGATGCCCGGTAACGTAGAAACCAAGCGCTTCCTTTTCCAGCTGAAGACGTTCGAGTTCCGGCCACTCGACGACCTGATCGTCGTAGACCTCACGCGGGCGCACGGCCTTGGCCAGTTCCGGCGATCCGAACAGCACCGCCTGTCCCGATTCGGCGGCCTTCTGCGTGCTGCGGGCGGCATCGATCGCCCCCTCCAGCGCGCGATGCAGGCGGGCCCGCGGCTGACCGAAGCCATCGAACGCACCGCTCTTCACCAAGGTCTCCAAGGTCTTCTTGTTGAGCTGCTTGAGAGGAACGCGCTCGCAGAACTCGTACAGCGATCCGAAGGCGCCGCCATCGCCGCGGGCCTTGAGAACGGCCAGGAGCGCAGAGTCGCCGAGCCCTTTGATGGCCGACAGCCCAAAGCGTATCCGGTCGCCGTCGACCGAAAATGACCGGTCGCTCTCGTTCACGTGCGGGGGCAGCACGCGAATCCCCATGCTCTTGGCCTCGGCGATATACTTGACGATGTTGTCGGTGTTGTTGGCTTCCGTCGAAAGTAGCGCTGCCATGAAGTCGACCGGAAAATAGGTTTTCAGGTATGCGGTCTGATACGTGATGAGGGCGTACGCAGCACTGTGGCTCTTGTTGAAGCCGTAACCCGCGAACTTCTCCATCAGGTCGAACACGTCGGAAGCATCGCTTTCGGAGATGCCTTTGTCTTGGCACCCGCTCACGAACTTCACCCGCTCCTTGGCCATGACCTCCGGCTTCTTCTTACCCATCGCTCGCCGGAGGAGATCGGCGCCGCCGAGGGAGTAGCCGGCCATGGTCTGGGCGGCCTGCATGACCTGTTCCTGGTAGACGAAACCGCCGTACGTCGGCTTCAAGACGTCTTCCAAGAGTGGATGGGGATAAGTCACCGCCTTGCGCCCGTGCTTGCAGTCGATGAAGTCGTCCACCATCCCGGTCTGCAGCGGACCTGGTCGATACAGCGCGACCGCGGCGACGATGTCCTCGAAGCAGTCGGGCTTGAGTTTCTTCAAGAGCTCCTGAAAACCGGATGATTCGAGCTGAAAGACGCCGAGCGTCTGTCCGCGACCCACCAGCTTGAAGACCTCGGCATCGTCGAGGTTCAAAAGATGCGTCCGGAGCGTCAGGTCGAGACCGGAGCCTTGTCGGGCTCGCCGGTCCACGAACGCCTCGCCCGCCGCGAGGGCCGCCTGCAGTCGCTCTCGGGACGGAGTCGCCCGCCGCACGTGCGGGAAGCGCCACAGCGCGTCGACGTCCCGGTCGTCGACGAGGCGGGCGAGGCGGACATTGGCGTGGCGTTCGGCGTGGTAGACGACGTCGAGGGTCTTGAGGCCCAGGAAGTCGAACTTCACGAGACCCGCATCCTCGACGTCGCTCATGGAGAACTGGGTTACGATCTCCCCGTCGCTTCCGCGAAAGACGGGGACGACATCCCAGAGGTCCGAATCGGCGATGACGATGCCGGCCGCGTGCATTCCCGCCTGCCGGTACAGACCCTCGAGCTTTCGAGCGATCGAGATGACCTCCTCGTAGGTCGCGTTTTCATCGGCCAGCTGGCGAAGCTTCGGCTCGAGCTCCAGGGCCTTCTCGATCGTGATCGGCCGGGCGTTGCCCTTTTCGTCTTTGTAGGTATTGGGCAAGAGCTTGGTCAGGGCGTTCACTTCGGCAAAGGGCAGCTCGAGACAGCGCGCGACGTCCTTGATCACCGACTTGGCCTTCATTTGGGCAAAGGTCGCGATCTGGCCCACCTTCGTCGGCGTGTACTTGTCGGTGACGTACTGGATGACTTCGCCGCGGCGCTCCTGGCAAAAGTCGACGTCGAAGTCGGGCATGCTCACCCGCTCGGGGTTCAAGAACCGCTCGAAGAG
>CAYYOT010000134.1:0-5403 GCA_964473255.1 uncultured Myxococcales bacterium | reverse complement strand
CTCGAAGCTTCTGTTAATGGCTCCAGGTCGTGCCGGTCCGACGAAACACGTAGGCGGCCCCCTGGTCCGGATCGGATGCGGGATCCGGCTCATCGAAAGGCGCTCCCACGACCACGACGTCACCATCGACGGCAACGCTGAAGCCGAACTGGTCGAAGTTGACTCCGTCACTCGCCACGAGCTTCTGTTGTTCGGTCCAGGTCGTACTCGTGCGAACGAACACGTAGGCCGCTCCGGCAGCAAACAACCCGTTGCGTCCCAGCAGCTCACCGACGACGATCGTGTCGCCGTCGATATCGACCGAATAGCCGAAGCCCAGTACGTTGCCCCCACTGCTCGACACCAGCTTTTGCTGTTCGGTCCATGTCGTCCCGTTGCGAACGTAGACATACGCCGCGCCTGCGTCCGCTGCTGCTGACGTATCGGCGGAGAAGGCGCCGACGACTGCGGTGTCTCCATCGACGGCGACGCTCCATCCGTGCTCGTCGTTGGGCGAGGCATCGCTCGCTTCGAGACGCTGCTCCTCGGTGAACATAACCGCTCCAGCCGGCTTCGGATGCAGAGCTGAAGCGAGTGCGACTCCGAGTGCGAAACCACGGGAACTTCGGATCGTCATCATGTGGTTGGTCCCTCCCCGGCCGAAGGCTAGGGGCAGGATCGACGGGCGACAACCAAGCCTCGAGGGTTGTTCACCACAACGACACACGGCCCAGTTCAACGCACCGCATGAAGTCTCGAGCTAGCTCCATCTTGATCGCACCTTCGACGCGCCAAGCCTGCGCATCCAGCTCGGAGTTCGTGCCGTCGCCGGTTCCGTCGGGGCCGTCGTCGCCACAACCCAGCCCGACCGTCACGACGAAAAGCGGAGTCCACGCGATGCAGCGCATGAGGACACGCCAGTGGGTCGGGTCGTCGTTGTCCACGCGGCCACTCGGCCCATCGTCTCGAGCCCGGTCGACACACGTGACATGACACAGCTGAGGCCCCGTGCGGAATAGGAACGATAAAGGCACCTGGGCTCGGTCTGCCTGGGCTCTCCTCAGGGTCTCCTTCGTCGGGTCTTAACATAGCGCCCATTATCGGCCCTTGGTCCGCCTCTTCAGAGGCGGGTTTCACCCCGATGGCTGGGTTCCGGGCGCGAAAAGGGACCATGGTCAGCGGCGCTGGGGCCACGCGGTGCTCGCGGCGCTCAGAACGTCGACTTGCAGCGCTGGAGGATCACCTTCCACCCGTTCCGCCGGGTCGCCGCCTCGGCGACGATGTCTCGGAGCTCCTCGCCGTCGACGCGGTCGTCCCCCGAGGCGAAGCTGGCCGGGAGCTCGCGTGCGATCGCGGGTCGGTCGCGAGCCTTAGGCGCGCGCTCCAACACGCGCGAGTACGCCTCGCAGGCGTAGGCGAACGTCTCGCGCTTCGTGAACTCGATATCGAGCAGCCACTCCCGATGGCGGGTCTCGCGCAGCCCCGCGGTTCGGCGCTTGCAGTTGTGGAAGACGTGCGCGGCCTCGTGGACGACGAAGTCGGCGAACGGGGCCCGCTGGCCAAAATACTGGATCGAGACGAAGCAGGTCGTCTCCTGGCCGATGCCCAACAGGCTACGGGAGTCGCCGTCGAGGGTCTCGGCGCCGATGCTGCCCGGAACAGGTTGGCCAGGTTCCACGCGGTGTGAAGCCAACGAGCCTGCTCGCGGATCACGTCCTCGACGTTGTCCGGTCCGACGAAGACCACCGATCGCTCGAGTAAGCCCAGCACCGCGTCTTGCTCGGCCTTCGGGAACAGGCCGCGCACCATGGGCGCGACCTTCGCCCTCGTGAACGCCATGAGGTCGAGCTCGGGCAGCGGTGGCGGCGGGTCGACTCGCCGCAACCGACGATGCACCTCGGCCACGAGCGCATCGAGCAGCTCGCGATGCCCCCGCTCCGCCTTCGCGAGGAAGTTCTGGCCGGGCCAGGCGGCGTAGCTCGGGTCGTGGTCCCCGGTCTCGAGGTACCGGGTCACCTCGCGGGCGACCAGCGCGCTGGCGGAGCGAGCGAACGTGGCGTCGTCGAACCCCTCCGACATGTCGCGGACGACCGCGCGGAGATCGTCGTCGGAGATCGCCTCCAACGCTGCCTCGAAGTCGTGAGGATCGTGCGAGGTGGTGGGGCGAGACCGTGCCACGGACGGCAGCCTGGCCCGCGTGGGGGGAACGGCCAAGATGCCGCGTGCGCCGACGACGGTCGCCCCCACCCCCCGCGCCACTTCGAGCGATCTGTTGACCATGGTCATGACTAGGGTCATAATGACTCGATGCAAGTCTCCAAGAGCGCGCTCAAGGCCAAAATGCTCGAGTACTTTCGGCAGGTTGAAGAGACCGGGGAAGAGCTGATCGTCACCGACAACAACCGTCCGGTGCTCCGAGTGTCACCGATCAAGCGCCGGCGGTCCGCCGCCGAGGTCTTCTCGGACGTCCGCGGCCGCGTGACCTATCACGAGGATCTCCTCGCCCCGTTGACCGACGAGTGGCCCGAGACGTGATCCTCCTCGATACCCACGCGCTTCTGTGGTGGGCGCTGGACCCGGAGCGCCTCTCGCCATCGGCGACACAGCATTGCGAGCGGATGGAAGCCGTCGGCGGCTACGCGAGCTCGATCTCGCTGTGGGAGATCGGCATCAAGGTGAAGCGGGGCCACCTCGACCTGGGGATCACGGTCGAGGAGCTCGCTCGACGCATCGAGCAGAGCGCGGTGGTCGAGTTGCTGCCGGTCGACGTCACGACCTGGCTGAAGAGCGTCGAGCTGGCCTGGGCGCATCGCGATCCGGCGGACCGCGTGATCGTCGCGACCGCGCTGCTGGGGGGGCTACCGCTGCTCACGAAGGACCAAGTTCTTCATGACTTCGCGGACGTCGAGACCATTTGGTGACGTAGCGATGGGGTAGACACGCGCGCGCCTGTTCACGACGGGGGCGGGCCTCGGAAGGGGCTATCGATTCGAACGCCGGCCAACAAGGCGCCGTCTGACAGGTCTTCCGTCAGCAGGTGCGCCAGGAGCGAGATCAGAGGCCGCCGCGCTCCCTATCCTGTTGTCGCGCCAAAGGCTGCTCCGGGTGCGAGCTCTCCGAGCCGAGAGCCGTCGCGGGCGTACTCATCGGACTCATCTGCTACCGCCTCGATCACTGAGGTCCCTCGGGCCCCGCACGAGACCGCAAGCAGACGCCCCGAGCAGCGCGAGCGTTCTGCGCCGCGGCACCTGGTGCCGGAATCCTGCGGCCCGCATGTACGGTGCCGGCGATCGGCCTCCGAGGGCGGCCTCTCGATTCCAGGTCGTAACTCCCCAACCGGACTGCGAATCGGGAAGTCGGGCACGCTGATTGCTTTGACCGAGGCCGAAGTGCTGCGCGCTATCGCGACCTCTCCCAACCTACGGACCGTGGCTTGGGGCCTGGCGCTCTGGGCCTGCTACGACTCGACGGGGGGCCTTCGTCCGGCCGATGCGGGAACCCACGATGCCGCCGGCAGCGGCGACGCTTCGCTTCCGAGTCCTTGGCAGCCTCCCCCAACCGCCGACCCCGTCTGCGGGATCGACTGGGCGACCGTCGAGATGGACGAGGGCGAGGCGTAAGGGCGTGGCTTGCGACTCGTGTTCCCACCCCCACGTTCTGTGATCGAGCCGTCGCCCTCGCTCACGGTTCGAGCGGCGGCCCCCGAGGCTCGATCCGTCACCATCAACGGAGACACGGCGTCCTCCGATCCCGTTGCAGGCACCCTGTGGTCGGCGGAGCTCGCCGTGACTCCGGGCTGGCTCCCACTGACCATCGAAGCCACCTGGGCGGATGGGACCCGATCGAGCCTCGTTCGAGGAGTGAGCCTCCAACCTTGGCCTGCGCTCGGTCGTCACGACCCATACGCCCGAGGACGGAGATTCATATGCACCTCACTGGGCGCTCGCCCTCGATCGTGTCGGGCAGCGGCTGATCGTCGCGAACTCTCGAGGCATCCACGCCGTCGACATCGAGTCCGGAACCTGGAGCAACCTGGTGCCAGCGGCGGGGGAAGCAGCTCAATTCGAAGGGACGCTCGCGGTGGATTCGGCTCTGGAACGGGCCGTCGTCGTGAGGGGTCGCGAGGGCACGGACTATCGGTTCCTCCTCGTCGACCTCGACACGGGCGAGCACGTGACGGTTCCGGTCAGGGCTCCCGTCCTTGGCTTTAGTGTGGATGGGGATCAGCTCCTCGTTCTGCAGCCAGGCATGCTCCGGCGCTACGAGATCGAAGCCGAGCGATTGGCGACCGCTACCGAATTCGAGCTGGAGCCGCTGCCCGACGGACAGCCCCACCACCAGCTATTCGCTGGGGTTTGGGCCGAAGGGGATCGGGCCTGGGTTTGGGTCAGCCGATGGCGATGGCCCATGGACACCGAGCCTCGACTGCTCGAAATCAGCCTGGTCACGGGCGAGCACGAGAAGATCGAGGGCACGGAGGCACTCGTCGATGCTTTGGTGGTGAGCGCCTACGCGGACGACCCTTGGCTGCTCGACCGAAGCCAACACGCGCTCTGGCTCGTAGACCCAACCTCCGGGGCACACCGGGTGGCGTGCGACGAGACCGTGGGTCGAGGCCCTACCTTGCCCGACCGGCAATCGGTCCATAGTGTCCGCTCCGGAGCGAGGCAGCGGTCCTCACTTCGGCCTGCCCGTCGGCCTCGCTCAATACGGTCGATCGCTCCTCGTCGTCGACGAGCTGCGCCGGGCCGTCCTCGAGGTCGACCAGGTTACGGGCAACCGAAGGGTCGTTGCGAACGACCAAAGGGGCGAAGGGCCTACGTTCGATACGCCCCAGTCGACTGCGCTTTCGGCAGACGGATCCCGGGCCTTCGTCTTCGACGGCGAGGCGCGCTCGTTGGTCCGCGTCGACGTGTCGAGCGGTAACCGAACGATCGTGGCCAACTCCCTTCCCGTCGATGGGATGGCCGGAGTCGCGATCGGTTCCCACGACCGGGCCTATCTGAATTCGGGTGGCTTGGTTTCGGCCGTTGACCTTTCGACGGGGGAAGTCGTCGAGTCCTACCTGCTCCGGCTGTGCACCGACGGCTCCGGTCACGGACACCGAATCAAGCTGGTGTCCGGCTACCCTACGCCTGGGTCGCGAGCGACCAAGGGCCCATCGAACTCGATCTCACGAATGGTGAGTGTCGCCGGGTCGCGGAGCTCTCTGGGAGCTTCGGCGGCGTAGACGACCCTCACGGTCGAATCCTCTACTCCACGGGGATCGTCGGGGGTGCGTGCGGCTGTGGCGGCTACTGCGGTTGCACCGGCGCCACCGTCGGTATTCGTGCGACCGACGTCGAGACCGGTCGGAGCGCCCCCCTCTCAAGCGGTCCAGCCCAGAACTGGTACGCGTACCCGTAGAGATCAGCCCCCCCAGAC
>CAYYOT010000133.1:0-5529 GCA_964473255.1 uncultured Myxococcales bacterium | reverse complement strand
GCAGACCTTGAACGACCGCTGAACGAGATCCATCACCATCAGGTTGAACTCGGCGCGCGAAAGCGTGGTGGAGAAGTCCACGGAGAAGCCGCTTTCGTCGGTGTGGATGAGGGGAATGTGAATCTGGACGACCTCGTGCTCGGAAAGACCGATCTTCGCCTTTTCGGCCGCCTCCTTGAGCTTCTGGAGGGCAAACTTGTCTTCCCTCAGATCGACGTTCTGCTGCTGTTTGAACGAATCGGCCAGCCAGTGCATGATCCGGTCGTCGAAATCGTCGCCGCCGAGGTAGGTGTCGCCGGCGGTGGAGATCACCTCGAAGACGTCGTCCCCGATGTCGAGGACCGAAATGTCGAAGGTGCCGCCGCCCAGGTCATAGATGGCTACCCGTTGGTGGTAGCCCTGACCGAACCCGTAGGTGAGCGCGGCGGCCGTCGGTTCGTTGATGATCCGCAAGACTTCCAAACCAGCGATCTTTCCCGCGTCTTTGGTGGCCTGCCGCTGGTTGTCGTTAAAGTACGCCGGCACCGTGATGACGGCCTTGTTGATGGTCTGGCCGGTGTGGTTTTCGGCGATCTGGCGCATCTCCTTCAGCACGATCGCCGAAATCTCAGGGGGCGAATACATCTGCTCCCCGATCTCGATGCGTACCGAGTTGTTGGGGCCCTCCGTGAGCTCGTAGGGAACGACCGTACGCGCCTTCCGAACCTCCTCGGAAAAGAAGAAGCGACCGATCAGCCGTTTGGCGGAGTAGACGGTGTTCCCGGGGTTGGTGATGATCTGCTTCTTGGCGTCGTTTCCGACCAGGACGCGGCCGTCGTCCATGAACGACACGACCGATGCGTGCGTGCGCTCCCCCCACTCGTTCGGAATGACGACGGGAATGCCGTCCTCGATGATCGAGACGCAGCTATAGCTCGTTCCGAGATCGATCCCCATGGCCAGTTCAGTCATGGTGCTCGCGCGCTCCTTTCGGTCCCGGGTGAAGGGTGGGATGTGTTCCTCTCGCACCCGCCCCGGCGGCCATTTGCGAGAGTATGCACCGGGCTGGACCGAAGCGGAAGTTTAGCGCCACGCGACTGTCGGAGGCTGCTTGCTTGCGCCTCGGACTGGCCACTATGGTGTGCGTGTGGGCGCAGCGGTCGCCCCGAGATGAGGAGCCTGAGTGTACCTGATTGCAACACTCGCCAACGACGCCGATTACATGCCGGCCCTGACGCACCTGTTGGGCCGTGAGCTACCCGAACCTGATGCTCGGGACGGGGCTTGGGGGATCGGCTATTACGCCGATGACCGAGCGCTCATCATGCGCCGCCCCATGGATGCGGAGACTGAGGTCGGGATCGACACTATGACCCAGGACCTGCACTCCCACATCGTGGTCGCTTCGGGCAGTTCCGGGGGGACGAATCTCTACCGTTTTCGCCGCTGGCTGTTCGCTGGCTCGGGCGACCTGCAGCCCCTGGAGGCCATGCGCGACACGATCCGGGAGAAGCTTCCGGACTTCCTGGCGACCGAGTTCGGCGAGGGCAACGGGGCAGCTCTCGCCTTCGCGATGTTCCTGTCGGCGCTCCGAAAGGCGGGCGGGTTGGATGATCCGCTCTTTTCCGTTCCCGATACGCGCCTGGTCATGGCGAAGACCGTCGACACGATCCGCGGACTTTCGAGCGAGGCGCAAGATGGTCCCGTAAAGGCGGCGTACGTTGCGACGAACGGGCGGTGCATCGTTAGCGCGGGCAGCGGTCTGCCGGTCTACCTGAAGACGCAGGCCGGACTCGAAGCACTGCCCGAGGGGCCGGTGGATCCGGCGAGAACCGACTTCAAGGCCGTCGCTGAGGCCCTCCGCCGTTTTCGAGCGGTGGTACTCGCGCACCAGGAGGGGCAGCGGGGGACCTGGGAACGCTTGGCCGACGGGATGACCATCGCCATCGACGGTCAACTGAACCTGCTGACCGGCAACGACTGACCGACCCGCAGCCCCCCCGAACGCTTGGCGCTACTCCGGGAACGCGGCATGCTGTCGCCGTGGGCTACGCACGCCTCGTTATGTTCACGGTATCCGTATGCGCCGCGGCCGCGGCCGGAGCCGTCGCGGGGATCGTGTTTTGGTCGAGTCTCGCCATGGCCGCGCTCTCGGTCGTCCTGGTAGGGGCTGCGGGCGGCGCCTTCCTCGCGCGCATGTTCCTCGTTCAAGTACGGCGCGTGCGGGAGGCGATCGAGGCTTGCAGCCGAGGCGCGGACGCCATCGTGCCCGACGCCATGCGTAGGGACCCACTTTGGGCCGACGTGGCCGACGCCATCGTCCGTCTCGAACGGCGGAGAACCGAAGTCGTGACCACGGCACGGGACGATGCGCTTACGGAAGCCGCGCGCGTCATCGACGCGTTCGACCCGGCGCGCGCAGGATCGGAGGCCGGGCCTGAACCGGTTCGCTCGGCGCTCGGTCGCTCCGCCCGACGGGTGCACGACCGTCTGCATGGGCTCCAGAAGCTGCTGCGAGAAGTTGCCGGGTCCGGTCTGGCCATCCTTTCGGGGTTGCACGGCCTTGGAGAAGGCTGGTCGTCGTTCGGCCGCCGCGTTGGGCCGTGGTCTCGCCAGGCCGACGAAGTGGCGAGTCGGATGGAGCAGACGACCGCACGCTTGCTGAAAGCGGAGGCGCAACTGCGCGATAGGGAAGCCTCCCAGCAGCGCGCCGAGCGACGCATTGAAACGACCCTGCGGGCCGTGGCGGATCGCTTGGACCAAGTAGGCCTCCAAGAAGCGCGGACGCGGTCGTGGGAAGGCCGAAGCGACCAGCTTCAGCGCGTCCTCATGAGCTTCACGCGCGCGTCCAAGATCGAGGACCGAACGGCGGGCGTGGCCGAGGCCCAAGCGATCCTCAGCGAGCTGCGCGGGGCCAACGAAGACCTGGGGCGCGAGCTGGGCCGGATCCGCGAGCGGCTCGGTACCCTGGCCGATGCGCCGTACCGCAGGTCGGAGCCCGCGAGTTCGGTGGAGGCTCTGGAAGCGTCCCTGCGTGACCTGCAAGCGATCGCCCTGACCTGGCGCGAGTGTTGTGGGGTGATGTCGCAGGTCGCCGTCGAGACGGCCCAGGTTCGTGAGACGATCGATCCGCACGAGGGGGCGCTCAAGAATGCGGTCGGGGCCCTGGTGCCGGCGCTCCGCGAAGGCCAGATCGAGATGGGGTTCGAGGAGGCGCTGCTGGCCCGACTGCACGACGAGCTCGACGCGATCCACAAAGCCGAAGGCGATCCCACGGGGTTGACGCTCGACGGGCAGTCTTCGTTGGCCCGCGTTCAGACTCAGGCCGACGAGGTTCGGGTGCGGTTGGATCGAATGGCGAGTGCCGTCGAGAGGCTGTCTAAGGAGTGGGCGGACCGAGCTCCCGCGACTTGACTCGCGCCCAGCCGGAAGGTGCCATGGGCCATGCCGGGCAGCATGACCGGGTTCGGCTCCGGCCACGCGCCGGTCGGCTCTGGCCACGTCTCAGTCGAGATCCGCTCCGTAAACAGTCGATTCCTTGACGTTCGCTGGCATCTGCCCGCCGAACTCGAGGTCGATCGAGGCCCGCTCGAAGGCTTGCCGCGCCGGCGTCTCGAGCGGGGGCGGGTGGATGTACGGGTGACCGTCGAACTCGGACCGTCGGGTCGCTCGCGCTGGGAGCTCGATGAGTCGCGGGTCGACCTGATCGTCTCAGCGGGTCAGCGGATCGCGGAACTTCACGGGGTTGCTCCCTTGGCATCGGCGTCTGAGGTCCTGCGTGTTCCCGGAGCTTTCATCGAGCGGCCGGTTCAGCCGCCGCCGGAGCTCCAGTCGGCGGCCAAAGTTGCGATCGAGGGCGCGCTCGATGCCCTGGTGGCGATGCGGCACCTGGAAGGCCGAAAGACCTGCGCCGATCTCGTTGTTCGTCTCGAGCGGATGATGGAGCTACGAGGGAGCGTCGGCTCGCGGGTCGAGGGATCGGTTTTAGAACGGGTGGCCCGGACTCGGGAGCGCCTTCGGCAGCTGCTGGACGCCGGTGAGGTCGATGAGGGGCGTCTGGCGCAGGAAGTGGTGCTGCTCGCCGATCGGGCCGATGTGTCCGAGGAGCTCGAGCGCCTGGCCAGCCACGAGTCGCAGCTTCGTCAGCTTCTGAACGACGAGCGGCCGGGCGGACGGCGCATGGAGTTTTTGCTGCAGGAGATGAATCGCGAGGTGAATACGATCGGCGCCAAGTCGAACGACGTACAGATCGCTCACGATGTCATCGAGATGAAGGCCGAGCTCGAGAAGATGCGCGAGCAGGTCCAGAATCTGGAGTAGGGCTTTTGGCGCGGATCGGTCTTCCCATCGTCATTTCCGCCCCGTCAGGCACGGGTAAGACGAGCCTATGTCTGCGGCTCCTGCAGACGCTTTCCCACGTGGAGCGCAGCATTTCGCACACGACCCGTTCGCCGCGGCGTGGCGAATCGAACGGCCGAGACTACTACTTCATCGACGACACGGAGTTCGACCTCATGGTCGCCCGCGACGAGTTCTTGGAGTGGGCCCGCGTATTCGAGCATCGGTACGGCACGGGCTTGGCCGCCACGCAGGACAAGTTGCAGCGGGGGGTCGATGTGCTCCTGGATATCGACGTCCAGGGCGGCAAGCAGATCCGCGACCGCCTCCCGGATGCCGTACTGATCTTCGTCCTTCCGCCGTCGATGGCTGAGCTTCGACGGCGGCTCAACAACCGCGCGACGGACGACGAGGGTACGATCGAGCGACGCCTGGCCGAGGCCAAAGACGAGGTGCGTCAGGCTCAAGACTACGACTACCTGCTCGTGAACGATGACTTCGACCAGGCGGCTCTCGAGTTGCGGGGGATCATCCGGGCCCACCGGTTGCGTCGCAATCGGCCCGATGACCTCGTGCGGGCGCTCCTCGAAGGCTAGAACGGCTCGGAAGGTCCGTTTTCGGGCCTCCTGGCCACCGGAGCACGATTTTCGGATCGCGGGCTCTTTTCGGGTTGACGGGCCTGCCTGCGGTCTCTATAAGCCGCCTCCACGCTTCGCAAACGGGCGCAGCGTGGTCCGAACGGCGGCTTCACGGAGTCGACGCTTTCGGCTCAAAGAGTTGACACCAAGAACGGTCTCGGCTCTACTCCTTGCCCCGCTCGAGAGCGGGGTGGGCTCTGGAGGCAGCTCCGGAGCTCGGTCTCTGACAACTGAATAGCATTCGTTTAAACCAGATTATGTTGGCCCTTGAGCAATTTTAATTAAGTAATTCCATGCATTGCGCATGGGGGACAACTTTCCGAGTTTAATTGGAGAGTTTGATCCTGGCTCAGAGCGAACGTTGGCGGCGCGCTTAACACATGCAAGTCGAACGCGAAAAGCCTTCGGGCTGAGTAGAGTGGCGGACGGGTGAGTAACACGTGAGTAACCTACCCTTGGGCCCGGGATAACATGCCGAAAGGCGTGCTAATACCGGATAAGACCCCGCTCCTTTCGGGGGGCGAGAGAAAAGCCGGGGACCTTCGGGCCTGGCACCTGGGGATGGGCTCGCGGC
>CAYYOT010000132.1:0-5936 GCA_964473255.1 uncultured Myxococcales bacterium | reverse complement strand
CCCGGGCCGAGTTCAACCAGATGGTGATGGATCTCGTTCAGCGGACGTTCAAGGTCTGCGACGAAGCGCTCCAGTCGGCACGCATGACGGCGCAGGACATCGACTGCGTAATCCTGGTCGGCGGCCCAACCAGGCTGCCCATCATCCGGTCCTCGGTCCGCCACTATTTTCAGAAGCAGCCGATGACCGACGTGGACCCCGACGAGGTCGTCGCCATGGGCGCCGCCATCCAGGCACACGCGTTGATGGACACGAATCAATCGACCTACCTTCTGGATGTCACGCCTCTCACGTTGAGACTGGGTACGGTTGGCGGATACAGCGAGCGGATCATCGACAAAAACACGCCGATTCCCATCGACCGGACCCGAGTGTTCACCACGGCCTCCGACAACCAAGAGCGCGTTCGAATTCGCGTCTATCAAGGCGAGTCCAACCTCGCAGAAGAGAACGAGCTGTTGGGCGAGTTCGAGTTTTCCGGATTCCGCATCGCTCCTCGTGGTGAGGTTTCGATCGAAGTGACCTTCGAAATCGATACCGATGGCATCGTGAACGTCTCCGCGCGCGACATCGAGACCGGCGCTCGGGCCAGTACGACGATCAATCTGAGCAGCGGTCTGAGCGACAATGAAGTCTCGGAAGCCATTCAACGAAACGAAGACTTGATGGTCTCGAACCGCTGAGAGCGGAGCGCCGGTGGCCGTCGACCCGAACATCCACCCCGCTTGGGTGGCCGAAACGAAGCAGATAGCCCACGACCTGGACCTTCTCGACTACTTCCAGGTGCTGGGATGCACGCCGGAGACTACCCACGAGGAGATGAAGGCGAAGTACCATCAGCTGCAAAAGAACTACCATCCGGACGCCTTCTTTCGCTCTCCCGACCGCGAGCTCCGAACGGCCGTCATGCGGATCGCCAAGCGGGTAGCCGAAGCGTACACGATCCTGCGCGACCCCCGGCGACGAGCCAAGTACATCAAGGACATCAGCGGCCCCGACCGTGCCCAGAAGCTTCGCTACACGGACGAAAGCGAGCAGGAAGCCCGTCGCGAGCAGATGGAGCAGAAGGGAAAGACGCCGGCCGGCCAAAAGCTGTTCAAGAAGGCTCAGGACTCGATCAAGGCCCAAGACTGGGCGGCAGCGGAACGCGACCTGCGGACGGCCCTGATCTTCGAGCCGGACAGCGAGCTATTCAAGCGAACGCTGGCCGAGGTCAGAGAGCACATGGGCGGCGACTGACCCGGCCGACGAGCATCCGGTTCATCCTGGTCTCTAGCCACACATCCTCGTCGAACTCGAGGTCACCCCGCAGCGCTCGGATACCCGAGCGCACCTCCCGAAATCGCGCGGCGTCCTTCTCGGTGGTCAACACGAGGTCGGCCCCGCGCTCGATCCCGGCGCGAACTAAGGCGTCGAGCTGCCGCGGGGAGGGACCGGCGTGGTCGGCCAGCCGCAGCGAAGCCACGACGTCGGCTCCCAAATCACCGAGCAGGTTTTCGAAAGCATACGGATTCGCGATCCCGGAGAACGTGACCACCCGTCGCCCGCGGAGTTCTTCGAGCAACCGGGGATCCGAGCCGTCCAGGGCTACGGTGCACCGGGGGCGCCAGACCGCGGAGACGCTACCGTCCTCGTCGTCTCGGTCGAGTCGGCCTTGGGAAAGAGCCGTCGCCGGCCGGTAGGCAATCCGGACGAGAACGTCGGCGCGCTGCTGGCTGGACGCCGGCTCGCGGCTCAGCCCGCGCGGCAGAAGATGACCCGGGGGAGTTCGTTCGACCAAGATGTCGAGATCCCGATGAAGGCGTCGGTGCTGAAACCCGTCGTCGAGGACGACGACGTCCACGTCGAACTCCCGGAAGGCTCGGTCGGCAGCCCGCGCTCGGTCTCGATCGACGAGGACGACGGCCCGCGTACGACGCGCCGTCAGGACCGCCTCGTCTCCCCCGACGTCGGAGGAGACCAGGGGGCCATCGCCCGACGACACCACGATCGGTCGGCGACCCGTGCGGCCGTATCCGCGGCTGACCACGCCTACCCGCCACCCTGAAGCCTCCAGCCGTGCCGAGAGCCAGAGAACCATCGGCGTTTTGCCCTGCCCGCCTACCGCGATATTGCCCACGCTGATCACGGGCCCGGATGCGCGATGAATCGTCAGCCATCCTCGATCGTAGGCACGATTCCGAACGGCCACGGCCTCACCGTAGAGCGGCGTCAGCGGCGCCAGCCACCGCCGCACGCGCGGACGGGCTACGCCGGCGGTGAGTCGGAGCCCCACCCCGGGGATCGTGTCGCGACGGGGCGGCCAAGCCAAGCGTCCTTCCTCATCGTCCGCCTTGCTCCGGCGGCTGGAATGGGCGAGCGTCCCCGGCCATGCACGCCTGGGAGCGTCCCTCCATCACCGAGATCCGAACCAACCTCGACGAGTTCGACGGACAGACGATCGAGCTGAAGGGATGGCTCTACAACAAGCGGTCATCGGGGAAGATCCACTTCCTCCAGGTTCGAGACGGGTCGGACACGGTGCAGGTCGTGATGACCAAGAAGGATACCGACGAAGACACATTTCTTCGTGCAAAGGCCCTGACCCAAGAGGCCGCGATCATCATCCGCGGCACGGTTCGCCGCGATGACCGGTCCCCGTTGGGCTTCGAGCTCCATGGCCAGGCGCTCGAGCTGGTCGCAGCTGCGGAAGACTATCCGATCTCCAAAAAAGAACACGGCGTAGCCTTCCTCATGGACAATCGGCATCTGTGGCTTCGGTCGTCCCGTCAGCACCGCATCATGAAGGTGCGTCATACGGTGATACGGGCCATCCGGGACTACTTCGACAACCGCGGATTCACGCTGATCGATGCACCGCTGTTCACACCGAACGCCGCCGAAGGAACCTCGAACTTGTTCGAGGTCGCGTACTTCGACGACCAGGCCTACCTGACGCAGTCAGGTCAGCTCTACATGGAAGCGGGCGCCATGGCGCACGGCAAGGTCTACTGTTTCGGCCCGACCTTCCGCGCGGAAAAGTCGAAGACGCGCCGGCACCTCACGGAGTTTTGGATGGTTGAACCCGAGGTTGCATACATGGACCTCGAAGGGGCCATGGACCTCGCCGAGGACTTCCTGGTGGAGATCGTCTCACGGGTGGTCGAGACCCACGCTGCCGATCTCGAGGCGTTGGGTCGAAACGTCGAGGCATTGCGCAACGTGCGGAAGCCGTTTCCTCGGCTGTCCCACTCCGAAGCGGTGGACGAGATCAATCGGGCGATCGACGACGGCCGCGCCGATCCCCGCCCCGCCGGTCAGGAGTCCCTCGCGGAGGACGATGGGGCCTCGGAACCGTCGGCCGCGCCGCGCAAAGCCCGAGTCGACGACGACTTCGGCGCCGAGGACGAGACCATCCTCAGTCGCCTCTACGACCGGCCGGTCATGGTCCACCGCTATCCGTATGCCGTGAAGGCGTTCTACATGAAGCGCGACCCCGATGACGCCGCCCGAGCCCTCTGCGTCGACGTCCTCGCCCCGGAGGGGTACGGCGAGATCGTCGGTGGTGGTCAGCGCGAGGACGATCTCGCGACGCTCGAGCAGCGGATCGATGACCACGGCCTGCCTCAGACCGCCTTCGAATGGTACAAAGACCTTCGGCGCTACGGGTCGGTTCCGCATGCCGGGTTTGGTCTGGGCGTGGAGCGAACCGTCGCCTGGCTTTGCGGCCTGCACCATGTACGGGAGACGATTCCGTTCCCTCGCATGATGGAGCGCCTCTCTCCGTGACGCTCGTCGGAGCCCTGCTCCTGGCCGCGACGGTCGTGCTCGACCCGGGTCACGGAGGCGTGGAGGATGGCGCCCGCACGGCGGCGGGTGCCAAGGAAAAGAACGTTGCCCTGGCCATCAGTCGACGGGCTGCCGAGCGTCTACGGGAACGCGGCGTCACCGTCGTCCTCACCCGTCGGTCCGACGTGACCACGCCCCTATCTGACCGACTGGCCGTTGCTCACCGCACGAACGCAGCCGCCTTCGTATCGATTCACCTGAACGCCTCCGGCAGCCCCGGTCGCCGGGGCGTGGAAACCTACGTCGCTTCGGTGCTGTCTTCTACTCGCGAGGCTTCGGCCCTGGTTTCACGCGAGGAAGCGGGTCTCGACGCGCCGCGGCCCGCGAGCGCGGATCCTTTGGAAACGATCATCGACGACCTCGAGAATCAAGCGGCACATCGGCGTTCAGCGGACCTGGCCGCCGCCATTCAGGCGGAATTGGGGCAGCTGGAGCCCCTCGGTCCCAGCCGTGGTCTGCGTCAGGCGCCGTTCTACCTCCTGCAGAACGCACGGGTGCCCTCGGTCCTGGTCGAGGCGGGGTATGCATCCCACGCGGAGCAAGGACGCTACCTCTCCTCGGCAACGGGTCAGCAACAGATCGGCGACCGTCTCGCCGCGGGAATACTACGCTATTTGGGCGAATGACTTCGTTTGCTTTCCTCGTCCGAGTCGTTAGCGTCCGTCCCCATGCCCGAAAGGTTGAATGGCCGCGGCGCCTCCGAGCTTCGGCCGATTCAAATCGAGACCGACTTCACGAAGTGGGCCGAAGGTTCGGTACTCTGCTCCTTCGGAGACACGCGCGTGCTTTGCAATGCGTCCGTCGAAGAACGGGTCCCGCCATGGATGAACGACTCCGGAAAAGGATGGGTCACTGCGGAGTACGCAATGCTACCCCGCTCGACCGACCGCCGCATGAAGCGCGAGTCGCTGCAGGGTCGCGTCGGCGGACGTACCCATGAGATCTCGCGACTGATCGGACGCAGCCTGCGAGCGGCCATCGACCTCAAGAAGCTCGGCGAACGGTCCATCAGCATCGACTGTGACGTGATTCAGGCCGACGGCGGGACGCGGACGGCCGCCATCACGGGCGGCTGGGTTGCCCTCGCGTTGGCGGTCATGAATCTACGACGCCGAGGCTTGCTCCGGGCACAGCCCATGGTGCGTGCCGTCGCCGCGGTTTCGCTCGGTCTGCTTGGCTCGGAAGTGCTGCTCGACCTCGATTTCGAAGAAGACCAAAAGGCAGACACCGACCTGAACCTGGTCATGACCGGCGAAGGGGGTTTGGTCGAGGTCCAAGGGACGGCGGAAGGCGAGCCTTTCGATCGGGCGCAGCTGGACCGGATCCTCGACGTGGGCTCCGAAGGCATCCGAGAGCTCGTCAAGAAGCAGCAGGCGGCGATCGCGGGGGACACGTGAGCGACCGACCGGTCTTGGTGGTAGCCACGCAGAATCCCGGCAAGGTTCACGAGTTTCGCCAGGCGCTGCCTGACGTCGAGGTCCGTTCGACCCTCGACTACCCGGGACTCGACATGCCTGAGGAATCGGGCTCCACCTTCTTGGAGAACTCTCGCCTCAAGGCCTGTCACGTGGCGGAGGCCCTCGAACTGACCTCGGTCCTCGCCGACGACTCGGGCCTCGAGGTCGACGCCCTGAACGGCGCGCCTGGCGTGCGTTCGGCGCGATGGGTCGAAGGGACGGACGCCGACCGCGTGCAGGCTTTGCTTCAGCGGTTGGACGGCGTGCCCGAGGACCGTCGTTCCGCCCGGTTCGTGTGCGCCATGACGTTTTGCGGGCACGGGTCGCCGGTCGGCGTCGAAGGCGTCTGCGCGGGTCGCATCGCCCAGCATCCGCGAGGCGCCAACGGGTTCGGCTACGACCCGATTTTCGAGCTGCCGGTCGGACATACGATGGCGGAGCTGTCCGCCGACCAGAAGCTCGAAATCTCTCACCGCGGCCACGCACTGCGGAAGATCCTCCCGCTCCTCCGCGCCCACTTCGCGTACGCTCGTCGTTGACGAGTCGTCGGTTTTGCCGTTTGGTGCAGACCTCTTCGGGGTGTGGCGCAGTCCGGTTAGCGCACCTGCTTTGGGAGCAGGGGGTCGGAGGTTCGAATCCTCTCGCCCCGAT
>CAYYOT010000131.1:0-6023 GCA_964473255.1 uncultured Myxococcales bacterium | reverse complement strand
AGTTTCGTGTGGGAGGGTTTCAGATCCCAAACCCGCTTGGACTTCCTAGCGTCCCTCTCGGGCGCGGCTGGCTCGTGCCGACTCGACCCGAACCAACACACCCTGCACCCACACCCGTCTCGCGGGAACATGGTTCCCCTTTCGATGCGACCTCGTTCGCAGTTGTTGGGTCGGTGTGCGCCGTGAAAGCGTGTGCGAGTCCGATGGAGATCGGGGTCCATGGGGCTCGTCGTACACGAGCTGTCTGCCAAGCAACTGCAGCGGCACTGCTGCTTGTTGGAGCCGTTGGTTGTGCCGAGGAGGCAGGCCGGTTCCGCCTCGACTTCGTTTGGGGCGACACGCCGCCTCCCGAGGCGGGAAGCGTGGAGGTTTTCGGTGAGGTCATCGCTCCGAACGGCAGGACGCGGGCCCCGCCGTTTGTCTTGGGAGCGAAGACGAAGCTGACCTTCGAATCAGTCCCCTACGGACGGGGGTTGGTGGCCGAGGTTCGGATGTATCCCCCCGGTACCGACGGGGAAGGAGACAATCCCCTCTACTTTGGTCGGTCCCTACCCTTCGACCTGGAGCCCGGCGTGGACCTCATCGTAGGCGTCGCCATCGGGCTTTCGCCGGGTCCCGGCCTAGACTCGGACGCCCTCTTTGGACCGGCGGTCAGGATCCTCGAAGCGGACGATGGCTTCGTGCGCGCACCCGAGGTGATCGTGGAGGTGCGAGCCAAGGGCGCCGAGAGGCTGCTGGTCGCGCAAGACTTCCTCTTCAATCAAGGACGGGTCGAGGTCGAGGCTGCGCAGGTCCAGGCAGAGGAGCGCGACGGCCTCGCGATCTACCGCTTCCCGTACGACCTGAACGACACTCTACCCGAGTGCAACCGGGCCGAGGGCGGCGACCCGGACCTCTGCGAAGGTCCGCGGCAAGTCGTCGTGCGTGCGCTTGCCGCCGGCTTTCAGAGCGAGCCTAGCGGCACGGCCGTCACGCTCGATACGAAGACGCCATCGCTCGTCAATGAGTCGATCCAACCAGACGCCGTCGGCGCGTTTGGCGCAATCACCGTGCAGTTCACGTTCCAAGAACCGCTGCCCGCACGGAACGTCACCCTGACGGCCTCGTCCACGGCGGCCGAGATCGAGCGTATCTTCCCGCCACCACAGCAAGACTCGAGCATCGCCAGCAACTTCACGTTCGTGGCGGCGCCGGTGGGTGGCCGCTGGCCAACGCAGCAGCTCTCCGCGCTTTCATTCCGCGTCGAGGCGGTCGATCGCGCGGGGAACCGGACGGAACCCCCGCTCCAGCTCTCGTCCATACCGGAGATCGACGCGACGGTTCCCGAGGTCTCCGGGGCCACGTTGTCTCCGAGTCTGTTGAGTGCCGGCCGGACGAGGACGACGGCCCGCTTCTGGCTGAGTGAGGCGGTGGACCCCCTCGACGTGGAGATGAGCATAGGACCCGTCGTCGATCCCAGCGGTGGACCGCCGCAAGGCTCCGTCCGAGTGCCCGTTGGAGCTTGCCCTGAGCAGAATGTCCTGCAGTCGGCGGGAGAGGGCTTCCGGTGGACGTGCGCTGTCGACATCGGTGCCTTGGACCTTCAGGGAGTGGTCTCCGACGCTACGTTTCGTGTCGAGGTGCGGGACGGCGCCGGCAACGTCGGCGTCGGCGCCACGACGCTGAGGCTCGATTACCGCGCCCCCGGAATCGTCGAGCCGGTCCTAGTCTTTTACGAGCGAGGCCCGGGCAACGTGCTGGCGGACCCCCGCGCGGCCAAGGACGGCACCACGATTCGCGTGCGTCTTGGCTTCGACGAACCCATCGATGGCGAAGCGTTGGTGCCCACGCTTCGGGCCACGAAAGCGGACGCCGTCTTGAACTTCGAGCTGCAAAGCACCACCCTCAACAGCGCCGAGTTCTCGGTCGTGGTCGACGAGACCATCCACGGCGAAGACGGGGCCTACATCCCGGAGCTCTCGATTCAAGACCTGGCTGGGAACCGGGTTGATAGGCTCAGCTTTGCGAGTCCTCCCATCGAAG
Source organism: uncultured Myxococcales bacterium (assembly GCA_964473255.1). Taxonomy (GTDB): domain Bacteria; phylum Myxococcota; class Kuafuiibacteriia; order Kuafuiibacteriales; family Kuafuiibacteriaceae; genus Kuafuiihalomonas. The sequence continues at coordinate 4,001 of CAYYOT010000131.1, read as the reverse complement.
TCGATACCACGGCGGACGAGCTCTCCGTAGCGCAGGGTCAGGTGAGCTTCGTACGCAGCCCGGTGGGCAATGCCCGGGCCGAAGACCTGGTCGATGGTTCGGGCCAAGTCATTTACACGATTCCGGCGGGCGTGGCTTTCTTCGAGCTCGGCCCTGCGGACGGGCTCGCTCCCGTCGCTCAGCTTCCAGCCAACACCTTCGAGCTCGATGGAGGCATCTCGCTCCTACAGATATGGGCCAGCCGCGAGAAGACGGACCTTCTGGGAGCCGCTCAGCCCGCGGAGGACGGTCGATGGCTGCGAAGCGACCTCCGGCTCGTCAACTTCGACACGCCCCGAGCCTACGTTGTTGGCATCGACCTGGCTGGCAACGCGTCGGAACCGGTCCTCATCGAGAACGTCTGGTGGGTCGCCTCGACCGCGGAGCCCTCGGTCGGCACGAGTCGACATGACGTGGGACTGGCTCCCCGCCCCGCCCCGCCCGGTCGCGCGGTGGTTGCAGACCGGACCTCCGGCGAGGTCGACCAACCCGACGGCCGGGCCGTTCGCGCCAAGGCCGAGCACGTCTGGTCGCTGCGCTCCGGCCAGCGCGGACCGAACCGCAGCGACTCCATGGCGGCGTACGACACAGCCCGAGATCGGGTGGTCCGGTTCGGTGGCGGCTTTCGGACGAACGCGGCCGATACGTGGGAGTGGGACGGGGTCGAGTGGTCCGAAGTCACGCCGGGGCCCTCGCCCCCAGGCCGCAGCGGCCATGGCCTGGTCTACGACAGCCAGCGCGACCGGGTCGTGTTGTTTGGGGGAGAAACCGGGACGGGCACCTTCACGCGCGACTTTAGGGATACCTGGGTATTTGACGGCGAGCGCTGGACCGACGTCACGCCGCCAACCGGTCCTTCGCCGTCGGCTCGATCCGGGCACGCGATGGTCTTCGACAGTGCCCGAGGTCGGGTCGTTCTGATCGGCGGGGTCTCCGGGTTCCCGGCCCTCGACCAGAACGACGTATGGGAATGGGACGGCCAGCAGTGGACGGATGTTTCGCCGTCCCTTGGCGCACGGGCCGGGGGACGGGGCTCGGCCGCCTACGACTCTCGCCGCGGGCGCGTCGTGTTCTTCGGAGACCAGGGACCGTCCGATACGTGGGAGTGGGACGGGACGCGGTGGAGGCACTTCGCCGCCACGACCAGCGGGCCTTCGGCCCGGGCCTGGCACGCGATGGCGTACGATGCGAAGCGCGAGCGCACGGTTCTCTTCGGGGGATACGACTTCCCGGGGACCTCTACGGTGTTCGATGACACGTGGGAGTGGGACGGGGCCCAGTGGCTACGGGCCAGCGTCGCCGCGCCTCCAGCCCGCTGGTTGCACACACTGGTGTTCGACGCCGTCCGATCGCGGATCGTGCTCGCAGGGGGCGTGGGTGCCTGGACCGATGGTGACCCGCTCCCCGAGTCCGAGGAGCTCGCCGATGTTTGGACTTGGGACGGTAGCGTCTGGACCGAGGTTACGCCGGTCGCCGTCGCACCGTCGCCGCGGATCGAGCACGACATGGCCTATGACAAGCGACGGGGGCGCGTCGTTCTGTTCGGTGGCGGCGGGGTTACGCCGCTCGGGAACTTATACTCGCCCGCGACGGCCACGACCTGGGAATGGGACGGGAGCCGCTGGGTCGACAAGACGCCGGTCGCGGGGCCGAGTCCCCGTTTCGAGCCCGCCATCGCCTACGAGCCGAGTCGCCTGCGGCGCATCGTGCTCTTCGGAGGCATCGCCGACTACGCTCCGTTCCAGCCTTTCGGGGACACCTGGGAGTGGGACGGGAGCCAGTGGACCGAGGTGACGCCCCCTGCGGGCCGCTCGCCGGTCGCCAGGTTCAGGCACGACCTGGCCGCGGGTCATGGCTCGGGGCGCGTCCTCCTGTTCGGGGGGGCGGACGCCGGAGCGTTCCGCTACGCCGACACTTGGGAGTGGGACGGCACCGTTTGGGTGGAAACAACCCCCCTGGGCCCCGTACCGCCCTTCCCGTGGGACTTCGTGATGGCCTGGGACAGTCCACGAGCCCGTACCGTCCTGTTTGCCGGGACGGTCACGCTGGGTTCGTCCGCGAGCGAGACCTGGGAGTGGGACGGGTCAGCATGGCGAAACGCCACGCCAAGCGGACCCAAACCGCCGGTCCGCGAAGCTCCCGCCGTCGCGCTTCAAGAGGACCGAGGCCGCGTCGTGCTCTTTGGCGGCAGGTCGGATACGGGTCGGCTGAGCTTCGCGGACCTCTGGGAGTGGGATGGCCATGCCTGGGTCGACGCCACGCCGCGATTCGGCGAGTCGCCGCGTGGTGTGGTGAGCCACGGACTGGCGTACGATAGCGGGCGAAGAAGGACGGTCTTGTTCGGTGGCGCCGATCTGTCGGGTGCTCTGCTGGACGAAACCTGGGAGCTGGAGGCGCCGACCCTCTCCCAGGCCCAGCTCGGGCTGGGGCTGCCCCCCGAGATTCGCCAAGATCAGATCGAGGACCTTCACGTCCGAGCCTACTGCGGAGCGACGTATCAGGACGTCTCCGGTTCGGCCGCGGTGGGAGCCGCCCTGTACGGGTGGGCAACCGGCGGCACCGTGGGCGTCGCGAGAAGACCGCCCGGTGCCTGGATTTCGATCGCCTCCAAGAACTCGGCCGGCATCCCGCTCCCATCGCGTCAGACGTCGCTCCTCGAGTATCGGCCCAGCTCCGCGCTCGCCGCCGCTGCCGCCCGCAGCTTCTTCGCGGGCGGCCGCATGTACTTCCACTGCCGCCCCGACGGAGACAGTCGTCAATGCTTTGCCGAGGTGGCGCTGGACTACATGGAGGCCCGCCTCAAGTTAACAGCTCGTGAGTAACCACCACCCCGAGGCGGACGTCGGACAACCGTCCGCAATGGTGACGAACAACGCCGTCGCCGCCCCGGGCCGACCGGACAGCCGCGACGGCGTCCAAATCCGACACCGCTGCCCTGAGCTTCGTCGGGTAAATAAACGGCGGCTCACTCGTCGGCGGCTCCTCCGTTCGGCGACGCCCCTCGCCCGGCTCGAGGGACAGGTCCGGCTAGGCCGTCGGTTGTGATCTCAGCTCTCGCGTTCTTAGCGTTGTCGACAATCGCTGCAAGGCACCGACGGACGGGTTCTCGGCAGCGAGGTGAGGGAGGGGTCGATGATCCGTCGATGGACACCTGCGCGAGCTGCCGCCTTGGTAGCCCTCGCGACCGTAGCCAACGCGTGCGGCAACGAGGACGGCCGGTTCCGCATCGAGTTCGTCTGGGAGGAGGGGGTCCCCCGGCCGAACGCTGGCGAGTACCTAATCGAGGCCGACGTCGTCTACCCGAACGGCCAACGGACGCCGGCGGAGCCCGTGACCTATCAGCCGCCAGACGTAGAGGTGTCCTTCGCGAACATTCAGTACGGCACCGGCCTGATCGTCGAGATCCGGTTCGTCCGACTCAGCGACGTCGGCGTTCTCGCCGAGCCGCCCGTTCGATACTTCGGGCGCTCCCAACCGTTCACCTTCGAGGCCGGCGTCGACAAGACCGTCCCTGTCGACGTGCATCTGACGTTCGCCCCCGACTCCGAACCACCCGACCCGAGCTCGTCCAGTCTCGTCATCCTGAACGCCGAGGATGGACGCATCGCCACCACGAATCTCCGTGTCCAGTTCATGGCGCGTGGAGCCGAGGCAATAGAAGTCTCTCAAGACTTCCTGTTCCAGCAGGGTACCGCCACCGTCGCAGCCGACCGCGTCCGCGTCGCCGGCCCCGATGAGTCGTTCGACTCGACGTACGAGTTCGACTACGATCTGAACGCACGGCTCGAGCGATGCGCCGAAGCGCCCCTCAGCTGCGAGGGCAACCGCCAGGTATACGTCCGGGCCGTGCGGACCTTCGGAGAAGGCGAGCGATTCGAGAGCCTTCCCGAGGTCGCCACGGTCATTCTCGGGAGCTGGAGGCGAGGGTGTGTTGGCGCTTCGGTCGGTGGCTGTCGCGGCGG
>CAYYOT010000130.1:0-6065 GCA_964473255.1 uncultured Myxococcales bacterium | reverse complement strand
GGCGCCATCCGCCGGGCCGGCGCGGCCTTTCGACGCGGTCGAGCTACGGCCTCGCGCCGGCGCTTCGCCGGCGCGAGGCCTCCCTCCGCCTTCGGCTCGGGTTCTTCGACGGGCTCGGGCTCGGCGACCTTCGGGGCGGGTGCCGCCTGCGCTGGTTCCGGCTCCGGTTCCGGCTCCGGCTCCGGCGGCGGAAGCCGGCTGGCCGGTGGGGGCTCTGGAGGCACCACGATGGGACGTGAGACCACCTCGCTGCTGCCCGGCGCAAACGCCCAGAGGATACCGGCGCTGATGAGGAGGATGGCCACGATGGGCAGCGCGAACCAGAGCGGCACACCAGCGACCCGGACGACCCTGGATTCGGGGGCGGACGCCGTCCCCGAGGCGGAAGCGCTCCCGCTCATCGCGACTTCGGACGAAGCCCCCCCGACCATCCCCGATCCCGACGACGGCGCGGCCGCCGAGAAACCCGACGCGGTCCCGAAGGGCGCGGGTGTCATCCCGCTGGGCACGGAAAGCTGCGGGTACACGGCGCAGATGGCCGCCCCCATCTCTTGAGCGGTCTGAAAGCGGTCGCCCGGATCTTTCGCCATCGCCCGGTTCAACGCCCCCTCGAGAGCCGGCGGGACGGCGAGCTCGGGGGAAAGCGGGGGCGGGGGCTGGCTGCAGTGGGCCAAGATCGTGTCGATCACGGACGATCGAACAAAGGGGTTTTCGCCCGCGAGCAGCGAGTATCCGAGCACGCCCAGCGAGTAGAGGTCGGAGCGCGCGTCGACCTCTTCCTTGGCGCGAGCCTGCTCGGGCGAAAGATACTCCGGCGTCCCGATCACGACGCCGAGCTCGGTCTTGACCGATACCTCGCGATTCTCGTCGGGCAGAACCTTGGCGATCCCGAAGTCGAGCAGTCGGATCCGCTCGTCGCCATCGGACCGCTTCACGACCATCACGTTCGCGGGTTTGATGTCCCGGTGGACCATCCCGAGACTGTGCGCTTCGGCCAGCGCCCGCAGGAGATGAACGAGCACGTGGGAGACCCACAGCGGATCTTGGGGACCGCGCTTGAGGACGCGCCGTAAGGTCTCGCCTTCGACCAACTCGAAGACGGTGTACAGACCGGCTTCGGGCTCATCGCCGTAGTCGAACAGGGTTACGACGGAAGGATCGGTGAGACGGGCGACGATCCGAGCTTCACGGAAGAATCGAGCGCGGAGGTTCGGGTCCTTGGCGTGCTGGCCGTGAACCAGCTTCACGGCGACGTGGCGACCGACCGGCTCCTGGACGGCTCGATAGACGGTGCCAAACCCACCCGACCCGAGCACCCCGACAGCCGCGTACTTGCCCCCGATGACGGTCCCTAGGACGCGGTCATTGGGGTATTTCTGAAGCTGCGCGTCGGGTACGAGTACGCTCTCATCGTTCGGGCAGCGAGCCCCCGCCCGGGCGTCCGCATCGGTATGACCGCACTCTTTGCACTTCCACTCCGGCTGAGCCCGGTCTGCCATGAATTCCTCCCAGGTCGCGACGCACGTCACACCCGGTGACCCGGGGGGAGGCTACCCCAACGGTCGAACGAGAACAAACGTACGGATCCAGCGATCCGACCCGAACCATGAGGTCCGAGCGCGATGCCCGGGCGCTCCGAAATGGCTCAGAAATCGAAGTACACGATCGCGCTCAGTCGACTCGCGTTGCCCGAGGCGCCGTCGAAGTCTCGTCGGAACCCGAAGTTGTATTCAAGTCCGACACGCAGCCCCTGCAGGATGTCCCAGAAGGTGTTGAAGTATAGCGTCTCGCCGTGGCGGAACGCCGATTCGGGGCGGGATTGACGGGTGAACGTGTCGGTGTAGGCGAAGATGACGTTCGAAGCGATCCGCTGGTTCCAGCGGTGCTCGTACGCCGCGTATAGGCTCAACGCGTTCAACAGCACGTACGCTTCCTTCGACGCGTCGTAGACGGCATCCAGGTTCTGGCCCTGGAGTCCGGCCACGTACCGACTGACCCCGGTGCCAGCCACGACGGCGAAGCGGAAGACGTCGACTTCGTTGAGGTCGAAGGCTCCGAAGAAGTTGCCGCCGAAGGCCGGCAGTATGCGTTGACCGGAGGGCTCGGCGACGCTGATCGCACGGAAGAGAAAGGCGCTCCCCAAGGTCGACCGAGGCCGACGAAGCTTCAGCGCCATGATGAGATCCGGGAAGAACTGCGCCGCGGACTCGATGTCCTCGATCTGCTCCACTTCGGCGGTGGGCGCTTCGATCGCCGACTCCAAGGTCAGCCCCTCGTCGATCTGATGGGTGAAGCGGAGCAAAGGCTGACGGAACTGCTCGGGCCCTCCACCCGGGCCCTCGAACACCACGGTCCAAGGAAGTACGGTGACGTCCACGAAGGTCGTCCAGGTCTGGCCCACCGTGAGCTGTCCCTTCAACCAGGACTCGCGCACCGCTCCGTAGGCGTGGCGCAAGCGGAGCTGTCCCTCCGGCCAAAAGTCCGCCTCCAGCCGCATGACCAGCGTTTCCGTCTCCGCTTCGAATCCAAAACGGGACTGCGCCGGCGACACCGAGAGTGCGGTGTCGACGGACCGAGCCGTCCCCGTGGGAATGAGAATGGGTGCGAACCCATCGTTTCCCTCCAGTCCTTCGAGGGATACCGCGGCATCGAGACGGATCGATGCACGGATGCGCAGTCGAGCGTTGAGCTCGCGAACGGCGATGACGAAGCCCTTGAAGGCGGGAGAGTCCTGGGGGTGGACGTCCCGCTCGACCGTCGTGTCCGGTCCCGAGATTCGGTCGTAGACCGCCCGGCCGTCGAAGATGGTGAGAAGACTTTCAGTTTCAGAGATCAGGCTGGCGTCGATCCGCATCAGATGCTGATTCAAGACGACGAGGTCGGCCCGGCGACCGAGCGCGATCGTACCGACCTGATCGTCGAGTCCCACGGCCGCCGCCGCGTTGACCGTCACCATCCGCAGCGCCTCCGCGACCTCCACCGCTTGGTCGGCCCCCAACGGGGTCGACTCCGGTCCGTCGGAGATGCGGCGTCGAACCAGAGCTTCGACGTTCGTCCAGGGCGCGTAAGGCTTGCTCCGAGGGAACTGCGTCCCCGAAGTCACGAGCGCGCCACCATCCAGTAGGTCACGCGCGGGCGTCAGGCGCTCGACGCGGTCGGAGCCGAGAATCGCCCGCAGCTGGCGACGCTCTTCGAGGAGCTTGGCCGTCGAAGCCAGCTCGACCGGCGTGCCCGACGAGAAGATCCGGTCGAGGGTGTCATTGGACACCAGCGAGACGCCTCCCAATCGGTGCCGCGCCGAGCGGCCCTCCAAGACCTCCAGGGCTGCCGTCACCGCACCGCCGCCCTTGACGTCCAGCACGGCGGAGAGACCGACCGCTTCCAGTCGATCGAGAATCGCCCGCAGTTCGGCGCGGGTCCGGTAACCCCGGAGTCGACCGCCGAATCCCTCCTCCAGCCAGGCGCGTCGCTCGTCGAGCTGCCCGTCGACCAGCACCCGGACGAACCCGGGCTCGATCAGCTTGCTCCGATAGGTTTCGGCCAACGTCGCCGCGGTCGTTGCCGACACGGCCGAGCGGGGAAAAGCCGAGGCAGGCGTCGTCGCCGTCGACGTCCAGTCGTCGAACGTGACATTGAGCTCTCCGATGACGCGAACATGAAGCTGCTCGCCTTCTTCCAATCGGTGAAACGCTTCGAGGTCGTTCCGGTCGAGAGGTCCCGAGGCGAACGTCGTGACACCAGCCTGCTCGAGAAAGGGTAGATAGGTCGAAAGCGTCTTGGTGCGCGACTCGACGGACCCGGTGGGCAGCCGACTGGTCAAGAGCGCGAGCGCCTCGGACCGGACGATACCGGTCGGACGTCCCGTCGCGTCCCGCACGACGCCTTCGATGCGGGGTGTCGACCGCTCCCACAGTCCAGCGAGGCGCAGGGCGCTCTCGTTGGCCAGCGCCTCACGCTCCGTATAGCTCCAAAGGACAACGGGACGGTCGCCGGCCACTTCGTCCAGCAGGGAGCCCCGAGGACCATTGGCGAAAGTCTCGGGCGCCCAGTTTCCACCGAGGACGAGCTCACCTTTTCGCAGGGCGCGGGCGCAGAGCTCGACCTGCCGCAGCAGCTCGTCTTCGGTCGACTCGTCGGGAATCAGGCAGTTGAGGCGTGGCGCCTCACCGCGGATGGGATCGACGGAGAGGTCGACTAGGCCCGGGATCACCATCCTTTGGCGGAGATCGATCAAGCGGGTGTCGCGCCCGACCCAGCGACGCATATCCTCGGAGCTTCCCAACCCGACGATCAGGCCGCCCTTGATCGCCACCGCTTCGACCCACGGCGTCTCATCGCCGGCGGTAAAGATGGCCCCGTTGCTCAGAACCATGTCCGCCCCGCGACCCACCTTCGGTTCTTGAGCCGAACTGCCGAGTGGTCCGCCCACGCCAACCAGCGCGACCACGACTACGGTCGCCCATCTCATCATGACGAGTCAGCGAACAGTCCGCGAAGCTCGAGCGCTCGCCGGAGGTGCTTCGAATCGATGAAGTGAATGCCCGCCATGCCCAGTGCCTCCGCGGCTTCGACGTTCGGTTTGGAGTCGTCGATGAAGATCCCGGTCGTCGGGTCGAGCCGATTCCGCTCCAGCAGGCGCCGATAGATGGCGGGGCTCGGCTTGCTCACACCTTCCCGACCCGATACGACGATGTCCTCGAACCGGCGGAGAAAGGGTCCGAGACGTTCAGCGTGGTGGAAGGTCTCGGCCGACCAATTGGTCAAGCCGTAGAGCGGGATTCCTCTTTCGTCGAGTTCCTCGAGAATGCGTACGCTGCCGTCGATGACGCCGTTCAGCATTTCGGGCCATCGATCGAAGTACGCCCGGATCAACGGCTCATGTTCGGGGAAGAGCTGGACCCTTTCCCGGATCCCGTCGGCGAATGGTCGACCGTCGTCCATCTGGCCGTTCCACTGGCGAGGAACGACGGTAGCGAGGAACTGCTCCATGCGCTCCGGCGGCAGGAGCTTGCGATAGAGATGGCGCGGGTCCCAGTCGAAGAGGACTCCGCCGAAATCGAAGACCACGTAGGCCGAGGACTCCATGTCGCGGCGAGATCAAGGCATTGTCGCCGCCGCCGGACAACCGCGCCACCGAAAAAGCGCGGGTCGGCGCCCCTCGATGGCGTCAACGTCGTTTACGATTTCGAGCCCATCGGCTAGGAGTTCGCTTTCGGCGGGGGTGCTCTGAGTTCGCAGGGCTGAGATCAAACCCCAGAACCTGACCCGGATAATGCCGGCGTAGGGAGTCATCATGACCATCGTAAACAAACTCGGAGACAAGCTGCCCAGCGCATCGACCATCACCCGTGAACCGTTTCCCGCGTCCCGAAAGGTCTATGTTTCGGGAACACGGTCAGACGTGCAGGTTCCCATGCGCGAAGTTCGGCTCACCCCCACCAAGGTCGAATCCGGCGACAGAGAGAACGCGCCCGTCGTCGTATACGATACTTCGGGACCGTACACGGATCCGGACCAGTCCATCGACGTGCGACGTGGCCTGCCCCGGCTGCGCGCTTCGTGGGTCGAGGAGCGCGGGGATACCGAGCCGTTGAGCGGCGAGTCCTCCGAGTACGCTCGGACGCGCGCCCGACAGATCAACCTCGATCGCATCCGCTTCAAGGAGCGACCGATGCCGCGCAAAGCAAAACCGGGCCGTCGCGTGACGCAGATGCACTACGCCCGCCAGGGGATCGTCACTCCGGAGATGGAGTTCATCGCCATCCGCGAGAATCAACGCCGGGATGGTTTGCCACCAGGCAATCGTCATCCGGGCCAGAGCTTCGGTGCCAACATTCCGGCGATCATCACGCCCGAGTTCGTGCGGGAAGAAGTTGCGCGTGGGCGAGCGATCATCCCCTGCAACATCAATCACCCCGAGCTCGAACCGATGATCATCGGTCGTAACTTCCTGGTGAAGATCAACGCCAACATCGGCAACAGCGCCGTGACTTCCTCCATCGAAGAGGAAGTCGAGAAGATGGTGTGGGCCACCCGCTGGGGCGCAGACACGATCATGGACCTAT
>CAYYOT010000129.1:0-6070 GCA_964473255.1 uncultured Myxococcales bacterium | reverse complement strand
GAAGGTCATCCAGCCGTTCGCGGTCTGGGCTAAGGTCCGGATCATCCGTGCATACAGACTGCGCGCGGAGATGGTTTGCTCGGCCAGGCCCGCCTCTTCGGCCTCAACGTAGCGGGCCTCGAACTCTTTTCCATAGAGGTCGACGAGCTCCGGCACCTTGTGGGGGTCGAACAGCGACCAGGGCTCGTCGGCCTCCACCCGCTGCATGAACAGGTCGCATACCCAGTTGGCCAGGTTCAGGTTGTGGGTACGGCGAGCCTCGTCGCCGGTGTTGTCGCGTAGCTCGAGGAACTCCTCGATGTCGGCGTGCCAGGGCTCCAGGTAGACGCAGCAGGCTCCCTTGCGCTTTCCGCCCTGATTGACCGCCGCCACTGAAGCATCCAGCGTCTTGAGCCAGGGGACGATGCCGTTGGACAGGCCATTCGTGCTCTTGATGAGCGAGCCGCGGGCGCGAATACGACTGTAGGCCAGGCCGATCCCGCCGCTGAACTTCGAGAGCTGGGCCACGTCGCCGTACCGCTTGTAGATCGCCGAAAGGTCGTCCTCGGGGGAGTCGAGGAGGAAGCAGGAGGAGAGCTGCTCGTGGCGGGTTCCGGTGTTGAACAGCGTGGGCGAGCTGGGGATGTACTCGAGCGAGGAAAAGAGCCGGTACAGCTCGATCGCTTCCTTGACGCTCTGGGCGAGAGCGCAGGCGACCCGCATGAAGAAGTACTGCGGGGTCTCGATGACATCGCGCCGCTCGGGGTGCCGGATCAGGTAGCGGTCGTACACCGTACGCAGCCCGAAGTACTCGAAGAGCTGGCTGCGGGTGGGCTGGATCGCCTGGTCGAGCTTGCGCTTGTTCGTCTGGACGAACTCGAGCAGCCGATCGTTCAGCAGGCCGGCTTCGTAGCCCGCTTTGACGGACTGCGAAAACGACTGGATGTCCTGCATGCGGACTTCCTTGTCGATGTACGTTGCCAACAGTCGCGCCGCGAGCTTCGAGTACTCCGGCTCTTCGGCGATGAAGCTGGCCGCGGTCTGGATCGATAGTTGGTCGAGCTCGCGGGTGGTCGCACCGTCGTAGATCCCCCCGATGGTCTTGATGGCGACGCGGTTGGAATCGACGGTGGGCAGACCGCTGCAGCAGCGGCCGACGGCGCGGACGATCTTGTTCAGGTCGACCAGCTCCAGCGTCCCATTGCGCTTGCGAACCTGCATGGCGGTCGGAGTGTCGATGGGGGCGAACTGCGTAGGTGGTTGGGTGACGTGGCGTTTTCGGGCGGGCCGGGCGGTCGCCTCGTTGCGGGTTGCGTCCGTGCGCTCGGTGTTTTCACCGGCGTCGGAAGTAAATGGTCGAGTCCCGTTGGTCTGTTGCGTCGTCACTCAGTCCCTCCTCCGTAGCCATATCTAGATATAGGGGTCATTGGACGTCGTCAACACAACCGGTAGAGTTCGGATGTCGGATCACGAGGATCAATTCGCCCTCGTTCCGGCTGTTTCCCGCGGGTTTGATGATTCGGGCGGGTTTGCCGGGCCCTCAAAAAAATGAGGTCGGCTGGGTGCGCTCCGTTTCGACGCACACCGTCAAGGAACGCCCGGGCCCATCGGTAAGACTCGCCGTCCTCCGAGTTTGCCGATCGACAAGGTCCGACGGGCACCCCTAGGGTCCCCCGCGATGTTTCGGTTCGTGTCGCGGGCTGCACCTGCGTGCCTGATTATCACCCTCGCCTGCGGGAGCAGCGATGACGAGCTCGCCAACGCTCGCCCCGACGCACAGGTCGGGCAGCCCGACGGCGCCCCTGCGCAGCCGGATGCCGCGCCGTTGCCCGACGCGACGGTTGCGCTGCCCGACGCTTCGATGCCTCAACCGGACGCCACCGCCTTGCCCGACGCCGGCTCCCTGCCCGACGTCGGCGGTCCCGATGCGACCCAGCCCGATGCGAGCATGGGCCAGCCCGATGCTGGGGCCAACCCGTCCGACATCTGCGGCGACCTCGGCCTCGACACGATCCCCTTCCAAGCGGGCACGGGCGGCACGGACTTCGGCGACGTTGCCGGCGACTTCACCGTGAACCTGCTCGGCGGCGGCACTTGGAACTTTCAGCAGAACTATAGCGGATGCGAGTCGTACATCTTCGTGAACTACATCCCCACCCAGGCGGGACAGTTCGAATCGATCTTCTGGGGCTCGGACTTCGCGAAGCTCCTCGACACCATCCCCGACAACGCCCACTACTTCTTCACTTCGCTGGAGACGACGTCCGCGGCCCGCACGGCTCGCGTGCAGAACATGTCGACCCGGGTGAACCTGCTCCTCGACGCTCGCTACCGAAACGATCCGCAGGGTCGGGCCAAGCAGGCGCGGCGTTTCTACTTCGTGACCGACCAGACGACCATGATCAGCGGCAGCGTGGGCGCCTTCGTGAACTCGTACCTCAATTATCTGCCGAGCTCTGCAGTGGAGATCGGCGCCGGCCGCTCGCCGCAGCCGGCGCGGATCCCGTGGATTTTGGGGATCGACCGTGACCAGCGGTTCGAAGCCGGTGGCGACGTGACGAGCTGGGCGACGGGCGAACCCGAACTCCGCATCGCGGGGTACGCGCCGAACTTCTACAATCACCTGGCGGCCATGAAAGAGAAGGTCGCTTCCGAGCCCGCCACCCAGGTGAGGACCCTGCTCAAGGCTACGGTGACCGACCGGGTATTCACGTCATCGGTCGCCCTTCCGGATGCACTCGCAATGGCCGCCTTCGACACGATGGAGGTCGACGTCTCGGTGCACTGCGGAGAGCGTAACCACTTTGCCTGCTCGGAGTGGGACCGCATCGCGCGGATCGAAGTCTGCCCCAGCGGCTCCTGCTCATGCCCGCCCGACACCCCCGAGTGCAGCAACGGCGATCTGCGCCGCGAGCTGGTTCGCTGGATCACGCCGTATTGGCGCCGGGGTACCCGCCGCTGGATCATGGACGCGTCGTCGTTGCTCCCCCTCGTGAAGGACGGCGGGGTCCAGGCTTTCCGCATCGAGATGGGTCCGAGCTGGGAACGGAAGACGAGCCGCGACGTCGACATCTCGATCCGGCTGTCGAACCAAAGCAAGTCGCTGAAGCCGACGGGCGCCGTCCTCGCTTTTCGCGGCGGTCGCTTCGGGGCGGACTACAACGACCGCGAGCCGTTCAAGTTCACGCCGCCCGCGACCGCCCAGCGCGTGGAGCTCGTGACCATCCTGAGCGGCCACGGCGACGACCGCGGTGAAACAGCGGCGCAGTGTACGCAGGACTCGGAGTGTCCCAGCCGAAACTGCCAGGGCAATGGCACCTGCGCATTCACAGCGTGCGCCGAATGGTGCGACCACCGCCACGAGTTCACCATCGGGAGCACCGTCGTAGCCGACCTGCGGCACACGGGCCCCCGGATCTTCAATGGTCTCGGCTGCGCCGACCAAGCCATCAACGGCTTGCCCCCGGGGCAGGGGGGAAACTGGCCCATACAGCGCGCGTTTTGGTGCCCGGGCTTGCCCGTCGAGCACGGCCGAACGGACATCACGAGCGACGTCGTCTTGGGCCAAGAAAACGAGCTGACCTATGAGGGCAACTTTGCGGGCCTGCCTCCGCCGGGCAACTTTGCCAACATCAGCCTGTCCACCTACGTGGTTTGGTACGAGTAGCGCTAAACGCCGGACAGTGCGCCCTGCTTGGGCACGACCACGATGCCTTCGGGTGAGACCATGAAGCGCTCGCGGTCGGCCTCGAGGTCGTAGCCGATCGTCGTATACTCGGGGATCTCGACGTACTTATCGACGATCGCTCGGCGGATGCGGCAGTGGCGTCCGACCACGACGCCTTCGTTCAGGACCGTCTGACTCACGTGGGTGTACGAGTTCACGCGCACGCTCGGCCCCAAGATCGACTGCTCCAGGTGTCCACCGGAGATGATGCTGCCCTCGGAGACCATCGAATCGGTGGCCAGACCGACGCGGCGGGACTCCTGGTCGGCAAAGACGAACTTGGCCGGCGGCTGATTGGAGTGCGCCGTGTGGATCGGCCAGTTGTGGTTGTAGAGGTTGAAGAAAGGGGAGACCGACACCAGGTCCATCGAGGCGCGGTGGTAGGCTTCGATGGTGCCGATGTCGACCCAGTAGCCCCGCGCGCTGTCGTTTTCGCCGGGGATGACGTTCTGGGCGAAGTCGTACACGTAGACCGGCTGTACCTCGTAGAGGTTCGGAATGAGGTCGCCGCCAAAGTCGTGGCGGCTGCCTTCTCGGTCGGCGTCCAGGCGCACGGCTTCGGTCAGCACCTCGCGCTCGAACAGGTAGTTGCCCATCGAAACCAAGGTCCAGCCGGGGCTGCCCGGCATCTCCGGCGGGTCGTCGGGCTTCTCCACGAAGCCGACCATGCGGTGACTTTCGTCCATGATGATGCAGCCGAACCGGCTGGCTTCACTGCGCGGTACGGGAATGGCCGCGATGGTGGCGGCGGCTCCCTTCTCCTTGTGAAAGTCGACCATCTGACTGACGTCCATCTTGTACACGTGATCGCCGGAGAAGATGGCCACCAGGTCCGGTCGCTCGTCGGCCACGATGTTCAAGTTCTGCATCACCGCGTTGACGCTGCCGCTGTACCACTCCTTGCCCACGTTCATCTGCGGCGGGACGGGTTCCACGTAGCCGTCGAAGCCCGCGTACCGATTCCAGGTGCGATGCAGGTGCCGCAACAGGCTGTCCGAGCGGTACTGGGTCAGGACCTTGATCCGGTAGATCTCCGAGTTCACGAAGTTCGACAGGACGAAGTCGATGATCCGATAGCGACCCGCGAACGGCACCGCGGGCTTCGATCGCTCGGCGGTGAGCGGCCACAGGCGCTTGCCCTCCCCGCCGGCCAGGATCATTCCGAGGATCTTCATGGCGCGGACGCTACCAGGGTCGGACCCCGGTCTGCGACCCCATGCGTCAAATCGCATTCTCGCGGTCCGTGCCGCGCGGAAGCGGTCCTGTGGACTCCCTGATGACGGTGGGCTAGGGCCAGCCCATGAGCGATTACATCCCGCCCGCCGGAGACACGGTCCGGATCGAGGACGGCACGCTGGTCGTCCGCGACAACCCCATCCTGCCGTTCATCGAGGGCGACGGCATCGGCCGCGACATCTGGAAAGCCTCCCAGCGCGTCTTCGACGCGGCCGTGGAAAAGGCCTATGGCGGCGACCGCCGGGTCGCCTGGTACGAAGTTTTTGCGGGGCAGAAGGCGTACGATCGCTTTGGCGAGTGGCTGCCGGCCAAGACGCTCGAGGCCTTTCGAGAGTTCCTCGTGGGGATCAAGGGGCCGCTCACCACGCCGATCGGCGGGGGCTTTCGGTCTTTGAACGTGGCGCTGCGCCAGGAGCTCGACCTCTACACGTGCCTCCGCCCGGTGCGCTGGTTCCAGAACGTCCCCTCGCCGGTGAAGCGCCCCGAGGACGTGAACATGACCATCTTCCGCGAAAACACGGAGGACATCTACGCGGGCATCGAGTTCGAGCAGGGCAGCGGTGACGACGAGAAGTTCCTGCAGCTGCTCAAAGAGCACTTTCCCGAGCGCTTCGCCAAGATCCGCTTTCCGGCCACGTCCGGTATCGGCATCAAGCCCATCTCCGAAGAAGGAACGAAACGCCTGGTCCGCGCCGCGATTCGGTACGCGCTGGACCACGGCCGAAAGAGCGTAACGCTCGTCCACAAGGGCAACATCATGAAGTTCACCGAGGGGGCGTTCATGAAGTGGGGCTATGAAGTCGGCGAGCAGGAGTTCGGCAACCGGACGTACGGCTGGGGCGGCTCCGGCGCCTCTCAGTGGGAGCGCACGCGCGACGAAAAAGGCGTCGAGGCCGCGAACGCCGAAGTCGAGGCGGCGCAGAAAGCCGGCAAGATCATCATCAAGGACACCATCGCCGACATCACCCTCCAGCAGGTGCTCACCCGGGCGAAAGAGTTCGATGTCATCGCCACCATGAACCTGAATGGCGACAATCTGTACGACGCGTTGGCAGCGCAGGTCGGCGGTATCGGCATCGCGCCGGGCGGCAACAACAACTACGAGACGGGCCACGCGATCTTCGAGGC
>CAYYOT010000128.1:0-6118 GCA_964473255.1 uncultured Myxococcales bacterium | reverse complement strand
GTCACGTACCCCCGCCGCGACAGCCACCGACCGAAGCGCCAACACACCCTCGCCTGAAGTGATAGGGGGCCCCACGAAGACACCCCAGACCGCGGTCAACCGAAGCTTCACGATCGACGACGTCTTGGAGTCGATGCAAGATGGGGCTTCGGGTACGTGACCCGATTATCGCGCTCCACCCGATGCCGTGACTCGGAGGCTCGCGGCACGACGGCAGGCCGCACCCAACTCCATGGCGGTCAGAACACGCACTGAAACGCGCCGATCGGTACGGTCTCCCGGAAGCAGCCGAAGGCGCTGTCGAAGGTCAGCACCAACGACACGTCCCGGCCGCATCCTTGGCACACGGCGGCACCGACCGGCTCTCCGGCGGTCTTGGTGGCCAGGCTGATCCACTCCTCTCCGGCCAGAAGATCGTCGGGGAGGGGGACGAAGAGGCTCAGCGTCACCCTCTGCACCGATACGCCCGTCGTCGTCTCGACGACCCGGGCCTCCCGGAGTGACAGCGAGCGAACGTCCTGGCGGGTCCAGTTGGACAACCGTAAGAAGTCCAGCGACAGCCGGGTAGGATCGTCGGGGACCGCCGGCTGACAGTCGGCGCTCAGGCCACCTGGAAACGCCTCCTCGTAGCTGAGCGTCAGGAGGCCGTCGTTGGCGCAAGCGCCGGCGTCGACGCCGGAGTCGGCCATCCTGGCGTCGGGGCCGGCGGCGTCGCCAGGCCCCACGTCAGCAGGCCCAAGGTCCGGGCAGGACGCGTCCCGACAGGGGTCGGCGTCGACATCCCCAGGCAAGGCATCGGGCAGTCCGAGGTCCCCCGATCCTCCTCCTCCGGCGTCGCGGAGCCCCGCGCCCCGGTCGAGGCGGCCGGCGTCCCCGGGCTGAAGCCCGGTGCCCTGGGACTCGGAGCACGACGCGGAAGCCAGGATGAGTAGGTGCGGAACCAACGCGGGAACGACGCGGCGCATGGGACCACCCGATGCAAGTGGCCATCCAGACCATGGACCTGCCAGAATCGCAGGCCCTCCTCGAGAATCTGACGCCCGACGTCGGTGGTGTTAGTCCAGCTGCGCCCCGACAGCTTGTCGACCCGGCCCGTACCGATGAATGATGGGGCCATCGACCCGCTGCCATGACCGCAAAGCGAGCCAGGACTCCGGCCACGAAGAAGGCGGCCCGACGCGGCGCCTGGTCGATCCGTTTCGACGCCACGTTGCGGGCAGTGGGCGGCCGGACGATCCTTCGACTACCCAACGCGTCGAGTCAGATGCTCCCATCGCGGGGTCAGGTGGCGGTTCATGGGGCCATCAACGGGCACGCGTTCGAGGCGGTCATCGAACCGGACGGAGACTTTGGTCACTGGATGACCGTCGATGCCCAGCTGCAACACGGCGCAGGAGCCGGTCCGGGCGATAGTGTTACCGTGGGTGTCGAGCCAACGAAGGAGTGGCCGGAGCCCAGCGTCCCTCCAGACCTTCGAGATGCCCTGTCCACCGCCCCGGCAAGAATTCGGGAGCTCTGGCAAGCGATTACTCCGATGGCGCGGTGGGAGTGGGTTCGATGGATCAACGCCACGAAGAACCCTGCGACGCGCCAACGGCGGGTCGAGGCGAGTATCTCCAAGTTGAGCAGCGGGAAGCGCCGGCCCTGCTGCTTCAATCTGGCATCTTGCACCGACCCAGAGCTTTCGAAGAGCGGCAAGCTCGTCCTCGGTTGATGTGCGTCCGCTCTCGTCTCCGGTTACTCTGCGTCTGCGCCATTGGCCCCTGCCGGATGCGACCTATCGTCGATCGGTCGGGATGGTCTCGTATCGCGAGAGAAGCGCTCCTGTATCCATCGGCCGAGCTTCGAGCAGCCGGAGCTCGACGCGATGGCAATGGTTTTCGAACAGGCGCGTCCCGCCGCCGAATAGGACTGGGATGGTCAGCAGAGAGATTTCGTCGACGACTCTTGCGCGAAGGGCAGTCTGCGCAAAGCTGGCGCCGGCGAAGATGACCATGTCCTTGCCATGGTGAGCCTTCTCCCTCGCAATCGTCTCGACGACGCCGGCGGTTGCAATCACGGAATTTTGCCAGGCGGTCGCGTCCGACATTGAACGGGTAAAGACGATCTTCCTCGCTCCGTTCATGAACCTCCCAAGAGTGCGCTGCGCCGAAGGCGCATTCGCATCGGTCTCCGCCGCGGGCCAGAACGCTGCCATCGCCTCCCAGGCACGCCGTCCGTACAAGAGGGTGTCGAAACGCTCCGCCATGTCCGCGGTCCAGCGGTCGAGGTCCTCGGACCATCGGGGACCCACGAATTCACTTCCAACACCGTTGATGTATCCATCGAGACTCACGAACATCGACAGGACAACCCGTCTGCCCGTGCGGTCTGAAGCGGAGCGGTCAGCCATCCCGGTTTCCTTGGGCATCGTCGAACTCGGCGGCGCGTCTCGCCGATGGACGGGCCTCGCAGCGCTGAATCCAGGAGCGGATGGCTGCATCGTCCGGCGTCGTTTCCGGAAACCACGTGAACGGCGAAACGAGCAGGAGGTCGGCTGTCGTGAACCGTTCTCCCATCAGAAACGGCGCCTGACTCAGTGCGGACGAGAGCCGTGCGACGATCTCGGGCATCCCCCGGAACGTGACGTCGAGGACTGGGTGGGCAAGCTCTGCAGCCCCGAAGACCATCACCGGTTCGACGACGTTGCCGTACCAGGCGAGCCAGCTCAAGAAGCGACCTCGTTGAGGGTCGCCGGGTGGGAGACCCATGCGGGCCTTCGGAAACAGATCGGTCAGATAGAGGAGGATCGCGTTCGATTCCCAAATCGTCACGCCATCGTGAACCAGCACAGGAACCTTGCCTTCGGGGTGGGGACTCTGTTCCCCCGGGCCGACGGTCCCGTCGTTCCGCGTGATCGACGTGATGCGAATGTCGGTCGTTTCGACGGCGCCTAGCTCGATGAGCAGGCGAACGACTCGAGAAGAGCGCGAATGGGGTGCATGAAAGAGCGTAAACATGAATCGACTCCTATGGGGTAAGCCAGGTCTGGGCTCCGTCGAAACGGGACCTCAGCCTCTACTGATGCGACGAACGAGAGGCGGTCAGATCGACCCAGCACGACGGACCTTCGGGAAAGCCGGTCCCTCATCGCCGCGGCACGAGGTCGGCGCAGGCTGCTGCGCGTGCCTTCAGGAGACGCTCCTCCCGCTTGTTGCTGGAGAGTGATGCTGCGAGCAAGAACTGCTCTCGCGCTTCCTCGAAACGCGAGAGCCTCATCAGCAGGTCCCCGTGCACCGCCGGAAGCAGGTGGTACCCTCGCAGGGCTCCATCTGCAGTCAGTTCTCGAACGAGCTCGAGGCCGGCATCGGCGCCGAACTCCATGGACACCGCCACCGCCCGGTTGAGTTCCACGACGGGCGAGCCGGTGAGCTCAACGAGCCCGTCGTAGAGCGCGACGATCCGTGCCCAGTCAGTCTCCTCCGCGGTCCGGGCCCGGGCGTGGCACGCAGCGATCGAAGCCTGCAGGGCATACGGGCCCAGAGGCTGTGAGAGCCTCTCGACCCGGGCGAGCCGAGAGAGTCCGAGACAGATGAGAAGCTGATCCCAATGGGACCGGTCCTGGTGGAGAAGCAAGATCGGCTCGCCAGACGTGGTGACGCGCGCGCGCATTCTCGAGGCCTGGATCTCCATCAACGCGACCAAGCCATGGACTTCCGCCTCGCCTGGCACGAGCTCGGCGAGAATGCGACCGAGCCGGAGCGCGTCTTGGCAGAGCTCCACTCGCATCCACTCCTCACCGCGCGTGGCCGTGTATCCTTCGTTGAAGATCAGGTAGACGACCTCGAGAACCGCCGGCAGCCGTGCCGAGAGGTCGGCACCTCTGGGAACTCGAAAAGGAACGCGTGCCTCGGTGAGGGTGCGTTTGGCTCGCACGATACGCTGGGCGATCGTGGGCTCCGGGGCGAGAAATGCCCGCCCGATCTCTGCCGTCGTCAGGCCACCGAGCAGTCGCAGGGTGAGCGCGACCCGGGCCTCGACAGAGAGGATTGGGTGACAAGCAAGGAGCATGAGCCGCAGCAGATCGTCGCCCACGTTCTCGTCGATGGCAGTCTCCAGGTCCGGCGCTTTCGGAGGCGACGTCAGGCTGGGATCGCGCTCGATCTCGGCATGGCTGCGGGCGCGGACCTTTTGCCTCCGTACCGCATCGATCACGCGGTTCTTCGCGACCGCCATCAGCCACGCGCCTGGGTTCGTCGGGATTCCCGACTCGGGCCAGCGCTCGAGGGCAGCGGCGAGCGCATCCTGCGCGAGGTCCTCGGCCTCACCAAGGTCTTGGACCATCCGCACGAGGCCGCCGAGGAGGCGTGACGACTCGACTCGCCATACCGCCTCGATGGCCTCGTGCGTGGTGAGCTCAGAGCTCGAACCAGGACGCTTCGCGCTCAAGGCTCGGTAGGTCCATCGAGCTTTGCGCGCAGGCGTTCCTCTTGCGCACGCAGCTCAGGCGTGAACTGCTCTCCGAAGTCGTCGGCATCGAAGACCGGGCGTACTTCGATCTCGGCCTCTTCACCTGGCATCGGGTCGGGACACCGCCGGACCCACTCGAGCGCCTCGTCCATCGATCTCACCTGCCATAACCAAAAGCCTGCGATGAGCTCCTTCGTCTCCGCGAACGGGCCGTCGACCACGGTTCGTTTCCCACCCGCGAAACGTACCCGCTTGCCCGTACGGCTCGGTTGGAGGCCATCTCCCGCTAGCAGGACACCGGCCTTCACCAGGTCCTCGTTGTACTTGCCCATCTTGGCGAGGAGCTCTTCGTTGGGTTGTTCACCCGCCTCCGATGCCCTTGTCGCCTTGATCATCACCATGACTCGCATTGCTGTGTCCTTCCCGTATCCAGTTTCGGCCGCACAAGTACGGCCACTCGTGATTGCGACGAAGGGGCGGGCTGCCGATCGACACGACACCGCGAAAAGCGGCCTCATCAGCGTAAGCCCCCGTCGACGGGTTCGATTCGGGGCTCCTTCGTGGGTCGCCAAACGGTCCTCGGTCGACCGGTGGTGTGGGGTTTTCACCCGTCGGGCAGGGACTACGGGAGCCTCGAGATGCTTCTCAACCCGAGAGGAGGGAGTCCTTCGGCGGAGCACCGACGTTCATCGGGTGAGGGCTGACTCAGCCTCGGCTGTTTGCTTGGCGGCCGGCGGTTTCGCCGTGGATCGGGCTTCAGTCTCCCTTGAACAGGATGACCTTGCGGTGGGGGAAGGGGATCTCGACGCCGGCGGCGTCGAGGGCCTTCTTCACCTGCTCCGGCACCGAGAAGCGCACGTCGAAGTAGTGGGCTCCGTCGCAGTAGGGACGCACGGCGAAGTCGACCGAGCTATCGTTGAGGGTGGAGACCTCGATGAAGGGAGGCGGGTCCGTCAGGACGTGGGGATGGGCGGCGAGGACGCTCCCGATGGTCTTGCGGGCGACGTCGATGTCCGAGTCGTAGGAGATGCCGAAGGTCATGTCGACGCCCCGGATCGGGTGATGGCTGTGGTTGATGATCTGAGCTCCCCAGATCTGGCTGTTGGGGATGATGATCTGCTGGCGATCGAACGTGTCCAACACCGTCGTGAACAGGGTGATCTCTTCGACCTTCCCGAATCGGTCCGCCGCCTCGATGAAGTCGCCGACCTTGTACGGTCGAAAGACCATCAGCATCACCCCGGCCGCCAGGTTCGACATCGCTCCTTGAAGGGCGAGGCCTACGGCCAGCCCAGCGGCGCCGAGGAGGGCGACGATCGAGGTCGTCTCGACGCCGAACCGGTTGAGCACGGCGACGAACACGAACGCCAGGATGACGTACCGTGCGACGCTCCCGAAGAACCGGAACAGCGTGTCGTCCAGCTGCTCGTAGCGCTCACCGGTCTTGCGGATCAGGCTGCCGACCCGCCCGGCGAACCAGTAGCCCACGATCAGAATCAGGATGGCCAGCAGCAGGTTCGTGGACCACTCGACGGCAGTCGGTCCGTACGCCTCGACCTGCTCCGAAAGCCCCAGATCGTCCATGGGGTCATCGCTCCCACCTCGGAGGGACGCGGACGCTAGGAAGTCCAAGCGGGTTTGGGATCTGAAACCCTCCCACACGAAACTC
>CAYYOT010000127.1:0-6166 GCA_964473255.1 uncultured Myxococcales bacterium | reverse complement strand
GCCCCTTCTGGTCGCGGTGCTCTTGGGCGGCATCGGGGCTTGGGGCTCGACCTACTTCTGGTACGAAGCGGGGGCGGGCGACGACTACCTGCTAGGTGATGGCCGGGTCGCGATGGTAAATGCGCTGAAGACGGCCAGTGGTGTCGACTCGGTCGCTGTCGCCCCCTCAGAGGACGCGGAAGTGGACGGGGCCGTCGTGTATGCGGGCATCTGTCAGGCGTGCCACCAGTCCAACGGCCAGGGCCTGACCGGCGTCTTTCCGCCCTTGGCCGGCAGTCGGTGGGTCGTCGGGCCCGCCGAGCGGCCGGTGGCGATCGTGCTGCGGGGTCTCGCCGGCTCCATCGAAGTCGCTGGCGTCGAATACAACAACGTGATGCCCGCATTCGCCGGACAGCTCTCGGATGAAGAGGTCGCG
Source organism: uncultured Myxococcales bacterium (assembly GCA_964473255.1). Classification (GTDB taxonomy): domain Bacteria; phylum Myxococcota; class Kuafuiibacteriia; order Kuafuiibacteriales; family Kuafuiibacteriaceae; genus Kuafuiihalomonas. Next base: position 5,751 of record CAYYOT010000127.1, on the reverse strand, counting down.
GCGGTCGTGAGCTACATCCGAAACGCCTGGGGCAACCAGGCGGATGCGATCGACCCTGCGGCTGTCGAGGCACTCCGTGCGCGATGGGAAAGCTCCAAAGCCGTGCAGGGTGGTGCTGAGCTCATGATGATCAGCGATGACGTCTGAGCGACGACTTCTGCGCGTTGGCGGCATGTGGTGTACGAGCTGCGCTCGGGCCATCGAGTCCGCCCTGGGGCGGACGGAAGGCGTCGAGACCGCACGCGTCAACTTCCTCACCGGGGCAGCGGTCGTCGAAGCCGACCGGAGCATCGCGGAGGACGACCTTCGAGCGCGGGTCGAGGCGCTCGGCTACCCCACGCGAACCTGGTCGGAGCCTGCTGGGCTGGCAGACGATATGGAGCAGATTCGGACCGACCTCTCGGTTCGTTTGGCGCTCTCCGCCGTGTGCGGGATGTGGGTCATGATGCTGCAGCTCGTCCTGTATTTCGGAAGCCCGAGCCCGGATGCAGCCGAGCTCATCGCTCGAGCGGCCGGCGCACTCGCAACGCCGGTCGTCTTCGTCGGCGGCTGGCGATTTCATCGGGCGGCGTGGCGAACGCTCCGAGCGGGCGCTCCCGGCATGGACTTCCTGGTTTCAATGGGCTCGCTGACCGCGTGGTCTCTGTCGATGGGCCTGCTCCTGTCCGGGACGGTGGAAGTTTGGTTCGACACGGCAGCGATGATCGTTACCTTTCTGCTCGTCGGCCGGCTGCTCGAGGCCCACGTGCGCGCCAAGGGCCTGAGCCGAGTGCGGACCTTGCTCGAAGGCGGCGGCGACCTGGCTCGTCGGGGGACGGCGTACATCGCCGCCGATTCGGTTCGTCGTGGCGACTCGATCGACGTGGTCGCCGGCGACCGTCTCGCCTTGGACGGTGTGGTACTCCAGGGCGCCGGCTGGCTGGAGACTTCGGTGATGACCGGGGAGGAGCGACCCCGCGAGGTAGGGACTGGAGACCGAGTCGCGGCGGGTACGCGGCTCGTGGAAGGGTGGCTCCGGATGGAGGTCACCCATGAAGTCGGGGCTCGGCGCATCGACGAGATCGAACGTAGCGTTCATGCGGCGCTCGACCAGCGAACCGACATGGACGCTACGGCGCAGCGGTTTGCGGAGCGCCTGGTCCCGGTCATCGTCGGGCTGGCCGCGATCACGCTGGCCGTCTCCCTCTTCGTACTGCCCTGGCCGCAGGCTGTCCTGCGCGGCCTGGCGGTGCTGCTCGTAGCGTGTCCCTGCGCCCTGGGGCTTGCGACCCCGATCGCCCTCGCGCGCGCCGTGGATGAGGCGATCCGAAGTGGGATCGTGCTTCGCACCCCCGATGTCATCCAGCGTGCAGATTCGATCGACACCGTCGTCTTCGACAAGACGGGCACGCTGACCGAGAACCGCCTGAACGTGGAGCTCGTGGACCTCGCTCCCGGTACGTCCGCGGAACGCGCGTGGTCCTGGGCCGGCTCGGCCGAGTGGGGCGTAGAGCATCCGGTCGCGGCCGCGGTCCGCGAAGCGGCTCGCGCGGCCGGAGCCTCGTTGGTTTCGGCCGGAGAACGGCGAGTGACCGACGGACGTGGCGTTCACTGGCGGAGCCCGGAAGGAACGGAGGTCTTCATCGGGACCGACGAAGCGCAGGCCCGTGGGCCGGTCTTGGTCGTGGACGGCACCGTCGTGGCTCGACTCGGAGTGGGAACCCCGATGAAGGCCGAAAGCCGATCGGCCGTAGATCGGCTGGTTCGGGCCGGGCTCGACGTTCAGGTCTGGTCGGGGGATGCGGAGGAGCGGGTCGAGGCGCTCATGCGGAGGCTTGGCCGAACGGGCGCGGGGCAAGGGCGCATGACTCCCGAGCAGAAGCTCGAGGCCTTACGGGCTCTACAGGCGATAGGACGCAAGGTAGCCTTCGTTGGCGATGGAGTGAACGACGCGCCGGTGCTCGCAGCGGCCGGCCTCGGGATCGCGGTCGAGGGTGCAGCCCGGCCGGCCGCCGCTGTCGCGCCGGTGCTGATGCTCCGCGGTGGGGCTGGACAGGTCGACCGGGTGTTGGGGCTCGGGCGCAAGACCCTGAGGATCATGCATCAGAATCTCGGCTGGGCGATCGGCTACAACGCGATCGCGGTTCCGCTCGCGGCTTCGGGAGTCCTGACCCCTCTGGGGGCGGCCATCGCCATGCTCGCCAGCTCGCTGAGCGTCACCCTCAATGCCCTCCGCATCTCGAAGTTCGGTGCCGAGGTGCCGGCGAATTCAGCCGCAGATTAGATTGCAAGATAAGTTTCACCCCGGAAACGCACGCAGCGTGTTCGTTGCTGCGTGACGTCATTCTTCTGAAGTTACCGTCACACCACGGCGCCGAATGTGGTCGGCCATGAGCATGTGACCGAACGGTTTCTGCCGTTGCGCGAATGCTCTACCGAGGGGTCATGGCCTCGGCCTTGCTTGAGAACCCGAGAACATCTGCAGGGGAGGCCGAGCCATGCGTCGCATACCGAACATTTTCAGCCCCGACGACCCAAGGGGTGCACCCCTGCTACAGCTGGGGCGACGCGACTTCATGAAGGTGGCGACGATGGCGGCAGCCTCCGTGGGCTTGCCGGCAGCTTTGGCATCCAAAGTTGCTCATGGCGCGGGAAGCGGTCTGAAACCGTCGGTCATCTGGCTGCACTTCCAAGAATGTACCGGTTGTACCGAGTCTCTGCTGCGGACGGCCCACCCGGCGCTATCGAAATTGATTCTCGATCTCGTTTCGCTCGACTATCACGAGACGCTTTTCGCCGCGGCCGGACATCAAGCTGAAGACGCGCTTCATTCGGCGATGACCGAGCACAAGGGCAAGTACGTGTGCGTCGTCGAAGGGGCCATCCCCACCAAAGACGACGGCGTGTACTGCAAGATTGCCGGCAAGCCGGCCGTCGAGATGTTGAAAGAGGTGGCCGGCGACGCCGGAGCGATCATCGCCATCGGTTCCTGCGCCTCGTGGGGAGGCATTCCATCCTCACCTCCCAATCCCACCGGCGCTACGGGGGCTCCGCAGATCCTCGAGGGCAAGACCGTCGTGACGCTCCCCGGGTGTCCGGCCAACCCCTACAACTTCTTGGGGACGGTTTTGCAGTTCGCTACCTTGGGTACGCTACCTGCGCTCGACGACCTGGGCCGACCGAAGTTCGCCTATGCGCGGACCATTCACGAAGACTGCCCCCGCCGCCCCCACTTCGACGCGGGTCGCTTTGCGCAGAAGTTCGGGGATGAGGGGCACCGCCAGGGCTATTGCCTGTACAAGCTGGGCTGCAAAGGGCCATCGACCCACGCCAACTGCTCCATTCAGCACTTTGGTGAGGTCCCTGGGGCCTGGCCGATCGGCATCGGTCACCCCTGCTTCGGCTGTACAGAACAGTCGCTCGCTTTCAAGGTTCCGATCCACGAGACGGTTACGATCGACCGGCCGACGCCCCCGGATACATATCCTCCGATCGCGGCCCCGATGGGTGACATGGCGACCCCGGCGGCGACCGCCGTAGCGGGCGTCATCGTGGGTGCTGCGCTCGGCGCCGGGTTGTCGGCTTCGCGGAAGTTGGATCAGGAGCCGACCGGGGGAGAGGAGTAAGCCATGGGCACCTCACGACGTTCCGCGCTGAAGATCTTTGCTGGCGCAGGCGCGACCGCCGTCGCCGCACCCGCGCGAGCTGACGAGAAGCGCAAGGCTCCCGACGACGCCGTCGGAATGCTCTTCGACGCAACTCGCTGCATTGGCTGTAAGACCTGCGTCGTCGCTTGCCGCGAGGCCAACGGCCTGCCTCCCGACACGAGCAACTCGGAGGGGGCGCTCCACGACGCCCCCATCGACCTCAACGGCCAGACCAAGAACATCATCAAGCTCTTCCAGGACGATGCGGGTCGCGAGTCATTCGTGAAACGCCAGTGCATGCACTGCGTCGACCCCGCCTGCGCGTCGGCCTGCATGATCGGAGCGCTGCAGAAGCGCGAGCACGGCATCGTCACCTGGGACGCCGACCGCTGCATCGGCTGCCGCTATTGCCAGGTGGCCTGCCCGTTCAACGTTCCAAAGTTCGAGTGGGAATCCGTCACGCCGAAGATCGTGAAGTGCGAGATGTGCAACCACCTGATCGCCGAGGGAAAGCAACCAGCGTGCTGCGAGGTCTGCCCTCGCGATGCGGTCATCTATGGGAAGTACGAGGAATTGCTGGAGGACGCCCGGCAGCGCCTGAAGGACCACCCCGGGCGCTACATCGACCATATCTACGGGGAACATGAAGCCGGCGGAACGCAGGTGCTGTACCTCTCCCACGTTCCCTTCGAACAGCTGGGGTTGCCCAAACTGGGCGACGTCGCGATCGGTCATCGCACTCGCTCGCTTCAGCACGGGATCTATCAGGGGTTCATCGCGCCGATCGTCCTGTACGCCGGCGCGGCTGCCATCATGTGGCGCAATCGAAAGAAGGACCGAACGGACGCGGGGGACGAGTCATGAGTTCCCACGTCGCCACCGCCGTCGGCGGACGCATGAAGGGCCCCGGAATCCGAACCATCGCGTTTCTCGGATTCCTGGGCGTGGCCCTGATCATCTGGCGCTTCGGCGTCGGCCTCGGTCCCGCGACCGGCCTGTCCGACGGCTATCCTTGGGGTCTGTGGATCGCGTTCGACGTGGTCACGGGCACCGCGCTCGCATGCGGTGGATACGCGATCGCGCTTCTCGTCTACATCTTCAATCAAGGGCGCTACCACTCGCTGGTCCGGCCCGCGCTGCTGACCAGCGCTCTCGGCTATACGATGGCCGCCATCGGCATCACGATCGACGTCGGTCGACCGTGGTTCATCTGGCGGATCCCCATATCCGTGAACAAGTGGAACCTGGACTCGGCGCTCCTCGAGGTCGCGCTCTGCGTCATGGCGTATATCGTGGTTCTGTGGATCGAGCTCGCGCCGGCGTTCTTGGATCGCTGGGCCAAGACGCCGGGACCGTTCCAGGGCCTGGCCAAGGCGGTCGGACCCAACCTCGACAAGGTCCTTCTTTGGATCATCGCGCTCGGGGTCATCTTGCCCACGATGCACCAGTCGTCGCTGGGGACCGTAATCCTCTTGGCCGGCCCGCGCCTGCACCCGCTGTTCAATTCTGCATGGGTGCCGCTGCTCTTCTTGCTCAGCTGCATGGCCATGGGTTGGTCGATGGTCGTGATGGAGTCGAGTCTTTCAGCTCGAGCATTCGGCAGGAGGTCCGAGCACTCCATGCTCAAGAATCTCTCCCTGCCCATGGGAGTTTTCTTGGTCGGCTTTCTCCTGCTCCGGTTCGGTGATCTCTTCGTCGCCGGAAAGACGGCGTACCTCGCCGAGTCGAGCGTACCGGCGGCGATGTTCTGGGTCGAGACGCTGCTCTTTGCCGTCGCCGCCTTCTGGATGCTGTTCGGTCGCGCCGGCCTGACGCCGGGCCGGCGGTTCCGGGCGGCCATGCTGGTGGCGTTCGCGGGAGCGCTTTACCGGTTCGACATCTATCTCGTGGCCTTTCAGCCCGGCGACAATTGGCACTTCTTTCCCTCGGTTCCCGAGATCCTGGTCACCTGTGGGCTCGTGGCCATCGAGATCTACATCTACATCCTTGTAGTTCGCCGCTTCCCCATCCTCGGAGGCAAGAAGCGGGATGTGGTTAGGAGCTCTTCATGAGTAAGCGAATCACCGTCGACCCCGTGACCCGTATCGAGGGTCACCTGCGCATCGACGTCGAAGTCGACAACGGG
>CAYYOT010000126.1:0-6265 GCA_964473255.1 uncultured Myxococcales bacterium | reverse complement strand
GTCCGCCTCGACTCGGGGTCCGTTCTTGACGCAGATTGTCTTCGTGCAGACGGGGGAGGAGTTTCGAAGAGGAGGGGTTGAGACCTCAAACCCGCTTGGGGCTTCCTAGCGTCCTTGCCTGAGCTCATGCCGGCGATGCAGGCCATGCTCGCCGACTTGACGAAGCCCGGCAGGCCTACGTGGCCCGGCTTCTCGCAGAGACCGGCACTCCCTGGGGGGCAAAGCGCCCGGCCCGAGCGCAATACCTGTCCCTTGTCGGGGAGTTCACGTGGGTCGCCCATGGCCCTCGCGATCTCCGACCGGTCCGATCGTCCCCAACGCGCCGTGTGACTTGCACGTCGGCATGGATACGGTAAGGACGAAGACGGCTCGAGGGCCGTCACGTGGACCGATAGCGCAAGCGAACCTCGATGTAGTCGAGTGCGGTTCCCGCGGAGTTTGACTCGGCACGTGCCCGGCATCGGAATCTTGGCCCGCCGTCGCTGAGATACGAGCGAACGAGCGAGGCCTCCTCGATGGTCGTGTCCATCAGCCAGCTGCCGGGCTCTGCGTCGAGGCTGGCTCGGTTGCGCGAGATCTCCTCCCAGGACGACCCGTTCCAGCCCTCGAGAAAGGCGCCAGCGGGATCGGCGGCACAGCGGGCCAACACCCGCAGGCCGGTCGCGTTCACCGGTTCGACGGGCGTGGGGCCGCCATCAAAGCGTATGATCTTCGCGGAACCCATCGAAGGTCGTTCCCACGTGTCGTCGAGAGCGACCTGGCCCTGAGGTGATGGACTGCCGCCGAAGAGTATCGCGACGTCTCGAAGAGAATCATACGCAGCACCGGCTCCGAAGCGAGCGACCGGTGACCGATCAGGCGTGGCATCGACCCACGTCTGACCGTCGAACTCCCAGGTGTCCCCTAAGAGTGCTCCCGAATTACCACTGGATATCACCACGCGTTGTCTCGTCGCGTCGTACAACATGCTGTGGTTGGCCCGCGCAGGCGGCGAAACGGCAGGCTGTAGCTGTTCCCATGTCATTCCGTCCCACGACCAGGTTTCGTCGAGAACTCCTTCGGCGGAAAATCCACCGAACAAAACGACGCGCCCATTTGCCGTGTCGGTCGTCATCATGTGGCTGATCCGCGGTGGAGGTGTTGCGGGCGGTTGCAACCGCGACCAGTCGCTACCATCGAAAGCCCACGTCTGTCCGAGAAGGCTCGGGAAGCCGCCAGGGCCGGGAACGCTTCCTCCGTAGAAGAGCACCTGTTGTCGTATCGGGTCGAACGCCATCGCTCCGCCGGTCGGGGGAGCCGTCGATGTCAGGACCTGGGTCCACAGCTCACCATTCCATCGCCAAGTGTCGCGCCCAACGTTTCCTCCGTGCAGGATGACATCTTCGCGGATCGGGTCGTAAACCATTGATGCTATCCGAGGCGACGGTCCGGTCTCGGAAAGTTGCACCCACGTCTCGCCATCCCATTCCCACGTATCGCCCAGAGGCAGATTCCCAGGGACGGAGATCCCTCCGAACAGCACCGTGCGACCTCGAGCTTGGTCGAAGACTAGCGAGGGATAGATGCGTCGAGGGGGTCTCGTCCGCTCGAGGTCTAGCTCTTCCCATGCCGACCCTTCGAACGCCCATGTGTCGTCGAAGGTCCCGACCATGGACCCACCGTAGCCACCAAAGACCAGAAACCGATTTCGGCCCGCGTCAAATGTGAGAGAGTGCGAGATGCGGGCTGCAGGGGCCACGGTGGTGGGTATCTCAGTCCACGCTTCTCCGTCCCACGTCCATGTGTCGGCGAACGGACCTGGCTGAGAAAAGTCACCCCCAGCAAACATCACCACTCGCTGTCGTCCCGAATCATACTCGATGAAGCCATCGAATCGCGGCAGCGGGCTGAGGGAGGGATCCCTTTCGGCCCAACTCGTCCCATCCCAAACCCACGTGTCGCCTAGAGCCCGATTGCGTGAGTCGAACCCTCCGAACATCACGATCTCATCTCGAGCTTTATCGAATGCCATGCCCGGCGAGTCTCGGGCTGGGGGGCGTTCGTCTACTTGGCGTTCGATCCAGGTTTCGCCGTCCCATTCCCACGTATCGTTGAGCCGCCCACTGATCGTCGTCCCGCCGAAGAGAACAACCGTCCCCCTGGTACTGTGGTAGGCGAGGCCATGTGAATTGCGGGCCGCAGGTGTCACCGGTGGTGACCTTTGAGTCCAGCTTCGACCATCCCACTCCCACGTATCGTTGAGGCTCACGCCACCCCCAGCGCCTCCGAACAATACTACGCGCTGTCGGGCCGCGTCGTAGACGGCCTCTCCGCTCCAGCGGCCCGGAGGGCTCTGCGGTGGGTCGACTCGGGACCATGCCGTCCCGTCCCACAGCCATGTGTCGTTCAAGATGCGGTCATCGACCAGTCCACCGAACAGCACGACCACGTCGCGGGCTTGGTCATACGCGATCATCGCATCTCGGCGACGCTCCGGCGAGCCCCTCTGGTCCCAGGGGAGATCGTTGATCACGACGACCGCATCCCCGTCGGGACTCTCGGCAAGACGGAGCGGTAGAAGCACATCGGTCTCACTCGAGAACGAGTCCAACGACTGAGTCTCGACCAGTCGGCTCTCGCCCGTTGGAGTTCTGCTGGCGGAGCTCGTGACGAACCATGCGTTCTGCAAGAGGACGGGCTCGGAGCGCGCCGAGGCTTCGGACAGCACCGCACGGACGAAGACCGAAGAGGGGTCACGATCTCCGAGGCTGAGCTGGACCCGTGGCCAGTCACCGTTGGCGTCGGGTTCGGCCTCGGCGAGGAGGGCACCATCGGAGTCCGAGACCTGGAGTGACGTAGGGGTCATGTCGCCAACCAAACGGAACGCCTCCGAGGAGACCGTGGCTTCCGTCGCAAGGCTATCGCCCGGAGCAACGGCGAAGTAGGGCCCAGCCGGAATGACGAGCCCCGATTGGAGCTCTCGAGCATCCGGTCGCCCCTCGGGCCACCGAATCCAACTCACCAAGGACTGATCTACTTGCAGGTTGGGCTGCACGGTGAGGTTCAAGTTGACGACCGTCGATTCACCAGCCGTCAGGTCAAAGGGCTCGGATACCCCGCCGCAGCAACGAGGCGATGTGGGGTCATCCGAGTCTCGGAAGTCGACTTCCAGGGTGCGTTCGGGCCCGAGCGCCAGCTCACGGAGCGGGAATCGATCGCGACCTTCGTATGGAAACACCTGTTCGCGATCACGACCGCCGTCGGGCCGCCGAACCGCAACGTGAGCCCAAACCGATCCAGGTCGAGGTCGAGCCGGCTCCGGGACGAGCCAACGGGCCCGCACCTCCACGGTGGGCTCTCTGCTCGAGCAGCCCATCAGGACCATGAGGAGGAGAGGAGCGACGAGTGCGTTCGCGGTACACATTCCAATACCTTCTACCCTCATCGACTCGGCTTACGTGAGGAGACGCACGACCACCGTCGCCCCCCCCTCACCGACAGCGTCGTGCCGCGAGCTCAGGAGTTCGATCACACGGATCAGAGGTCGAGGCCAGACCCGACCGGGCCTGGGCCGCGGTCCACCTGGTCTCGAAACATGGGGACGACAAGGTGGACTTGCACTTGGGGGAACCCGGCCCGAAGCGACGCTCGATGATCCCGCTGGGTGCGACGAGCCAGAGCTCCTCGACTCCGGCCTCGGCGTACAGATAGCGCTTGGTCACTCGGTCGCTAGCCCGGTTCTTCGACACAGATCGAAGGGATTCATCCCTTACCGACTCGGGGTCGTTCTTGGGGCAGATTGTCTTCGCGCAGACGGGGGAGGAGTTTCGAAGCAACGACCTGCTACGATTGCCTGTGCTCCTCGGGCACGGGCACACTGGGCGGCGATGCTACGGCGCGTAGTGCAGTCGGACTTCGGCGTAGTCCAGAGCGATCCTACCATTGCCGGAGTCCGTCTCACCACCGGGGGAGGCGCGTCGACACTGCAGGTGCATCCTTGGCTGCTCATCAAACGCGATCCACAGGCTCCGCGCTACCTCAGCGTCGGCCTGCACATCGATCAACGCTCCGTCACCAAGCCCAATCCCAGCGTCGGTCGCGCCCACCTGCAGCCATTCACCGGCGGTGCGACCTGACCAGCCGACGAGCTCAGCCCCGGGCTGACCGTTCCATTCTCCGCCGCACCGGAACCGAACCCGGAGGCCCAGCAGACCCTCTCGGCGGATATCGGCCGGAAAGCGGGGCTCGAAGATAGCAGCCACGCCCGTCGGCGGGGACAGGACCCACGTATCGGCAAAGTTGAGTTCGAGGGCATCCGGACCGCTGCCACCAAAGACAACATGCTCATTGCGAACCGAGTCGTATTCGAGCGCGCCGAGCCAGCGAGGTGCAGGCGCCTCGCCCGCAGGCTCGACCTCGGACCACCCGGAGCCCGTCCAGCGCCACAGGTCCGACCGCCAGACGGCTGAACCCGGTTCACTTCCACCAAGGACGATGGGTCCGGTCAGTCCGGCGGCCATCATGTGGCCCTCCCGGCTCGGCATGCCACTCGTTCGCACGAGTTCAGACCACCGTCCGCTGAGCCACCCCCAGGTGGAGCCAATGCCGTCGAACAGAACCAACTGAGAGGTTCGAAGGTCTCGTTCCCAGGTCCAGTCGCTCCACGCTGGGGGCGAAACGTTGGGGGTGAGTTGGACCCAGTCAGAACCACTCCACCGCCAGCTGCTCCCGGCTGCATCGAAAGCGACGACCGCCTCGAGCCCAGGATCGTAAGCTAAGTCACTCGGGTACACTGGGGTGGGTCTGACGCTGAACACACGTCGCCACTCGCCGTCCCACTCCCAGGTATCATGAAGTGACCGTCCACCCGGTCCTTGGAAAATACCGCCATGCAACACGATCCGCCGGCGTCGTTCGTCGTAGGTCATGCTGGCGAATCCTCGCGGGCTTGGTGCCGTCGACGTCGAGACGAGGCTCCATTCTCGGCCATCCCAGATCCAAGTATCGTTCAGATTCGTGAACTCATCCGTGATCCCACCGAAGAGTACGATCGTCTCGCGCGCCCGGTCGAACGCCACCGACGGCCCGCGACGGGCAGCAGGGACTTCGATGCCCGGAGTTATGTCATTCCAAGCGACCCCATCCCACGTGCGTACGGGCGCAGGATCCGATGCCCCCGGGAGGAAGACACCGCGCCAACCCACGCCTACCAGCCGATCGCGAGTCGAGTCGTGGACGGGCCGGAGCCAGCTCGAAAGCGGCGCTCCCCCGACATCGGTCCACTGGTTTCCATCCCAAGCACTGATTCCGCCCTGACCAAACACGAGGACTGCGGTCCGCGTCGGGTCGTAGCCCATAGCTATGGCCGGAAGAAGCACTGCTGGCGGTGGCGCGACTTCCTCCCAGTCACCGATGCGCCCATCCCATTCCCAAACGCGCTCGCCCACCAAGAGCACCAGTCGCTGCCGCGATGGGTCCAAGACCATCTCCCGCAGCCGGGAGGTGGACGGCGGGGGCTCGACGGTCGCGTTTGAGATCTCCGTCCATTCGGCACCGTCCCACAACCACGTCTCGCCGTCGGTCCGCCTCCGCCCGATCCCACCGTGTAGCACTACCTGCTCTGCCTCCGAGATCGATCGGGCGGCTTGACGTTGGTCGCGGTCGTCGTGCGCAGAAGATGATCGATCGCCGGGGCCTTCGGCACTGGTGAGGCATGCGTCGAACCAACACCGCTCGAGCACGAGCGATGATCCCGAGCCCAGTTAATATGAAGATGATCACGGCTTACGCGGCGGCCAGCGTCTGCGTCATGTCGTTCGTCACCCGAACCGCAGCCGCCGAGGACGATCGTGAGCTCAGCGCCTCCGTAACACCTGTCTATGAAACCCTCCGACCCTCGACGCTCGTCGGCGTCCAGCTTCACCTGGAGAGCGACGGAATCGAGTCGGCCTACATCCCCGGCAGCGCCTGTAGCCAAAGTGAACACATCCTTCTCTACCCGATGGGTGCATCCGAACCGGTCAACATCTCCGAGACCTGCGGGTGGGGATCGATGCCGATCGTCATCGTGTTGGCCGACGGGCGCGAGATCCTGTCGGAACTCCGGCTCGATGCGCTGGATGAAGACGGGCGACCCGTCGACGGCCTGGTCTCGATCGTGGGATTCGACCCGCAGCCCGAGCCGCCGGCGAAGAAGGCAGGCTTCGACCCGCAGCCCGAGCCGCCGGCGAGGAAGGCAGGCTTCGACCCGCAGCCCGAGCCGCCGGCGAAGAAGGCAGGCTTCGAC
>CAYYOT010000125.1:1017-6286 GCA_964473255.1 uncultured Myxococcales bacterium | reverse complement strand
GGGCATGACGCTGGAAGAGCTGGAGGCCCGGTTTCAGGCGCGGGTCGACGCCGAAGAGAAGATCGAGCCCAAGGACTGGATGCCGGACAAGTACCGGCGCACGCTGATCCGTCAGATCGCGCAGCACGCCCATTCGGAGGTCGTCGGCATGCTGCCCGAAGGCAACTGGATCACCCGCGCTCCGACGCTGCGGCGCAAGGTGGCGCTTCTGGCCAAGGTTCAGGACGAAGCCGGACACGGACTCTACCTGTATTCGGCGGCCGAGACGCTCGGTGTCGACCGGAGCGAGCTCGTCCAGGAACTCCTCGACGGAACCGCCAAGTACTCGAGCATCTTCAATTACCCGACGACGTCCTGGGCGGACATCGGCGCCATCGGATGGTTGGTCGACGGGGCCGCCATCATGAATCAGGTGATGCTGCGGGGTACGTCGTACGGCCCGTACTCGCGAGGGATGATCCGGATCTGCCGCGAAGAGAGCTTTCACCAGCGGCAAGGCTACGAAATCATGCTGACGCTCTCTCGCGGCACGCCGGAGCAAAAGGCCATGGCTCAGGACGCGCTCGACCGCTGGTGGTGGCCGTCGCTCATGATGTTCGGTCCGCGCGACTCGGAGTCGAGGCACACGGCACAGTCCATGAAATGGAAGATCAAGCGGCAGACCAACGACGAGCTCCGCCAGCGCTTCGTGGACGCGACCGTTCCCCAGGCCAACTTCATCGACCTGAAGGTTCCGGACCCGGACCTCCGCTGGAACGAGGAGCGTGGCCACTACGACTTCGGCGAGATCGATTGGGATGAGTTCAAGCGCGTGATCTCGGGCGACGGCCCGTGCAGCCACGAGCGAATCCGCGCGCGGCGCGAAGCCCACGAGGGCGGCGCTTGGGTGCGCGCCGCGGCCGCCGCCTACGCCGAAAAGCAAGCCGCCAAGAAAGAGGCCGCCGCATGAGCGAGCCCGGCCTCAAGCTGTTCGAAGTCTTCATTCGCCCCAAGCGGGGTCTCGGTCACCAGCACGTGGGCAGCATCCATGCCGCCGACGCGGAGATGGCGCTCACCCACGCGCGCGACGTGTACACCCGCCGCGGCGAAGGGGTGAGCCTGTGGGTGGTGCCCTCGGACGCGATCACCGCCTCCGACCCGGAGGACAAAGATCCGTTCTTCGAGCCGGCCGACGACAAGGTCTACCGTCATCCTACGTTCTACGAACTACCCGACGAAGTGGGGAACATCTGAGATGAACAACCCACGCTATGACTACGCTTTGAGTCTCGGCGACACGGCGCTCATCCTCGGGCATCGACTCTCCGAATGGTGTGGTCACGGGCCGTTCCTGGAAGAAGACATCGCCATCACCAACATCGCTCTCGACCTGGTCGGCCAGGCTCGAGGCTATCTCGCCTACGCCGCCGAACTCGAGGGCGACGGCCGAGACGAGGATCAGCTCGCCTACCTCAGGGACGCCCCCGAGTACCGAAACCTGCTGCTCGTCGAGCAGCCGAACGGCGACTTCGGGCAGACGATGATCCGCCAGTTCTTTTTCGACTGCTACCACCTGCCGCTCGTCGAGGAACTTTCGCGCTCGTCCGATGAGCGTATCGCCGGAATCGCTGGCAAGGCCCAAAAAGAGGTCACCTATCACCTCCGCCACAGTCGCGACTGGGTCCTGCGGCTGGGCGGCGGCACCGAAGAGAGCCACCGGCGCACACAGGCCGCCATCGACGAGCTCTGGCGGTTCACCGGCGAGATGTTCGTGCCGGAGCCGGCGTTGGCCTCGCTCGTCGAGTCCGGCGTCGCGGTCGACCCGGCGACGCTGGAAGCGACCTGGCGCGAGCGGGTGGACGCCACCTTCAGCGAGGCGGGACTGACCGCCCCCGACCACGCCTGGATGCAGAAAGGCGGACTTCGCGGCCGACACACGGAACACCTGGGCTACATCCTGGCCGAGATGCAGTTCCTCCAGCGGGCCTACCCGGGAGCCACGTGGTGACGGCCGCCCACGATGAAACCGCCGTCTGGTCGCTCCTCGAGCAGGTGGCCGACCCCGAGCTGCCGTTTCTGAGCGTCGTCGACCTGGGCGTCGTCCGGGGCGTGAGGCTGGATGGCCCAGCGGTCGAGGTCGAGATCACGCCGACCTACTCCGGTTGCCCGGCCATGGAGGTGATCGAGCAGTCGGTCCAGGACATGCTGTCGCAGGAAGGCTTTCGGGCGACCGTACACCGGACGCTCAGCCCGCCGTGGAGCACCGACTGGATCACCGCCCGCGGTCGAGCGCTGCTCGCCGAGCACGGGATCGCGCCGCCCGGCGCGGCGAAGAACGACCTCGTACAGCTGCCCGTCTCGTGCCCCCACTGCAAGTCCCGCAACACGGAGCTGGTGAGTGAATTCGGGTCGACCGCCTGTAAAGCTCTTCGCCGGTGCCTCGAGTGCCGCGAACCCTTCGACCACGTGAAGCCCCTGTAGTCATGGCCGAGTATCGACGTCTTACCGTCAGTCAGGTCCGAAAAGACACCGACGACGCGGTCTGTATCCGCTTCGACGTGCCGCCCGACCTGAACGACACCTTCACTTTCTCCCCGGGGCAGCACCTGACCCTCCGCGCTCCCGTTGGCGGTGAGGTCCTGGAACGATCGTACTCGATCTGCAGCGGCGTCGACGACGGCACGCTAGAGATCGGCGTCAAGAAGATCCCCGGCGGACGCTTTTCTTCTTTCGTCCACAGCCAGCTCGCCCCCGGGGCCACGGTCGAGGTTCGGCCTCCCCTGGGCCGGTTCGTCGCTCCCCTCGACCCGAAGGCCCACCATCGCTACGTTGCCCTGGCTGCGGGCAGCGGGATCACGCCGATATTGTCGATCGCCCGGTCGGTGCTTTCGAGCGAACCGAACTCCCAGTTTACGCTGCTGTACGGCAACCGCTCGGTCACCTCGATCATGTTCCGCGAAGAACTCGAGGATTTGAAGGATCGGTACCTGCAACGCTTTCGACTTCATCACTTCCTGAGCGGCGAGGAGGTCGGCGTCGAGCTCTTCAGCCGCAGGCTCGATGCGGAGGCGGTGGAGCGGCTTACGGGCCTCCTGGGTGATCTATCCACCTACGATGCCTTCTTCATTTGCGGCCCCACCGGCATGATTCAGTCCACCTCGGCGAAGCTCATCGAGCTCGGCATTCCGCCGGCGAAGGTGAAGGTCGAGAAGTTCCAAAACCCCGGCCAACCGGTCGAAGATCAAGCGGTCGCCCAAACCCCGCAGCGCGCGGCGGGTACGGCGCGGGTGACCGTGAAGCATCAGGGCCTCTCGCGGACCTTCGACCTGGCGCCGGACACTCCGAACCTCTTGGACGGCGCCATCGATGCCGGCGTGGACATGCCGTTCTCCTGCAAGGGCGGCGTCTGCGCGACCTGCCGCGCTCGCGTCGTGGAAGGTGAAGTCGAGCTCATCCACAACTATGCCCTCGAGCCTTGGGAACTCGCCGCCGGCTATACCTTGACCTGCCAGGCCGTGCCCAAGAGCGACCGCGTCGTCATCGATTACGACGACGCTTAGGGCGACGAGCGCCACGCCGCAGAGCGTCAAGCGTGCCGCCCATCGTCGGGAGGCGATTCCCCGGCGCTCCGTGGGCCATTTCCGCTCGACGGCCGACGGTGACGACTTGTCGTTGGTCCGCGGGTTGCTGATTGTACGGCCATGGAAAGAGTCGTGAAAGTGCCGGCCGAGTGGGCCCAGAGCGCAAAGATCAACGCCGAGACCTACGCGGCCGAGTACCGGCGTTCGGTCGAGAACAACGAGGCATTCTGGAGCGATGTCGGCCAGCGAATCACCTGGATGAAGCCGTTCACCAAGGTCAAAGACGTCGACTTCACCGGCGACGTCCGCATCCGGTGGTTCTACGACGGAATCCTCAATGCCTGCGCGAACTGTCTGGACCGGCACCTCGAAACCCGGGGGGACCAAACGGCGATCATCTTCGAGGGCGACGATCCGGGCGTCGACGCTCGCTACACCTATCGCGAGGTCTACGAGAAGGTCTGCAGGCTAGCGAATGTCTTGAAGGCGCTGAACGTCCGCAAGCACGACCGGGTGATGATCTACATGCCGATGATCCCGGAAGCGGCGTTCGCGATTTTGGCGTGTGCAAGAATCGGCGCCGTCCACTCCGTGGTCTTCGGAGGATTTTCGCCGGACTCGATCGCGGATCGTGTCGACGATGCCCAAGCGAGTGTCGTCATTACCGCCGCCGGCGGCATCCGCGGTCGTAAACCGGTCCCGCTCAAGCCCAACGTGGATGCGGCCATCGAAAAGACGGAGTCGAAGCCAAAGGTTCTCGTCTTTCGTCACACCCAGGCGGAAATCGACGTCGTCCCGGGCCGGGATTTCATTGCCAACGAGCTGATGGAAGAAGTGAGTCCGGACTGTCCGCCGGAGCCGATGAACGCCGAGGACCCGCTCTTCATTCTCTACACATCGGGTTCGACCGGTAAGCCGAAAGGTGTCCTGCATACGACCGGCGGCTACATGGTCTACACGTCGTATACGCACGAACTCGTGTTCGACTATCGAGACGGTGACGTGTACTGGTGCACGGCCGACATCGGCTGGATCACGGGACACAGCTACATCGTGTACGGACCTCTGGCCAACGGAGCGACCACCCTCATGTTCGAAGGCGTTCCGACGTACCCCGACGTGAGTCGCTTCTGGCAGGTGGTCGACAAGCACCAAGTGAACATCTTCTACACCGCTCCCACCGCGCTTCGCTCGCTCATGCGTTTCGGTGACGAGCCGGTCAAACGCACGTCGAGAAAGTCCCTTCGCGTACTCGGCACGGTGGGCGAGCCCATCAACCCCGAGGCCTGGAACTGGTATCACGACGTGGTCGGAGAAGGGCGGTGCCCGGTCGTCGACACCTGGTGGCAGACCGAAACCGGAGGCATCCTGATCAGCCCCTTACCCGGGGCCACCGACCTGAAGCCCGGCTCGGCCACGAAACCACTCTTCGGCATCAAGCCGGCTCTCGTCGACGGCGAAGGCAAAGAGCTCGAAGGCGCCAGCTCGGGCAACCTGGTGCTCACGGACAGCTGGCCGGGTCAGATGAGGACGGTCTACGGAGACCATCAGCGGTTCGTCAGCACGTACTTCACGACTTTCCCCGGTCGCTACTTCACGGGCGACGGCGCCCGCCGAGACGAAGACGGCAAATACTGGATCACCGGGCGGGTCGACGACATCCTGAACGACTCCGGTCACCGAATGGGTACGGCCGAGGTCGCGAGCGC
>CAYYOT010000125.1:0-1007 GCA_964473255.1 uncultured Myxococcales bacterium | reverse complement strand
GGCTCGGAGGCCGCGGTCGTGGGCTAGCCGCACGACATCAAGGGCCAGGGGATCTACTGCTACGTGTCCCTCGTAGAGGGGACGGTCCCGAGCGACGAGCTCGGGAACGAGCTCTGCCAGTGGGTCCGTAAGGAGATCGGGGCCATCGCCACCCCCGAC
Source organism: uncultured Myxococcales bacterium (assembly GCA_964473255.1). Classification (GTDB taxonomy): domain Bacteria; phylum Myxococcota; class Kuafuiibacteriia; order Kuafuiibacteriales; family Kuafuiibacteriaceae; genus Kuafuiihalomonas. The sequence continues at coordinate 848 of CAYYOT010000125.1, read as the reverse complement.
CACATTCAGTGGGCGCCCGGGCTCCCAAAGACTCGTTCAGGCAAGATCATGCGCAGGATTCTGCGCAAGATCGCCGCCAACGAACACGAGGCCCTCGGCGACACCAGCACCCTCGCCGACCCCACGGTCATCGACTCCCTCGTCAAAGACCGCAAGACCGACGGCTAGCGGCGGTGCCATCGACCTGACGTTCACTGCCTCCTACGAAGGCGCAGGTTTGTAGTCGAGGAGAGCGTCGGCCGTAATCGATTGGGCAGCTCGCGCCTAGACTCACTGCCCAGAAGGAAGCGCCCCGGTGATCGCGTAGGCGAGAAGCTGGACGACCTGCTCCGGCTCGGTGGCCACGGCCAGAGCGGCGCCGTCGACTTCTTTCAGCGCATGCCGGAGATCCGGCGAGTGAAGGACGATCAGCGGCTTGCTGAGTGCCGTCGCATAGCCCGCATCGAACGCCGCGTTCCACTGGCGGTATTTGTCGCCGAAGCGCACGACGACGACGTCGGCCTCCGCGATCAAGGTCCGCGTGCGCAGCGCATTGACCTTGGCGCCCTTGTGGTCGTGCCAAAACGGGTCGGCCTCCGCCCCCAGAATGCGGACGCCGCAGTCATCGGATGACGCGTGGTCGGTGACCGGAGCGGTGAGTCGCACCGGAAGCCGCTCCGACTCGATGCCGGCCGCGATGCGCTCGCGCCAGTCGGTGTGAATCTCGCCCGATAGGTAGACGTTCCAGGTCTTGGTCATGCTGCGTGCCTCCGATAGCCGGGCTAATGCACGCGTCCTGCGAAGGCGATGAGAATTCCGCTCTGTTCCGGCGGTGAGGCGCCGATGCGGGGCGCGGCTCGGGCGCCGGG
>CAYYOT010000124.1:0-6605 GCA_964473255.1 uncultured Myxococcales bacterium | reverse complement strand
AAGCGCCAACACACCCTCGCCTCCAGCTCCCGAAGGTCGACCGTCGAAGGCGGGCCGTCCGCCACGAACCGCGGACGCCCATCCTGGTGGTGGGCTTGCCGGAGGCCACCGGCTTCATCGACTGGAGCGACGAGCAGTTTCGCAAGCTATCGGCGCTCTATGGCCCGGCGCCCGACCACCCTCTCGAGCGGATCGAATTCCGCGACAACCCATGCGACTGCGGCGATCAGTGCCGGACCTACACCTTCGGGATCGACTGCGAAGAGTCTCCTTCGGTCTGCGAAGGCCTCACCCTCGATCGCGATGATGCCACTGCCACGTTCGCCAACGTGACCTTGGCACCCACCGAGGGGGACGGCAGCGGACCCCTCACGTTCGACGGCGTGCTCGGCCTCCCCTAGCGGCCCAGCAGCGACGGCCGTCGAGAAGGTGCCCCAAGCGGCGATGAGCTAGTCGCGACTGCCCGGTGGCCGCGGAACATGTGCTAGAGCAGTAGCCATGCGCGAGCGGGCGGTCTTCCGGCCGAGCTCCGTCGGCCCTCAGCTCCTCGTCGTCGTCGGTGCCTCGGCTCTAGGACTCGCCCTGGTCCCCGAGATCGCCCACGGCTACGGCATCGAATCCGAGCCGCCTTGGGTCACCCCCATCGAGGTCCCCCGCCCTCCTGCCGACCGAGGCGAAGGCGGAGTTCACTACTTGCTGGTAGACCGGCAGGTCGACGCGAGCCGCAAGACGGTCCAGCGCTTCTATCACCACGCCCTGCAGCTCACGACCGTCCAAGCCGTCACCGACAACGCGCAGATCGAGTGGGACTACGATCCCGATTTCGAGAGCGTCACGCTTCACAAGGTCGTCGTTCACCGGGACGGCCGAGCTCTCGATCGACTGAAGCGCGCAAAGATCCGAGTCATCCAGCGGGAATCCGAGCTCAACCGCCAGATCTACGATGGTTCCAGGACCCTCGTCGTTCTCCCCGACGACGTTCGCCCGGGCGACACTCTCGAGTACAGCCTGACCGTTAGGGGGATCAACCCGGTTCACAAAGGCCGCTTCACTGGCAGCGTCCTGCTCCAGTGGAGCGTCACCGTCGAACGGCTCTTCGCTCGGGTGCTGAGCTCGAAGAGACGGCCGCTCACCTACCGCCTCTTCGCCGGCGGCGGTGAGCCTCGCGTCGAGGAACGTGGAAGCACCATCGAGTGGATCTGGGACCACCATGAGGTCCCAGCTTCGACCTCCGAGTACGGCCGACCCCCGTGGCACCAAGAGTTGCCATGGGTGCAATTCACGGCCTACCAGACGTGGAACGAAGTCGCCCTCTGGGGATCGAGACTCTATCGAAGACCGGAGCCGATTCCCGCGGAGCTCCGCTCGACGGCCCACCGGATTCGTACCGAGTTCGAGTCGCCGGTCGAGCGAGCGGGAGCCGCGCTTCACTGGGTGCAGAACGAGTTCCGGTACTTGGGTATCGAGCTGGGGGCGAAGTCGTATCGACCTCACAACGTCCAGCAGATCATTCACCAACGCTTTGGCGACTGCAAAGACAAGGCGCTCTTGCTGGTCTCCCTGCTCGAGCTCCTCGACATCTCGGCCGCACCCGCCCTGGTGAGCACCAGCTGGATGCGAGGCGTGGACGGCATGGCTCCATCGCCCACCGTGTTCGATCACGTCATCGCCCGAGTCCGCGTGGGCGAAGAGATCTTCTGGCTCGATCCCTCACGTCAGCACCAGGCGGGCCCGCTCGCCGAACATGGGCTACCCAACTACGGCTTTGGTCTCCCGCTCGAACCGAGCACCACGGCTCTGGAGGAGATCCCGCTCCGCCCCGAGGCCGGAGAACGCATCCACGTAAACTATGACTTCAACCTGACGTCGGAGCCGCCCCGAATGTCGGCGACTACGACCTTCCAGGGTGCGGCCGCCGAGAGGATCCGATGGTTTCTCGAGCAGAATGCGACCGACGACATACAGAGCCAATACCTCGAGTTCTATCGCGCCTACTATCCCGACATCGAGGTGGCCGAGCCGTTCAGAGTGCGCTCGGACTCGAGCAAGAACCTCATCGAGGTCCGAGAAGACTATGTAATTCGAGGACTGTGGCTCGACGGGCAAGGCTTTCGCAGCGCCAGCTTGATTCCCGCCGATCTATTCGACGTCATCCAAGAACCGCGGCGCGAACCACGGGAGTCACCGTTGGCGATCGACTATCCCGAGAGTCGATCCGCGCACCTGGTCGCCCATCTCCCGGAGGGCATGCCGATCGAACCGAGCCTAGTGGAGGTCATCTCGCCGGCGTTCCGCTATCAATCCGACGTCTCGATCAAAGGACCCCGGACGTTGGTCATCGACTACGAATACACGGCCACCACCGACCATATCGCGGTGGCCGATCTCGACCGCCACTACGACGCCCTCGACCGCGCTTGGGCGGACGTTGGCTACCACTTGAGCAAGCCGCTCGGTCTATCGCTCGCGGACCTCAACATAGCCAACGTCGTTCTCTTGGTGCTGTGGCTGCTGGGCTGCGCCTGGGGCGGGTGGAAGCTCTATCACTATGACCCTCCCCCCCGCCTGGGTCATGCCGCCGAACCATCGCGGATCGGAGGATGGATGATCCTCCCGCTGATCAGCCTCTTCATCGGCCCGCCTCAATTCATCGGCAACATCTTGGACCTGACGCAGACCGTCTTCTCCGAAGCCAGATGGGCCACGGTCAACTCGCCGACGTCGATCGACTATCACGCACTGAGCGGACCCTGGATTCTAGGGTCGTTGCTGATGAACGTCTTCCAGGCTTGCCTCGACATCGTAGCGCTGGTCCTCTTCTTGAGTCGCCGCTCCAGCCTCCCGCTGGTCATGGTCGGGGTGTACGCAGTCAACACGTCCGCGGTCTGGGTCGATGCGGCCCTCGCCCTGACCATTTCCCCTGAGACGGGAGGCTTGGAAACCCAGATCGTGGGGGGCTTTGCCGGGTTCATCTGGATCGCGTACTTCCTCAAGTCGACCCGAGTTCGGGACACCTTCCTTCGTCGGCTTTCCGGGAACGAGAGCGAAACCGCCGAGCCCGAACCCGCCGACGCTTTCTGAAGACTGAACGGCCGGCAGATGAACCAGCGGGTGGCTTCGGGCGCCTGCCCGGCGATGGCGCCGTGCGTGCACGCTACGGCGGGCCGAGGATGCTGGCTACCTTCGGACAGACGGCAAAGGAGGCGGGCGTGGTCCCGAAGAGGTCGCCGTCGACCTCGATGAAGAGTGGAGTATCGGATTCGATCCGAACATTCGTGGCGCCGAAGTAGCGCACGTCGGACTCGTCGATGTGGCGTCCGGAGGCGACCTTGGGAAGCGTAGTGAGCATCGTCAGCCGCGAACGGTAGGGGATGATCGACACGTCGAGCTCGCCATCGTCGAAGCGCGCGCCGGGTGCCAACCGCATGCTCCCCCCCGAAGTGTACTCGACGTTGCCGATCACGACGATCGAGAAGGCACCCGAGTGCTGCTCTCGTCCGCTGACCACCTTCATCTCCGGCGGACGATAGGCGGCGATCTCGATGAAAGCCGCCAAGTAGTAGGCCCCGGTGGCCCCCAGCAGACGCTTCATCCACGGCCGAAGATGCCGGATCGAGCAGAAGCCTACGCTGCTCGACAGGAAAGCATACCGATGCACGAGACGACCTTCGTGCGTGGCCTCGACGCGAATGAGGTCGACGACCCTCACTCGACCGCCCTGCATCGCGTCGATGCCCTCGTCGGGAGAGTGGATGCCGAGGTTGCGGGCAATGTCGTTTCCCGTACCGGCAGGGATGATGGCGACCTTCTGGTTTCGATCCGGCCGATCCAATACGCCGGACAGGACCTCGCTCACCGTGCCGTCGCCGCCGACGGCTGCGAGAACGTCATAGCCCTCCGCGGACGCGGCGATCTCGCGCGCGTGGCCTTGTCGCTCGGTGACCCGTACGTCGACGTCGTCGATCTCGACGGACGAACCGGTCCGAACCTGCTCCCAAACGCTCATGCCTGCTCCGCCGTGACCGCCGGGATTCACGATGTAGAGGGTCCGCGTAGCAGCGCTCGTCGCCGTCGACTCGGACCGTCGATCGACCGTTTGCACCGATCGATGAGCTGCATCGCATGTGCCACGTCGCGACACTCCGAAGCCCGTCTCTCGAGAAGCCTCGAATGTTCCCGCTTCGGAACACCGTCCCGCACCAGCTTCGTCTCGGCGGACACGGGCGCCGCGTCACTGATCCAACGAATCGGATGCGGATGAAACGCTGCCCCTGGCGGGCCTCGGGGGGACTGCCGAGCTGACGACGAAGCCGAGGGCAACGGTCGCGAAGCCGGCGAGGGCTTCGAGGGGCTCGCGCCCGATCATGAAGATCATGGCGCCGGTGGTTCCAATCACGAAGATCGCCGGGACGACCGGATAGCCGGGGATCGGGACCCGCGTCGCGCCCTCGCGGCGGCGAAGTATCAGAAGGCCGATCACCGTCGCTACCGCCGAGGCGCTCAACGTGAAACCGACGTAGCCGAGCAAGCTACGCAGCGGCGCGATCCAGACGACGACGAGCGCGGCCAGGATCTGGAACATCACCGCAGCCCGAGGGGGGCGTCCATCGGGAGCAGCGGCCAGCCGCGCGGGGAGGACTCCATCGGCGGCCATGCGGGCGTAGACACGCGGACCCGCCATCACCATGGCCGAGACCGACGTGAAGAGCGCCAGCGCGACGAGCCCGGACAGCGCGCGGCGCAGCGCCGGTCCCCCGATCGCCTCGGCGGCGACCGTGCCGACGTCGGGTCGGCCCGCGAGTTGCTCGAACGGCGCGGCGAACAGAAAGACCGCGTTGAGGGCCAGGTACAGGACGGCCACGATCAGCGTGCCCGCCAGAAGCGAGCCGGGTAGGTTTCGGTCGGGGTCGGCGACCTCCGCGCCCACGTAGATCGCGGCGTTCCATCCCGAATAGGAGAACGAGATCCACACCAACGAGACGGCGAACGCCGAGAGGCTGAGGTCGGACGAGGGCGCCGCAGTCACCGGCGGAGCGAAGGCCACCGCGAACGACACGAAGGCTGCGATGGCGATCAGCTTCACGACGACGGCGGCGTTCTGAGTGAAGACACCGAGTCGTAGATCCAAGCCATGCAGCAAGCCGGCCCCGACGATGGCGCCCGTGCCCACCCAGTTGTCGGGGAGGACGAGCCCGAAGCCCCCAGCCAAATATGCCTCGAGCCCCAAAGCGGCGACCGCGATCGGCGCCGTGAAGCCGGCGAGCATCGAGACCCAACCCGCCAAGAACCCAACCCGTGGGTGAAGGGTAGCCGAGAGGAACGTGTACTCTCCTCCGGACTCGGGGATGCGCCGCGCGAGCGCCCCGTAGCTCAGCGCCCCGCACGTGGCGAGAAGGGCTCCGACGATCCAGGCGCCGAGGACTGCGCCCCGGCTACCGAGGTCGGCCAGAGCGAAGCCCGACGTGGTGAAGACGCCGACTCCGATCATGTTGGCGACGACCAGCGCTGTGGCGCTCCCCAGCCCCAGATGCCTGATTTTGGCGCCGGTCATGGGAGATTCCGTCGCCAGTGTCCGCAGCCCGCACCGGATTTGCTAGCCTCGAATCCACGATGACCGCGCCCCGCTTCCAGAGCTTCGCCGACTTCTTTCCCTTCTATCTCGCCGAGCACAGCAACTCGACGAGTCGAGCTCTGCACTACATCGGGACGACGCTGGGTACGTTGGTCTTTGTCTACGCGCTATCGACGCAGCGATGGCCGCTCCTGATCGCCTACCCGATCATCGGCTACCGCTTCGCGTGGGTGGGCCACTTCGTCTTCGAGAAGAACCGGCCCGCAACCTTCACGTATCCGGTCTGGTCGCTGATGGGGGACTACCGAATGCTGGGCCTCGCCCTGACCGGCCGTCTACGCCAACCGCTCGCCGACGGCATCGCGCGCTACGGTCGCGCGGCCTGAACGGAACCACCTAGGACTCGAGCAGAATCGTGATGACGGGAATCGAGTACCGCGATGACCACTCCATAGCGATCGACCGACTGATGGCGCTGCGCGAAGCCAGCGCCTTCGCGATGCGAAGCCGGGAGCTCATCGAGCGACAAGTGAGCGGCTCGCGGTGGGTCGTCCATGCGTACGACGGCGTCAAATTCGTGCTGCACACGCGGCCGGACGCGGCCAGATTCTACGCAGTGGTCGGGTTCTCGTCCGCGACCGACATGATGGTTCGCGACCGACGTCACTGACGCGGGCAACCCGTCCGACCGACTCGAGGGGAGGAACCCGACCAAACGGTCCCAACCGTGCCGCATCGGGACCAACCGCGGGTGCGTTCCAGCGGCCCGATCGAGTAGCCTCGGGTCGCGATGGCGAAGCGCCCCAAGGACGGTGAGCAACCGGATCCCACGCCGGAGGAGCGAGCCGCGGCCGAGGCGCATCGACGCGAGGAACGCCGGACGTTTCTCCGCCAGGCCGGGGACGCTAGGAAGTCCAAGCGGGTTTGGGATCTGAAACTTTCCCACACGAAACTCCACCCCCGTCATCACAAAGACAGTCTGCCGCAAGAACGACCCCGAGTCGAAGCGGACAACCCGAACGCAAGACCCCGT
>CAYYOT010000123.1:0-6751 GCA_964473255.1 uncultured Myxococcales bacterium | reverse complement strand
GACTTGAAGACTCCTTGGAGTCCAAAGTCCTCGCGCTTGTCCGGGTCGAAATTGGCTTGCAGGAACTTCTCGTAGCTGTGCCGCTGAATCTCGATGAGGTTCGGGATTCGTGGCGGCTCAGTGAGCTTGGCGAAGTTCTTGCGGATTCGGAAGTTGGTCTGGACCACCGAAGGCATCGGCTATATCTACTCCCCGAGCGGCCCGAAGCCGCCCGCCGTAAACACCGACGAATGCACCGCCGTTACCGTTCGTCGTTGCTTCGACGCGGTCGGACGGAGAGCGCATTGGCCGGGAGAAACGGATGTGAAATCCGCCTTGGCCTCTTCGAAGTCAAGGGCTTTCGTTGAAGCGGTTGGACAACACTCCAGTTCTGGCCTGAATCTTGCCGGTTGAGGGGTTAGTCCCCGTTCATCATTTCCCCCTGGGGCCCCGAACGTCCTGGCGATCCGCAACGGTCCCGCGTTGTCGACACCACCGATCGCACGTCAAGACGATCGTCGGAAACTGCTGGGTTTGCCTTGGGTCTGGGGGAAGTCTAGGACGTTGACGTGGGTCGGGTAGCGTCGGGCTTGGTGCTGGTGGTCGTGGCCCTCCTCGGCTCCGACCGTGCCCTCGCGAAGTCGAGTGAAGTGGGCCATCCCGGGGTCGACCCCGACCGGGTCGCCCGCATCCCGCGGGTCCAAGTCGTCACCGAGACCTCGACCGTGCCCGGGGAAAAGCCCGGTGGCTTGACCTTCGTGCCCATCGCCGGGCCCATCTACAGCCCGGAGTTTCAGCTCATGATCACCGGCGGGGCCATCCTCGCCTTCCGGACCAAGCCCTCGGAGAGGGACCTCAACAAGTCGACGTTGATGGCGGCAGCCGGCTACTCGACCAACCAGTCGGTTTTCTTCGGCAGCATCTTCAACTCCTACTGGGCGCAGGATTCCATCCGCTTCGTCGTCTACGGAACGCTCAAGGACATGCCCGACCGATACTGGGGCGTGGGGTACGACGCCGGCCGCTTCGGACAGGTGAACCGATACAAGCGCTTTTGGTGGGAGGTGAAGGGTGAGGCCTTCTTTCGCGCCTACGGTCCGCTCTACCTGGGCGTAAACATCCTGGCCACGGAGACCCGAGCGCGTGAGGTCCCTCCGGAAATGTCCGAGGACCCGACGTACGCGGAGACCGGACGCCAGAACTACCTCTTCGGCCTGGGACCGAGCTTCTCGCTCGATACCCGCGACGTGCCCGATGCAGCCTACACCGGCTACTACTTCAAGATCGCCGCCACGTTTTTTGGAGCCAGTCGCTCCGACCTCGACTTCGACGCTCTCGAGTTCGACTACCGCCAGTACGTCCCCATCGTGAAGCCGTCCTATACGCTGTGCTGGAACGTCTGGAGTCGGCTCACTTTCGGCAAGGTGCCATGGCACGACCTACCGCAGCTCGGCATGCAGTCCGCGTTTCGCGGTTACTTCGCGGGCCAGTACCGCGACAAGCTCGCCTACACGGCCGTGGTGGAGTACCGCCACATGTTTCACGGGGGCCGCTACGCGAGTCAGGACGCCAACCCCAAGGGCAAAAACGCCTGGGAGTGGCTCGCCAATCGCCTCGGATTCGCGGCCTTCGCCGGCATGGGGGGCGTCGGCACGAACTTCACCGACTGGTTCAAGCAGGGCGAGCAGGTCACCGTGCTCCCGATCGTTGGCGGCGGGCTTCGGTTCTTGATTTCCGGCCGGCTGCATATCCGAGCCGACGTGGGTGTCGGCATCGAGTCCGGGGGCTTTTATCTGGGCGTCAACGAGGCATTCTGACGGTCGCTACTTTTTGCGGATGACCTGGTCGCTGTAGAGGCGGCCCACGAGGGATTTCGCATAGTCGTCCGCGAAGGACCGCGCATCCTGAGGGTTCACGGTCTCCGACAGCGCCGACCAGGAGGCTTCGGTGCTGGACAGGTCATAGAACTTCGCTTCGAGGACGAACGTCGTCTTCTCCGCGCCTCCCGCCGGGGTCGCAACGCGTCCCGACACCGCCGGGTAATAGGTGTAGAAACCTTCGTAGGTGAGGGTCGCGTAGTTCGCCGAGCTGTACGTCGCCTCGAACTTTCGGCGGACGAGGGCGACGGAGACGGCTGCGTCAAAACCCGCCTCCTCGATCATCTGGCGGATGTCCTCGGGGTCCATGTTTTCGGGACTCGAACGAAAGAACTCGTGGCCGACCCCGACGTCGAGACCCTTTCGGTGGAGCTGGGAAGCCACCCGGTTTTCGAAGAGCCGCTGGCTGTCGTTCTGGTCGGTGATGGCGACGACCAGGATCTTGTCGTAAAGACGCCCCTCGTAGCCCTCGCGAGCTCCGGATTGGATGATCTTCGTCGACGCGCACCCGGCCATCACGAGAAAAACCGCTGAAACCACGAACCTCCGCATGAGCAGTGGTCTACAACTGCCCGACGGGGATGGCAGCCTGCGGGTTCGCGTTCTCGGCCGTGGACGACCGGATCAGAGAGAGAGAGGAATGATACGAGGGCGCGGCGCACCGCGCCCTCGTAAGGCGAGACTACTTGACCTCGACCTCGGCGCCGACCTTCTCGAGCTGCTCCTTGAGCTTTTCGGCCTCGTCCTTGGCCACGGCCTCCTTGACCGGCTTCGGAGCGCCGTCGACCAGCTCTTTGGCCTCCTTGAGACCAAGACCGGTGATCGCGCGGACCTCTTTGATGACCTTGATCTTCTCCCCGCCGGGGGCCTTCAGGATCACGTCGAACTCAGTCTGCTCCGCCGCGGCCTCGCCGCCGCCGGCCGCCGCGCCCGCGCCGGGCATCATCATGGGCATGGCCATGCCGCCGACCGGACCCTCGATGCCCAGCTTGTCCTTCAGAGCCTTGGCCAGCTCCGAAGCCTCGAGCAGCGAAAGCGAAGAGATGTCTTCAACCAACTTTTCTACATCAGCCATTGTTTCGTTCCTTTCGAATCAAGCGGGAGCCGCAGCTCCCAAGGTTAGGGGTTTGAGCGAGTGCGTATCCGGATGCCCTCCGAAGTCAGGCCTTCTGCGAGTGCATCTCCAAAATGCCGGCGACCTCTTCGCCGGTGGCGTTGAGCGTCGACCACAGCTTCTGACCGGGCTCGTCCAGGATGCCCTTGAGATCCTGTGCCGGACGCTGAAGCAGCCCGATGATCTCGGCCTGGACGTCGATGAGAGACGGCAGATTGGCCATGGTCTCCAAGCCGTCGCCGCCGAGAACATCGACATCGATGTAGACCGCCTTCACCTGGAAGGCCTCGAACTCCTTGGCGATGTCCCGGGCCGTCTTGCCCAGAACCGACAGCTCATCGTCGTACTTCAGCGCCACCGCCGTCGGGCCGGCGAACCAGTCCCCGAGCGACTCGATGCCCGTGCCGCTCAGAGCGCGCTTCATCAGCGTGTTCTTCACGACGCGGTACTCGGCGTTGATCTCTCGAAACTTCGCGCGGATGGCGTTCACCTTCTCCACGTCCAGCCCCGAAAAGCCGGCGACGATGCCGCCCTTGGCTCGGCCGAGTCGCTCGACCAGGTCGGCCACCGCTGCTTCCTTTGCCTGTCGCGTCAAGCTCATGCGCTATTCACCTCCTTCGCATCCCAACGTTTGTGTCCTCGAGAGGACGCGAACATCGGGTGCGAAGGACGGTCCGGGTGGACGACGGGCGTCGTACACCAGGCTGCCGACCGCGCGACCGATTCGGTCCCCATCTCGGCGGGCATGCATTAAGGCCGGTGACCGGCCGCCCGCTGTCTCGGACAGGTTCCGAGCCGGCGCTGGGATTCAGCGCGTGCTCAGGCTCCCTGCGGAGCGGCGCGGACCATGGGGCACCTCGCAGGACTCGTCAAGGAGATAGCCGGCGGCCCCCGACGACGAGTTGCCGGCGCGGAGCGGGGCGGGAGGGTGTTCTCGGTGAGGAGGGCTCAGCCCACGGAGCCGGGGTCCACCGGGATACCGGGCCCCATGGTGGTGCTGACGGTAACGGACTGCATGTAGGTGCCCTTCGCGGTGGAAGGCTTCTGCCGATTGAGAGCGTCGATGACGGTCACCAGGTTCTCTTGGAGCTTGTCCGCATCGAACGAAGCCTTCCCGATCGGTGCGTGCACGATGCCCGACTTCTCGGTGCGGTATTCGATCTTGCCGCCCTTCGAGTCGGACACCGCCTGGGCGACGTCCGGGGTGACGGTTCCGGTCTTCGGGTTGGGCATGAGGCCGCGAGGACCGAGCACTCGGCCGAGACGTCCGACCAGGGCCATCATGTCGGGCGACGCGACGACGACGTCGAAATCCAAGAAGCCCCCCTGGACTCTTTCGACCAGGTCTTCGGCCCCCACGATGTCGGCCCCGGCTTCCTCGGCGGCGGTGGCCTTGTCGCCCCGGGCGAACACCGCGACCCGCTTCGACTTTCCGGTTCCTCCGGGAAGCACGACGGCGCCGCGGATCATCTGGTCGGCGTGCCGAGGGTCGACGCCGAGCTTCACGGAGACTTCGACCGTCTCGTCGAACTTGGCGGTCGAGGTTTGACCCACCAGCTTACAGGCCTCTTCCACTGAATACTTTTTGCCCGCCTCGATTTTGTCGGCGGCTTCGCGATACTTCCTGCTGCGCTTCTTCATGTCTTCCTCCTGCGGTCCCCGCGGAGCCGAAGCTCCTCCCGCATCGTCGGATGTTACTCGCGGATGACGTCGATGCCCATCGACCGGGCGGTGCCCGCGATGGTGTTTGCAGCGACTTCCGGATCGTGCGTGTTCAGATCTTCGATCTTCTCTTTGGCGATCTCCAGGCACTGCGCCCAGGTGATCTCGGCAACCTTCTGCTTGCCTGGCTCCTTCGAGCCGGAAGCCGGCTTCTTGTTCAGGTGCAGGCCAGCAGCCTTCTTGATGAGCACGGACGCCGGCGGTGACTTCGTAATGAACGTGAAGCTTCGGTCGGCGTAGACCGTGATGAGGACGGGGATGATGAGGCCATCGCCGGCCTTGTCCTGCGTGCGGGCGTTGAACGCCTTGCAGAACTCCATGATGTTCACACCGTGCTGGCCGAGGCTCGGCCCCACCGGGGGCGCCGGGTTGGCCTTGCCCGCGGGTACCTGAAGCTTGATGTATGCCGAGATCTTCTTCGCCATTGACGTCCTCGTCCGAACCGGAGCCGCGCGTCCTACCGAAAGGGGTCAGACGAATCCAGTCTTTTATGACGAGTGTTTACCCGGTCATGCCGCCGCTCGGGAGGGGCGCCACGACCCAGGTGATACACTCACTTCACGCTCTTCTCGACCTGCTCGAAGTCGAGCTCGACCGGGGTCGAGCGCCCGAAGATCGAGACGAGGACACGGAGCTTGCGCTTGTCGTCCTTCACCTCTTCGACCGTCCCGTTGAACGAAGCGAACGGACCGTCGGTCACGCGGACGGTCTCGCCTTCCTCGTAGGTGATGCGGGGAGCGCTGGGCGTCGCTCCCTCCTCGACCTGCTGGGTCAACCGCTTCACTTCGCGCTCGCGGAGCGGCACCGGATTTCGGGCGTCGCCGACGAAGCCCGTGACCTTGGGCGTCCCGTTCACCAGATGCCAGGTCTGGTCGTTGAGCTCCATCTGGACGAACATGTAGCCGGGAAAGAACTTCTTCTTGCTGCGACGCTTGTTGCCGCCGACCAGCTCGATGACCTCTTCCGCGGGAACGAGAATCTCACCGAGATACGCCTCTAAGCCCTCGAGCTTGGCCCGTTCCTCGAGGCTCTTCTGCGCCTTTTGCTCGAACCCCGAGTACGTGTGCACGGCGTACCACTTGAGGTTCTTGTTCGTGGCCTTGGCCGCCTGGACCGCCGGGTCTTCCGCGGAGGCTTCGGCCGTCGCCTCCTCACTGGCTGCATCCTCGCTGGCTGCATCCTCGCTGGCCGCGCTCGCGGCCTCGGTTTCGGTCTTCGCGGCCTCGGACGCCCTCTCGGGGGCTTCTTCGGAGGTCGCCGCGTCGTTCTTTTCTTCGGGGTTCACGGTCAAAGGTTTCTTTCCGGTGGTCCTTTGCGGGCGCGCCTGGGCGTCAGGAGTAGATGAGCCCGGTCAGCTCGGCCCAGACGAAATCGAAGAAGCCGAGCATGAAGGCGATCAAGAGCGAAGTGACGATGACCACGATGGTCGAACGCTGGGTCTCGGGCCACTCGGGCCACGTCACCTTTCGCAGCTCGACGACCACATCGATGCCAAACTGGGTGATCTTCGCGTTGCGAGCGACGTAGATGAGGCCGCCCACCGAAACCAGGAAGGCGATCGCCGAGGAGAGCGGGAACTGGCTGCCGAGCAGAGCGGGATCCGAGACCCCCGACAGGTAGGCGATCGAGCTCAAGAGCCGTGAGAGCGTCATCCAAAGGACCAGCGCTCCGACCGTATAGGCCACGTAGACGTATTTGATGTTTCCTTGCATCTGCTTCTCCTCGAGCGCGGCCAGGCCCCTCGGGCATACGCGACAGGGCAGGAGGGACTCGAACCCCCAACCTGCGGTTTTGGAAACCGCTGCTCTGCCAATTGAGCTACTGCCCTAGGCGAACCTCCGGAGATGGCTACGCCATGGCGCCGGACCTGCCAAGCTTAGAGTCGACAGGCCTCGGCGTCCGGGCGAAAGCCTACAACCAGACTTGAACTGGTGACCTCTTCCTTACCAAGGAAGTGCTCTACCGACTGAGCTATGTAGGCGAGGTTGACCGGTCGGCGACCGGAAAGCGGGAGACGAGGCTCGAACTCGCGACATTCAGCTTGGAAGGCTGACGCTCT
>CAYYOT010000122.1:0-6815 GCA_964473255.1 uncultured Myxococcales bacterium | reverse complement strand
AGTACCGCTCAGAAAAAGTGAACCTGGTGGCTTGAAATCAGGGGAGCACTACAGCCGCACGACAACGTACGTCTACGACGCGGCGGGGAACCTCACCTCGGTGACCAACCCCGACAGCGAGACGTGGACCTACGAGAACGACGCGCAGGGTAACCTCGTGCGTCAGATCGACCCCCTGAACCACATCACGCAGTACGGGTATGATGCGATGGGCCGGGAGACGAAGCGGCAGTTTGGCATGGTGGGCGCGGAGCAGACACGGAGCTACGACCTCGAATCGAGGCTGTCGACGCTGGTGGACTACAGCGGCCTGCCCAGCACGGAGTACGTCTACGACACCCAGGGGCGCCTGACGCAGCGTCGCCAAGCCGACGGACAGGTGTTCGACTTTGGGTACGGGCCCTCGGGGCAGCGCCGGTACATGACCGATAGCCGAGGCGTCACCTGGTACGACTACGACAGCCAAGACCGCTTGGAGCGGGTGACCGACCCCAAGGGCCGGACCATCGAGTATGTCTACGACGGCGTGGGCAACCTGACGTCCCGGACCGTCACCACCCGGGCCGACACGTGGACGGAGAGCTTCACGTACGACGCCATGAACCGTATCGAGACCGTCGTCACCGGGACGCTCACGTGGTCGATGACGTACGACGCGACGGGGCAGCTCGAAACGCTCGCCTTCCCGAACGGCCTCACCACCACCTACGGCTACGACGACAGAGACCGGGTGCTGAGCATCGTGACCGAGGACGGCGCCCAGAACGTGGTCGCGAGCTTCGTGTACACGCGGCTCTTGGGGGGCAACATCGAGACGGTCACGGAGGTCGACGGCACGACGAAGACGTATACCTACGACCTCGCGGACCGGCTGACTTCGGAGCGCATCGAGGACGGGCTGGGTGCGTTCGTGTCACTGCGGGAGTACGAGTACGACTACGCGGGCAACCGCATGCGGGCGGATTTCACTCCAGCCGGTGGGCCGACCGAAACGCGCATCGCGACGTATGACTCGCGGGACCGAATTCAGACGGATGGGCCGGTGAGCTTTACGTGGGACGTCGACGGTCGCATGACGTCAAAAAGCGGCTCGGAGGGCTATACGCTCACATGGGACAGCGAAGACCGCCTGCTGCGTATCGACTATGCGGACGGCTCGGTGCTGGAGAACGTCTACGACGCAGATGGCGAGCGGGTTGCCGAGTCGTACCTGCCGGCGGCGGGGTCGTCCGTGGACTACGACTTCGTGCTGGATACCAGCGGCGGGCTGAGTCACATACTCGGGGATGTCGACCCGGTCACAGACGCGATGTCACGACGCTACGTGCGGCGGCAGGACCAGATGGTCGGTGCGCTCGGGCAGGGAAGCCGTTTCCCGCTTGGCGACCACCTTGGGTCGGTTCGGCTGTGGACGGATGGGTTTGGCACATCGACGGCAACCATAGACTACACACCGTATGGTATCGCGGATGGCAAAGTCACGACTGAGGCGACGTACCTGTTCGCCGGCGAGCGTCTCGGCGCGAAATCCGAGCTGTCACACAACCGCTCGCGATGGATGTCACCAACCGAGGGGCTCTTCGTGTCTGTTGATCCTTGGTCCGGATTTCACCGCAGCCCCAAGACGCTCGCACGGTACCAGTACGCTGCCGGAGCTCCGACGGCTCTTGTCGATCCGACTGGGGAGTCCTTCGTGGGTGCGCTTACGCCCGTATCGTTGATCGGTGGCGGCCTCATTAGCCTGGGCGTTCCCTTGTCGGCGGCGGCCGCAATTCCAAGCCCGGGATATCGCGCCAAAGCGGAACTGGCAAAAGGCCTCGCAGCTCAGCGGTTAGTCCGGCTGGCCGAGCTGGCTGACGAGGTCAAGAAGCTCACGAACGCACAAGGTCCGGCAATCAAGTTCCAGAAGGCATTCTCCAAGGCGGCTTTGGACCTTAAGAGGTCGTCGGTGAAGCGAATCAGGTTCCGTCACAAAGACTGCATCAACAAAGAAGGCGACGACGACAACTGGGCGCACGTAAAACCTCCGCAGAAGTGGATTCGTGTTTGCCGACCGTTTTTCTTAGTTCCAGAGATGATTCAGTTTGAGGGCGAGGCCAGGAGGGAAACGGAGCGCAAGATGCATGGCTGGAACGGCCAAGTTCTGATCATGGTACACGAAGCAGCTCACATCTCGTATGGAGCGGATCACTACACGACACGCCTCCCCGAAAGTCAGGTGGCAGACAACTTCTCGCGTTTCTGGGAAGGAAGAACCATAGAAGAGATACTAGGAGGCGCTGAGAACTGGGAGTTTATCTCCCATAGAGTGCGATAGATGATTTTTGAGTTGGTCTCCGTTACACTTATGGCCGTTGCTGGCGAACAACAGTTGGAGCCCAGGGGCTGCGACATCGCAGAGGATCGCTGCTTGATGCAGCACGCACTCGCTGCTGTTCGTTCCGGGAGCGCTGTTGAGATAGGGTACATCATCGACGAAATAGGCTCCCAGCTTGAGCTCCCTCAAGGCCACGCAGGTGTAAGTCGTTCGGCTATCGTGACTCGCCGGACGCTGAGGGGCGAACTGCGCATACGGACCGGTGACACATGGGGGGCCCTGATCGATCTTCTCTGGTCAGCAGCGGTTGATACAAATCGCGATCGCCGCTGCATCTCGGCTTGGCAAGCGTTGCACCTGCTCGGCGGAGCCAAGCCCAAGGATTTCAAGGAAGGCGGCTTGCTCGCACTTTCTCCGAGGCCTAGAGTCGCTTCTGGCGATCCCATAGCGACGCCGTCGCAGATCGTGATTGCTGCAGCTCAGCAGCCCATCCAAATCATGAGAGTCGAGTGTGCAGGCGGTCTCGACGCCGCCGTTGCATTGAGCGCAATCGTGCAGGTCTACCTAGTGAATGGTCAGCCGTGCAGGGCCAAGGAGCTGATTCTGGAGGAGGGTGGGCAGGCACTGGCTCCGGGGCTGAGGATCACGAGCAGAGCCTGTGAGCAGCAGCGGGGAGGCTCTGGCTCGGCCAAGGAATAGGTCTAGGGAACGGGTGCCACCCACCTAGGAATGGGTGCTTCGGAATGCGCTAGGGAATGGGTGCCACCCCTCCGTTTCGGCAGGGGGCGGCGTGTTCGCGGAATGAACCTCGCTGGTCCGTGGTGACCGTACGAGTGGGCGGCGTGACGACCTTGCGCCGGTCAGTCGTTTGACCGCCTCATCGCTTGATCGGTCCGCATGACCGAACGCAGCGGCCAAGTCACACAGACCGAGGCATGGGTGCCATCAAGGGCTACGGTAGCCCACAGAGAACGGTAGAAAGACGGCGGCACCAGATGAACGAACTCGAATCGACTACCACGACGGCACGTACGTCACGCGGACGTACGACGACGCCGGCAACCAGCTCACGGCCACCGACGAGCAAGGCCGCACGACGACGTATGTGTACGATGCGGCGGGGAACCTGACCGCCGTCACGAACCCCGACAGCGAGACGTGGACGTACGACAACGACGCGCAGGGTAACCTCGTGCGGCAGATCGACCCCCTGAACCACATCACGCAGTACGGGTATGATGCGATGGGCCGCGAGACGAAGCGGCAGTTTGGCATGGTGGGCGCGGAGCAGACACGGAGCTACGACCTCGAATCGAGGCTGTCGACGCTCGTGGACTACAGCGGCCTGCCCAGCACCGAGTACGTCTACGACACCCAGGGGCGCCTCACGCAGCGTCGGCAAGCGGACGGGCAGGTGTTCGACTTTGGGTACGAGCCGTCCGGGCAGCGCCGCTACATGACCGACTCCCGCGGCGTCACCTGGTACGACTACGACGCTCAGGACCGACTGGAGCGCGTGACCGACCCCAAGGGCCGCACCATCGAGTACGTCTACGACGGCGTCGGCAACCTGACGTCGAGGACGGTGACGACGCGGGCGGACACGTGGACCGAGGACTTCACGTACGACAGCATGAACCGCATCGAGACCGTGGCCACGGGCACCCTCACGTGGTCGATGACGTACGACGCGACGGGGCAGCTGGAGACGCTGAGCTTCCCGAACGGACTCACAACCACGTATGGCTACGACGACCGAGACCGGGTGCTGAGCATCGTGACGGAAGACCTGAGCAGCAACGTGGTCGCCAGCTTCGTGTATACGCGGCTCCTCGCCGGCAACATCGAGACGGTCACCGAAGCTGACGGCACGACGAAGACGTACACCTACGACCTCGCGGACCGGCTGACGTCGGAGCGCATCGAGGACCCGCTCGGGGCGTTCGTAAGCCTGCGGGAGTACGAGTACGACGACGCGGGCAACCGCGTGCGGGTGGACTTCACGCCGGCCGGAGGCCCGACCGAAACCCGCATCGCGACGTACGACTCCCGGGACCGTATCCAGACGGACGGGTCGGTGAGCTTTACGTGGGACGTCGACGGTCGCATGACGTCAAAAGGCGGCTCGGAGGGCTATACGCTCACATGGGACAGCGAAGACCGGCTGCTGCGTATCGATTACGCGGATGGCTCCGTGCTGGAGAACGTCTACGACGCCGATGGCGAGCGCGTAGCCGAGTCGTATCTGCCGGTGGTCGGTGCAAACGTCGAGTACGACTTTGTACTGGATACGAGCGGCGGCCTAAGCCACATCCTAAGTGACGTCGACCCCATCACCGATGCGATGTCGCGGCGCTACGTCCGCCGTCAGGACCAGATGGTCGGTGCTATTCGACAAGGAAGCCGATTCCCCCTGAGCGACCACCTGGGGTCAGTTCGGCTGTGGACTGATGCGCTGGGTGCTTCGACCGCAACGATAGACTACTCGCCGTACGGCGAGCCCGCCGGAGTCGTCTTGACTGAAGCGGCGTACTTGTTCGCAGGTGAGCGCTTCGGCACAGCCCGAAATGCACTAAGCCAAAACCGAGCCAGGTGGATGGAGCCCACGACAGCATTATTCTTGACGATCGATCCGTTTATAGGGCTTGTTCAGAGCCCCTCAACGCTTCGACGCTACGCCTACGCTGCATCCAATCCGATAACATATTCCGATCCCTCAGGCGAGATCACCGCCGGACAAGTCATCGGAACAACTGCGGTCCTCGGAATCCTCGGCTCCGTAGCCTATTTCTCGTTATCGGGCGAGCTCAGCCGATTCGTCGGAGATGGGAACATCTACGTGTCAAGGACGAACGCAAAGAACTACGCGGCAGTCTTTTCCAGGCTGGGCGCAATCTTTGGTCGGTTCGGATACAAAGTAAAACCCGGCCTTCCGCCTAGAAACGGCGGCGGCGCCGCTTCTGTTCGATTTACTTCCGGGTATGCGCCGTTTGCGGCCGTCTCACCTAACTGCAATCTAGGATCCACGAAGATCGCTACCGGACGAGCATTCATCTATCCAGCCCAAGCGTGGGGATGCGTGCTCGACCACAACCAAAAGCTTGGCCTCGGTCGCCCAACAAAGGCTCAGGAGAACGACCTGATCGAGTACGTTGCCGCGCACGAGGTCATGCACGCGCTAATCAAGAGCCCCCTGCATGTGGATAGCGGACCCAACCTGAACGCAAGCGCTGACTATATGTTGAACTTCATGGTAAAGGCGCGACTACCGCTGAGCACGTCCAGCTTCGAGTCCTCTGGCTTCTACGACCTACTGCCTATGCATTCGGCAGGGCTTGGGCCATGAGTGCCCGCGAGACGCTAGTGCTCCTATTCTTGACCGCCGCACCAGCCGAAGCCACCGCCTGCTTCTTGGGTGCGCGCCCCGAGCCAGCTGAACTCATCATGTCTGCGGATGACATCGTGGTTGCTGTTGCTGAAGAAGATACGATTGATGTCTTCATGGCGGACGATAATGACATAGGTCGTGCCCCATTCTTCCGGGTCGACATGGGCGCCGCTAGACTAGCCGATATGAGCCTCGGCTGGCTTGAAAGACTTTGGGAGTGGCGGAGAGTCGAAAGCGTCACCTTCAGACGTCTTTCGATCAAGAGAGTATTGAAGGGAACGCGATTTGCATCGAAGGACAAGATCTTCGTGTTGGAAGAGCCCCGAGATACATTTGAATCTAGAGTTGAATATAGTACTCCGTACAAGAACAGGAGGCCAATCGGATCTCGTTGCTATCCTATGACCTATCGAACCAGCCACGAGTACCTACTAATCATGTTTGATGGCGTTCTCTATGGGCCGGACGGACCGACCAACGAGGAGACTAGAGGTGTTGGGGATCCGTGGGTCGAATGGGTCGAACGGAAGATCTCGCAGCAAGAGGAATAATAGATACAGGAACGGCCAATACTAAGTCTTTGCGAGCGAGTAGCCTCGCGGATATGCATGTAGGAAGAGCTCATTTCGACATCGTTGACTCCGGATGGAGTAGGATGTGAGGAACTGAGCGGGATGGGTGCCCCGGGATGTCAAAGGGCGGGTGCAGCCGGAAACATGGGTAGTGGGGAGGAATGGGTGCCACCCACCGTTTTGATGGGTGCTGCGGGATGGGTGCCACCCATCGTTTTCGGCAGGGGCGGCGGCGTCGGCGGAGTAGACTTCGCTGGTTCGTGCAGACGGCCAGGGCCCTAGCGAGACGTGGACGTACGAGAGCGACGCGCAGGGTAACCTCGTGCGTCAGATCGACCCCTTAAATCACATCACGCAGTACGGGTATGATGCGATGGGCCGCGAGACGAAGCGGCAGTTTGGCATGGTGGGCGCAGAGCAGACACGCAGCTACGACCTATCCTGCTCCCCTCTGATCTCGGGCCACCCTTACGACAAGGGAGGTGGAGCTCCCCCGGTTCGGTGGACCACTTGATGAAGCATCTTCGGATGCGGAAAG
>CAYYOT010000121.1:0-6963 GCA_964473255.1 uncultured Myxococcales bacterium | reverse complement strand
AGCGGCATCAGCTGCAGCTCGGGGCCACCGGGACGGGCAAGACGTTCACGAAGGCGAACGAGATCGCCAATGTAGATCGCCCGGCGCTGGTGCTTGCGCACAACAAGACGCTGGCCGCTCAACTCTATGGCGAGTTCAAAGAGCTGTTTCCTGACAACGCGGTGGAATACTTCGTCAGCTATTACGACTACTACCAGCCCGAAGCCTACGTGCCGACGACTGACACCTATATTGAGAAAGACTCGCTCATCAACGACGAGATCGATCGGATGCGGCATTCGGCGACGAGATCGCTCCTCACCCGAAATGACGTGATCGTGGTGGCGAGCGTCAGCTGTATCTATGGCATCGGCGCTTCCGAAGTGTACGAAGGCATGACGCTCGACCTTTCACCGGGAATGGAGATCGACCGGGACACCGTCTTGCGTCGCCTCGTCGACCTCCAGTACGAGCGCAACGATATCGACTTCGCTCGCGGAGCATTCCGCGTCCGCGGCGACACGGTCGAGATTCATCCTGTCTACGAGGAAGAGCGCGCCATCCGCTTGGAGTGGTTCGGGGACGAGCTGGAATCGATCCGCGACATCGACCCTTTGCGCGGCAAGGTCCACGGCGACCTCGAAAAAATACGGATGTTCCCCGCCAGCCACTACGTGACCACGCCCGAACGACGAGCCAAAGCCATCCGCACCATCGAAGACGAGCTGCGGGAGCGGCTGTCGGTTCTTCATGCCGAAGGCAAGCTGCTCGAGGCGCAGCGTCTCGAACAACGCACGACCTACGACCTGGAGATGCTACAGACCATCGGGACCGTCAAAGGCATCGAGAACTACTCCCGGCACCTTTCGGGACGAAAGCCGGGCGAAGCTCCGCCGACCCTCCTCGACTACTTCCCCCGAGACTTCGTCATGTTCATCGACGAGAGTCATCAAACGATCCCGCAGGTCGGTGCCATGTTTCGTGGCGATCGCGCTCGGAAGCTGACGCTCGTCGATTTCGGGTTTCGTCTCCCGTCCGCTCTCGATAACCGGCCGCTCAAGTTCGACGAGTTTCAAGGTTTCATGCGTCAAGGGGTCTTCGTGTCGGCAACGCCGGCGGAGTTCGAGCTGGAAAAGACCCAAGGCGTCGTGGCCGAGCAGATCATCCGTCCCACCGGGCTTCTGGACCCGATCATAGAGGTTCGTCCCGCCGCCCATCAGGTCGACGATCTCTTGGAAGAAATCCGTCAGCGGGTCGAACGCAAAGAGCGTGTCCTGGTTACGACCTTGACCAAGCGCATGGCCGAAGACCTCACCGAGTACTATCAAGACCTGGGCATCCGTGTGCGCTACATGCACTCGGACATCGATACCATCGAGCGGGCGGACCTGCTGCGAGACCTCCGTCTCGGAGAGTACGATGTCCTCGTGGGCATCAACCTCCTGCGCGAAGGCCTCGATATTCCCGAGGTCTCGCTGGTCGCGATCCTCGATGCGGACAAAGAAGGCTTTCTTCGAGGGGAACGGTCCCTCATTCAGACCATCGGTCGGGCGGCCCGCAACGTCGAGGGGAGGGTGCTGATGTACGCCGACTCGGTCACCCAAGCAATGCGGGCGGCCATCGACGAGACCGATCGCCGACGAGTGAAGCAAGAGGCCTACAACCAAGAACATGGGATTACCCCGCGAACCATCCAAAAGCGCGTCGCCGATCTGGGGATGATGGCCGGATTTCGAACCGAGCTCGCGGCCGTAAACGAGGAGACCAACGAAGTCGAGGTGGACGGGAAGGTCTACGATCGAGACCAGCTCGACGGCGTGGTCGCGGAGCTCAAGAAGAAGATGCACAGCGCTGCCCGGGACCTGGACTTCGAGGCCGCGGCCGAGCATCGGGACCAGATTCGCGCTATCGAGTCGGCGCAGATGGGACTGCCGGCGACGACTCCGCAGAGGGCGCGCCGGGCTTCCCGTTCGAGCCGCTCTCGGCGGCGAGGGGCCTGAAACGGCACGAGGCCATGCCGAAGTCGCCGCGCAAAGGTTGGCTCGACCGGGCCAAAACACTGCCGACCGGACCCGGCGTCTACATCATGAAGGCCTCGGACGGTGAGGTGATCTACGTCGGAAAGGCCAACAACCTACGGAGCCGCGTGAGCTCGTATTTCCAGGAGGGCACGAGCGACTATCGAGCTTTCGTGGGCATTCTTGCCGAGGTGCTCGCCGACCTGGAAACGGTGGTAACGAGCTCGGAAAAGGAAGCTCTTCTGCTGGAGCGCGAGCTCATCCGTCAACACGAGCCGCGATTCAACGTCATCTGGCGGGATGACAAGCAATACTTGATGCTGCGAATCGACGCCGAGCACCCCTGGCCGCGGGTCCAAGTCGTCCGCAATGCCAAGAAGGACCGCGCGCGGTACTTCGGGCCGTTCCACTCGGCGTCGGCGGCACGGCAGACCTTGCGTGTAGTCAACCGTCACTTTCAGCTCCGAACCTGCCGCGACTCGGTCCTCAACAACCGGCGACGTCCGTGCCTCGAGTACCAGATCGGACGCTGTCCGGCGCCGTGCTGCCTTCCGGTCGCCAAGGAGCAGTACCAGCGCAGCGTGGACGATGTACTGCTCTTTCTCGACGGAAAGCAGGACGAACTCGTGAAGAGCCTCGACCATCGCATGCACGAGGCAGCGGAACGCCTGGAGTACGAGGTGGCGGCCCGCTACCGAGACCAGCTGCGAGCGGTACGGAAGACGTTGGAGCAACAGCACGTCGCCGGGGCGCGGCTCGTCGATCGAGACGCCTACGGTCTCTATCGAGAGGGTGAAGACCTCGCGGTGGCGCTGGTCGAGGTCCGAGGCGGTCGGGTCCGCAATGTTCGCCAACACTCTTTCGAGGAAACGACGGGCACGGATGAAGAGATCATGGAGTCGTTCCTGCTACAGCGGCACGCGACCCAAGACATCCCCCCTGAGATCATCTTGCCCTTCGAGCTCTCTACGGCTGAAGTCTTGGAAGACATCCTGTCCGAGCGTCGCGGGCGACGGGTGCGGCTGACCGTGCCGCAGCGCGGGGAACGAATGGCGCTGGTCAACCTCGCGGCCGAGAACGCCGAGCACGGTTTTCAGGAGCAGCGGCTTCGAACCGGTGCCCTGGAGAAGACCCTCGAGGGGCTTCGTCGGCAGCTCCGACTCCGGCGAACCCCGGTTCGCATGGAGTGCTTCGACATCTCGAACCTGGGACCGCATCTGATCGTCGCGTCGCAGGTCGTGTTCGAGAAGGCCACGCCGGCCAAGTCGAAGTACCGGCGTTACCGCATCAAATCGACCGACGGGCAGAACGACTTCGCGAGCATGTACGAAGTGCTATCGCGTCGTTTCCGAAGGGGGCTCCAAAACGGCGACTTGCCCGACCTGGTCGTCATCGACGGTGGAAAGGGTCAGCTGAACGTCGCCCAGGCCGTCTTTCGTGACTTGGGGATCGACGACGTCGACCTCGTGTCCTTGGCCAAGAGCCGGGTGACCGGCAGCGATGACTCGGACCAGACGATCCGTAGTCCCGAACGTGTCTTCTTACCGTCGGCGAAAGATCCGGTGATCCCGCGGGCGGGCTCGCCCGAGATCCTGCTTCTGGCCCGGCTCCGGGACGAGGCTCATCGGTTCGCGATCACGTTCCATCAGGAACTGCGGCGAAAGGCGAAGACCCGCTCGGGTCTCGAGGATGTGCCCGGGATCGGGCCCAAGCGACGTCGAGCCTTGCTCACCCACTTCGGGAGTCTGAAGAGGCTGCGGAGCGCCACCCTCGAAGAGATCGCATCCGTGCCCGGTGTGGGGCGAGGCGCAGGTCGAGCGGTGTACAACGCGCTGCACCCCGGGCGTTCGAGCTCGACATCGGTACCGCAGGAAACCGACGCTACCGGCGATTCTTCACTCGATATCATTGACTCGATGTCAAGGAACGCTTAAGTCCCGAACGGATTCGGAGCGCTGCCGAACCCCAGGAATCATGCGGCTTTACCGGAAGATCATTCCCAAGATGTCCAAAGAAGTCGTCGCCCGACTCCGCGGCGACGGTGATGTGGAAATCGAAGACCAAAAACTGGAAGAGGCCGAGCTCGACGTCGCTGCCATCTTGGTCGAATACTGCAATGCCGAGGACCGGCTGAATCAGGAGACGAAGGACGCCTTGACGCGGCGCGGTCTCTCCGCCGAGCGCTTCGCCCAAGTGAAGCGAGGGCTATCGGAAGCGCGGGGGCACAAGACGGGCGAAGAGGGGATGGAGTACATCATCAACCAGATCCTCGAAGCTCTCATGCACTCGCGGAACGTCGAAGAGGTCTTCGCCGAAGACCACGAGATGCGTAAGAAGATCACCGAATCGATGCGGAAGTACCTCGGTATCGACGAGGAAATCGACCGCGAAGCTCGGGGGCGCCTAAAGAACCTTCGCGAGGGCAGCGTCGAATGGGACGTCGAGTACGAAAAGATCGTCGGTCAGCTCAAGCAGGCTCGCGGGCTCGGTTGAGCCTCACTTCTCCTTGGGCTTCTTTGCCTCTTCTTTGATCGCCTGACGAATTCCGGCCATTGCCTCCCGCATGCGGCGCCGGCACTGGGCGCGGCCGAGGGCTACCATGACGTCAAATAGGGGCGGGCTCGCCTTCCGCCCGGTCATGGCAATCCGCAGCGGCATGAAAAGGTCGCCGGCCTTCCAGCCGATGAGCTCGGCGTACGACCTCGACATGGACTCCAGAGTCTCGGCGTCGAAAGGCGTGTGGCGCTCCAGTCGCTCCAGGTAGCCTTCGAACGCGTCCTTGAGCTCTCGCAGGTCGTGGCGCTTCGGCTTGAGCAGAGCCGAATCGTGTTCGATCTCGCCCCGAAAGAAGTAGTCGCTCGCCGGGATGAACTGCTCGCCGATGTCGATGCGCTCGCGGAACATGGGAACCAGTTGGGCGATCCGCGCCGCCGAGAAGAGCTCATCCCGCAGGAATTCGGTGAGCTGACTCGAGCTCAGGACTTCGCGGAAGTACTTTCCATTGAGCCAAGTGAACTTTTCCAGGTCGAACGTCGGCCCACCGAGGTGCACGCGGTCCCAGCTGAAGTTCTCGACGAACTCCTCGAACGTGAAGACTTCGCGCCCGTCGGGCATGGTCCACCCCAGCATGGCCAAGTAGTTCAGCACCGCTTTCGGATGAAAGCCGCGTTGCTTGTAGTCGAGGATGGATACAGGGTTCTTTCGTTTCGAGATCTTCGATTTGTCTGCGTTACGGAGGAGCGGCATGTGGATGAACTCCGGCGGGCTCCAGTCGAACATTTCATACAGAAGCACGTGCTTGGGCGTGGAGCTGATCCACTCCTCGGCGCGGATCACGTGACTGATCTCCATGAGGTGGTCATCGACCACATTGGCCAGGTGGTACGTGGGATATCCGTCCGACTTGAGTAGGATTGCGTCGTCGATACCCGCGTTGTCGAACTCGACGTCCCCGCGCAGACGGTCGCGAACGACCGTCGTGCCCGAAAGCGGAGCCTTCATGCGGATCACGTAGGGCTTGTCGGCCGCGAGGTTGTCCCGGATGACCTCCGCCGGAAGGTCGCGGGAACGCCGGTCGTACCCCAGCGCCTCTCCGCGGGCCTTCTGGTCGGCTTTCAGCTGGTCGAGCTCTTCTTTGCTGGCAAAGCAGCGATAAGCGTGACCGCGCTCGACGAGCTCGTGGGCGTGTTTCGTATAGATGGCACCCCGCTCGCTCTGTCGGTAGGGGCCGTAGGGCCCCCCGACGTCCGGGCCTTCGTCCCAATCCAGACCGAGCCACCGAAGACCCGCCACGATCTGGCGCTCCCACTCGGGGTCGCTGCGCTCCTGGTCCGTGTCCTCGACACGAAGGACGAAGGCACCGGCTTCCCTCCGGGCAAAAGCCAGATTGAACAGGGCGATGTAGGCCGTTCCTACATGGGGCTCGCCGGTCGGGCTGGGACCGATGCGAACGCGCGTCGTCATGGGCCCGCTCGCCTACCACGAAAGCTGGGTCGGGGGCGAAACGACCCGGGCAGACGAAACCCTTAAGGCCCGAAACCCGAACGCTCGCGTGCGGTTCGGGGGCCCCCAGGGTACGGTGACGGCATGCGGAAGAAGCTCGGCGAGCTTCTGGTCGACCAGGGCCTGATCAACGAATCGCAGCTGGAGCAAGCGCTTGCCCTCCAACGACGCAACGGCATGAGGCTGGGTGCCGCTCTGGTCAGCTGCGGCCATATCGCCGAGAGCCAGCTCGTTCGCTCCCTGGGCGAGCTGCTTCAGGTCGAGACCATCGACCTGAACGGCCATACGCCCGACGTCGAAGCGTTGAAGCTGCTGTCCGCGAGGTTCGCCGCCGAGAACGACATCTTTCCGCTCAGATTGCGCCGGGCGCGGGGGCGCCGGGTACTGACCGTCGCGATGGTCGACCCTCTCGACGTGCGGACGGTCGACGAGATGAGCTTCATGACGAACGCCCACATCGAGGCGGTTTTGGCCTCGGCTTCCGACGTTGATCGGGCCATCCGCCAGGCCTACGGACCACGCCTCGCCGGCAAGGCCCCGAGCCATCCCCTGCCGCTCGACATGGATGGAGGGTCGGGCACGATGACCATCCTGCGCCGCGGCGGAGGTGAAGAACGCATTCAAACTTCGACGCGCCAGGCCGTGCCGTCGGCGCCCCAGACGAGCGATCTGCCGGTGGTCAACGCCCTGCCCGAAGGTCCCGGTCCATTCCTCCTCACCGATGAGGTTGGCCGCACGCCCCCCGCGATGCGAGCACCGGCCGTTCCGCCCATGCGGGAGCCGCTTCGAGGGCCGTCTCCGCAGCCGGACCGACGCGCACCTCCACCCTTACCGCACCGTCCCCCACCGGGGCCTGGCCCGGGAGGCCGACCGGCTTCTAGCGACCTTCCCGGTGGCGGAGCGAACTCCGACCTCGGCCCAGCGATGGCCCTGGCAGAAGAAGCCGTCGACGTGCTGCCAGTCG
>CAYYOT010000120.1:0-6998 GCA_964473255.1 uncultured Myxococcales bacterium | reverse complement strand
AAGGAGGAGTGTGTCTGGCTGACGAACTTCAAGAGTTTCAAGGAGGCCCAGCGGGTCATCGAGAGGTGGATCCGCTGGTACAACGAGGAGCGACCTCACTAGGCTTTGGGGTACCCAAGCCCGGCCGAGTACCGCGCGGAAAAAGTGAACTTGGTGGCTTGAAATCAGGGGAGCACTACAAGAAGAGCCAGTCTTGTTGACGACGGTTCAAGCCAGCCCTCCCACTCTAGGCTCTCGACCTCATAGCTGCCCGACAATGACTCCCCACGTCGTCGCATGCAGATGTCCCGAACAGGAAGCGAGTCAGTAACGAAGCCTGTAGGACAGGCGAAGTTCATGGAATGGCTTCCTGTCTTCGAGCAATCAAACATGCGCTCGGTCAACACGACATCAGCGTCGCCACCTGACGGGCCACAGCTGGCGGCTACGGTCAGAGCCACGAAACGACAAGCCTTGGCTACGTCTAGAGCTTGCACGGTACGTTCTTATCTCGAGATGTTAGACGATCGAGGACGTATCCCTCAAGATCACCTCCAGTTAACCCCGAAACGGCCGTCTGCAGTGCCGGATTCGTCATCATCGCTCGCGCGATGTCGTAGGTCGATACCAGTCCTCCATGATGGATGCCGTTAAAAAACTCAGGGCCGCATCTTCATGGAGGCGGTGTTCAGAGGCATTCAGTCCCGGCTGAGCTCCGAGGTACGCTGCGGCGCCGTGGTCTTCGTACAGCGGTTCACCAAGACGCTCAGCTGCTTCCCGCACTTTCACGCGCTCGTACTGGACGGGGGCTACGTCGCGGACGCCGAAGTCGACGACGATGAGACCCCTCCGCGCTTCGTCACCGACCGCGGACCGACCGCTGTGGACCTTCGCCAGCTCGAGGCCCGTGTCCTCGAGCGCTTTAGCCGCTGGCTCGCTCGGCGGGGCTACCTCGAAGACGACGTCCCCGCCGACGAGCCCTCGGACACGGAGGCGTGGTGGCTGTCGGCGGTCCGGGCGCCCTCGGGTCTGACGCCGGTGCCGGACGGCCGCCGCCCCGAGGGTTTCGTCGTCCACGCGGGGGTGCGAATGGCTGCGGGAGACCGGCGGGGACGCGAGCAGCTCTGTCGCTATGCGGCCCGCCCGCCTCTTGCGGAGGCGCAGCTCGAGGTGCAAGAGGACGAGTCGGTGAAGCTGAGCTTCCGGAGCCCGACACGGTCTGGTCAGAGCTCGATGGTGCTGCACCCCGTGGCGCTCGTGCGTCGGCTCGCGTGGCTCGTGCCCCCGCCCCGCCGTCATCAGCTCCGCTATGCGGGCGTGCTCGCGCCGGCCTCGCGGCTTCGTCGGCGCGTGGTCTCGGTGGGGCGAGTCGCGGTTCAGGTGACGTGGGTGGGGCCACGAAAGTGCGAGCCCTTCGAGCCGGTGCCGTACCGGGCCGCGTGGGCCCGATTGCTGGCGCGGGTGTACGACGTCGACGGACAAGCGTGTGAGGCGTGCGGCGGACCCCTGCGCCCCGTCGGCGCCGGCCTCCCGCCGGACGCCGCGACGTGGCTCGCGTCCCACGCCTACGGCACGGACCACTCGGCCCCGACCGGCACCGGACCGCCCCCCGCGCAGCTGCGCCTCCCGCTGGCCGGATGAGCTCGACGCCCGGTTCCCGGCCTCCGCCTCGCGCTCAATTGATGCGCCGACGGTGAGCTGCGCGCGCTCCATCGAGGGGCGCCCCACAGACGGCGGTCGCCCCCGTCGAGGTCTCGACTTCAGCCCGGCGTCGGGGTCACATTGCCGGTCGTGAGCGGGTTCGAACAAGACCCGAGACCCCGGACGCGGTCGTCGTGATCCGGGGGACTGCGCTTGGAAGTCCTAGTGTCCGAGGGGAAGAGGGGAATCGAGCCAATAGGCGGCCGATGATGACCGAGTCGGCGTCGTCGACCGTGCAGAGCGAGGCGAGCAAGGCGACTTCACCGGACTTCGGGTCCGTCCATCGGTGTGCGAACACGAAGTAGCGCTTCGCCGCGTGAAACGGCGCCGCACAGCCGGAGCTCGTGGTCCGGACCTTGGCTTCGCGGCCCGCGATGCCCTTCCAGATCCGCCTCACCCGCAGCCGCGCCTCGATACTCGGATACCAGCCGCGGCCGGCTGGGCGAGCCACGGTCTCCATCGCGATGACCTCACCTTCGAACACGGCATCGGCCTTCTCGAACCGCTCTTCCCCCGACGTGTAGCCGACGCAGGTGCACGCCCAGACAGGCGGGGCCGTAAGGATCGCAACGATGAAGACGGTGGCGGCGATCGTCCGGCTCATTGGCAGGCTCCTCGAGCCCCACCACCACGGCCGGCCTGCTGTCAACGCATCCCGTCGAATTCGAAGTCGGGGAATGAGAGCCGTCCTCGCTACTCGTGGAGCGGCGGATGATTCGGATCATCCATGAGCCGATCGGCCTGTCGCTCTCGGTGCTTCGTCCGGTCGTGCCGTACGTCGGCTAGTGAACTTGGGGCCCTTATGTTCGAGGGCTCGGTTTGGGTCGGGTCGCGCCGCTGATTCCGTCCGCCTCGGAGCCCTGGGGATGCACTCTCGTTGCTTAGTCTGCCCCGTCGATCTAGGTCGGGCTGTGGCGGCTTTCGGGACGAAGTTGTGGAAGCCAACCTGCTTCCGCGCCTTGTGCGTGCTCTTGGGGTCGGTGGCCGCACTCGGCTGCCGCGGCGACGACGGTCGTTTCTTCATCGAGTTCGAGTGGGCTCCGGGAACCGAGACGCCAGCCCCCGGCAGCGTGGAGGTCTACGCTTCGGTGATCGGGCCCGACATCCGGCTGAACGCGACCCCGCGGCCAGCACTCTTCGAGGAATCAGGGACCCGGCTCACGTTCAGGGAGGTGCCCTACGATAGCATCCTCTTCGTGGAGGTTCGAATGACGCCGACCGGACAAGGCGACTCCACCAACGGTCCCCGATACTTCGGCCGAAGTCGCACCTTCGATCTCCAGCCCGGCCTCAGCAAGTCGGTGCGTGTGGAGATGGCGCTCCAGGATGGTCCGGGCATCGCCACCGTCGCCGAGACTGCGACGACGGGAGTGGTCATTGTCAACTCCATCGGGGGACGGGTCTCGACGTCGGAGCTCCAGGTCGAAGTTCGCGCGCGCGGCGCCGAGACGCTACAGGTCGCGCAAGACTTCCTGTTCGTCCAGGGTTTGAGGGAGTTCGATGCCGAGTCGCAGCGGTTCGAGGGGGCCGCGATCGGTCTTGCCACCTATCGCCTCACGTATGACCTCAACGACACGCTGGAGCGCTGTGACGAATCTCGCGGAGGAGACCCGTCCGATTGTGAGGGGAGTCGGCAGATCTTCGTGAGGGCCGTTCGCGACGCGCTGCGAAGCCCCGCCGAACCCGTCGAAGTCATCCTCGACACCGAGCCCCCCAACATAGCCGCGAGCTCGGTCGTCTATTCGCCCGGCCCCACGAATCCCCTGCCGCAGGTCGAAAAGGCAAAAGACGGCACGACGATCATCGTGACGTTGGTCTTCACCGAACCGGTACGCGTGGATGCACGGAGCCCGGTGCTCAGCGCCTCCAACGGCGACGACACCCTCGTCTTCATGCCATCGACTTCGCTCGACCGAGTCGTGACCTCGGCGACGTTTACGGTAGAGGTCGATGGGACCACCCACGGAGATGGTCTCTATCTGCCGTTCCTTTCGGTCGAGGACCTCGTCGGCAATCGTGCCGATACCGCGTCGTTCGCGCGTCCGACCATCGAGGTCGACACGACCGCCGAGAGACTCATCGTCGATCAAAACAAGGTCAGCTACGTCCGGGCACCGGTCGGCAACGCCGCCGCCGAACCGCTCGGTGATCCCGAGGACGACTCGAGATTCACCGTTCCGCCCGGACCGTCTTTCTACGCCGTCGCGCCGGCCGACGGTTTGGACCCCAGCCCATATCTCGAAGCCGGCACCTTCCGGCTAGACGGCGGCGCCGACCTATCTGCTCTCCGGATCTGGGCCGATGCCGACCGGCTTGACCTACTGAGGACCGCCCGACCCGATCAGGATGGCCGATGGAACCGCGATCAGCTGAAGCTCCCCAACCGGGACGCACCGAAGGTTTGGATCACGGGCATCGACGAAGCAGGCAACGAGTCGCCTTCCGTTCCCATTGTGAATATGTGGTGGGTCGGTTCGTCCGCACAGCCGGGGTCCGGCATCCAGTCTCA
Organism: uncultured Myxococcales bacterium; assembly: GCA_964473255.1. Taxonomy (GTDB): domain Bacteria; phylum Myxococcota; class Kuafuiibacteriia; order Kuafuiibacteriales; family Kuafuiibacteriaceae; genus Kuafuiihalomonas. The sequence goes on along the minus strand of CAYYOT010000120.1, from coordinate 2,809 downwards.
CGACCTGACGACGGCGGGAAGCCTGCGCCTTCCTCTCGAGGCTTTCACCTCGGTGTCGAATCGCGACGCATTGAGCTCTCCCGACGCGACTGGGCTTCGCCAACGGGCCAGTCGAGCTTGGCGAAAGTGGTCGTTCTCGCCACCTGCTCGCCGCGAGCTCGCCGCGTCATACGACAGCGTTCGTGGCCGCGTTGTTATGTTCGGGGGGCTAGGCATCGACGCTGGCTTCTTGTCCGACACGTGGGAGTGGGACGGCGCGACCTGGCGAGAGGCCACACCCGCCGCCGGAAATCCGAACCCGCGGGCCCGAGCTGGCCACGCGATGGCGTACGACAGCGTTCGCGGGCGGACGGTGCTGTTCGGCGGTCAGAACTTTCGCCTGGCCGATACCTGGGAGTGGGACGGGATCCGCTGGACCGAAGTGACGCCCGCTTCGGGCCTCCCCAACCCGGCGCCCCGAACCAGCCATGCCATGGTCTACGACAGCGTCCGGCAGCGAGTCGTCCTCTTCGGCGGGCTCGACGGGGGCGATACGGAGCTGGCCGACACGTGGGAATGGGACGGAACCGCCTGGGCCGAGGTGACGGCCCCCGAAGACGGACCAAATCCTCCGGCTACCTATGACCACGCCATGGCTTACGATTCCGTGCGGGGCAGAGTCGTGCTCTTCGGCGGCAATGGAGGCCTCGCCTATCTCGAGGACGTTTGGGAGTGGGACGGCGCTTCGTGGACTTCGATGCCCGCTGCCTCCGAAGCTCGCCCCGGCGGTCGACTCAACCATGCGATGGTGTTCGATGCCGTTCGTCAGCGCGTCCTCGTTGCCGGCGGACAAACTAGTCCCTTCGAGCTCACCAACGAACTGTGGTCGTGGGACGGTGCTCGCTGGGCCGAGCTGAAGCCGCCCAGTGGCCGTCCGGTGCCGCCGGCTCGACGCAATCCGTTGCTCGTGTTCGATCATCATCGGGATCGGCTTGTCCTCTACGGGGGGCTCAGCCCAGCCGTCGAAGACCTCGCCGACACCTGGGAGTGGGACGGGCAGGCTTGGGAGCTCGTCGCTCGACCGCCGACTCCCGGCCCGGCGCCTCGCGTGGACCATGCCCTGGCCTCCGATGCGGACCGCCGGCGCGTCGTGCTGTTCGGAGGTCAGGAAAAGCCGCCAGAAGCGCTCGCCGACACCTGGGAGTGGGACGGTCTCGCCTGGGCCGCAAAGACCCCGCCGGTTGGTTCGCCGAATCCACCGCCTCGAATCCAGCATTCGATGGTCTACGACGAGGCCCGAAGCGTAATCTTGCTGTTCGGGGGTATCGACCGGGCCCGCTCCGGGCCTCCTTCGGATCAGGTCTTCGGGGACACCTGGACGTGGGACGGCGCAGAGTGGCGCGAGGTCACTCCTGACGCCGGCGACTCGCCAGGGGCTCGCCGCGGGCACGGCTTGGCCTATGACAGCACCCGCGAGCTCGGCGTGCTCTTTGGTGGCGACCCCGGTGGTCTGGGCGGACCCCTCGCCGATACGTGGGAATGGGATGGGGAGGTCTGGGCCCAGGTGACCCCGCCAGCCGGCGAGCCCTCACCGTCCCCACGAGTTGGTCATGCCATGGCCTACGACCCAGGTCGTCGGCGGGTCGTGCTCTTCGGCGGAGGGACCGGCTCAAGCGACACCAGCACATGGGAATGGGACGGCGCCACTTGGCACGAGTTCATCGCGGGCGAAGGGACTACGAGCCCCTCGACCCGAGGCGGACACGCGATGGCCTTCGATCCCGCGCGCGGGCGAGTCGTGCTCTTCGGCGGCAACGATGCCGGTCAGAATAGCCGGGCCGACACGTGGGAGTGGGACGGTGCGCATTGGATCGAGGTCACCGCTGCATCCGTAGATGTGCCCATCGGTCGCCGGGGTCACGCCCTCGCTCGCGACCCAGACAGCGACCGCCTGCTGCTCTTCGGGGGAGACGACAACGGCTTCTTCCCTAATCTCAGCGACGTTTGGGTGCTCGACTTCCCGAGTCGGCCCGTCGCTCAGCTAGCCGTCCGCCTTCCGCCCGACGTGCTTCATGCGGCCTGGTCCGATGTCCGGGTTCGCGCATTCTGCGGCGGTGACCAAACGCCCATCACCACGGGAGCCGTCGGCGCGGAGCTCGTGGGCTGGGTGACGTCGGGCCTAGGTCTAGCTCCGGGCTCGTGGCGAACCTTGGCGACGAACGAAGCCGACCTGCTCCTTCGCCCGCTCGCCGATGCACGCCTGGACTACCGTGCGGGCTCACCCGAGACGGCGAACCAATTTCGAGGCCCGGACGACCGCATGTACTTTCAGTGTCGGCCTCTCGCGGATGGTGGATCCGGCCTGACCGAGCTGGCGCTCGATTACTTCGAGGTACGGCTGAAGATATCGGGTCCGTGAGGATCAAAGAATGCTCGCGTGCCGGGTCGCCGACCGTGTCCGTAATCAGGCCGTTGCGCTGGGGCGTCGAGTTGCACCCAACGACCGCGACGGCAGTCGCTAGCCAGCCTAGAGCCTGCGCCCTGCGCATCGAGCCCACGTCGCAGTGGTGCGGTTGTGCACGGCGGCGCGTCAACCGAAGGGGGTGGGGTGACCTCGCTGGAAAGACGGGAATCCGGGCCAGCCCCGGAGTCGGTAGGTCGTAACCTTTCGGTGCGGTCGCTCGCTCCCGGATTTCGTTCGCACGGCTCTCGACCGCTTCGTCGACTGCGGCGTGCCGGAAAAGGGCTTCATCCGACTGAGGTGTGCGGACTGCCGCAGCGGTTCACGAAAGCGCTGGGGTGCTTTCCGCACCTTCACGTCGTGGTGTTG
>CAYYOT010000119.1:0-7354 GCA_964473255.1 uncultured Myxococcales bacterium | reverse complement strand
AGTTTCGTGTGGGAGGGTTTCAGATCCCAAACCCGCTTGGACTTCCTAGCGTCCTTCAACGTCGACGCCTCGCGCCTCCGGTCCGCGCTGCGAACCGGCCCCTCAGATCCCCTGAACGGCGTGACATGGCTCGACTGCGACGACGACGACGAGCTGCGCGACCTGCAGGCGCGGATCGAGCAGGGACGCCGATTCGAGCTCGTGGGTCCGCCCGACGTCGAAGGTGCGACCACCCGAGCCCCCATCCGAGAAGGTTCCGCCTGAGCTTCGAAGCGAGTCGGTGGTCGTTGGAGGTGGTTGGCGCTCGACCTGGCCGGACAGCCCCAAGGCCGTCGGCGTTGCGCTGGCCATCCAACGGTAAGACGATCGAGGCCCGTATCGAGTCGAGCCGAACAAGCTGAGGCCCAAGCGCAACACCGAAGAGATCGACTGACAATCTGCGCCATTTGCCCGCGCACCCCCTTGGTCGGCGCTACCCGCACGGCCTAGGCTGGCTGTGGGATGAGGCGCATCGGCTCCTCTGTGTGTCTGGTTGGGCTCGTAGTCGTGACCACGGGATGCCCTCCATCCGCCGAGACCGCAGTCGAGCATCCCAAGGCCAACAAGCCAGCACCGGAGCCGCCCAAGCTGGAACTGGAGTTCGGCGGATGCCTCGCTGTTCGAGACGATGGCGCATGCCTCGCCTCCGGGTCGGTCCAGGTCTGGGCCCGGTCAGAGGTTCAGGCATCGGTCGACCTGGTGAGTCCGAGCCCAGTCGAAAGCCCGGTGTTGGTGCAGGGGGGATATCGCTGGACCTTGGCGCCGCCCACAGAGCCCGCGAACGCATCGGTCCGGGCGTGTCGGACCGGGCAATGCACGACTCGGTCCGTGCGCATCTCACCGGTCGACAGAGCCTGGACCACCCTCCCCACGTCCTCCGACGATGAAGTCCGAGACCTGACCCGGACCTCGTCGACGGCGGAAGCCTGTCTCGGACTTCGCCAACTGGGAATACGACGCCGACATCACCACCCTGAGCGGTCGCTGGAGCTTTGGGAACGTGCCGCCACTTGCTACGCCGAACGGGGATTTTCGAACGAAGGAGCCGCTGTGCGGGTGTCGCTTTCATGGCTGCTCCATCAACGCGGACGCTTCACCGAGGCCGAGGAGGCATTGGAGGCCGCCCCAGAAGCGATGACTAGCGCCGTCAAGGCCCACCGTCTGTACGTGCAGGGACTTCTGGCACGCGATCTCGGCAATCTGCGCGCCGCGCTCGTCAACCTACGGGAGGCACGCATTGTCGCCGAACGAATGGGCGATGCGGTCACGGACAGCATCGTCAGCCAGGTCGAGATTCCAGTGCTCCAGCAGCTCGGTCGAAGCGACGACGCCCTGAAGATTGCCCATGCCTTGAAGACAGCCACGAGAACGATGCCCGATGGACGCCGAGCCCAAGCCCTCACCAACCTCGCGTGGGCAGCTCTCCTGGAGCGAGAAGGCCTGGCACCGCTGGGACCGGCGTCGCAGCTGGGCCCCATCGGCCCAGCCGGGTGGCCGGACCCGATGGCTCTGCAGCAGCAGGCGATCGAGCTCCATTCGAGGGCTGACCAACCGAGAAATGCCGCAAACGGAGAGCTCAATCTCGCCCTTGCGGCCATCCACGAGCGCGAGCTTGATCGAGCCGAGGTCCACATCGATCGAGCGGACCCAACGATGTTGAACGCGTTTCAAACGGCCTGGCGGTTCGACCTTCGAAACCGCCTGGCTCTCCTTCGAGGCGAGTATGCACTCGCGCTGAAGATCGCCGAAGAGATGAAGCGGCGCTCCACAGACTTCCCGTATGCGGAGTGGCGGGCGCTCATCGGAGCCGGTCAAGCTCTCGAAGGGCTCGGCCGGGAGCGCGAAGCGCTCGAGCGATACCTCGAAGCCGAGAAGGTCCTAAACCGTGAAGCGGCATCCGTCAGCTTGGGCCAAGGAAAGCTGAGCTTCGCCTCCCAGCGGAGTCTGAGCGCCAGGCTCGCCGTCGACGTGGCCGCGCGCCTGGAAGATTGGCGCGTCGCAGATGAGGTCGCTCGCGTTGCTCAAGCGAGAACCTGGCAGTCCGCGCGAATCCTCGACGGCTTGGACAGCCTCACGACGGCCGAGCAGCGGGAATGGAACCGAAGGGTCGAGAACTACGTGACGATTCGAGATCGACTCAGAGGCGAAGCCCGCTCCGATTGGACGGAGGAGCTCGACGAGCTCGAGCGAGCTCGAGAGGAACGAGAGCGTCTGCGAATAGACTCTCATCGCGCTCTTCGCCGGGTTCTGGACTTCCTCGATTCCATTCAGGCCGCCCCTGTTCTAGCCGAGGTACCGGATGATCTCACTCAAGTTACGTACTTCCCCGGGCGAACCGAGTGGTTTGCCATCACCCGAACCGAGCTCACCGGAGCGATTCGAACGCTGGGCCAGTGGCAGCCCTCGGCCTGGGATCAGCAAGAGCTCATCGCTCGTAGGCTCCTGGAACCGATACGGGGGGAGATCGCGTCAGCAAGTCGCCTACGCTTCATCTCGCATCAGTGGCTGCAGGACGTGGACTTGCATTGGCTTCCTTTCGAATCGAATCGACTGATGCACCGGATGCCGGTCACCTACGCGTCCGACATCGGATCGAAGCCCCATGCATCGGACGAGGCGACCGAGCGGTATCTGATCGTCGCGGATCCCACTTCCGATTTGCCCGGAGCTCTTACCGAGGCCAAAGCCGTCGCCAAAATCTTCCGCGGGCGGCCCCACTCCTCGGTCCAAGTCCTTCTTAGGGAGGATGCCACCTCGGAACGGGTTCTGGAGCATCTGCCGAAGGTCGATGTCTTCCACTATGCTGGGCACGCCCAGTTCGAGGACGGAGGCCTCGAATCGGCCCTGGTGCTTGCAAACGGGCAGCGCTTGACGTCAGCGGACATCCTCGCGCTGCCGTCCGGTCCTACTCTGGTCGTGTTGTCTGGCTGCGAGACTTCGCGCCTCAATGCAGGCGTCAAGTTCGCCGACATCGGACTCGCCCAGTCCTTTCTTCTTCGGGGCGCGGAAACCGTCGTGGCGACGACTCGAGTCGTACGAGATGCCGTGGCTCTGAGTCTCGTCCGCGAGTTCTATGCACAGGACGAACCGGCACCCGAGGCACTCCGCCGTGCACAGATCGCGTTGTCCGCCAAGCAGCCGAACGAGGACTGGGGCGCGTTTCGCGTGTTGGTCCCGTAACTACTGCAAGTAGACTACCAACTCGCTCGCCGTCGTATTCGGCTCCGGAGGCGGGCCTCCGGGAGGCATGATCTGCTCCCAGATGAGGCGCCCGCTGGTCGGACAGCCCGACTCCGCCATTTCGATACCCGGGAGGGCAATCGGGCTATTCGGCGGCGTGGGAAGTGGGGGGTTATCCGAGAGCATCTGAGCTACGTTGAAGTACTCGGCTGGCCCCGTCGCCGGAATCAGTTCGAGCCACTGCGCCGTATACGGCGAGCCGTCGGAAGACAGGGTTAACTCGCTGATGCCGGTGCTCGTGGTGCAGCGCAAGAAGCAATTGGGACACGGATCGCAGCCCGGCTGTTCGTGGATTCTCGGAGCCTCGTCGATGCTCTTCTGCTGCAGGCAGATGGCGGTCGTCGTGCCGCTAACCGTGATCGGTGGCGTGTAGCACTCCGTATCCACGGAGAAGACTGGGTCCGGTAGGTCGACTACGTAGAACGCGGAACGATCTACCTTGAACGTGCTCTCCGGATCATCGCACCCGGTACCCAGGACCTCACAAACTCGGACCTTGCGAAGATCGCTCCCGGGATTGATGGAATAGGGCTCAGAGTTCGAAACCGGCGTGCCGCGGGTCAGTCGTTTGAATACCTCAGCGGCGGACTGGTCCTTGTCTCGAGCCCAAACTGCGGCCGCGGCCGCCGACACGACGATGGTCGCCGCGGATGTCCCCTGGATGATGGACGTGAAAGCGTTGTCCCCATCGGCGGGAGCAGACGAGACGGCATGCGCGCCCGCTGCCATCACGGAGGCGGATCGCCTCCGACTCATAGCCAGTGGAGAGTCGAGGTTGTTGTACGCACCGACCGAGATGACGTAGCTTGGAGCATTTTCGTTGGGCCGAGGCGTCACGTCGTACGCGGGGCATTCATCGCCAGGATCCCCCGCGTCGATCGCCCACCCCGCAGGATAGACCGCCCGGTCATCGAATTCCCCGGTGCCACTCATACTATCGCTACCGAGGTTGTTGCCCGCAGCGGCCACGACCAGAGCCCCGCGACACCATGCATACCGTATCGCGTCAAAGACCGCCGCCGGTGCAGCGAATTCTCGGTCATCAACCTCGGAGGCGTCCACGAACCGCTTCTCCCCACCAAACTCGGGCTTCGGCGCCCATCCGAGGCTGAGGTTGATCACCAATCGCTTGGTGTCCGACCCCGGAGCGTCGAGGTGATCCGACACCGCTCGATAGATCGCTCGAGCCAGCTCACTCTGCGAGCCTCCCGCTCTAGAGAACAAGTCATCGCCCACACCCGCTGGACTATTGAGCGGGAGACGTACGGCTTGGTATGTAGCTACCTCCGCGAAGCAGACTTCCTCAGTTTGTTCCTCAGTTTGCCTCGTGCTGCACAGAAGATCCTCCAATACTCGCGCCAAGACGTATCCGTGATCGTCCCCCCGCGCGCACTGGATCTTCCTCGAATCTCGGTCGAATGGAACCTGATCCGGGTACGTATCGATGACAGCCACACGGACCGAAGTCGAAGAGTCGACGTAATCACTGTGGCTCTCTATACGCCCGGCTGCGCGCCAGAAGTCGCTCCGAGCATCCTCCCAGGGGTAATCGCATTGCGGAAGCTGGGGGATCGCGACGAGCTGGTCGAAGCTCGCGAACGGGTCGAAGGTGTCGATTATGGGGCTGGCCGGCACCGGAGCCTCGAAGTCATGGACGCAATAGTTGGCAAGTCGAGGCACGCTGGTGTCGAATGCCTTGGCGCTGAGCGCCGTGGCAAAGCCCGGCTCTTGAGCCAAGGCACCTTCGAGGCCGGACTTCTGCGTAGCGCAGTCATCACCATTTTCGCTGAACGACACCACTCGTACCCACTCCTCGGGTGGATCGCGACGCTCCGGTGGTTCCGCGCCCCGCTGACATGGCGAGGTCGGCGGGCACGACGGCGGCCGTGCGTTCGGGCGCGGGCTATTGTCATCGTCCTTGCAACCAACGGCGAACTGTAACGTGACGCATAAGATGAGGGCGGCGCGAAGACGAAATTTGGCTTGCATGGTCTATCTCCCCAGCACACCACGACCCGACGTGTGCCAGTGTTGATGAGCCTAACTGGCGGAATCTCGTCAACATGCACTGCGGCGAGAGTCGATCAGTCTCGTCCTCTGAGACAGGCGACGGAGACCGCAGCGACCGCCGAAGCAAGCGCGGTACGTGCGGCCCGCCAGAAGACGAACGCGGCCCGCATCGAATCGAGCCCAGTTTCTCGAGCCTGAAGGGCAACACGAAGGACATCGACCAAAGCCCTGCCGAGAGAGGCAATGCGCCTCGACCCGTACTCAGGACCTTCTTCGAAGGTCGCTGTCGAAAACTCGGTAGAGCGTGGCCATGAAGTCGGGTTCGGCAGGACCACCGGGCCACGAATGGCCCAAGCGGAGCTTGTCGATGAGGTCCCAGTTCCAGTCGCGGAAGGCGCGGTGGCCGAATCGTGCGCCGATGAGTCCGCCGGCGATGGCGCCGATGGTGTCGGCGTCGCGGCCGCCGTGAAGGACCGACAGCCGGGTGCACTCGGCGGCGGTCGAGCCGTGGGCCGCGGCCCAGACGGCCTGACCGATGGAGTCGAGCACGTAGCCCGTCGGCCAGTCCGTCCAGTGCGCCCTGGTGCAGTCGACGTACTCGCCCCGCATCGCCGGTTCGATCCTCTGGATGACTTCGAGCCTCGCCGCCGACCACCGTTCGTCGAAGGTTCGGAAGAACGGCGGGTCGTACTCGTCACCGGGCTTGGCGACTTCGGACGGGGTCGCGAGGAGCGCCTCGATGCCGGCGCGAACCGCGTCGGGGAAGCCCGCGGGGTCGTCCAGTTCCATGGCCCGCTCGATCGTCGCTACGTAGAAGACGCAGGACGCGACGCAGCTCGGGTCAGGGTGGGTGACCGTCGAGTCGAGGGCCGCTGCTCGAATCAAATCCCGGCCGCGATAGCCTTCGACATAGGCAGCGGTGGCCCGCATGAGCGACCCGTTGCCCGCGCTGTCGCCGCCCCTCCACGAATCCCAGCCCCCGTCGACATCGGCGAGGCTCAAGGCATCGCTCGTCGCTCCGCCGACGTCGGGTGGTGAGCTCACGTACCACGCGCGGTAGCGCTCGAACCGGCCCAGCATGAACGCCTCAGCCGCCGCCTCCGAATCCAACGCAGTCGGTCCTTTAGATTCGACCAGCGCCGCCAGCGCCATTTCGGTGTCGTCGGTCAGCTCGCCGGGCTCGAACCCGAAGGGACTGTACGGCAGGAACTGAACGCCGACATCGTCGGGGCGCTCGCTGAGGCCTCGCTCGAGCGCTTGCCCACCTTCGACACCGGCTCCGAGTGCGTCCCCGCGTGCAGCGCCGATCAGAGGCGCCGCCTGAACCGGCACGCCGTCGTACGGGAAGCCCGGACGTGGCGGCGAGTCATCGTCACTCATTGTCTCATCCCATAGCGCGGTCTCAAGCTGACGTTCCAGCGAGCTCGACGCCGTCACTTTCGGAAGAGGCAGTGAGCCAAGGCGGCGTCACAGCTCGGTTGGAGGCTTGGGTGTAGTTGCCCCCGTCAAACCGCACACCAGATCAAAGCCGAGTCACCTCGGCGGTACTCCCTCGGGGACCTCATCTTGAGGCCTTTGTGGGGGTGATTGTCGTTGTAGTCTTCGATCCAGCTCGGGAGCAGCCGTAGGACCGTCTCGGCATCCCAAAGATCTGCCAGGTACACGTAGTCGCGCTTCAGCGTCTTCACCACCGCCTCCGCCATCCCGTTCGACTCCGGCGAATACGATGGCGTGTTCCGCGAGGACGACTTCGTGCGTCTGACGTTCCGGAGCCCGACGCGGTCCGGGCAAGACTCGCTCGTACTTCATCCGGTGGCATTGCTTCGTCGGCTGGCTTGGCTGGTGCCTCCTCCGCGTCAGCATCAGGTTCGGTATGCGGGCGTTCTGGCTCCGGCGGCGCGTCTTCGGTCGCGGGTGGTTCCGGTGGGTCGGGTGTCGGTTCAGGGCTGCTGGTTTGGGTCGCGTCGGCACGAGCCGGCCTCGCCGGTTCGCTACCGAGGGGCGTGGGCGAAGCTGTTGGCTCGGGTGTACGACGTGGACGGTCAGCGGTGTCCGTCGTGCGGAG
>CAYYOT010000118.1:0-8258 GCA_964473255.1 uncultured Myxococcales bacterium | reverse complement strand
CCGGCGGCGGGGGCGGTCCTCGTCGGCGTTGGCTTGGGGGGCGAGACCGGCTTTGACCTCGCGCCAGTGAAGGGGGGCGGACACCGGTGCGCCGGGCAGCGGACGTACGCTGAAGGCCGAGACCAAGAGGCGCCCGTGACCGTTTTGCAGATAGTCGATGTACACCCGGTCGCCGCGGGTCTGGATCACCCGATCGATGGTGGCGATATCCGGATGCTCCGCGACGAGTACGCGGGCCAAGAGCTCGGCGAGCTGCCGGGCCTGAAGATAGGTCAGCTGGCCGCCGAGAGGCACCAGCACGTGCAGGCCGGTCGAGCCGCTGGTCTTGGCAAAAGCGGGGAGGGCGAGATCTTCACAGAGCCGGTGCGCGGCCTTGGCGAGCCGGATGACGGAGGAGAAAGGCGCTTGCTTCGGGTCCAGGTCGAGCACGAGCCAGTCGGGCTGGGGGAGCGACGCCGTGCGGCTCGCCCACACGTGCAGGGGAATCGTCGCCGAGTTGGCGGCGTAGAGAAGGGCCTCGACCGAGTCCAAGACCAGATAGTCGATCTCGCGCTCGGTGTGCTCACTCCAGATCCGCACCGTGCGAATCCAACTCGGCGTGAATTCCGGCATGTTCTTCTGAAAGAAGTTCTTACCCTCGATGCCGTCCGGGTAGCGGGTGAGGACGACCGGCCGATCGTCGAGCAGGGGAAGGAGCGCGCCCGCGACCGACTCGTAGTACCGGATCAGATCCTGCTTCGTGTAACCGTCCTCGGGCCAGAAGACCTTGTCCAGGTTGACGAGATGGACCTTGGGCTCCTCTTCCGTCGGCTTCGGCGGAGGCTCGTAGTCCGGCTTGCGCTCCAGCTCCTTGTCGGGCCGAAGGCCGAGGAAGACCGGCTGTCGCAATAGTCCTTCCGTCGTGCGCTGAAGGAAACGAACTTCGCACACGTGGCGCGGTTCCACCCACGTCGAAGATGCGTCATCGGGTGCACCGTGGACGGGGGGCGAGTCCCGCCGATCGTTCAGCAAAAGGTCTTGCAAACGATGGAGCATCTCGTCGTCGAATCCCGACCCCACCCGCCCGGCGTACACGAGCTCGTGGTCCGCGAGCTGGGCCAGATGAAGCCCGCCGAACGCCACTCGGCCGCGCTTGGGCGCGGTGAAGCCCACGATTACGAAGTCGTCACGCCGGCGGGCCGGGATCTTGGCCCAATCGGGCGAGCGTCCGCTTCGATAGGGCGAGGCGGCCCGCTTCGCCATCAGACCCTCGAGTCCGCGCTCCGCGACCACGCGGAAGAAGTCCTGGCCGCGGCCTTCGACGTGATCCGTGTAGCGGACCGGCCCCAGCTTGGGGACCACTTCGGCGAGGAGTGACTTCCGCTCCACCAGCGGCCGCTCACGAAGATCCCATCCCTCGAAGTACGGAAGGTCGAACGCATACAGGGTCGCCGGCCGGTCCAGGCTCGCGCGTCGGATGTCGACGGCGCGCCGGGTCTGCACCCGGCTCTGCAAGAGCTGAAAACGCGGGATCGCTTCGTCGTCCAAGACGACGACCTCTCCGTCGAGCCAGAGACGGTCCGCGGGGATGCGCCGGACGGCAGCGGTGAGCTCGGGAAAGATGTCGGTCGCATCGCGGCCGCTCCGGTAATACAGGCGCACGTCGGAGCCGGTCTTCTTCGCCACGAGACGAAAGCCGTCGTACTTGAGCTCGAACACCCAGCCGGGGTCTGTAAACGGCGGGCGGGTCTCCTGGGCGAGCATCGGCGCGAGCGACGGGGGATGAGCTTCGGGTAAGCTCATCCCTTCGATGCGGGTCCGGACCTCGTCGAGTCGGCCTTGTCGGGTCTTAAGCTCCTCGACGGACAGTCCGCTCAGGACCGACACGTCGGGATACGGGAAGTCTTCGCCGTCGCGCGCCCAGCCGTCGGGCTTCTTGATGAGCAACCACTCCTCGGTCCGTGCTTCTCTGCGATGCGTGCGAACCAGCGTCCATCGACCGCGGAGCTTGTGGCCGAAGAGGTCGAAGAGCAGCTTGCCCGAGCGAAAGCCCTCGGTGAGGTCTTCGGCGGGCGTGAACCGCCCTTGGTCCCACACGATCATCGAGCCGGCGCCGTAGTTGCCCTCGGGAATCACGCCCTCGAAGTCGGCGTAGTCCACGGGGTGATCCTCGGTCCGGACGGCCAGCCGCTTCACGGTCGGATCCAGACAGGGACCTTGAGGCACGGCCCACGAGGCGAGTACGCCGTCATGCTCGAGGCGCAGGTCGTAGTGCATGCGCCGGGCGGCGTGTTTCTGCACGACGAAGCGAAAGCCCCCCTCGGACGTGGCCAGCTGCGGCTCGGGACTCTCTTCGGCCCGGCGCTTTTCCCGGTAGCGCTCCAGTCGATCGGCCATCGCTCGTTCCGAGCCCGTGGGCTCCGAGCCGCTAATGTGCACGACGGGGACCCAAAAACCCTAGAGCCATGGGCCGTATCCGTCGTCGTCGGCTCCGCGGTCCTCCGCCGACGACGCAACACTCATCGAGAAGCTCTCGTTCGATCCCGAGGCTCTCCGCTCCGGACGTGCCCTCTTCCTCGCCCTCGTGGCATCTTGTTCGGGTAAACGTGTATTCGCACGATGGCGAGAGAGGCTGTTTTTGCCGGGAAGGGGGGTCGTTGGCTAGGTTCTGACCATGGCGCTTCGGCCGATCAGCTCGGGGAGCATCTCCTTCGGGCTCGTGAACATTCCGGTGAAGCTGTACTCGGCGGCCAACCCCAAGGCCGCGGTGTCCTTCAAAATGCTGTCGAAGGAAGGCCATCGCCTGAAGCAGCAGTACATCGACCCCAAGAACGACGACGCCGTCGTTCCTCGTAGCGAGATGGTGAAGGGGTACGAGGTTTCGAAAGACCAGTTCGTGCTCTTCACCGAAGAGGAGCTCAAGGAGCTACAGGAAGCGGCGACCCAGGCCATCGAGATCACGGAATTCATTCCGGAGTCCACGGTCCCCAAAGAGTTTCTTCAGAAGACGTACTACCTGGGACCGGACAAGGGCGGAGACCGCGCGTACCGGCTGCTTTCCGAGGCGCTCGGTACCACGAGCCGATGCGCACTCGCCAAATACGCGGCGCGGGGGAAGATGTATCTCGTCCTCGTCGCGCCCAAGGACGACGGCCTCGTCATGTACCAGCTCCATTACGCCGACGAGGTCGCGAACTTCGACGAGGTTCCGACCGGGGAAGCCGAGCTCAAAGACGGTGAACTCGACCTCGCGATCAAGCTCATCGAGCAGGGCGCCAAAGAGACGTTCGAACCGGACGCGTACAAAGATGAGGTGAAGGCGCGCATCGAGGCCGCCATCGAGCAAAAATGGCAGGGGCAAGAACTGACGGTTGCGCCCGACCAGCAGCCCAAAGCGCAGATCATCGACCTCATGGACGCCCTCAAAGCGAGCCTTGGTACCGAGTCGTCGAGTGAAGCGGACAAGCCGGAACCCAAGAAGGCGCCCTCCAAGAAGCGCGCATCGCGCAAGACACGGGCCTGAGTCCGGACCATCGCGAAACGATTTTCGAAGGCTCCCGCCTTGACGGCTCCGCCGACCAACGGAAGGTTTCCGGTGTGGCCGCGCTGACCGGGTACACCGTTCGCCAAGTCAGCCAGCTTCTCGAGCTCTCGCCGGGGCAGGTCCGTTCGTGGGTTCGATCCGGATTTCTCGATCCCGATCGAGGACCGCGGAACGAGCTGCGTTTCTCTTTCCGCGATCTGGTGCTCCTGAGAACGGCCCAAGGGCTGGTCAAGGAGCACTTGCCGCCGAATCGGGTTCGCTCGGCCCTGGCTCGACTGAAGGAACAGCTTCCGTCCGACCGCCCGCTGACCGGGGTGCAGATTCGCTCCATCGGGGGCCAGGTCGTCGTCCGCGACGGGATCGAACAATGGGAGCCGGAGTCGGGACAGGGGCGTTTCGACTTCGACGTGGCCGAGCTCGCTCGCTCCGTCGAGCCCCTCAGTCGGCCCGCTCCTCGAGAGCCCGAGGCCGAATCGAAGATGACCGCCGAAGATTGGTTCGAGCTGGGGGCCGAGCTCGAGAGCGTGGCCCCGCTTCAGAGCCGCGACGCCTACCGGCGGTCCCTCGAACTCGATCCGGAGCATATCGAGGCGCGGCTCAACATCGGGCGCCTCTTGATGGACGACGGCCAGCTGACCGCGGCCGAGACGCACTTTCGTCTGGCTCAGCGCATGGCGCCCGAAGATCCGGTGCCCGCTTATAACCGCGGCTCGGTGCTCGAGGTCTTGGGGCGGCTCGAGACCGCGGCGGAAGCGTTTCGCCGAGCGATTCACGCCGATCCCGAGTTTCGGGATGCCTATGTCGCTCTGGCTCGCGTGCTGGAGCGAGCGGGCGATCAGCGGGGCGCGGTCCGCACGCTCTCCGAGCTCAAGCAGCTCGACCCCGACCGGCGTTGAATCGGACTCAGCGTTCGGCAAACAGACCGATGCGGCCCGATGCGCGGCGGAGTTGACCCAGCACGCGCGGCGCCTTGTCTTGCACGACGACCTTCGCCTCGTGATAGCGGCGACGCTGGAGGCGTCGAGCCTCATCCTTGATCGGTCCGTGGAAGTAGCCGAGCCGATTTCGGATCTCGTAGTCGTCGACGAACGTGATCATGTCGCCGGCATCGTTGAGGATTCCGAGGGCATCCTGGATCCGCTTGACGTGACGAAGAACGACCGGGAGTTCCAGCTCCGGCTCGAGGAGTCGTTCGGCCAGCTCGACGGTGTACCGAACTCGCTTGAAGCGAATTCGCAGCTCGTGGTGCTCCTCCACTCTTCGAGGTTCGGCCATGGCATCGAGAAGATGGTCGGCCTCTTCGGTTCGAGAGCAGATGTGCCGGGCCGCGAGATCGCGCCAAGCGAGTCTCGGGGCCTCGTTGAAGCGCGTGAGGTCCAGAGCCTGCTCTCGCTGCTTCATGCGCTTGGACATGGGCAGGGCGGCCTCGGCAGCATTGACCGCTTCTTCGCGTTTGAGATCGACGTAGGATCGAATCGACTGGCGGGTACACTCGGGAAGGTCCAAACGAGTGCATAGGTTCTCGAAGTCGCGCAAGACCACGTCCAGCTCCCGGGTGCGACCGAGTCGGCGGCGCATGCGTTGGGCGCGACGACGCACGCGGTCGCGCGGGTCGTCGGGCAGGATTGGACGCGCGAGGTCCAGCGCTTCGACGAGGCGACGACTCGCCACCCGGACGTCGTGAATCCATGCCTCGTGTTCGTCGAGACCGGGGTCGGTGCAGGCGAGGTCGTACGCCGCCCGGATACGGGGAATGAGCAGGTGCCGACTCAAGACGATGCCGCGGTCACTGGGCTCGAGGACACCAACGTCGGCGGCTATGGAAGTGGCCTCCATCATGGCGTTCGGCCATCATGACAAGCCGAGGCCGAAACGCCAAGCCGCGCAGGATTTCAAGACTCGACGTCCTATGAATACCCCAGCAAACTACATGCTTTCCGAACGAATGCAGGCTGTCGTGACCTTCGTTCCTTCCGTTGTGCCGTTGGCGGACATCGGTTGCGACCACGCGGTCATGGCCTGTGCGGCGGTCGTGCAGCGGGGGGTTTCACGGGCGATCGGAATCGACAAACGACCGGGAGCTCTCGCGCAAGGCCAGCGGACCATCGCTCGCGCTGGCCTGAAAGACCGCGTGGAGCTCCGGCTCGGCGACGGTTTGTCGCCGCTACAGGCGGGGGAAGTCGCGACCGTGGTCGCGGCGGGCATGGGAGGGCGCACCATCCTCGACATTCTCGAGCCTGAGCGTTTGCGCGTTCTCGGCATCGGGACCCTGGTTCTTCAGCCCAACCGGGATGAAGTACGCGTTCGACGCATGCTTTGCACCTCGGGTTGGCGTTTGGCCGACGAGTCCCTGCCCGACGGTCGAACGCGCTGCTTTCCGACCATGCTCTTTCAACGAGGCGTCGGACCCAGACTCACGGAGCTCGAGGCGCTGCTCGGACCTCACGTTCTCCGGAAGCGTCCACCGGCGTTCGGACGCTTGATTCGTCGGTGGCTCGCCGAGCTTACGAGCAAGCCCGATGCCGATCGGCGGCTGGTGGCGGTCCTTCGCGAGCTCGACGAGGAAACGTGAGGGTCAGTCGAGGTCGATGCCGATACCGAGGCTGAACTTCGTACCTACGCGTCGCAACGTGAAGATACGCTCCGCATCGGTCACGGGGTCGGTGAGCGTTTCTTTGATCTCCGGGTTCAGGATGTTCTGGACCTTGAACGTCAGTTTCATCCGGTCGATCCCTTGGCTGAAAACGAAGTCGAGACGATTCACCGGTTCTTCGTAGACGTCGGGAATGCCGAAGGTGCCCGTCGCGCTGATGCGCCGGCCGAAGACGTTGTAGAGGAAGGTCGCATTGGTCCGGCTGTCGATGTTCTCGTAGCCGAGCTGAAGGTTCACGACGAAGGGGGACTGGCCCTGGAGCGGGCGTTCCTGCGATGTCAGGGCCGAGCCAACGTCGTCGCCGATGCGAACGTTCGAGCTCACCAAGGTCAGGTTGCCCGCGATGTAAAACGGCTCCGACCACTCGCCGAAGAAGTTGAGCTTTTTGCGGGCTTCGAACTCAGCTCCGAAGTTGTCGGCACCTTCCGCGTTGGCCGGGAAGAAGTTCGTGGCCGCGCCAGTTCTCTGCACGATCTCGATGGGCTCGTTGAAGTTCTTGTAGAAGAAAGCCACCGACAGCGACTCACCCGGCGACGGGTACCATTCCAGGCGAAGGTCTGCGTGATCGATCGTCGCCCGCTGTACGCAGGGACTCCCGCGATAGATTCGGTTCGTTTCGATATCGATGAAAGGGGCCGGCGAGAGCTCTCGGAAGCTCGGTCGATTGACGGTCCGGGCGTAACCCGCCCGGAGCTGGACGTCGGGCAGGAACTCCCAGGTGGCGAGGACGGACGGCAGCGGGTCCGTGGTTTCTAGCTGACCTGATTTGGCCGGATCGAAGTCGGCCGGACAGATGTCGGGCAGGGGCAAGGTCTCGGGGGGGCGCTCGCTGCCTCCCGCATCGAGCACCCTGACATCTTGGTTCGAGTACTCTACGCGAAGGCCGCCGGTGACCTTCAGGTTCTCGAGGACTCCGAGATCGGCCATCAGGTAGCCAGCAAACAGCTCCGCCGTGGCGTCGTAGTTGTCGTCGTTGCGGGTGACGTCTCGCAGGACGAAAAAGTTGGTCGCTACGGTGTCCGGGGCGAAGAGAGTGCGAGAGGGAAGCTCCGAACGAAACTGGACTTCGGCCGGCGGAGGCCCGCTGTTGCGCTGGTACTGGTAGCGGGCAACGCGTGACTCACGAGTTTGAAAGGTGAAGTTGGCTCCGCCCTTCAAGCTGCTCTTGACGTCGCCGAACAGCTTGAACGGCTGCTTCAGGTCCAAACCCAGGTCGTGATTGAAATCTTGGAGGGTGGCCCACAGCCGCTCGTTGCCGTCGGGATTGAAGGGAAAGCCACCGGTATTCGGATTCTGCACGCGTCGGAGTCGACGACGGTTTGGCTGGTCTCGATTGGCCATCGAGAACATGTACCGATAGTCGAGACCGAGCCCGATCGAGGGAACCACGATGTTGTTCCCACGGAGCTGAAATGTGGAGAGCATCTTCTCGACCCAGTCCGACTGTTCGATGCTGACCGGCTGGCGGGTCTCGTTTTCGATGCCTCCCACGCGCGTGGCCGTCTTTTCCGAGATTCGGTTCACGCCCGCGGTAAACCGGAGCGCGTTGTCGTCGTTGAAGTCGACGCCCATCGATCCGAGCACGGAGAGCGTGACCTCGTTTTGGGCCGAATCTCGCTCCAGGGCTTCGACCTGCGTGAGGCCGGTTGCACCCACGATGAAGTTGTTGGCCTGGGCGTTCTGGATGTAGCGCCAGTCGTTGCCGTAGTCGAAGCTGATGGCTGCCCCGCCTCGTCGCTTGCCCAGATTGAATTTTCCGCCGAGCGTACCGCCGATGCCGAAGCCGGGTGGCGGGGCACTCTCGGTCAGACCATAGTCGAGGTTGAAGGACTCGCCGAAGCGCTCCATCTCTCCCGCGGTAAAGCCCGCCTCGGGCGGGTCGAAGGGACTGCGTACGGTCAGGGGGCGATCCGCGTTCTGGATGAGCTCCGGCTCGGCGCGGCCCCGCTGTCCGAACCCGAGCCAGTCGCTATCCGTGCCTTCGTAGTTGGGGGCGCTGGCCACGAAGGTCGCATCGGTCACGATGTTCGTGCTGAGACTCACATCGGCGGTGAACTCTTCCGGGATGTCCTTGGTACGAAT
>CAYYOT010000117.1:0-8418 GCA_964473255.1 uncultured Myxococcales bacterium | reverse complement strand
CAAGCCCCTCATCCTGCGCGACGTGGCCGAGGACATCGGCATGCACGAGTCAACCATCTCCCGGGTCACCTCGAATAAGTACGTTCACACTCCTCAGGGGATCTTCGAGCTCAAGTACTTCTTCAACAGCTCGATCGGGCGTTCCGACGGCGATGACATGGCGAGCGCTTCCGTGAAGCACCGCATCAAGCAGGTCATCGAGGCCGAAGATTCCAAGAAACCCCTCTCCGACCAAGCGATCGTTGGTCTCCTGAAGAAGGAGAACATCAACATCGCTCGACGGACGGTGGCCAAATATCGGGAGGCGATGGGTATCCTATCGTCGTCCAAGCGTCGTAAGCTCGTCTGACGAGCTTGGCTCGGGGCCTGCCCATGGGGCCCCCAATAGGAGGTTGTCTATGAAATGCTCGGTGACTTTCCGCCACATGAAGCCAAGTGATGCGGTTCGTACGTACACTGAAGAACGTATCGATCGCATCACCCGGATCATCGATCGTGATGTCGAGGCGCAAGCCATTCTATCCGTCGACTCCCACCTTCACGTGGCCCACATCGAGCTGGTGACCGATGGATCCCTTCGGATTCGAGCCGTCGACCGTTCTTCGGACATGTACGCGTCGATCGACGCCGCCGTGGACCGCATCATGCGACAGGTGAAGCGATATCGATCGAAGATCCGCAGCCACCGCGAGCCGCATAGCTCGGGGCGGGAGCTGCCCCACCGCGTCCTGGCCCTGGATCACGATGCGAACGAAGAGACGAAGACTCCCCAGATCGTGCGTCAGGAGACGGTCATCGCCCGCAACATGCGGATCGACGATGCCGTGATGCAGATGGATTTGATGGATACCGACTTCCTGGTTTTCACGAACTCCGACAGCCAGAACGTCAATGTGGTCTATCGTCTGCCCGACGGGCAGTACGGACTGATCGAAGCCCACGCCGCTTGACTCAGGAGATGCTTGGACTCCTGCTGCGACACCAGTAGGGTCCAAGCGCATGAGGATCTCGGACATCCTATCGCCGGACCGGGTCATCGCCGACCTGGAGGCCCCCGACCGAGATTCCGCGTTGAAGAGCGTCGTCGAGGTCCTCGTCGAGCACGGGCCGGATGGACTCGACGGGGACCGGGTGCTGTCGCTGCTCGTCGAGCGTGAGCGGGCAGGCTCCACCGGCATTGGCAACGCGATCGCGATTCCGCACACGAAGGTGCCAGGCCTGGAACGTCCGCTGGCCTGTTTTGCGCGCTCGCCGGCGGGCGTGGACTTCTCGTCTCTCGACGGTCAGCCCGCGCACCTGATCATGGCCCTGTTCGCCCCCGAGGGGCGAGCCAGCCTACATTTGAAGTCGCTCGCGAGAGCCTCGCGCCTGTTCCAGGACGCCGACTTTCGCCGCCGACTCATCGAAACGGACGAATCGGAGGCGTTGTGGAAGGCGATCCTGGAGCACGACAACCGGCTCCTGTCTTGAGCCAAGGCCCGGGCACCGAAGTCACCGTCGCGGCGTTCTTCGAGCACGCCCGGAAACCGTTGGCGCTCGAGCTTTGCGCGGGCGCGGCCGGGCTGAGCCATCTACTGCGCTCTTCGCGCATCCAAAAACCCGGTCTGGCGCTGGTCGGCTACACTCGCTTCGTTCACAACGATCGAGTCCAGATCTTGGGCGAGACGGAACTCTCCTATCTCGAAACGCTGGATGACGAGGCGCGCGACCAAGCGGTCGCGGGCCTGCTGTCTTGCAAGCTGGCCTGTATCGTCGTGACCAAGGGGCTCAGCCTTCCCGACGAGCTGGTGACCGGTTGCGACGCCCACGGCACGCCCCTCCTGCGCACGGCCCTTCGGTCGTCCCAGGTCATCCGCAAGACGCTGACCTACCTCGATGATCTCTTGGCGCCTCGCTGCAGCATGCACGGCGTACTGGTAGACGTTAACGGCGTCGGAGTCCTGATGACCGGAGCGTCCGGTATCGGCAAGAGCGAGTGCGCGCTCGATCTGGTGGAGAGAGGGCATCGACTCGTTGCCGACGACGTCGTGGAGGTTCGGCGTCGCGGCGAAGATCTCGTGGGTCAGGCCTCGAGCGTCATCCAGCACCTGATCGAGGTCCGAGGGCTCGGTATCCTCAACATCGCCGAGCTCTACGGCGTGGCCGCGACCCGTCTCCACAAACGGATCGAGCTCCACGTCGAGCTCGAAGCCTGGCGGCCCGACGCCCGCTACGACCGCACCGGGCTGGACCGAAAGTCCTCCGACATCTTGGGGATTCCGGTCCGGGTGCTCCGCGTACCGGTGACGCCAGGACGGAACGTCGCTGGCATCGTGGAGGTTGCCGCTCGCAATCAGCTCCTCCATCTTCGCGGGCACAACGCGGCGCACGAACTCGCCGGCCGGATCCGTGACGCCGGACTCGGCAATGGTCGCCCTCTTCCGCCCCCCGAACCCGAGGAGTCCGAGTCCGCGCTCTACGCGGCCGCCCAGCTCGCCCGCGCCACCGACCACATCGAAGACGAGGTGGAGTAGCTCGCTAGTAGTACCAGGGGAACTTGGAGTAGTCCTGTGGTCGCTTTTCGAGGAAAGCGTCCCGGCCCTCGCGTGCTTCATCGGTTCCGTAGGCGAGTCGGGTGGCTTCGCCCGCAAACAGCTGCTGGCCGACGAGCCCTTCGTCGGGGAGATTGAAGCCGTACTTGAGCATGCGCATCGCCGTGGGGCTCTTCCGATTGATCTCGGCCGCCCACTCCAGGGCCACGTCCTCCTGCTCCGCGTTGTCGACGACCGCGTTGGCCATGCCCACCTCGAAGCCCTCTTCTGCGGTGTAGTTGCGGCCCAAGAAGAAGATCTCGCGGGCTCGTTTCTGCCCGACCTGCCTGGCCAAGAGCGCCGACCCGTAGCCAGAGTCGAAGCTCGCGACGTCGGGGTCGGTCTGTTTGAAGACGGCGTGCTGCCGGCTGGCCAGCGTCAGGTCGCACACGACGTGCAGGCTATGACCGCCGCCCACGGCCCAGCCGGGGACGACCGCGATGACGATCTTGGGCATGAATCGGATCAATCGCTGCACTTCGAGAATGTGCAGTCGCCCGAGTCGGGCGGGATCCGGTGCCTCGGGACCGTCATATCGATAGCCATCCGGCCCGCGGATTCGTTGATCGCCCCCGGAGCAGAACGCCCAGCCCCCGTCCTTGGGCGACGGTCCGTTCCCGGTCAATAGGACGCAGCCCACATCGCTGGTGACGCGGGCATGCTCCAGGACGCGGTAGAGCTCGTCGACGGTCTGCGGACGAAACGCATTGCGCACCTCCGGCCGGTCGAAGGCGATCCGTACGCAGCCGAGGTCATTGGCTCTATGGTAGGTCAGGTCTTCGAGCTCGAAACCCGGAACCGGCGTCCAGCGTTGTGCGCGGAAGATCGTAGAGACCATTTTCGTCCCATAGCCGTTCGGACCGACGGTCGGAACCGGAAAGCCCGCGGCCGTGACTCGCGAGCGGAGCGATGGTACGTCGCCCCCATGCGGATCGTCGTCCTGACCGGGGTCAGTGGCTCAGGCAAGACGACGGCGCTGCGCGCTCTCGAAGACAGCGGCTTCTACGCGATCGACAACCTTCCCATTCGTCTTCTCGACCAGCTGGTCGATGTCTTCGGCTCACAGTTCGAGCAACTGGCGCTGGTGGTCGATGCCCGAAGCTCCACTTTGCCACCGGGGCCCGAGAGGCAGCGCGACTTTGCCGCGGTTCCCGCCGTCCTCGCAGAGTTGCGGGCGGCCGGCCACGACGTCGAGCTCGTGTACTTCAATGCGTCGGTCGAAGCACTAGAGCGCCGGTACTCGGAAACCCGCCGGCGCCATCCCCTCAGCACCGACGGGACGGTACGTGGCGGCATCGAGGCGGAGCAGCGCATGCTGGAGCCACTACAGCAGATGGCGACCGCCACGCTCGATACCAGCGAAATGACCGTGCACGACCTTCGACAGACGGTTCAAAACGGTTTCGGCGTCGACATCCGCGGCCGCAAGCTCTCGGCGACGCTCGTATCGTTCGGATACAAGCACGGCGTGCCGCAGGAAGCGGACATGATCTTCGACGTTCGCTTCCTCCTGAATCCATACTTCGTGCCCGAACTCCGCGATCTGTCCGGGCTCGACGATTCCGTCGCCACGTATGTTTGGGACCTTCCGGAATGCCGGCTCTTCTTGGACAAGGCCGAGGACCTTCTCGACTTCCTGATCCCACAGTACGAAAAGGAAGGGAAAGTCTACCTGACCGTAGCGGTTGGCTGCACGGGAGGGCGTCACCGCTCGGTGTCCATCGTTCGCAAGCTCGCCTGGTGGATGGAGTCGCGAGGAGTTGGCGTCGTGGTTCGGCATCGCGACCTGGCTCGCTGAAGCGATTGATTTCCCCCTCCCCCCATGTACGGTGCGAGTCGTGATCGGGCTCGTCATCGTGAGCCACGGGCGTCTGGCCGAGGCTCTCCTGGAGACGGCCAGCGAGATCGTGGGCCCGTTCGAGCGGGCTCGAGCGCTCAACGTCTCCCGCTCGGAGCAGCTGGAGGAGATCGAGGCCCGCATCCGCTCCGCGGTTCGTCACGTCGACACCGGCGATGGCGTCCTGATCATGGCGGACATGTTCGGCGGCACGGCTGCCAACGTTTCGCTGCAGCTGGTCGGCGAACACCACGTGGAGGTCGTGACCGGTGCGAATCTGCCCATGCTCTTGAAACTGGCCAGCGCCATCGACACCGCCACCGACCTTTGGGGGTTGGCCCAGCTCTTGAAATTCTACGGACAGCGCAACGTCCTCGTTGCCAGCGAGATCCTCAAGGAGCGCGAGCAGGATGGCTGAGCTGGAGCGCTGCTTCTTTCGCGTCGATCCTCGGCTCGTCCACGCGACGGTCATGAATGCTTGGGTGCCCGAGCTGCGGGCCGCGCACATGGTCATCGCCGACGGACAGGTCGTGGCCGACCCCCGGCGGCGGCACATCCTCGAGATGTCGGCGATGGAGGAGGTCGGCATTTCCTTTGCCAGGGAGGCAGACCTGGCGTCGCATCTGGCGGCCTTGTCCCCCGACCGCAACATCCTGGTGCTCTTCAGCAGTCTTCCTTCGGTGGAGCTGGCCCTCGAAGCGGGCGCCGTCATCGACCAGCTGAACGTCGGTCATCTTCCGGCTCGCAGCGGAGCCGAAGCCATGCACCCGGCGGTCTACCTGGGGCCGGAAGACGCTCGGCGGTTGACGGCTCTGCACGAGGCCGGGGTCCGGGTGTTCGTTCAACCGCTGCCCCACGATCCCGCTCTTTCGCCGGTCGGCATCCCTCGCCCGGTGCAGGTCCGGCGGCCGGGCCGAGTGCCCAGTACGCCGCCCACGCTCGTGGATGCCGAGACGGATCTCGTCGTACGCGACTTGGAAGTTCGCAACGAACGAGGTCTGCATCTTCGGGCCGCGCACGTCCTCGCCCACCACGTCGCTCGGTTCGCCGGAGACGTCCGCGTGGGACGCCACGGCCACATGGTCAATGCCAAGAGTCTATTGGGGCTGACGACCCTGGGGGCCGCGCGCGGCACCCTTCTCCGGGTCGAGGTGGAAGGCGAAGGGGCGGAGACGTTCATGGAGGGCCTCGATGCTCTCTTTCGCGGGGGCTTTCAGGAGGGGACGACGGAGTGACGGCGCCCCGCACTTATCATGGAGCCCCCGTCAGCTCGGGTATCGCGGTCGGCGAGGCCTATGCCCTCGATCGCCGGCGTTTGCGGCTGCCCCGATTTCGTGTACCGCCCGAGCGCCGGGTCCGCGAGGCCGAGCGCTTTCGGGACGCGGTCGACGTTTCCGAGAAGCAGGTCCAGGGCCTGGAGGCGAGCGCCGAGGCGTCGGGTCTTTCGCAGGTCTCCAACCTGCTTCAGGCCCATCGCATGATCCTCCGGGACGCGGCGTTCTTCGACGCCACGCTCTCTCATATCGAGCAAGACGGCCAGAACGCCGAGTGGGCGGTCCGCATGACGCTGCGCGATCTCCGCAAGCTCTTCGACCAAGTCGATCAGGACTACTTCCGTGAGCGTCGGGATGATGTCGACGTCGTGGGGGACCGCGTGCTGCGTAACCTCGTCGGCTCCTCGCCTGACCCGTGGGCCGAGCTTCCCGAGGACGCGATCGTCGTAGCTTCGGACCTTTCGCCGGCCGACACCGTGGTTCTGGCCAACAAGCGGGTACGGGCGTTCGCGACCGAGTCCGGCGGCCGAACCTCCCACACGGCGATCGTGGCACGAGCGCTTCAGGTCCCGTGCGTTCTGGGGGTTCAGGGACTCATGGACGACATCGCGTCCGGTGATCGAATCATCATCGACGGCCGCGTGGGTGTGGTGGTCGTGCGTCCCGAGGACGCGGAAGTGACCCGCTTCGAAGGGCTTCACCGGCGTCGCAAGCAGGAGCAGCAATCGTTGCTCGCAGACCGAACGCTACCCGCCGAGACGCTCGATGGCGTTCGCATCGAGCTGCTCGGCAACATCGAAGCCTTTCGCGAAGTCGACTGGGTGCTCCAGCACGGAGGCGAAGGGATCGGGCTGTACCGCACCGAGTTCCTCTACATCGATGAGCCGGAAGTCGACGACGTCGCGAGCCAAACCCGAGCCTACTCTCGGGTCATCTCGGCGATGGAAGGGCGCCCCGTCACCATCCGCACCTTCGACTGGGGCGCAGACAAGGAGCATCCCGTCGCCGGCCGAGCGTCGATGAGCGCCGGCGACAATCCCGCCCTCGGCCTGCGAGCCATTCGTTTGAGTCTTCGGGAACGAGACCGCTTTCGGATTCAGCTGGAGGCGGTTCTGCGGGCTAGCGCGCATGGACCGGTGCGTCTCATGTTTCCCTTCGTCTCCGACGTGACCGAAGTCGATGCCGCGATCGAAGAACTCGAAGACGTGAAGCGGCGTTTGGCGGAGGCGGGCGTGGCGTTCGATTCGGCCCTACCGGTGGGGGCGATGGTCGAGACTCCGTGCTCCGTCTTCACGCTGCCGGAGTTGGCACGGCGCTGCGACTTCTTCTCGGTCGGCACCAACGACTTGATTCAACTGATGATGGCTGCCGACCGAGCCAACGACGACGTGGCTTACCTCTTTCGGTCTTGCCATCCCGTGGTCCTTCGCGTGCTCGACCAGATTCTCAAGAGTACCGTGCGCCCCGTTAGCATCTGCGGTGAGGTCGCGTCGGATCCCTTCGTGACTCCGCTGCTCGTCGGTCTGGGCTGTCGACAGCTATCGATGGCGGCTTCGTCGATCCCGGTCGTGAAGCGGATGGTACGACGTCTCGACGCGGCCTCGTGCCGACAACTCGCCGAGGAAGCGCTGACTCTCGAAAGTGCGGCCGCCGTCGAGCGTTTGGTCGCGGACCGATTAGCGGAATGGGTGCCCGAACTGGTGGGTCGTGCCGGAGCGCCTCATTTGTCCGAAGTCGCGGTTTCGTCACTGGAGGACGGTTCCTGAATCAGGGTCGGGCTGGCTCGTAGTCTCTTGCCGAAGGGCACGATCAGGACCTGGTCCTCGGGACCTCGTACCTGCATGTCGACGAAGAGGCCCTTTTTCCGAACCAGCGCTTCGAACGCTTCGAGTCGCTGCTCCTTCTCTGCGACGGGCAGACCACGCCACGCCTCCCAATCGATCTGACCGACGAACGCACCGTCGACCATTTTGGCGTCTTCGAGGGGAACAGTCCCGGCGAAGACGGCTGGGTTGAGCGAACGGTTGGGCCGGGTGAGGAAGCCCCCGACTCCCGCACCCACGACCACGAGCGCCAAGACCGCAATTCGGATCAGGCGCGCTCGACCGGGAGCCTTCTCCTTGCCGGGCAGGCCGTAGCCCTCGAGCTTTTTCTCCGTGGCTTCTTCGCGCGTCCCGGCCGCCGGGCCCGTGGGCCGGGCTCGCGGGACGTCGGCGGTCGCGGCTTGGCGAAGCAGCTGACTCTTGATTTCCGGACGCACCGCCAGCGATGGCTCGACCAGCTCGACGTCCATCTTCTCCAGCTTCTGTCCGGCCATGGCCATCCCAACGTAGATGTCGGCGTCGGTGGCGCCCTGCTCGCGGAGCGCCTCGACGATCGGCTCCACTCGGAAGGTGCCGTCCTGAAAGAGCTCGTCGAGTCGACTCGCCACGAAGTAGGAGAGCTGGTTGGAGTCGAGCCGTCTGCCCAACGGGGAAGTTCGAAAACCCTGCACGAAGGCCAAAAGGGCGCGGCGCGATGGCGAATCGGGGTCGGCCTCGACGTCGAGGGTCGCCGTCGTTGCGGCGGAAAGGCCTCGCTCTGCCTCGTACTGCTCGAGGAGCGCCTCTCGGTCAGATTCGCTGAGCCCCTGCATCGTCACCGGCAAACGCACCGTCATGCCGAGCTCGTGGGCGCGTTCCTCGAACTTCGCGAACAGGGCGAACATGTGCTGCTCCTCGCCGGTCCCGCCCAACGA
>CAYYOT010000116.1:0-8703 GCA_964473255.1 uncultured Myxococcales bacterium | reverse complement strand
AGCGCCAGCTCGCGAAGCCAAAAGGCCGCACGAGCCGGAGGCGCGCAGCGAGCGCCAGCTCGCGAAGCCAAAAGGCCGTGCAGAGGACGGGAGACCGGCACGAGCCGGAGGCGCGCAGCGAGCGCCAGCTCGCGAAGCCAAAAGGCCGCACGAGCCGGAGGCGCGCAGCGAGCGCGCGCTCGCGAATCTCGTTGGGTCGCCCGGTGTACTCCAGCGTCTTTCTCTTGCGGCACGGAGCTGCCGGCGAGAATCTCGGTGGGTGGCGCGCGTGGTGAAAGCATTCGTGGCTGCGCCGACGCAGTGCGCCTACCTGCCGGACCGAATGGCGTCGCTCGAATACCGGCTGATGCTGGACGTGAGCGCCGAGGAGCTGTCGGGGCTCTTGGCTCGAGGTTTTCGTCGCTTCGGACCGGCGTACTTTCGGCCCCGGTGCGGGACCTGCGCGGAGTGCGTCCCCCTCCGCATCCCCGTGGCCGAGTTTCGGCCGTCGCGATCGCTGAAGCGTGTGTGGTCGAAGGCGAAGCAGCTGACCGTGCAGATCGGTCGCCCTCAGATCGATACCGAACGCTTGGAGCTGTACCACCGGTGGCACGCTCACCAGGGTGCACGCCGCGGCTGGGACCACGACCCGATCGACGAGCAACAGTACCTCCATCAGTTCGCGTTCCCTCACCCGTCCGCGCTGGAACTGGCGTTCGTCTGGCAAGAACGACTGGCGGCCATCAGTATCGTCGACCAGACCCCGGACGCGCTTTCGGCGGTCTACACCTTCTTCGATCCCGACCTGAAAGGCTTTTCGCTGGGAAGTGCCTCGATCCTTCATCAGATCGAGCTGGCTCGTCGGACTCGCCGCTCCTGGGTGTATCTGGGGTATCGGGTCCTCGGCTGTCCCTCTTCGGAATACAAGGCTCGCTTTCGTCCCCATCAGCTGATGGTCCGCTGGCCTCGGAAGGATGAAGAGGGTGAGTGGGTCGACCCGGAAGCGCTTTGACAAGCGTGCGCGGTAAGGTCGATTGAAGACCCTCGTGCGGATCGCTGTCATCGCCATCGTGTTCGTCGCCGTCGTCGGCGGCCTATTTCTGTGGGCCTTCAGTCCATCGACCGAGCCCGTGAGCGTCGGGTCTTCCGACGGGCCCGCGCCGACCGGTTCGACCGGTTCGACCGGTCGGGCTCGGCCGACCGACTCGGAGCGCGGCTCCCTTCTCGACAACGTGAAGGTCGACCGGGATACGGCTGCGGAAAGAGAGCCGCCGCGTCGCCAGCTGGCGCCGCCGGACCCTGCGCTGCGCGAGGACCACCCCGATGCTCAGAACCCGCTGAAGGGGCTCGAAGTATCGCCGCTGACCTCCTCGGACCTGCGAGAGCGCGGTGTACCCGACGATTTCGAAAGCGGCGTGCTGGTTACATCGGTCGAGCCGGACTCACCGGCCGACGAAGTGCGCTTGGTGCCCGGCGACGTCATCGTTCAGGCGCAGCTGCTGGACGTGAAGGAACCATCCGACCTCCAGCGGATCGTTTCCGAGCGCGAGTACGCAAAGGTCACCTTCGTTCGGAACGGACAGGTGCTGCAGGTCGTGCTCAAAAGGCCCTTCTTCCTCCCTCCCGAGCAGGTCCGGAAGTGACTGGCTTTTCCTCGGTCTTCCGTCCGGACCTATTCGCCGGTCGGAGGATCGTGGTGAGTGGATCAGGCAGCGGCATCGGGCGATGCGTGGCCCATGAATTGGCGACGCTGGGAGCTCACGTCGTCTTGGTTGGGCGCGACGAAGACAAGCTTCGACGGGTGCAGGCGGAGTTGAGGGAGGGAGCGTCGACCGTCCAGCTGTGCGACATTCGCGAGGAGGACCAGGTCGAGGCGCTGTTTTCCGCGCTGGAGGCCGATGGCGGCTTCCAAGGGGTCGTCAACAACGCGGGCGGTCAGTTCGTCTCTCCCGCCGCCTCCATTTCCCGCCGTGGTTTCGAGGCCGTGGTGCGAACGAACCTGATCGGTACGTTCCTGATGTGCAAATCGGCCTATCATCACGGTCTCGCGGCCGAGGGTGGCGCGATCGTCAACATGCTCGTCGATAACCATCGCGGGATGCCCATGATGGCGCACTCCGGAGCTGCCCGGGCGGGCGTCGAGAATCTCACGCGAACATTGGCACTGGAATGGGCCGAAGACCACATCCGCGTGAACGCAGTTGCGCCGGGGATCATTGCGTCGAGCGGCCTGGAGAACTACCCGGAAGCGGTGCAAGAGGCCTTGCGACAGCTCCCGCGCGAGCTTCCGCTGGGCCGATTCGGTACCGAGGCCGAAGTCAGCTCGGCGATCGTCTTCCTCCTCAGTGACGCCGCCCGATACATCACGGGCGCAACTCTCCGGGTCGATGGGGCGTCCTCTCTGTACCGCCACCCTTTCACGCTGGGAGCGCGCACGCCGGCACCGGCTCATCGGGGGTTCGACCCGGACCCCGACGGCGGCTGACGGTCTCCGGTCGGCCAGGACGTGTTAAAGCTCCCCCGGGTGCGGAGCTCGGGCGACGACATCCTCGGCTACGAGCTGAAGCGAAGGCTCGGCGACGGGCCCTTCGGCGAGGTCTGGGAGGCCGACCGGGAAGGTCGAGCCTTCCGGATAAAGCTCCTGCGGCCCGAGATCGCTGCGCTCGGGGATGCGGCCGATTTCTTTGCCCCGGTCCACGAGGCTGTCTCCGCCCATGCGAGGATCGACCATCCCTACGTATCCACGCCGGTGCGGACCCTCGAAGACCGCTTTCAGCAGGTCTACGGCGTCGTCAGCGAGCTGCGTCCCGGACGACCCCTCGAACTTCTCGATGTGTCGCGAGCAGCCCAGGATGGCGAGGATGCGAGTGAGCTCGTTCGGCTCCTGTTCCTCTGTGAGGAGCTGGGGGAGGGCCTTCACTGGATTCATCACTCGGGCTTCGTTCACGGGAATCTCCGGGCTTCGAACGTGATCGTCCAGCGCGGGGAATACGGTCTCGTGCCCCTGATCCTCGATTTGAGCTGGTCGGTCCTGGGGGTCTCCGCGTCGGGAGGCACGCCGGCGATATCTCCCGAGCAGTTCGCCGGACACGTACCGACCGGGGTCAGCGACCAGTGGTCTTTCGGAACGTTGGTGACCCGACTTCTGACCTCGAAGCGTTCGGACCGGAGCTTCGGCGACGTTCCCGCCGAGCTCGTGGACACCCTGGCCCGGTGCCGGGCTCGCGATCCTCGGCATCGATACCCGTCGATGCGCGATGTCGTGGACGACCTGCGGGCGGTGCGCTCCACCCTCGAGCGCGATCGTTCGGTCTACCGAAGGCTCGCCGCCTCCGAACCGGGTCGGACCCTCGAGCCCCCGGTCCCGGAAGCCCGCGTGCTGACGGCGGACTTGGGCGAAGCGCCGGTGACTCTATCCGACGAAACCGTCCCGTACTCGGAGGTGGACCCGACGCTGCGCTCGGGCATCCCGCAGGTGCTCACAGAGGAGGAGCTCGTAGATGTCTCGGGAGACGTTGGCGCGCTCGAAGCCAGCACGGTGGACGCGGTGGACGCCGTGGACGCGGCCATGCCCGCCAACCCGGAGCCTCGACCCGAGCCGGCGCCGCTGGCGTCGGTCGAGGCTCTCCCCGTACCCGAGCCCGCCGAATCCACCAGGCCGCCGGTCACGTCGCACGCTTCCGATGACCGCTGGGAAGCGCTGGCGATGGTGCACCGCGATCCATCAGTGGTTTCACTACGCCCCACATATGGACGGTGGGTCGTCGTGCTCGTGCTCCTCGCATTGACCGCGGCGTCCCTGATGCTCGCCTTTGGTCTCGATCCCGAGGGGCCCGAGGCGGAGGAGATCCCGGCCGATGAGCGGACCTCGGCCGGCTAAAGCGGCGTTGAGACTTGTGCTTTGCCCGGGTTGGCCCTCACGATTGGCCCATGACGCGGGACCTCGAGAGGTGGAAAGAGTCCGACGATGACTCGCTCGATGCGCCCGCGGACGAGCGTCCCGATGCTCTCGACGAGCCCGTTACCGTTGGGGACCTGGTCGATGGGGCCAAGCGCGCGGCGTCCCAGGCCGGGGTAACGGCAAAGCGCTGGGTCGACCGCGGGCGCTTTCGGAAGGTTCGCATCAGTCGCCACGGAAAGCCCGTGGTGCCAGACATTCCCGTCGTGCTCGCCGCCGCCGCCGAGGCAGCAACGCTCTACAGTGTAGGGATGGCGGGCTTCGCTCGAGTTCTAGCCGCCCATGTCGGCGCTCGGTTCTTCTTCGACGTCGAGCTCGTGAATGAGGCCGATGGACACTTTCGTGCCGGCGTCGAGCGTTTCCTCGAGGGCGACATGGAACGGGCGGAGGAGGCCCTCCTTCGAGCGGTCCACATGGACGACACGCACGCGCCCGCCTACCTGCAGCTGGGCGTGCTCTATCGCATGCAGCGGGACCCGGATCGCGCACGACCGCTCCTGGAGCGCGCCGCTCGTCTCGATCCCTCGGGCGAGATCGGGCGCAAGGCCGGCGACATCCTCAAGGACCTTCTTCACTGAAGTCCCCGTCAAAGAGGAAGACGCGAGCTCCATCTTGGACCACCGTCAACTCGACGGAGACGGAACTGGTTCCCGCCACATCGATGAAGATGGGGCGCCATCCGGCGTCGTTGCCTGCTGAGCGCTGAGCTTCGGTCACCCCGTCCTCGAGCACGCGAACCTCGACCGGATGCGGATTGCCGCTGGCGATGCTGCCGTCGGTGAGCGCGTACACCAGCCGCAGTCGCCTCGCTCGAGGGGGCACGGGGAAGGTGGCGGTGACGGTACCGGTTGCGATCGGATGCATCGACAGGGCGAGCTCGCGCCGTCCGGCGACCATCCCCGAGGTCGAGAGGACTTGCTGCCACGGCGCGTTTCCGTAGCGACACTTCGTCCGGATCGGTGGTCGACATTCGTACCGACGCCCGTCCGGGTGCTCGGCGGTCACCGTGGCCCGCGGGAGGAGACGCCGTAGGCTGGTCAGGGCGGACGCGTTCCGAGCGCGCTCCACGGGCTCGGGCACCCCGACTTTCGGCTCCCATATGCTCCACAGTCGGGCTCGTTCCCGGTCCGCGGCCGCGGCGTCCTTTTCGGGGATGATGGAGACCACGAGTCCGAAGGCGGCGAGCGCGCCGCCGACCCACGCCGCCCGGCGACCCCGATGCTGAAGGCCCCGACAGCCCGCCACGCCGATCGTCACGGCGGCGGCGGTCAGGAGGGTCAGGTGGAGCAGGTTGGCGGTCGCGCCCTGCATTCCCAGCGCCGAACCGATGCCGTAGGGCGCCAGACCCTCGAGGTAGGTCGGCCAGATGAAGTGGGCCAGAGGATTCTCGAAGACGTCGGACAGATGCGGGTAGATGGCCGCCGCCACTCCGGTCGTCGCCAGACTGAGAACACCGAGCACCGAGATCCCAGGGCGGGCTGCGGGGACGGCGAGGGCCTCGATCAGCCAGAGTCCGAGGATCGGAGCCGCGGGGATGATGTAGCGCGGGCCGAGGGTCCAGCCCCCGCGCCACGCCTCGTGGGAAGCGATGAAGGCGAACAGCAGCACGATGGCGGCGAGTCCGGTCAACGCCAGGGTCCGGTGGCGACCTGCGGTTTGGGTTGCCGTGCCCGAAAAGGCCGAGCGAACCAGCATGGCCAGGCCGATGAGCAGCACCGGCGAGAAGAAGAACAGCCCGGTGTACGGCGAGAAGAGAGCGCCCCATAGCTTCGCTGGCTGCGGGAGCACGACCCCAAAAAAGCCATCGTCGACCAGGGTCTGGTAGGAGGGATTATCGAGGTACGCGTAGCCGGTGGTCAGCGCCGAGCCCCACATCTGTTTGTGGGTCCACAAGCCGAGGGCGATCGCAGGCAGAGCCCCGAGGCCGACCCAGGCCACGGCTTCGAGCTTTCTCAGCCAGCCGGGAACGACGAGGGGAACGGCGAAGGCGACCGGGGCGACGGCCAGGGCCGCCGGATACTCGGCGAAAGGGGCGATCCCCGAGGCCATGCCGACGAGGAGTGCGCGCTGACGCCACGTTCGCGACCCGGTGGGTGCCCGAACCATGGCGATCAGCGCCAGATGAGCGCCTCCGGCGGTGATGGCAGCCCAACCGTGCCCCGTTGCCGTCAAGGCATACGGGTAGAGCATGGTGCCCAAAGCCACCGAGAGGCCCGCAGCGCTTCCCCAGTCGGGGGAGGCCCCGAGCTCGACCGCTCGGCGACGCGCCCACCAGAGGAGAACGAGCGCGAACGCCAGCACGGGCAAGACGGTGGAGCCGAAGCGCACGGCAAAGGTGAGGTTCCGTTTCGAGGGGGCGATGCCCAAGGCAGGCAACACGCGTACGGCGGCCGCGTACACCGGTACCGTGACGAGCGTTTGCCAGGGGGCCTTCGAACTGTAGCTGCGGCCCGCGCGGCGAGCCTTGTCGTCCACCGAACCCCACTGTCGGAGGACGGGGTCGATCACGAAGCTCCCGTGGTCGACGAAGGCCTTCCCGGCGTAGATCCGGACCATCTCGTTGGGGTTGTTCAGACCGCTGTAGTAGGGGCTGGTCGCGAGATAGAGGGCGCTCACGAGCAGGTAGGGCCAGAGCGCGCGAAGTCGGGGCCCGAACGCCACGGGGGGTGTTTAGGCACGGCGATCGGCGCTGGCCAACCGATCGATGAAGTCGTATGCCGGCGCAGCATGCGGCCCCGGGTGCTGGAGCTGCTGGTCTGTCCCGAATGCGCGGGGTCGCTGCGGGTGGTGGAGGACCGGGCGTCCGAAGGAGACGAGCTGCTCGAGGGCGTCCTCGGGTGCGCTGACTGCCGGAAGCGGTTCGCCGTGTGGGGCGGGGTCCCGCGGCTCGCCGACGTCGGTCCTCCGGTCGAAGCCGTCCGCACCGCGCAGCGATTCGGCGATGCCTGGACGCGGTTCGACCGGCTCGACGACCACTACGAGGAGCAGTTCCTGGGCTGGGTCGCACCGAACCGTCCGGAGGACTTCAAGGATCGCGTCGTGCTCGAGGGCGGGTGCGGCAAGGGCCGTCATTCGTACCTCGTCGCGGAATGGGGCGCTCGGGACGTCATCGCGGCCGACCTTGGGTCGGCGGTGGACGTCGCCTTCCGAAATACGCGCCACCTGCCCAACGTCCACGTGGTCCAAGCCGACCTGCTGCGGCTGCCGGTGGCCACCCAGACCGTCGACCTGGCCTTCTCGGTCGGGGTCCTTCATCACGTATCCGACCCGCCGCGTGCCTTTCGCGAGCTCGCAGCGAGGGTTCGTCCCGGGGGCAAGGTCGTGGCCTGGGTGTACGGCCGAGAGAACAACGGATGGATCATCTACGGGATCAATCCCCTTCGACAGGCCGTCACCTCGCGTCTTCCCTTTTCCGTGGTCTCCGCGCTTTCGCGAGCGCCGGCCGCGGCCCTGTGGCTGGCGAGCCGGGGCGTCTACAAGCCGCTTTCGCAGGGTGCGCTCGCGCCGATCGGCCAACGCTTGTTCTATCAGGCGTACCTGAACCAGCTCGCTGACTTCCCTTTTTGGGAGCTCCACTCGATCGTTGCCGATCACATGACGCCCGAGATTGCGCACTACATCCCGGAGGCCGAGTTTCGCTCCTGGTTCGAAGATGCCCGACTCCAGGACGTCCAGATCGCCTGGCACAATCAAAACTCCTGGCGGGGAACGGGTCGGGTGCCTCCGGCCGGATCCCGGTGATGGCCGCGCTGCGCGTCCTGACCGTCCTCTTCGTCGTGGTGGCCTGGGCCGTCGTGGCGAAGCGGTGGGCTCGACGAATGGCGAACGCCACCGAAACCTCGCGCTTCAGTGAGGCGGTCCTGGGCGTGGGGCTCTTCCTGGCGACCACGATCGTCACGATCGTCGTTGGGGGCCGTTGGTTGGGGGGACTGGACCGCGGTCTGGTGTTCAGCGCGCTGGGGGCCGGGGTTGCACTCGCTTTCTACCGGCCGCCGCGGGAACCGCACGACCGCCCAGTCAGCCCGCCAGCGGTGGCTTCGCCGCTCGTACTCGTCGGCACCGCGCTGCTGTACGGCTACTTGGCCCGCCAGTACCAGATATTCGATGAGCAGGGCGTCCTCGGTCATCGGGCGATCGTGGAGCAGCTGTCGCGCGGCGTCATGCCGCCGTACTTTCCGTTCTCTCCGGCCTACGAAGCTCGCTATCACTATGGATTCGACCTGTGGCCCGGAGTCCTGGCGCGGGTGACTGGCCTCGACGCGGACTGGAGCATCGACTTGGCCGTGACCGGGTTCGCGGTTTTTCTGTCCGCGGCGGCCATGGCGCTGGTCACCGAGGCCGGCGCGCCGCGAGCTGCGCCCTTCGCCGGGTTGGCCGTTCATCTATCCAGTGGCTTCTCGGGTCTGGGTATCCTGTTCGACCCCGGGTTTCATCCGAGGTGCCTGCTCCAGTACCACCAAGTCACTTGCGGTCTACCGCTCTTTCCCAACCCGTTCCAGAACGTCTGGCAGCATCCGGTATCGCTGGGGATCCCGCTCTTTTGTTTGGCCCTGATCCTCGTGGCGGCGCTGATCCGGAGTCCCGCTGCCCGCCGGCCGCTGGGCGTGGCGCTGACCGTGATTCTGGCTGCGCTGTCGATCGCGCAGGTGGCGCACTTCGCCCTGGGGACCATCGCAATCGCGGTTTCGCTGCCGCTCCTGTTGTCCCGGTATCCGAAAGCGAAGCCGTCAGCCGTCGTCATCCTGGGCGCGATCGCCGGGCTCTAC
>CAYYOT010000115.1:0-9115 GCA_964473255.1 uncultured Myxococcales bacterium | reverse complement strand
GGCGGGCAGCAGCGCTTCGAGCCGCTCAACAGCTGGCCCGACAACGCCAACCTCGCCAAGGCTCGACGCCTTCTTTGGCCGGTGAAGCAGAAGTACGGCCACAGGGTGTCATGGGCCGACCTCATGATCCTTTCGGCGAACGTAGCCATGGAGGAGATGGGTTTCGAGACACTCGGTTTCGCCGCCGGACGCGTCGACGATTGGGAGGCCGATCTCGTGTACTGGGGACCGGAGCAGGAGATGCTGGGCTCGTCGCCCGAACGCTTTCATGGGGGCAAGGAGCGGACTCTGGCTCAGGGCCTGGGCGCCTCCCACATGGGGCTCATCTACGTGAACCCAGAGGGACCCGACGGAAAGCCCGACCCGAAGGCCGCGGCTTACGACATTCGGAGCACCTTCGGGAACATGGCCATGAACGACGAAGAGACCGTGGCCTTGATCGCGGGTGGTCACACCTTCGGGAAGTCGCACGGCGCACGACCGACCGACTGTCTCGGCACGGAGCCGGCCGGGGCCGACGTCGAGGCTCAGGGGTTCGGCTGGCACAATCGATGCGGCAAGGGGAAGGCTGAAGATACGACGACGAGTGGTCTCGAGGGGGCGTGGACGTCCGCCCCGACGAGCTGGACTCATCAATATCTGAGCAACCTCTTCAACTTCGACTGGAAGCTAACCAAGAGCCCGGCGGGTGCCCACCAGTGGGAGCCGACGGCGGACGTGTCGATCGTCCCCGACGCCCACGTCGAAGGAAAGATGCACAAGCCGATGATGCTGACCACCGACCTGTCGATGAAGATGGATCCGAAGTACGAGAAGATCTCTCAGCGCTTCGCCGAGAATCCGGAAGAGTTCGAGGAGGCGTTCGCCAAGGCGTGGTTCAAGCTGACGCACCGCGACCTTGGACCTCGATCGCGGTACGTAGGTCCCGAAGTGCCCGAGGAGGTCTTTTCGTGGCAGGACCC
The DNA here is from genome assembly GCA_964473255.1 of uncultured Myxococcales bacterium. Taxonomy (GTDB): domain Bacteria; phylum Myxococcota; class Kuafuiibacteriia; order Kuafuiibacteriales; family Kuafuiibacteriaceae; genus Kuafuiihalomonas. The sequence goes on along the minus strand of CAYYOT010000115.1, from coordinate 8,153 downwards.
CGTGCCCGCCGTCGACCACCCGCTCATCGATCGGAAGGATGCTTCCCGCCTGAAGGCGGCGATCCTCGATACCGAAATCCCCGTCTCCGATCTGGTCAGGACCGCCTGGGCGTCGGCATCGAGCTATCGCGACACCGACAAGCGCGGCGGGGCCAACGGCGCGCGGGTTCGCCTCGCCCCTCAGAAGAACTGGAAGGTGAACGATCCCGAGGGCCTGTCCAAGGTCCTGGCCGAACTGGAAAAGGTCATGAATTCGTTCAACGCGACGCTCAGCGGAGGCAAGAAGGTCTCCCTCGCCGACACCATTGTCCTGGCCGGGGCGGCCGGTATCGAAAAGGCGGCCGAAGAGGCGGGCGTATCCGTGAAAGTTTCGTTTGCGCCCGGACGTACCGATGCTTCTCAGGAGCAGACCGACGTCGCGTCGTTCGGGTACCTGGAAGTTACGTTCGACGGCTTTCGGAACTACTGCGCCGGAGAGGACGAACGTGGACGGAGTCCGTCGCAGCTCCTCATCGAAAAGGCCGACCTCCTCGACCTCACCGCCCCCGAGATGACCGCGCTGGTCGGGGGCATGCGCGCTCTAGGAGCAAATGCCGGAGCCTCGGACGCCGGCGTCTTGACCGAGCGCCCGGGTGTCCTCTCCAACGACTTCTTCGTGAACCTACTCGACATGAGTACGGAGTGGAGCAAGTCGGGCTACAATGCCTTCGTGGGCAAGGATCGTGACTCCGGCAAGCCCCGATGGACGGCTACCGAAGTCGACCTCGTGTTCGGCTCCAACGCCGAGCTTCGAGCGGTGTCCGAGGTCTATGCCTTGGATCAGGAGAAATTCGTCCAGGACTTCGTCGCCGCGTGGAGCAAGGTCATGCGAGCCGACCGGTTCGACCTGGAAAGCTAGTCTTTCCGCGGCTCAGCATGCCGCGGGCGACCGAGTGCGTTCAGCGACCGGCTCGTGGCCCTGGCCGTCATCTCGAAGACGTCGGCCAGGGCGGCGACCGATGCCTCGATCGGTCGCGCGTAGCCGCCCCCCATCGTTACGACCATCGGCAGACCTCGTCGATGGTGCACCTCGTCGAGCACGAGCTGATTGCGGGCCTGCAGTCCTCGCCGACTCACCGATAGACGGCCGAGGTGATCCTCCCGCAGCGGGTCGACCCCTGCCTGAAACAGCACCAGATCCGGCTGCACGCGGTCGATGAGCCGCGGAACGAACCTTCGGATCAGCGCTACGTATCCGTCGTCCGACGTTCCGGGGGCGAGCGGCACGTCGACGTCGCCTCGAACTTTGCGGAACGGGAAGTTGGCCCGGCAGTGCACCGACGCAGTCACCGCTCGAGGCTCGCCGCGCAGCATGGCCGCGGTTCCGTCCCCTTGGTGAACATCGAGGTCGAGGATCAGAACGCGCTCGGCCTGCCTCCGGCGGAGTGCGCGGCGGGCCAGGATCGCCAAGTCGTTGAAGACGCAGTAGCCCGCTCCGCCCGCCCGACGAGCATGATGGGTCCCCCCGCCGAGGTTGCCCGCCAAGGGCGCTCCCAGAGCGACCGAGTCGAGAGCGGCCAGCGATCCACCCAAGAGCCGCATCGTCCGCTCGCGGATGGACTCCGTCCAGGGGGTGAGACCGATCTGCCGGGTTCGCCGGGCGTCGAGTCGACCTTCCATGAACGCGTCGACGTACTCGGCGGCGTGCGCCTCGAGTGCGTCGTTTCGGGTCGCTGGCGGCGACGTCCGAAACTCGACCGGAGCGCGCCGCCGCACGAGCTCGTCGCGGGTCAGCCGATACCGGTGCTTGGGAAACCGGGCCGCGTCGTCCAGTCCGTCGGTGTACAGAGGGTGGTAGTACAGCGGTAGGGGCACGGGACTAAGCGTCGGCGACGTCCTCGGCGTGCGCATACAGGTCTTCGAGGCGCACGGTCTCGAGCGCCTTCTCGTGGGTTGCGGCCAAGACGATCGGCGGCGCGCAGCCGGCGTCGAGCGCTTCCTTCCAGCGAGCCGCGCACAGGCACCAGCGATCGCCGGGCTTGAGGCCGGCAAAGCCGAAGGCCGGCTGGGGCGTGACGAGGTCGTTGCCGAGCGCCCGACTGAACTCGAGAAACTCGGCGGTGACGCGAGCACAGACCACGTGACGGCCGCGGTCTTCCGGGCCGGTGTGGCAGCAGCCGTCGCGAAAGAAGCCGGTCACGGGGTCGCGACCGCAGAGGGTGAGGGGGGAGCCGAGGACGTTCCGAGCCGGGTCCGACATGCCGCATATCGGTGACCCATGAGCGCTTCGAGGTCCAGAACGAACCCGCAGCCGCTCGAGTCCTGGGCCGTCAATCGATCTCTCGGAGGGCGGCCAAGAAGATGACGGCGCGGGCGATCAAGGCCCCCGCACGCGGACCGTCTCCGCCGTCGCCTTTGCGAAGTCCCGAATGTCACGAGCCGGGCGGCCGAGCACCTTTTCAACGGTGTCGGTGACGTAGTCGTTGTGCCCATCCGTGAGAAACCGGACCAGGTCGATGAAGAATTCCACGACCGGAGGCGGAAGATCCTCGGCGAGTACCTGGGCGAAGTGCTCGAAGGTCACCGGCACGAAGCGCAGGGGCCGGCCGGTCGCTCGCGAAAGCGTCTCCGTCGCCTCAGCGAAGGTGATCGAGCGGGGCCCGGTGAGCTCGTAGGTCTTGCCGATGTGTGCGTCGTCCATCAGGGCCGCGACGGCAACGTCGGCGATGTCCTCGCAGTCGATGAAAGGCTCCCGGACGTCGCCCGCCGGGAACGTCACGGTGTCCCCTTTCGGAGCGAGAAGTCCTTCCGTAAAGTTCTGCATGAAGAATGAGCACTCGAGGATGGTCCACGCCGCGCCCGACTCGCGGACCGCATCTTCCGCCGGGTGCACCTGCGGCTCACCCCGGCCGGCCAAGAGCACGATGCGCTCGGTGCCAGCATCGACTGCAGCGCGGCTCAAGCGACGCACGTGCTCGGCGGCGCCGGGGACCCCGAGGTCGGGGAAGTAGGTGAGGTAGAGGCTCTTCGCGTGGGCGAGGGCCGCTTGGTGGCCCCCGTTGGAGAGAGCATGAAGGATGCGGATTTGCGGTTATATAGACAAGATCGCACAATATCTATGCGCTGATGCACAGAAGCGATCCCCGGCTTGCGAATCTGCAGTGGGACGACGTCCGGCTGTTTCTCGCCCTGTGTCGGCCACCGAAGCCGCCGACGGGCTCTTGCCCGTGGCTGAGGAGATCGAGCACGGGATGGCGCGCTTCGCCGGAGCCGCCGAGTCGCTCGAGCGCGAGGTGACGGGCCTGGTGCGCATCGCCTGCCCGTCCGATGCCGCCGAAGTCCGCATCGTGCCTCATCTCTGTGAGCTGCTCGCGCGCCATCCCGGCCTGCAGGTCGAGTTGCTACCCGGCGAAGAGGTCGTCGACGTGGCCCGGCGAGCCGCGGACATCGCGATGCGGGTCGTGCGACCCGAGACCGGAGACCTGATCGTGAAGAAGCTCCCCTCGGTCGAGTTCGTTCCGGCGGCGGCTCCGCCTCTGGCCGAAGTCCTGGGCACCGTGCGCTCGTGGGGCGATGTGCCCTGGGTGACCTGGGGCGACCGGTTCGCGCACATTCCCACGGCCCGCTGGGTCAAGGCGCATGCCCGAGTCGAGCCCATCGTGCGGTCGGATAGTCTTCGCCTGCAGATCGCGGTCGTCGAACGCGGTCTCGGCGTCGCGCTCATTCCCACGCCCAGCGTGGCCCACTACGGTCTGGTGCCGGTCAGAGCTCTGCCCCGACTTCGTCGGTCGAGTGCGCCGTACCCGACGAGCGAGGTCTTCCTCGTCACGCATCGAGCCTTGCGCCGGGTCCCCCGCGTGAGCGCGGTTTGGGATTTCCTGGTCGAGCACACCCGCTAGGCGGCGGCTCGTTCAAAGCTTCAGCCAGGCGAACGCATCTCGCAAGGCGTCCTTACCCCCCGTTTCGACGATGTCGCCGTGGGCCATGATGATCCGGTCGAAGGGCCAGTCCAAGATCGAGTTCAACTCGCGGCGGGCTTTGGTCCGATCCATCCCGACCCTTTCGACGATCGTCGTGCAGCACCCGGGATAGCCCAAGAGGGCGCGCATCGCCGTCCGCGTCGTCCATGGCGCCGTGGGCGGAACATTGAAGACGAGGTCGGCAACGATCAGGGTGCCGCTCGGTCGGTGGAGCATCACGACCTCGTTGGTCAGCGCGAAAGACGACAGGGGCAGCAGCCAGACGTCGTTGCCGAAGGGGTGCCGGCCTCCCCGCTCGACCTGATGGTCGAACCGGAGGTCCGGGCGCTTGTCGGCGAGGCCGGGCGCCGCCCAGGACTCGAGTCCGGCGTCGATCCACGGCTGCACGTACAGGTGGTGCAGGAGGTTCGGAGCAAGAACCCACCGCGGATGGCCGAGCGTTTCGAGGAGCGAGGGGCGAACGTCGACCGGAGAGTGAATCAGGAGCTCGCCATCGAGCTCGACCACCGTCATGCGGGCTCCGACCTGCAGGCCCATGAAGCGCTGAGGAGCATCGAAGACCTGCAGCCCAGGAGCGACGGTCCGCCGCGATGGCCGGGGAGGTTGATCATAGGGCGGAGTCACGCTCAGCCCTCAGGCCGTGGCGGGCAGCAGCGGAGGCGCTCGGTCATGAGCGCGGACTACGCGTCGGAAATCTTTCGGGCAAGCGCTCGCGAACCTAAGCGTGGACTACGCGCTGTCGCGCGCCAGCTCAGGGCCCGCGCACGGCGCGGTCCGAACTCCGAGTTGAGCTCGAGGGTAGTACTTCCTTCCGAGCCACAACGCGACGTTGACCAGACCGATGAGCACCGGCACCTCGACCAAGGGTCCGATCACCGCCGCGAAAGCCGCCCCACTATGGATGCCGAAGCTGGCGATGGCCACGGCGATGGCGAGCTCGAAGTTGTTCGATGCCGCCGTGAAGGACAGCGTCGCCGACTGCTCGTAGCTGGCGCCGGCTCGCTTGCTCATGAAGAACGAGACCACGAACATCACGACGAAGTAGATGAGAAGCGGTACCGCGATGCGGACCACGTCGAGCGGAAGCTGAACGATGGTCTCGCCCTTGAGCGAGAACATCACGACGATGGTGAATAGCAACGCCACCAAGGTGAGGGGGCTTATCCGCGGGGCGAACCGGGTCTCGTACCACGCGCGGCCCTTCGCCCGCACCAAGAGCCAGCGGGTCAGAAAGCCGGCTGCGAACGGGATCCCCAGGTAGATGCCAACGCTCTGGGCTATCTCGCCGATCGAGATCTCGAGGATGGTGCCCTCCAGACCGAGCCACCTCGGGAGCACCGTGGCGAACAGGTAGGCGTAGAAAGGGAAAAAGAGGACCTGAAAGATCGAGTTGAAGGCAACGAGGCCGGCGCAGTACTCGCGGTCGCCGCGGGCCAGATCATTCCACACGATCACCATCGCGATGCAGCGGGCCAGGCCGATGAGGATCAGCCCCAGCATGTACTCTGGCTTGTCGCGCAGGAACACGACGGCCAGCGCGAACATCAGCGTCGGTCCCACGATCCAGTTTTGGACCAGGGAAAGCGCGAGCACCCGGCGATTGCGGAAGACCCGTCCCAGCTCCTCGTAACGGACCTTGGCCAGCGGCGGATACATCATCAGGATGAGGCCGATGGCGATGGGGATGCTGGTGGTCCCCACGCTGGCCGCATCGAGAGCCGTGACGACGCCGGGCGCGGCGAAGCCCAGCGCCACGCCGGCGGCCATCGCTGCGAAGATCCAGAGCGTCAGGTAGCGGTCGAGAAATGAGAGGCGGCCCTTCGGGGCGACGGCTGTACTTTCGGACATGGGTCTTTCGGCTCGGTCGCGACCACCGCGTGGGCTGGCCGATGCATCGTATAAATACGATTTAGCTCCGCGGTCGTCAATCGACGAAAGGAAATCCTGGGCATCCTTGGGTGGATCTTCGAGGGAGCCACTCGGGCTTCCCCTGGTTGTCGCGAGCGATTGGGGGGGATTCGCGGCTGATCCCCGGAGGGCCGCGACCGCCTCGAGTGAAGGCGGCCGCGGCCAGGCATGAGGCCATGGGGATCAGGGCCCCAGAGAAGGCGGGCTTCGGAGAGAGGGCTGGTGTCTCAGGCGAGGCGTCCGGACCGGCGCAGCGCCAGAGCCGAAAGCGCCAGGAGCGCACCCGCGACGACGAAGCCGAACCACCAGGGGGTCGGCACGTCGGGCACGTTCGGCGGGGCCAGGTCGTAGTAGAGCAGGGCGTCGCCGACGTCCACGGCGCTGCCATCGACGACCTCGGAGATGAAGTACAGCTCCTGCGTGTCGGTCAGAACGAGCTCGTCGATCTGCGGATTGTCACCGAGGAAGCGGTCCGTGTCGATGGTTCCGTCGCCGTCGAAGTCTACGTTGGTCGAGCTGCTGGCCACGATCGTCGTACCGTTCAGGACGACGAAGGTGTTCGAGTTCTCGTCGAGGCCCATGATGGCGTAGTCGCCGACCGAGTTCACGGCCACCGCGCGGATCTGATCCCAATTGTCCGTCGATCCGGCCGCGACCGGCTCGCCCTCGCGTGCGACAACCTCGCCGTTGTAGACGGCGAAGTCGACGTCGTCCGTCGGGTCGTCGGCCTCGGAGTAGAATGCGTACGAGCCGTCGCCGGCCATGGCGAGACCGGTTCCGAACGTGTTCATCGTGGCCGCGCCGAGACCGGCCGCGTTCGTGATTCCCGATGCCGTGGGCGTCACGCCTTCCTGGAGCACGACGTCGCCATTCACGACGATGACGTCATCCGCGCCGGTATTGGCATCGTCGGTGTCACCAAACACGATGTATTCGGTGCCGTCGCTGTTGAAGAAGAAGTCACCGACGTCGAAATTCTCCCAAGCGGCGGTGGCTCCGCCGTCCTGGTTGCCGGGGATGTCGACGCCCTTCTGCAAGAAGACCGCGTTATCGAGAATGATGGCCTCATCTTCCGCGGCCCCCGCGGTCAGGCCGTCGATGCCCTCGGCGCGGAATGCAACCCTGCCATCGGCGAGGATACGGACGCTGTCCAGCGTGTCCCACTGGACGCCGGTGTCCGGCGCGAAGACCGGATCGGCGGAGCCCTCTTCCTGAGCGAGGACTTCGAAGAAGCTCGAACCGTTGTCCCACGTCGTGACGATATCGTCTTGCGCGCCCAGGTCTTGGGTGTCGCCAGAGATGGCGCAGACCCCGCTGCTGTTGATGACGGTCCCCAGCCGCTGCGAGTCGAATCCGTCCCAGAAGTTGATCCGGACGGTCGGAGCGTCGGGATCGACGATCTCGGTGTCGTCTTCACGGGCAACGTACTGAGCGCCGGTGAACGTTCCGCCGTCGCCGAAGAACACAGAGCCATCGTTGTCGCTGTCGATGTTCGATCCAGTGATGTCTTCGATACCGCCACTGACACACCAGTACGAGCCGTCCGGGCTCACGCCGATCGACGAAATCCCGTCGATGAAGGTGTTCGCCGGGGCCGTCGCGAGGCCACCCGAGAGGATCGGCGAAGGCGGCGTGAGCGCCGGGGGTACCGAGTTGGCGTTTGCGGAATCGGTGGAGATGATCGCGAGCTGCGCGTGGGCTGCGGTCGAACCGAGCACGACTGCGCCCGCCACCGCGATGTACGAAAGATTTAGAGTGGTCTTGCTCATGGGCCGATGTGGTAGACGGGCCGGTCGTAAACACACAAACCCCACCCCGGCTCACACGGTCGAAGTCACCACGCATTCACACGTGTGGCCCGATAACCATGAACGTCACCCGGGTTCCACATGATGGTGATGGGACCCCTTATCTCGGCGACGTTCGTCCCATGAAGTATCCGCGCGCCGAGCCGTTTCGGGTCGGTTCATCGCGATGACGCGATGGGGACCGACTCGCGGGTCGGCGAATCGGGCGATTAGTTCCAGTGAAAACACCATTCTAACCGAAAGAATGGAAATCGCTTCGGGCTCTACGGCAGGCGCAGGAAGAGGCGGCATGTCGTTCGGGCCGTTCGATGAAGCGCTGATCAAACGCAGCCGGCAAAAGTGGGAGTATCGAGGTGATACGCGCCCGTCGTTCGCCGAGATTCCCGGTCCGGGGCAGGAATCGGATTGGGACTACCCGCGGCCGCCTCGCCTCGAACCGACGCCCAAGGCGCTGAGGGTGGGATACCAGGGCCATCCG
>CAYYOT010000114.1:0-9760 GCA_964473255.1 uncultured Myxococcales bacterium | reverse complement strand
TCCCGAGGCTTTTGGAGCGAAAAGCGGGGGCTCCGAACCCCACCCCGGTGAGGGCACGGGGGCGGCAACCCCGGGGCGGTCCGACCACCGTGTAGGCGTCCGCGATTCGGATGGGATTCCGACCGCATCCGGTCTCGTACGAGATCTCCCGAACCCGACACAAACTCGGGTGCGCCCTGGTCGAAGTCCGCCAACGAACCCTTCGTCGACCCGAAGTGACGGTCACGCGCCCATTTTGGCCATCCGGGCTTCGATCTCAGCCTGTGAGACCTCTTCGATGCGCGTGGCGATGGACCACGTGTTGCCGCAGGGGCCCACGATTCGACAGCTCCGGTCCCCCCACATCCGGTCCGACGGCGCCTCCCTGGACGTCGCGCCTGCTTTCAGCGCGCGCTCGTGAGCGGCGTCGCAGTCCGGCACGTAGATCGAAACCGCTGCCGGCGACAGGGCGTGGTCGCCCATCGGGTCTCCGGTCATGACGATCGAATCGCCGACCCGTATCTCGGCGTGTGCAACGCCCGACTCTCCCATCGGATAGAGCGCCTGCACCCGCGCGTCGAAGACAGTCGTCATGAACTCGATGAGCTTCGCGCCGCCAGGGAGAGCGGGGCAGACGGTGGGTACGTCGTCGTGCTTCCAGTGGACGGTCATGGCCCGAGGCTAGCGAAGCGAGCGGAAGGTGACGAGACCGCAGAAAAAGCGCGTCTGCCGTCGCGAACTCGACGCATCCCCCGACCTCGGCCGGCTACGGTGCTGGTTCAGTTCCTCGATACCGGCGGGGGGATGTGCCGTGAAACCGACGGAAGGCGCGGCTGAAGGAAGACTCCGACTCGTACCCGACCCGCTGTGCGACTTCAGCCATGCTCAAGCGGCCCTCATCGACGAGGCCGGCCGCACTGAGCATTCGGATCTTCGTCAAGTACTGCATCGGCGTCGTACCCATGACGTCCCGGAAGTGGCTGGCGAGAGAAGAACGCGACGCGCCCACCCTTCGTCCCAGCTCTTCCACGGACCACGGATGTGCGAAGTCTCGATGTAGCTCGGCCAGGGCCCGGCCCAGGAGGGGATCGTTCAGCGCGCTGAGCCAACCCGAGGGTTCGCGCTCCGAAATGCTGCGCAGATGGGCCCGCACGGCCTCCAGGAACAGTAGCTCGGACAGCCGAGCCATGAGCGCGTCGGAGCCAGGACGTCCGTCTCGTACTTCGCTCGCGGCGAAGCGCAAGGTTCGCTGCATCCAATGTCCGAGCGGGTCGTGTCGGGTGTCGAAGCGCATCAGGGACGGGAGGTGCTCCAAGAGCAGCGAGTGCGGGCCTCGACGGCCTCCGAGAAAGCCGCAGATCAACCGGGTACGTTCGCCGCCAGAGCCTCGTTGGATGAACGTCCATCCCTGTGAATCCTGTGTCGCGACCGATAGGGCCGAGACGGGCGGATGGTTCAGATCCCCGCCGAGCAGATGCGGGTGATTTGTGGGCAAGATGGCGACCTCCCCTTCGTCGAACTCCTCGGGGGACTCGCCGTCGACGTGCACCCTCAGTCGGCCGCGCTCGACGAAGTGGAAGAGGATGAGCCGGTCGACCGGACCGCACAGAGGACTGCAGTCCGAGGCCTGAAGCTCGGAGCGAAGACACCACGGCCGGGCGAGGTCTGCGCTCAAGAAGACGCCGGCCGACAGATGAACAGATCGGATGAGCTCCGATAGCCCGTCCACGCCGAAAGCAATGGCGGCTTTTGGAGGATCGGACAAGACTCTCGGGGCTTCGGCCAAGTCGGCCTGGACGAAGGTCGATAGCTTCCGCGCATGGTGCACCCGAAGCCGACGCGACGCCGCGTCCTGGGCTACTTGGGAACCGGACTCACGGCCCCCTTGCTGTCCTCGCTGGGTTGCTCGCGGCGTCTGATGCTCCGGAGCCAGGAAGGCGGCAAGGTCCGGCTCAGTCGTAGGGTCCTCGAGGGATGGCGACGCGACTTCGACGGGAGCGTCCACGGGCCGGGGGAGCCCGGGTTCGAGCGCGCCCAGGCCATCTGGAATCAACGGATGGTGAACCGCGTCCCTGGCCTCGTGGTCCGTCCGTGGTCGACTCGAGGGGTTGCGCAGGCTCTGCGGCTGGTCGGGGATCACGGAGTAGACGTCTCGGTGCGCGGCGGCGGCCACAGTCACAGGGGCTTCGCGCTCAGCGAGGGCGGCGTCACGATCGACCTGTCGGGGCTTTGCTACTCCCGCATCCAACCGGACGGGGGGCTGGCTCAGGTCGGGCCCGGCCTGACCTTCGCCGACCTCGACGCGCTGACCCATCGAGCGCGCCGGGCCACCACAGGAGCCATCGTCTCAGGGGTCGGGCTTCCCGGCTATCTCCTTGGCGGCGGCCTTGGCTGGCTTCACCGAATGTGCGGCGCGGGGTGCGACAACCTCGTGGGCGCGGAGCTCGTGACCGCCGACGCCGAGGTCATCGAGACGACGGAGGCCGACCCGGAGCTTCTCTGGGCCGTGCGCGGTGGTGGCGGGAACTTCGGCATCGTCACGCGCTTCGACCTCAGACTCCACCGCGTGTCGACGGTCTATGCCGGCTTGCTCTTTCACCGACTCGAAGACGCAGAAGACGTATCCCGCTTCGTGGACGGGTACATGGACGAAGCTCCGGCCGAGCTTGGCGTCTGGATGTTCCACCGACGGGCCCCGAACTCCGAGAAGATCCCTCGCGAACTCCGAGATCGACCGGTCCTGATCATCGGCGTCTGCTACGCAGGTACGGCAGCCAGCGCAGAGTCCATCGTCTCACCGCTGCAGCGCCTTCGCCGACCTGCTCTCGACTCCATTGCTTGGCGGCCATACCCGAAGTGGCAGCGAGCCCTGGACGGCGCTTGGGGTCCGGGACTGTTCAACGAGTGGGTCGGCCACCATCTTGATGCTTTCGACGACGCGGCTCGACGCACGCTCTTCGACTTCGCCGAGGGCATCCCTTCTCCACACTCGGACATCAAGCTCGCCCGCCTGGGTGGTGCGTTGGGAGCGGTCGGTGACGACGAGACGGCCTTCGGACATCGAGCCTCTCGGTATGCGCTCGTTATCCAGAGTCGCTGGCGCGAGTCATGGCAGTCGGCTCGGCAGCTGGAGTGGACTCGCCGCCTTCACTCGGCCATGGCGCCCTTCGGGAACGGGGGGGTCTACGCAAACTTCATCGGACAGGCGCCCGCAGCCCGAGACGACGATGCTTTCACCGCGTCCTCGTTGGCCCGCCTGCGAGCGCTCAAGCGACAGCTCGACCCAACCAACACGTTCGACAAGAACGTGAACGTGTCGCCGTACTAGGTCCGCGTTCGCCAAGAACATCGCCCAAGCTGAATGAGGCCACTGGTTACCTCCGAATCCCTCGGTGACCGATGCCCAACCAGTTCAGCTAGCGGGGCTTGAAGCTCGATCCCCTCGCCGATCTCAACGCGCAAGCCGAATCCCTGAAGTTAGTCTCGATGTGTCCTACCCTTCGAGATCTCGTCGACAACGAAAGTTTGGCGCTCACTCCCTTCACCTAAGCCAATGAGCAGCCGGATGCTGGCTATCCTTCCAAAGTTACGCACGAGAAAAGAACTCGAATCGGAGTCATTGCGGTCAAACTCGGCGCTACCGTCCTCCGCGGCTTTAACGAGGGACTGGCCGACCGGCTTCAATTGCACAACCGCAAAGACTCCCTCTGGCGCTTCAATGACCCCGACGTTGCTCGACGAGGCAATCTTCCTCGCAGCGTCGTCCGCCGCGACCGCCGAATTGTGGTACTCCGCGTCGGCGGCTGCTTCGACGATCTCACCCCATGTGAAGTTCCATCCCTTGGCATCAAGCTCGCCCAGGGCATCATTCGCACGTATGTACCAGTTCGGGTCTTCGGTGCCGACCAAGACATTCACGCCCCAGCCCGCGGGTGATCCGAAGAAAACGGCCTCGTAGACCCGTCGGCCGAATTCAACAGTCGAAAGTCTCTTGGGAACCCCTACGTGCCGACCAGGCGCAGGATCGAAGACATCCACACCGTTGTCGTCGCTGCCGACATAGACGACAAAGTGTGGTCCGAAGTCGGTCTGGACGACCACTGGAATTCCACGCGGATTAGCCCCCAAGAGGGAATCGAGCCAAGACTGAAGTTGGACGAATGAGCTCTCACTGACGTCTTGGAACTGATGGTTGCGAACGCTGAACTTAAATATCTTTCCGTCCCAAACCGCCGCGAACTCGTTGAGGATCGCTTCGAGGTCGTTGGCCCACATTCCGCGGTTTTCGCTACGACTCTGATTTGTCTCGGCGCGCATTCGCGCTGCGAGGCGCTGGATGTCCGTCGAGGAAACTCGTGAGCCAGCTTCTTTCGGGCCTCCGACGTTCTCCGGCCCACCGTATCTGATAAACGCGGCACACGAAGGTCCGCAGTCCATGTCACCAGGATCTTGCTGAATCTCGTATACGCTCTTCAGGAACTTCATCTTTCGAACACGGACTCGTCGTCGGCGCGAAGTTCTAGCTCGAGTGGAGAGCCGCCGTTCTGTCTGCCGCCCACGAGCTCAGATCGCAACTTTGAGACCGCCGAGTCGTTTTCGAACAGCGTCAGCCTAACGCGCAGTGATTCCGGGGCGGGGATTGGAACAGACCTACGGAGGACCAGTCGGCGCTCCCGTTGGCCGTCTTTGATGATCCATTGAGTGTCACCCACGCTCGTAAGCGTACCACGCGTTGTCATCCCGATCCGGACTCGCAAAGCCCGGCCCTGGCCATCCGGACAGGGCCTTAGGGAGGCGGCACATCGCGGCGTAGTTGGAGCCGGACCCGATCGGGTTACTCGTGATTCGTGGAACCCTCGCTCTCCATTCACCAAACCAATGGCACGCCGAAGGAACGCAAGGCTTCGTCTCGAGTCACGAGAGGCATCTGCTCGAGAGAGGCCTGAGCGGCCAAAATTCTATCGAAGGGATCACGATGGGGATGAGGCCAGCTTCCCGCTTGGGCGGCATGCTCAACCGTCATCGGAAGCTCGCGAAACCCCGCCTTTCGAACCCAGCCCGAGAGGTCGGAAACCAACGCGTCCGCGATCGTCAGTTTGCCGAGTCTCTGTTTCGTGTGGATCTCGAAGGATGATGCAGCGGACACGAATGCCGCTGTGTTGGGGTCTGCGATCACGGAGCGAGCCGCGTCGCTCAAACGTGGGTCGTCGAAGAGCCAAAACAAAAGGGCGTGGGTATCAAGGAGGACCTGCATCATTCCCAAGCAGCCAACTCGGCTTCCGGAAGAGGATCGAAGAAGCTGTCGTCCACCCTGGCGGCTCCGAGCAGTCCGGGCTTTCGAGGCTCCACCTTCGTCGCCGGAACCAAACGCGCGTAGGGTTTGCCTGATTTAAGGATCACAACCTCCTCTCCGGCCCGAACACGCTCTAGCAGCCGCGAGAGGTGGGTTTTCGCCTCGCTGACGCTCACTTCCATCACTTGGTTGGTTTAGTCATAGATAAAGATCTGGTCAACCATTTCTGGGGATTCGGGGAAGCGCTCGAGCCGAGGGTTGACGAATAGAGGATGAAAGTTTCGGCGCAACAACGTGGCGGACGCCGCCCCGAGCCTGGACTGCATCTTCTCGGCGATGGCCTAGAGCGGCGACTCGTTGCGTACGTGCTCGAACCGTGCAGGCAAGCTAGGCTTGCTCGAAGAACTGGGCGTGCTTTAGTCCTCCGACCGTGGCGAAAGGTCCCTCGAGTCCCCTGACGCCGGAGCAGATCCGGCAAGTCGCTGCGAATCTTTCCAAGCCGGGCGGTGAGCTTGGTGCCGAGGTTGCGGAGTGGATGGAGAGTGGCAACGCGCCCATGGTGCGAAGCGCGCAGGCGGCTCTGGCCGTCCAGCCCGGCGAGACCGTGGTCGAGGTCGGGCCGGGATCGGGCCTGCTCACGGTTCCGTTGGCGCAGAGACTGGGAGCGGACGGGTGGCTGCACCTGATCGAGCACGCCGAAGACATGGCAGCCGCGGCCCGGAAGAACCTGTCCGGTGCCGGCATGCCTTCGCTCCAGATCCACGCCGGCGATTGGGCGACCGCCCCGGTCGAGGAGGCCTCCGCCGATGCCGTCATCGCGGTCAACGTCGTCTACTTCGTGACCGACCTCGAGGACTTCTTGATCACTTGCCGGCGATGGCTTTGCCCGGGCGGCCGCTTGGTCTTGGGGATTCGCTCCCTGGAGATCATGAAGGCGCTGCCCGTGACCGAGCACGGATTCATTCTCCGTCCGCTCGACGTCTACCTGCACGCGTGCAGCGGGGCCGGCTTTGTACAGGTTACCGCCGCCTATCACCCGGAGCCTCCGGCGGAGGATTCCGAGCACGTCTTGGACTCCATCGTGCTGCGCGCCCTGTGCCCGTGAGGCTCCTTTGCTTCGCGCCGCGGCCTCGATGGTCGACCCGTTCCGGTTGCGAGGAGCCCTAGGCCTCTCGCCTCAGCGAGCTTCGGCTAGCGTCGCCGCCTTCGCCTTCGTCGGTCGCCCGTTTGGTTCCCTCCGAAGACGCCGTTTCGGTCGAGATTCGGCACGAAACTCCCCCGTGCACTCCGAGGTGATCGAACGCATGGGGCCGTCCCCACCACCGCTGATTTTTGAGCCGGCGGAAGGGGGTCCGAACACCTCCACTCGTCCTCCGTGCGCTTACGAGAAGGCCGGAGGCACCCGACGATGCGTGCTCGTGTGGACCTCTCACCCTCGGCTTCGAACCCCCGCGGTCGCGTTGCTGGCGCGGTCGCGATCTGCGGAGTGTTCCTCACCGCGGAGCCGGCGGTGTTCGGGGTGGAGGCGACGGTGACCTCTTCGTCTGCAGCGGACCGGAGAGAGCCGCTCAAGGAAGAGCGACTCGAGTGGGCGCTGCTGCCGGCGATCAACTACAACAGCGATCTCGGGTTTGGGTTCGGGGCGATCGGGACGCTGGTTCGCTTCGATCCGGACCACAATCCCTTCCGCTGGCGGCTCCAGGCCTCGACGTTCTTCAGCCTCAGGATCGTCGATGGCGCCGCTGACCTCCCGGTCCAAAGCCACTTCCTCAGCCTGGACCGGCCGGGCCTCGCCTCGGGCAACCTTCGGATCTTCTTTCGAACGGGTTTTCTGCAGCAGACCAACGTGGGCTACTACGGCCTCGGCTCCAATGCGCCCGACGAAAACAAGGACGAGGCGTCAAGTGTTACGACCGAGTTTGGGCGCAGCCTGGCGGTATTCGAGGCGGCGGCCAGGATTCGGCTTTGGTCCGAGCCGGTTCCGGTGGGCAAGCGCCGGCTCGAGCTCGGCGTGGGCGCGACCCTCGAGTACACCTGGTTCGACATTGACGATGGTAGTCGCCTCGGCCTCGACCGCACGCAGGCGGCCTCCGATGAGACCCTCCGCGGGCTGCTCTTCGGCACCAACGACCACGCGCTACTGCGCCTGTACACTGGGCTTCTCTGGGATACGCGCGACCGGGAGTTCGATCCTCACCAGGGCGCCTTTCACGAGCTTTCGGTCCGCGTCTCGCCGGGGATCGACGCGTCACTCGACTTTGCGGGGTTCGCGCTCATCACCCGCTTCTTCCTTCCGCTGTACACGGAGTATCTGACGCTAGCTCTGAGGACCAGCGGGGACGGTATCGTCGGCGACGCGCCCTTCTATCACCTGAGCCAGCTCGGGGCGTTCGAACCCATCAGCGCTCCCGGTGGGTCGAGGTCGCTGCGCGGGGTGCTGCAGCAGCGGTTTCACGGCCGGCTAAAGTTGCTCCAGACCTTCGAGCTGCGCGGCCGGTTCTTGCCCTTTCGCATTTCCAAGCAGCGCTTCCTTCTCGGCGCCGTCGGCTTCGTCGATCTCGGTCGCGTCTGGGGCCAGTTGGAGAACGCGCGCCTGGCCGTCCTTCAGCCGGACGGAAGCTCGACGGAGCGACGCCTCGACAACTCCTGGGGCGACATCGAGGTCGGACTCGGTGGAGGCGTTCGCCTGCGCTGGGGCGAGACGTTCATCATTCGCCTCGACTTCGGCTACGCCCCGACCACCGGAACCACCGGCCTCTACATCGACATCGGCGACGCCTTCTAGGCGGAGCATCGCCATGTCGACGACCTTGTGAGGGCCTATGCCCGCGCCATCGAGGTGATCTACGTCGTGGGCGTCGTGCTTGTCGTGTTCATGCGCTGCCCTGCCCAAAAACGATCAGGGCGGGGCTTCGAGAGTCCGGACGCGCTCGGAGCGGTAGATGACGTTGTCGGAGAGCTCGAGCTGCCAGATGATGCGGCCACTGTCGTCGATCTCATAGAGCGTGGCCCTCTCCGGAGCCCGCGCGCCGCCAGCGGTCACGAGCCAGCCCGCGTCCAGGCGATCCACGTCGCCGACGAACGGCGTGTAAAACGGGATGGTCCAGCTGAACACCTCGGTGGCGAACATGTTGGTCTCGTCGACCTGGTAGGCGACCGCCCGCGAGCTGGGAGGCACGCGCTCGTTGCCGTTATCGTAGATTACGACCTGGTCCCCGACCCACTCGGACGCATGCTGGGTCGTGAACCACTCGCCCATGGCCAGCTGGAAGTCGCCCTCGGCCCCGAGGATCCAGTCCACTTCGTGCGTCGGCCGGTCGACCTTCACCACCCAGTTCTGGTTGCGGACCGAAATCAAGTGCGAGTCGTCGGACTCGCGATGGTAGAGGCCGTTCGCATGCGACCAGTCGATGAAGTCGCCCGCTAGCGTGATGGACTCGGGCCCCGGGTAGCGTAGCGGGTCCAGTGTATCGAAGCCGGACCATCGCCCGACGCCCGCCCCGGTCGCATCGAACTCCACCACCGTATCCCCCAGAACCTCCCGCTCCTCGTCGAGGGGCTCGACGTAGTAGTCCCGCACCTCGGCCGAGAGGACGAGCGCCCCTCCGTTCGGCAGCGTGACGGCGTCGTGATGAAACGGTAGCCCCACCTCCTCGGTCTCGAAGAAGGAGCGGACCGTTCGGCCCCACGTATCGATGATGCGAATCTCCTCGGCGAGGAGCAGCATGAGGGTTCCATCCGGAAGGGGCCGGATCACCGCCGCCACCAGTCCACCGCCGGGCTCGTCGAATGCCTGATAGAACCACACGATCTTTCCCGTCCGGTCGACGGCGACGAATTGGGCGCGGCGGCCATCGATAGGGAACAGCGTAAGGCCGGGGTCTCGGGCGTGCTCATCGACGAGCACACTCACTCGAGACTGAAAGTCGAACGGCAGGCTCTCTGTCTCGAATGGGACGACGGCGGACGCCGTGCGCCCGCCCGCGGTGTAGGCCCGAACGGTCGCGGTATACGACGCGTTCTCTTGAAGCAGGAGGATGCGAACCTCGTGGGCCGACCGCGCCTCGTCCCGCGCGATGAACTGTCCTCGGCCCGGTCCCACCAGGTCGACGGTGAGGGCGACGGGCTCGCTCGCGTCGATCCGCAGCAGAGCGCGAAGCGGGTGAGCCGAGTCGTACTCGACTTCGACCGACAGCTCCGGCGGAGAGGCGGTTCCGCTGTCCTCCCCCCGGCCGGCGTCGACGCCCGCGTCGACCGAAGCCGTCGCGTCCGGCCGACCCGCGTCTGGCGTCGCGACCGAGTCTGGGCGGACCGCTGCATCCCCGTCCGTGCCGCCGGCGTCGATATCGCCCACAAGACCCGGCCCGTCGTCACCGCAGGCGAGGACCAGTCCGCCGACCAGAATGGCGCAGGCGTGCTTCAAGGAGCGAAGAGCTGTAGTGCTCCCCTGATTTCAAGCCACCAGGTTCACTTTTTCTGAGCGGTACT
>CAYYOT010000113.1:0-10207 GCA_964473255.1 uncultured Myxococcales bacterium | reverse complement strand
CCAGATGGGAGCTTGTCCCAACTTCCGGAGCCCGCTGCTGTGGGACGTGGTCGCCGTCAGCATCTACGGCACCGTGTCTCTGCTCTTTTGGTACGTCGGCCTCGTCCCCGATCTGGCCACGATGCGCGACCGCGTGAAGAGCAAGATCGCCCAGTTCGGGTACGGCCTCTTCGCGCTCGGCTGGCGGGGTTCGAATCGGCACTGGCGCCATTACGAGCTCGCGTACATGCTCCTCGCGGGGCTCGCCACGCCCCTCGTCCTCTCCGTTCACTCGGTCGTTTCGTTCGACTTTGCGGTCTCGCAGGTTCCGGGCTGGCATACGACGATTTTCCCCCCGTACTTCGTCGCCGGAGCCATCTTCTCCGGCTTCGCCATGGTGCTCACGCTGATGATCATTTCTCGTTCGATCTTCAAGCTCGAGAACATCATGACCATGCACCACCTGGACAACATGGCGAAGATCACGCTGCTGACCGGCAGTATCGTTGGGTACGCCTATGCCATGGAGTTCTTCGTCGCGTGGTACAGCGGCAGCGAGTACGAAGGCTTCGCGTTCGTCAACCGGGCCTTCGGCCCCTATTGGTGGGCCTACTGGAGCATGGTCAGCTGCAACGTTTTCATTCCCCAGGTGCTTTGGTTCAAGAGCGTACGACACAACCTCGTCGCGCTCTTCATCGTATCCATCTTCGTTAACATCGGCATGTGGTTCGAGCGGTTCGTCATCGTCATCACCCTCACGCGCGACTTCTTGCCTTCGAGCTGGGGAATGTACACTCCGACCCTTTGGGACGTGGCCGCATTCGTTGGTAGTTTCGGTCTCTTCTTCACGCTCTTCAGCTTGTTCATCCGGTTCCTGCCGATGATCGCAATTTCCGAGGTAAAGGGCGTCCTACCGGAATCCAATCCTCACCACGATGATGGTCACAAGGGAGACGCACCGACGGAGGCGGCCGTCGCCACCGCGGGAGGTGTATCGTGAGCAACAAAATCTACGGGGCGGTCGCGGAATTCACTACGGCATCGAGCATTTATCACGCTTGCGAGAAAGTCCGCGACGCCAACTACTCCAAGTGGGATGCGCTCACTCCCTTCCCCGTTCACGGGCTGGACGAGGCCATGGGAATGAAACGCTCTCGCTTGGGCCTGTTCGTGTGCGCCATGGGACTCACCGGGGCCGCCGCCGCCATGACGCTCCAATGGTGGGTGTCGGTGGTCGCCTATCCGATCGTCATCGCGGCGAAGCCGTACTTTTCTTGGCAGGCGTTCATCCCGGTGACCTTCGAAGTCATGGTGTTGTTTTCCGCGGGAAGTGCCGTGCTGGGCATGCTCTTCCTGAACGGACTGCCGCGATGGAATCATCCATTGCTGACTTCCGACCTGGCGGCCAAGGCTACCGACGACCGTTTCATCATCGCCATCGAGTCGCGAGACCCGAAGTTCGACCGAGAGGGGACGCCGGAGTTTCTGAAGTCCCTTGGGGCGGAGCGAGTCGAACTGGTCGAGGAGGCCTGACGTGACGCGATTCAGCACATTGGTCGGAGCATCGGTGGTCCTGCTCGGCTGCCAGGGCGAGCCGTTCAAGGACCCACCGATTCACCTCAATCAGAACATGGACTTCCAAAAGCGCTTCGAGGCTCAGGAGAAGAACGACTTCTTCGGCGACAAACGGGCCATGCGGCCCGAGATCGAGGGAACCGTCGCCCGGGGCCAGCTTCGCATTGATGACCATCTCTACGTGGGCAAGGTCGGCGAAGACCATGTCTCGACTCTGCCCACGACTCGGACCGACGGTCAGCCGCTGGAGGTCGACCGCGACTACCTCGAGCACGGCCAGGAGCGGTACAACATCTACTGTTCGCCCTGCCATGATGCATCGGGCATGGGCCAGGGCCTCGTAGTCCAGCGCGGCATGCTGCAGCCGCCTTCTCTTCACGAGGAGTATCTCCTCGCCAAGAACGTCGGGTATTTCTACGACGTCATTACCAACGGCGTTCGCAACATGCCTGCCTACGCGGCTCAGATCCCGGTCGATGATCGCTGGGCGATCGCCGCCTACGTCCGGGTGCTGCAGCGTCGCATGAACGCCAGTCTCGACCAGGTACCGGCCGATAAAGCGGCCGCCCAGGGGTGGAACAAGCAATGAGCGCTCGTATTACGACCATTCCCGACGACGTCGTCGTTCGGATCGAGCCCAAATCCCGCTGGGCCAGCTTTCCCATGATTTTCGGCGGAGCGGGTCTCGCCAGTTTGGTGCTGGCTTACATCCTCTCGCTGGGCGACCCGGAGCGGTTCCACTTCTCGTTTCTGGTCGCCTACATGTACGGGCTCAGCCTGGCGCTCGGGGGCCTGTTCTTCGTGATCATCCACTTCCTGGCGAAAGCCGGATGGAGCGTGGTCGTTCGTCGGGTGGCCGAGAACGTCATGGGTACGCTTCCGCTGTTTGCCGTTCTCTTCGTCGTCGTGGCTCTCGGCCTCAGCGACACCCACCACCACTGGTGGCACGCCCACCATGGGGAAGACCGGCTGCTCGACCACAAAGAGCCGTACTTGAACTCGGGCTTTTTCTTCGTGCGTGCGGCCTTCTTTCTGCTCGTTTGGTCCGGCTTGTCCGTGATGCTGCGCGGACTCTCGACTTCGCAGGATGAGAGTGGTGACCAGAACATCACCCGGCGTCTTCAGTGGTGGTCGGCCCCCTCCCTGATTCTCTTTGCGCTCACGGTCACCTTTGCCGCCGTCGACTGGATGATGTCGATGGAGCCGCACTGGTACTCGACGATGTGGGGCGTCTACTATTTCGCGGGGTGCGTGGTCGGTATCTTCGCCTCCCTGTCGGTCCTCGTCATCTGGATGCAGAGCGACGGACTGGTGAAGCGAGTCATCAGCCCCGAACACTACCACGACATGGGGAAGCTGCTGTTTGGCTTCACCGTCTTCTGGGCTTACATCGCGTTCTCTCAATACCTGTTGATCTGGTACGCCAACATCCCCGAGGAGACGCTCTGGTACGAGCACCGGATGCACCATGGCTGGGAATACGTTGGCCTTGCCCTCATGGTCGGACACTTCTTCATCCCCTTCTTCTTCCTGCTCCCTCGGGCTCAGAAGCGAAATCCGGTGACCCTCTTCATCGGCGCCGCCTGGTTGCTGATGATCCACTACGTCGACCTGTATTTCATCATCATGCCGGTGCTCGACGACCACGGCCCCCACTTCGGGATCGTCGACATCTTGACCCTGGTGGGCGTCGTGGCTCTCTTCCTCGGCGCTTTCGCTTACCTGTCCGGTCGAGCGGCGCTCGTGCCGGTCAAAGATCCGCGGCTTCCGGAGTCGCTGTCTTTCCACAACGTGTGATCCCATGAATATCGCGAAACTGAACCGCCGTCGGTCTTCGGTCTTTGGTCTACGTCACGTCGCCGCGCTCCTGGTTGGCTTGGGTGCGGTGCAGTGCAAGAAGGCCGAACCTACCTACGAACCCTATCCAGACCAGGTTGCCCACGACACGAAGCAAAAAGAGATGCTCGCCAGCTACTCGGTCACGAACCAAGACAAGGGTCTGTATCAGGTTCCCGTGGACGTTGCGCTCGACCTCGTAGCGAGCGACGCGGACCTCCTCGACCCCGTAGTGAAGCTGAAATCTTTGGAAGAGATGAACGAGGTCGAGCGGGGGCAGTACCATTTTCAGAACACGTACGCCTGTGCCGCCTGCCACGGCTTCGAGGGTGAGAAGAAGGTCGGCCCGGCCTTGAATGCTCGCTGGGGCAAGGCGGCGTTGCTGGAAGGCGGCGAGGAGGTCGTCTTCAACGACGAATACTTCAAGGAGTCGGTCCTCTACTCGACGAAGAAGATAGCGCGAGGGTACCAGCCGGTGATGCCGGTCTTCGCTGGCCAGATGACGGACGAGCACCTGGCCGAGATCACGGCCTACATCAAGACCTACCAGTAGACGCAGGCCGTGAGCGCTGACCGGCAGTCCAGCGGCTCGCACGAGGAGCGCTGGTCGGTTGTGCTGGGCGCCGCGCACGGCATCGGGGAGGCCTTCGTCGAGGCTCTCGTCGCCCGCCACTACCGCGTCCTGGCCGTGGACCGCGACGCGCCAGGTCTTGCGGAGCTCAGAACTCGACATCCCGCCGCGGTCCTCCGGACCTACGAGCTGGACCTGTCGACCGACGGCGCCGTACCGGAGCTGAGCGCAGTCGCCGACCCGCTCTCCCCTGAGATCGTCATCGTGAATGCTGCATCCTCGCCTTTGGGTGCCTTCATCGAGACGCCCTGGGCCGAGCATGAGTCGGTCCTACAACTGAACGTTGGGACCACGCTTCGAGCCTGCCATCACTTCGGGAACATCATGGCGGCACGCGGCGGGGGAGGCCTCGTTCTGCTGAGCTCCCTCGCGGGCGAGCAAGGCACCGCGGGCGTGGTCAGCTATGCCGCCTCGAAGGCCTTCATTCGCGTGTTGGCCGAAGGACTCTGGGTCGAGCTCGGCGCGCGAGGGGTCGACGTGCTCGCGGTGGTCGCGGGCGCCACGGATACGCCCGGGTACCGCCGCTCCGGTTTGCACCGGCCGCACATCCCGCTCATGCAGCCCGAGCGCCTCGCGGAGCTGTCGCTTCGTCACCTGGGGCGCGGTCCCGTGTTCGTGCCCGGGTGGGCCAATCGGCTGAGCTTTTGGTCCATGTCACTCCTCCTCCCCAAGAGGGTCCGTCTTCGCGTGATGGCGGCAGCGACCGGCGTGGACCTTCGCCCCGACACGGGGGGGCAGGTCGGAGACTGACGGACTGCGGATTACATAAATGGAACAAAATTGATTATAATGAAATCTATTGGCACAATGAGACTGCGTGAATGCGCAGTTCATCGTTCTATCTGCGCTGATCGGCGGATCAACGTCGGCGCCTCACCAGGTCGCTCCCCCCTTTCTCACTGGCTTTGGGCCGCACCATCTCCATCTCAAGCTGACCGTCTCGACGGATGTTCGTCTGCCGGACGGACTGCCGGTTGGTGATCACGCCCACCCCGAGCTCGAGGAGCTTCGGTCGTTCTTGGCGTGGGAGCGCCTCACGCTGGAGCCGCTGGTCGACGACGAAGTCGCTCGAACGCTCGGGGAGCGGGCCCGGGCGGCATCGACGCAGCCGACAAGATTGGCGGCGATGTTCCGGCTTCGGGCCCCGGAGCGGAGCGACGCTGACCGACTCGAGCTGGCTCGCTACCTGGCTCAGTCGAGCGTCGTCGAATGGGTGCGGCTGGAGCCAGCGTCCGTTCCCCCTCCTCACGACTACGCGCCCGCGACGCCTCACTTCGAGTCGGAGCAGCGTCACCTCGGTGGGGCACCCGGCGTGGGGATCGAGCTTGCGCGAGCGGCCGGGTTCGACGGCCGCGGGATTCGCATCTTCGACTGTGAGTACGACTGGATGGCGACGCACGAGGACCTGGTGGGACAGGCCTTGTATCGTGAGCCTTTCCATACGCCGGTCCCCGCGATCGCCGAACATGGCTGGCACCATCACGGGACCGCGGTGGCTGGGGTCATCGCCGCCGAACCGAACGACTATGGAGTGGTCGGCATTTCGCCCGGCGTCGAGCTGCACCTGTACAGCGAGCTGACGGTCGAAGGCGGGAGCCGCCGGGTGGGGGCCATTGCGGCCGCGGCTGCCGCCGCGCAGCCGGGTGACGTCGTGCTCATCGAAATGCAGACCATCGGCCGTCCCGAGGGAAGCTTTGGCCCCGCCGAGCTCCACCCGGGGGTGTGGGAGGTTACCCGGGCCGCCGTTGATGCCGGCGTCGTGGTCGTGGCGGCGGCGGGAAACGGGGGCGAAGATCTCGATGACGAGGCCTACCGCGAGTATCGCGAACGCGGAGACAGCGGAGCGATCATCGTGGGCGCAGGCTCCTCCGATGGCCGTCACGAGCGCTGCGAGTTCTCCACGTTCGGTGAGCGGGTCGACGTCCAGGCCTGGGGCGAGGACCTCGTGACCACCGGGTACGGTTCGCTGAAGGCGGTGGGGGACGACCCGCTGCAGTCGTACGCGACGAGCTTCGGGGGCACTTCGGGAGCGGCGGCCGTCGTAGCCGCGGTCTCGGCGGTCGTGCAGCAGGCCGCCCGCACGCTGGAGCTTCGCCCATTGAGTGGTCCGGCCCTCCGGGCTCTGCTTCGAGACACCGGCCGGTGGCCTTCCGACCAAGATGGGCGCGTGGGGCCGCATCCGAGCCTTGCGCTGGCCCTGCGGGAGCTCGGCGTCGTGCCCTTGGAGACGCCAGAGGTGACCATCGTCGATCGAACCCCCACCGCGTGGTCGCCGTTCGACATCACCGTCGCGGACGTCGGCCACGGACAGATCGACTTCCGGCCCGTCCTGGACGTAGCGCCCCCCGCGTCGAGTCCGGATCGGTCGCGCACAGCACCGGCCGTCCGAGCGTCGTCACCGCAGCTATCCGCGCGCTCGGAGGCTCCGCCCGCTTCCGGCGCGGGATGCCAAGGGGTATCGAAGCCCGCTTGTTGCGGGCTCGTTCTCTTCGTCTTCGCCGCGAGCGGAGGTCGACGCGTCCGGTCGGCTCGGCGACCGACGATGTAGGGCTTGCAACCGTCGTCCGTCGAGGTGATGCGTGCGACGTGGGCGCCCCGGGCGAGCATCGGGGTTCGGAAGTCGGGCGTCGCGGTGCCCTATGGGGTGCGGTCGTGGTCGCCGTCGCCACGTATCTCCCGTTTCTTCTCCACTGGAACGTGATCGGCTCCTCCGATTTCGACCAGTTCGCGACCTTCAATCGCATCGCCCTCTGGTGGCATGAGCTGGGCGACCCTTCGGTCACCTGGAACCCATTCCTGTGCGGCGGAGCAACCCTGGTCGGCAATCCCCAGATCCCCCTCCTGCACCCGAATCTCTTGGTCTACGCGGTCTTTGGTCCCGTGAACGGGTTGGGGGCGGCCTTCGTCCCGTGGGTCCTTCTCGGGTACTTCTCGATGCGCGCCCTGGCTCGGCAGGTCGAGCTGCGGCCCGACATCGCGACGGCCGTGGCCGTCGCCTGGACGGTCAACGGCTTCTTCGTAGCCCACATCGGGTCCATGCACGCCTCGTTCTTCGCATTTTGGGCCTTGCCCACGCTCGCCTGGATGCATGGGCGCTACGCTCGGACGGGAAGCGAGCGGGTGCTCGCCGCGTATCCGTTCGTGCTCGGGGTACTCGCCCTCTACAACTTTCAGTTCATCGCCTACGGAATCCCGTTCATCGCGCTTCACGCCGTGTTGGAGGTCTTGCACGTCTCTCCTCGACCTCGCGCCGCCGGGCGGCTGCTCGCCGTCGCGGTGGCCGTCGCCGTCGGTCTGGCGATGACTGGAGTCTCGCTGATCCCGGCCCTGGCCTGGAACCGCGACTACCCGCGATTCATGGCGCCGCAGTTCGTGCACCCGCTCGATCTCGTCCAGATGGTCGTGTTGCCCGTCGCGATCTTCGACTTCCCACGGGACCATCGTGCCCACGAGTACATGCTCACGCTGGGACCGGGGCTGGTCGCACTCGCGGTCGTCGGTGCGGCGAAGGGCGGACTTCGAGCGTCCGCGCTTCGACCCATCCTGATCATCACCGCAGTGGCCTTCGCGACGGCCGTCGGAACGTTTCGAGGAATGGGACTGCCGGCGATCGGTCCATTCGACCTGCTCCGCGGTTATGCCCCCGGCTATCAGGCGGTCCGAGTCCCTGCCCGCTTCCTCGTCCATGGCCTGCTTGGCGTTCTCCTGCTCGCGGGATTCGGTTGGCAGGCATGGGGCCCCCCTGCGAGGCCGCGGCGCGTGCTGATCTGGGCCTTGGCGGTAGCCCCATTGGTCGGGCTCGCTTTCGGCTACTACCAGTGGAAGCTGTACCGGAAGACTGAAGGGCATGAGCGGCCGATGGGCGCCAGCCTCGCCGACGACTTTCGCTGGGCTCCTCTGGGCAGCCGACGTCAGGGCTACGGCGTGCTCCGTCCCAACGTTGGGATCCTCGACTGCTACGACGCGCTCGAGATACCCCAGGCCTCGGAGCTGCGGGCGGCCCACGGGATGGTGCTCGAGTCCGACGTCCCGGTGTCGCTGGAGCGTCTTTCCTGGGGAGAACTCGTCATTCGCGCTGCTACACCGGCGCCGGAGGGGGCGATGGTCCACCTGAACTTCAACCACCACCGCCACTGGACGCTCGTCGAGCGTCCGTCGGAGGCTTCCATCGTCTCCGAGGAGCGAGAGCCCTTGGCGCTACGATTTTCCGCCGGCGGGTCGGTGGCCCACTTGCGCTACGTGGACCCGAGCTGGACATTTGGCGTCAACACGTCGGTCGCTGCGCTGCTGACCGCCGCGGGCAGCGGGTGTTGGCTGCTGTGGCGCCGGCGACGGAAGGACGAGGTTAGGCCATAAGAACGCTTGATACGTGGGTCGTGATTCCGTGCTTCGACGAAGAGGCTCGACTGCGGCCGGAAGCCTTCGACGACTTCCTGAATCGCTCCCAGCGAGTGGGTCTGGTGCTGGTCAACGACGGCAGTCGGGACCAGACCCTTTCCCTCTTGCGAGACCTGGAGGCGCGACACCCCGATTGCGTACGGGTGGTCGACCAGCAGCCGAACCGGGGCAAGGCCGAGGCCGTTCGCGCCGGAGTGGCGGTGGCACTCGCTCAGGAGCCGCAACATGTCGGCTATTGGGATGCGGACCTCGCGACGCCCCTCGAAGTGATCGAAGAGGCGGCCGAACTCATGGATGCCGACGCCGACGTCGACATCGTGATGGGGGCCCGGGTTGCTCTTTTGGGTCGAAACATCGAACGGCGCGCTGCCCGGCACTATCTGGGGCGCGTCTTCGCGACGGTCGCCAGCGCGGTCTTGGGGCTGCCCGTCTACGATACCCAGTGCGGCGCCAAGCTCTTCCGCGTGACCGAGCTCTTGCCTCGCCTGTTCGACCGACCCTTCACGTCCCGCTGGGTCTTCGACGTGGAGATCCTGGCTCGCTTCATCGAAAGGGGAGGACGCCCGGAGCAGGTCCTCGAGCTTCCTCTGAAGCGCTGGACGGATGTGGGCGCTTCCAAGGTCAAGCCCTTCGACTTCGTGCAGGCCGCCGGCGATCTGGGCGCGATCTACCTGCGCTACCGAGGCCCGCGACGACTCCGAGACCCGCGCCCGG
This sequence comes from uncultured Myxococcales bacterium, assembly GCA_964473255.1. Classification (GTDB taxonomy): domain Bacteria; phylum Myxococcota; class Kuafuiibacteriia; order Kuafuiibacteriales; family Kuafuiibacteriaceae; genus Kuafuiihalomonas. The sequence continues at coordinate 1,074 of CAYYOT010000113.1, read as the reverse complement.
ACGATCAGCGGTAGATCTCGCCGGCTTGCCGAAACTCTTCGGCCTTTTCGGCCATGCCCTTTTCCAGCGCTTCGTCGGGTGATGCGCTCTGTCGAGCGGCGTAGTCGCGGACTTCCTGCGTGATCTTCATCGAGCAGAACTTGGGGCCGCACATGGAGCAGAAGTGGGCGGTCTTGGCGCCTTCCGCGGGGAGGGTCTGGTCGTGGAACTGCTCGGCCTTCTCCGGGTCGAGCGCGAGGTGGAACTGGTCGCGCCAGCGGAACTCGAAGCGAGCCCGGCTCAGCTCGTCGTCGCGGTGCTGTGCTCCCGGGTGGCCCTTGGCGAGATCCGCGGCATGGGCGGCGATCTTGTAGGTGACCACGCCTTCCCGGACGTCGTCCTTGTCCGGCAGACCCAAATGCTCCTTTGGAGTGACGTAGCAGAGCATGGCCGTCCCGTACCATCCGATCATGGCCGCCCCGATCCCCGAAGTGATGTGGTCATAGCCCGGGGCGATGTCGGTGGTCAGCGGCCCGAGTGTGTAGAACGGAGCTTCTCCGCACCACTCGAGCTGCTTTTCCATGTTCTCTTTGATCATGTGCATGGGCACGTGACCCGGGCCTTCGTTCATGACCTGGACGTCCTGGCTCCAGGCTCTTCGCGTCAGCTCACCTTGCGTTTTGAGCTCGGCGAACTGGGCTTCGTCGTTGGCGTCAGCGATCGAGCCCGGCCGTAGGCCGTCGCCGATGGAAAACGCCACGTCGTACGCGGCCATGATTTCGCAGATCTCGTCCCAGCGGGTGTAGAGAAAGTTCTCCTGGTGGTGGGCGAGGCACCATTTGGCCATGATCGACCCCCCCCGGGAGACGATGCCGGTGACCCGCTGGGCGGTAAGGGGTACGTAGCGCAGGAGAACGCCGGCATGGATGGTGAAATAGTCCACGCCCTGTTCGGCCTGCTCGATCAGCGTATCGCGGAAGAGTTCCCAAGTGAGCTCTTCCGGGCGCCCACCGACCTTTTCCAGTGCCTGATAAATGGGGACCGTTCCCACGGGCACGGGGGAGTTTCGGATGATCCACTCCCTGGTCTCGTGGA
>CAYYOT010000112.1:0-10207 GCA_964473255.1 uncultured Myxococcales bacterium | reverse complement strand
AGAAATTGCCCGCGGTGAAGCGCAGACGCTGACTCATCATGTCGATCGCGTAGCGATCCTCGGCGAAGACGGCGCCGGTGAGCGCGTAGGCGGCGCTTCGATCGCAAAGCTCGAGCGTGTCGTCGAGCTCATCGTCCTCGTAGACGTACGCGGTCACGACGGGACCGAAGATTTCCTCCACCATCAGTTTGGCTTGCGGGTCGGTGGTGCGGAAGACGGTGGGCTGGACGAACCAGCCCCGGCGATCGTCGTAGGTCCCGCCGGCGACCGTCGTGTAGTCGGCGTGGCCCTGCGCGTAGTCGATGTAGCTCTTGCTCTTGGCGAAGGACTTCGCGTCGATGACCGCCCCCATGAAGTTCGCGAAGTCGCGGACGTCGCCGACGCGCAGCATTCGGATCCGCTCCACGAGCGGCTCTTCGAGCTTGGACCAAACCGAGCGGGGCACATAGACCCTCGACGCCGCACTGCATTTTTGCCCCTGGTATTCGAAGCCTCCGCGGACGATCGCCGTGACGAGTCCTTGCACATCCTGCGTGCTCGGATGAACGAAGATGAAATCCTTTCCGCCGGTTTCCCCGACGATTCGCGGATACTGCCGGTAGCGGTCGATGTTCTGACCGATCTGACGCCATAAATGCTGGAACGTCGCCGTGCTCCCGGTGAAGTGCAGGCCGCCTAGATGTTCGGATTGGAGGACGGTCTCCCCGATCGGAGCCGGGTCTCCAGCGACCATGTTGATGACGCCCGGCGGCAAGCCGGCTTCCTGGAGCACTTCGACGATCACTCGAGCCGAGAGCATCTGCGTCGGTGCTGGTTTCCAGACCACGGTGTTGCCGTGGAGGGCGGGGGCTGGGGGGAGGGTGGCGGCGATGGCCGTGAAGTTGAACGGCGTGACGGCGAAGACGATGCCATCGAGGGGGCGGAGGTCGATGTAGTTCCACTGACCATTCGGCGATACCGGCTGTTGGGACCGGATCTCCTCCGCAAACTGGGCGTTGTAGCGCCAGAAGTCGGCGAGCTCGCACACCGCCTCGATCTCGGCCTGATGTACCGTCTTGGATTGTCCGAGCATCGTGGCGGCATTCATCCGCTCTCGGTAGGGCCCGGTGACCAGGTCGGCGGCCTTCAGGAACACCGCGGTCCGCTGCGTCTGGTCGAGATTCGCCCATTCGGCCTTCGCCCGGAGCGCGGCATCGATCGCGGTCTGGACGTGATCGGGGGTTGCGCTGTGGGCCCGCCCCACGACCCGCTGATGGTCGTGAGGGCATACGACATTGCTCGGCGCATGCTCCACCGACTCGCCGCCGATCCAGAGGGGGATCTCGGTTTGGGTTTCCGCGAGTTCTGCGAGGGCGCCTTTGACTCGGGTTCGCTCGGGGCTGCCGGGCGCGTACTCCAAGACGGGCTCGTTGCGAGCAGGGGGGACGCGAATATGGCCGTTCATGTTCGCTTCATACCAAAAAACAACCGGCCGCGTCCGGGTCGAGTTGTGTGCCTGAGTGCGGCCTGCTAAGCCGCGCGGAGGAGGAACGAACAGTGGCTACACGTATTGCAATCAATGGTTTCGGACGCATCGGTCGATGCATCGCGCGCGCTTTGGCGCAGCGCACCGATCACGACCTCGAGCTCGTGGCCGTCAATGACCTGACCGACCCCAACACGCTCGCTCATCTGTTCAAGTACGACTCGGTGCACGGCGTCTTCAAAGGCGAAGTCGCGCATGATGGCAATGCCATCACCATCGACGGGAAGACCGTCACCGTGCATTCGGAGCGCGACCCGAGCAAGCTTCCGTGGAAGGATAGCGGCGTCGAGATCGTCATCGAGGCGACCGGTCTGTTCCGCTCCAAGGATACGGCGGGCGCGCACCTCACGGCGGGCGCCAAGCGCGTGATCATCTCCGCTCCCGGCAAGAACGTGGATGCCACGTTTTGCATGGGCGTCAACCACGAAAGCTTCGACCCGAAGACGCACGAGATTGTCAGCAATGCGTCCTGCACCACGAACTGCTTGGCGCCGGTGGCGAAGGTTCTCAACGACACCTTTGGCATCGAGCATGGTCTCATGACCACCATTCACGCCGTGACGAACGACCAGCGGATCTTGGACCTGCCGCACAGTGACCTGCGGCGGGCTCGTGCTGCTTTCGAGTCGATGATCCCCACGACGACCGGTGCGGCCAGCGCGGTGGGCCTCGTTTTGCCCGAGCTCAAAGGGAAGCTGAACGGATTCGCCATCCGCGTGCCGACCAAGAACGTGTCCGTCGTCGACCTCACCGCGACGTTGACCAAGAGCACGACCGCCGAAGAGGTCAACGAGGCGCTCGAGACGGCGGCCAACGGTCCGCTGAAGGGCATTCTGGCCACGACCCGCGAGCCGCTGGTCTCCATCGACTTCAACGGCAGCAGCTTCAGCTCGACCGCGGATCTGGGGCTGACCCAGGTCATGGACGGCAACATGGTGAAGGCGGTCTCCTGGTACGACAACGAGTGGGGCTACTCGTCCCGCTGCGTCGACATCAGCGACTACATCGCCAAGCGTTCCCGTTGAGCAACGCCGCCCTCGGGGCGGGGAGGAACCCATGATCAAGAGCATCGAGGACCTCGACCTCGACGGACGGGTGACGTTCATTCGGGTCGACTTCAACGTACCCCTGACCCCGCAGAAGACGGTGGCCGACGCGAGCCGCATCAAGGCGGCACTGCCCACGATTCAGCTCGCCCGCGAGCGCGGCGCCCGCGTCGTGCTCGCCTCGCACCTGGGGCGGCCCAAGGGAAAGCTCAATCCCGATTATTCGCTGGAGCCGGCGGGCGCCAAGCTCGCCGAGCTCTTGGGCACGGAAGTGGGCTTCGCCGACGACTGCGTGGGGGATGCCGTGCGGAAGAACGTGAAAGACCTTCGGCCGGGCGAGGTTCTGCTGTTGGAGAACACGCGCTTTTATCCGGGGGAGACCGACAACGACGAAGACTTCAGTCGGGCCCTGGCCGAGGGCATGGACGTGTACATCAACGACGCGTTCGGGTCGGCGCATCGGGCGCACGCCTCCACCGAAGGCATGGTTCGCTTCGTTCGGGAAAAGGGTGCCGGGCTGCTCATGAAGAAAGAGCTCGAGCACTTGGGGCTGCTGCTCGGCGCACCCGAGTCCCCCTTCGTGGCCATTCTCGGTGGTGCGAAGGTGTCGGACAAGATCGGGGTGCTGCAGGCGCTCGTGGACAAGTGCGACTTCATCCTGGTCGGCGGAGCGATGGCGTACACGCTGCTGAAGGCGCAGGAGGTGGACGTCGGCTCCAGCCGGGTGGAAGAGGACAGCCTCGGCGTGGCCGACCAGTTCCTCAAGTCGGCGGCGGCGCGGCGGGTCCAGGTGCTCTTGCCCACCGACCACGTCGTGGCCACGGAGTTCTCCGAGGACGCTACGCCGTCGGTGGTCACCGCGATCGGGCCGGACCAAATGGGTCTCGACATCGGTCCCGAGACGCGCAAGCGCTACTGCCAGGTGATCCTCGACGCGAAGACGATCTTCTGGAACGGCCCCATGGGTGTCTTCGAGTGGCCGGCCTTCGCCGAAGGCACATTCGAGGTCGCGAAAGCGGTCGCGGACAGCGCGGCATCTTCGGTCGTCGGGGGTGGCGACTCGGTCAGTGCGCTGAACAAGAGCGGAAACGCCGACCGGGTGACGCACGTGTCGACCGGCGGCGGAGCCAGTCTCGAATTCGTCGAGGGCAAGGTGCTCCCCGGCGTCAAGGCTTTGGAGGTTTGACGATGACGAGAAAAGGCTTCGTCTGCGGCAACTGGAAGATGCACAAGACGGCCACGGAGACCGAGGCCCTGATCGGCGAGCTGAAGGCGGCGATCCCGGACGATGTCGGGATCGACGTAGCGGTGGCCCCGCCGTTCGGCAGCCTCGAGCGGGCGGCTCGGACCCTCGGGGAAGGGCCGATCCGTCTCGCGGCACAGAACGTCCACGCCGAGGCGAACGGGGCCTTCACCGGCGAGATGTCGGTGCCCATGCTGGTCGATCTCTGCGTCTCCTACGTGATCGTGGGGCACTCCGAGCGCCGCACGCTCTTCGGGGAGTCCGACGAGGGCTGTAATGCGAAGGTCAAGGCGGTGCTCGCCGGCGGCACGTCGGTGATCTTGTGCGTGGGCGAGACGCTGGAAGAGCGCGACTCGAACGAGACGCTCACCGTGGTGGGCCGCCAGCTGCAGGTGGGCCTGGACGGTGTCCCGGCCTCCGACGTCGGCCGGGTGGTGGTCGCCTACGAGCCGGTCTGGGCCATCGGCACCGGACGCACGGCCACGCCCCAGCAGGCTCAGGAAGTCCACGCGTTCATTCGCGAGCGGCTCGGCACGGCCTTCGGCAACCCCGGGACCGGCATCCGCATTCAGTACGGAGGCTCGGTGAAGCCGGGCAACGCCGCCGACCTCTTCGCGCAGCCGGACATCGACGGAGGGCTCATCGGCGGAGCTTCGCTCAAAGCCGCCGACTTCGCCGCAATCGTCGCCGCCTATCCCGCCTGAGTCGCGTCAGATCCCTTCGACCGTCAGCGTCACTTCGAACGGCTGATCCCTCTGGTTGGTCTTCAGGACCATCGTTCCTTTGAATGCGCCGGTCCCGGGGGGACGGGCGACGACCCTTAGAGCCTGGGGGAAGTGAGGCTTGACCGTTCTCTCGTAGTCTTCTCTGAAGGCGAAGACGCCGGACGGGTCCTGTCGAATGTCGACGTCGGAAAAACTCAGGTCTTCCGTGCCGTCGTTCCACAGGAGGAGGCTTTGTTCGCGCTCGGCGCCCACCTCCAACTCTCCAAAGTCGCCGTCGAAGTTCGTACCAACTCGAAACCGGGGACCAAACGAGCTCCCGGTCAACCCGACCTGGATGTCCTGCACCGTGCCGTCGGCAAAGGTGACGACGAGGTTCGCCGCGTCGTGGGTGCCTCCTTCAACGGGAGTGTACTGCACGGGGAAGGTGATCTGGTCGTCGCTCAGGTCCTCTGCCGGCTCGAGCTCGGTGGGCGGCGGAGGGTCCCGCAACGTGAAGCTCTCATCTCCGATGACGCGCGCTCCGAGGATGGCGACGACCGAGTGGCTTTGGTTTTGGCACGAGACGAAAGCGTCCGAGGTCTCCCCGCTGCGTGTCTTCGAAAAGAAGACCGTGCCCGGCCGACAGAAGACGGCCCTATCGAAACCCACCCCTTTCGCTTGGAGCGTGAAGGGGCATCCGTCCTCGGAGCATGGACCGGTAATGAAAGCGTGACTGCGTAGTCCAACGGCGATGGGCTCGAACCGGATCGCCAGATCCAGCGATGACTCGGCTCCGATGCTAATCGTGCCGTCGGTGAGCCCGAAGACTTCTTCACGGTCCACGACGCAGAACTCTCGGGAGAAAAGATCATTGCAGGGCGGATCGAGCCGCAGTCCGCGCAGCGTGTACGGGGCTGGGTTTTCGAGCGTTAGTATCGTCTCGGTGGGCATCCCGATGCGACGACGGCCGAAGTCGAGCTCCGAGGTGCTCGTTCGAATCGATCCATGGACGCCGCGGCCGCGCAGGGTGAGCCGAGCTTCCAACCGGTTCGAGTCACCGAGCCGCTCATACGGACCGACTTCCATGAAGTCTTCGTCGAAGGCTTCGGGGTCGTGGGAGCGAGCGGTGACGATCATGGTGGACCCGAACTCTCCGACCTCTCGCGGAGTGAACGTGGCCCCCCAGGCTACATCTTCTCCAGCGGGCACGATCCCTCGATGCCACAGTAATTGGAACGGGACCTCGTCATCGCCATATTGCTCGACGCGGTAGTCGACGATGTGGATGTCCGACTCGGAGCGGTTGAAGAGGTGGACCACCTCATGCTGGAAGCCATTGACCATCACATGGCCGAAGTCGATCTGCTCGATGTCGAAGCGAACGGCGTCGTCTTCTGCACCGCACGCGGTGAGTGCAACGAGCGACGCGGCGGCAGAGCGAAGCAAGGTCAGTGGGCCATCATGAAGCTGGCGAGGTCTTCGTGGTCTTGGTCGGACAGGCCGACCGTAACGCCGTGGTCGAAGCCGCCGCAGGCCGCGTCGAAACGCGTCTGGATGTCGGACGCGCAGCCGTCGTGCATGACGGGGAAACGATAGCGGAGGCCTTCGAGGCTCGGGACCTGGAACGCGCCACCCGTACCGACGTCGAACGAGCCGGGACCGCCCAGCCGCGCGTCGGCGTGGCAGTGGCCGCAGGCGGCCTCGAAGAGGGTTCGGCCGCGCTCGACCGATGCGGCATCATGCGGAGCCGGGACCGCCATGGGCGGCAGGGAGTCGAGCCACGCGAGGAGCTCTCGGTTCTGCTCCGCGTTGAGCTGGCGGCCACTCATGCGTCGCGTGAAGACCTCGGCGGTCAGAGCCGACAGATCTTCGAACTCGCCGTCCCAGTGGTATGGGGCGGTGCTGCCCAGGCCGCCGAGCAGACTCTGGCTGCGGCGCGGACCGAGCCCGGAGAATGTCCAGGTGTGCGCATCGTCCCGTCCCTCGGGATGACACGACGCGCACGCCGCTCGGCTGCCCGTGACCTCGTGGAAGACATCGTGCCCGATGTGACGAACGTCGGAGCCGTCCAGCGCGAGGCCCCTGACGGAGTGCTCCTGGGTAAGGCGAACCAGAGTCGCCGGGCTTCGGGTCAGTGCATACTGCTCGCCCTCGGGGCCGAACAGGGTCGACGGTACGCCGCTTCCGCTGGACCAGCGCAGGGTCGTCGGTGGCAAGCACCGAAGGCCCGCGACGTCGCCGGGCTGGGCGGGCTGGCCGGGCTCGGCCGGCGCGAGCTCGAAGGTGAGGAGTCCCGACGTCGGCGAGAAGTTCTGGCGCGTCGGCGAGGGCATCGCCACCACGACGCGACCGCTGACCGGATCGTGATCGAAGTCGACGACGAACGCCGCTTGGCCGAGGAGACCGACGACCCGTGGCTCTTCTCCGGGGACGATGAGCGAGAGCGCAGAAGCGACGACGGAGTTCGTGCACGGCAGCATACCGGGGGCGATCCGAGGTTCGGACCCAGCGGTCGTACCGCCGCCGTACCCGCCGCTCGAGCTCGCCGGAGCGCTGGGCGGCGCGATGCGGATCGTCGCCCGCGTGGCGAACTGGTGAAGCACCATCAGCGACCCGTCCGGCAGGGCGCGCATGCGCCACGCCACCCGGGCGGCGGGGACGAGGTCTTCGAACTCTTCCGGGGCCAAGCGTATCGCGTGCTCGGCTGTCACCGCGCCGGCGTCGTCCAGCTGGAGGATCCGCGCCGCGCGGAAGACGGAGACGAACAGGCCCTCCTCGGTGACGACCGCGTCGCGCAGGTCGGGCTCCAGCTCGATCCGACGGACGGGGGCGAAATCATCGAGGTCGTGCGTCCACAGCTCCCCGGACGCACACGCTACGTGCAGGTTGGGGCCGTCGAGCGCCAAGCCTCGAGGCTCGATGCAGGTCGCGAACTCGGTCACGAGGCGACCCGCAGCCAGCTCGACCACGGCGATCGCGTGCCTGTTGCGTTCGGCTACGAAGGCCCGGGTATCGTCGACCACGACGCGCCCGAGCTCCGTTTCCGACGCAACGGGGATGACCGCAGGCTCTTCGAACGACGCGCGGTCGACCACGTAGATCAAACTCCGGTCCGGGTCGGCGCCAACCAACCAGTCGCCGTCAGGGCTCGCCGCGAGATGCCCGCCGCTGATCGCCGGACGGGGGGCGGTCAGGGGCACGATGTCCGGCGCCTCCTCGATCGGGTCGGGGGCGACCGGCATCCGGTCACCGGCTGCCTCGGGCTGGGACGGCCCTTCGGCCGAGCCACAGGCGAACCCAAGAGCGATCGTCGCGGCCAGCGGCCAGCTTTTCGTAGTCATGTGCATGAGTGCGCCTCCCCCCGGTGCACCGTCATGGAATCGCCCGGAGCGCCCAAAAGTCAAAGCAGCCATATAGGGTTAAAACCAGGTTTCCCTCGATTGGCGCAGCTTCGCTCCCCGCTGGACAAGCTGGGTCCGATCGTTCAGGAACCGTCGCTCGATGGAGACCGCGCTCTACATCCTCCATGTCATCGTGTGCCTGGCCATGCTGCCGATCATCCTTCTCCAGAGCGGCAAGGGCGGCGGGGTGAGCGCGGTCTTTGGCGGCGGGAGCTCCGGCGCCGTCATGGGCAGCCGCGGGGCGAGCAACTTCTTGACGCGCATGACGACGGGTGCCGCCATCATCTTCATGTGCACCAGCATGGGGCTCTCGTACATGTCGTCGCAGAGTCGTTCGGTCGTGCCGGACAATCCGCCCCCCGCCCAGGGTGCGGCGCCCGAAGCTCCGGCCGCCGAGGGGCTGGACGAGCCCACGAACCTAGTCACGCCGGAGAGTGCGCTCGACGAGGGCGCATCCCCCGAGTGATTCGGTTGACGGGTTGACCGTCGTTCGCTAGAAGCGCGGCCTCCGTTTCGCGGCGGTGGTGGAATTGGTAGACACACCATCTTGAGGGGGTGGCGCCGAGAGGCATGGGAGTTCGAGTCTCCCCCGCCGCAGCCCCGGTTTCCGAAGAAAGAACGTTCGGCAACCACCATCCGAAGGCACTCCGCCTTCCCAGGGACAGCTTTTCAATCGCCAGCTCGTCGCGCTAGGACCTTTTTCGCGTGCGCCCGCTGATTCGTCTCTTCCTTGCCGTCGTTCTGCTGAGCGGGTGTGACGACGAAGAAGAGACCGAGTGCCGAACCAGCGCCGACTGCCCCCCGGGCCAGACGTGCCGAAGCGGCACGTGCCGCACCGATGTACCCCCGAACCCGAGGGATGCGGCGCCCGGACTCCCCGACGTTCCGCCGCGACCGGACGCCGACGCCGATCTCGCGGACGCGATCGGCCGGGACGGATCCGCGGCCGACGCCGACTCGGGCCTACGGGACGCGGGGGCGCTGCCCCCCCTGATCACGGGGCTCGTGGAGATCGGGCAGTTCACCGGGCCGCTATCCGTCGGTCGCGGCTTCGTACTCGACTTCGCCGAAGCCGACGTCGACGTCAGGGAGACGCCTGCGCCAGGTGTGGCCTTCGGGAGCTGCACCATCGTGGAGACCGAGACGCGGGTGCCGCCGAGGCCCGTCCTGGTCGAGACCGTGGGCGTCGCGGTGTCCGGCCCCACCGACATCACTTTCAGCCTGGAGTCCCTGGTCACCGGTGCGCTGGTTCCGACGGACCTCCTTCCGTCCCCGATCTTCACGCCTTCGGTCCTTCAGTCGGTGACTTTCGATTTCCGCGCTGGTGGGGGGACGGGGCAGCCCGCAGACATCCTCGGGGTGGAGCTGGCGGCGCCGTCGGACTTCATCCCGCAGTTTCCGCTGCCGACGGTCCCCTTGGACATCTCCCGAGGGGTGCTCTTCCAGTTCCAGCCGTTCTTCCCGGTAGGCGCCGAGCTCCTGCTCGTCATTCGCGATTTCGACGGAGATACGCTCTTGGTCTGCTCGTCGGCGACCATCCAGGGGACGACGTACGTGCTCTCCCAGGAGACCGCGGACGCCTATTTCGCGGCTTCCCCCACCGCTCCCGGCATCCGGCTCGAGATCGGCTACGTGAGTCGCCGGACCGAAGAGGCGGCCGTGGAGGGCGGGGGCACGGCCGAAATCGAGTTCCGGATCGTTCGGGGAACGCGGTACGACGTCGTCGATCCCCCCTGATTGACCCCAGGCCCAGCAGACGCGAGATCCATTTCATGCTGGCCGACTTCTTCAGCGACGTCGACATCGACTTCGAGCAGGTCAAGACCCTCTGCCATGCCATGATGGCGGTCGCTCGGGTCGATGGCGTCCACGACAACGAAATGGCGCTGGTTCGCGAGTTCTACGCGAGCTGTGCTCGGGCGGGGGACCCTCCGGTGGAGGAGGTCGTCCGCGGCGACCTCGATCCCGACGAGGCCAAGGCGAAGTTCGGAGGCGATGCCGAGCATCAGCAGCTCTTCGTGAAGAGCCTGATCCTCTTGGCTCTCGCCGACGGCGACTACGGCGACGACGAAGATCGCCTGATCCGTGAGTTGGCGGCGGCGGTGGGGCTCGACGATGCGTCGGTGAGCCGCCTCAAGGAGGCGACCACCGAGTTCCTGATGGCGGGCCTCTCTCACGTGAAGAACGTGGATGCGCTCGTCGAGGTCCGCAAAGAGCTCGACTGAATGAGCGCTCGTCCCTCTGACGAAGATCTGGTAGCGCCGACGCTGTGATTTCCCGCATGTTCG
>CAYYOT010000111.1:0-11307 GCA_964473255.1 uncultured Myxococcales bacterium | reverse complement strand
CGAGATAAAGGGTAGTGTCTGCTCGAACTGAGATGCGCGCTGCGCGAGTGCTCCAAGATCGTAGCCGGGGCCCTGCGTGTAGACGTCGGCGACGTGGATGTACGCGGCGTCGTGGAAGAGACCCGGACGACCATTCTTCCCCAGGCAAGCCGCAAGAACGTAACCGTCGCCACATCGGTGGCCGGTGATGCGGCCGAATTGCGGGGCGACAAGGAGAAGATCCGCCAGTGCCTCGTGAACCTGGCGGGGAATGCGGTGAAGTTCACGCCTGACGGGGGGAGGATCGACATCCGGGTGCGCCGCGTGTCTCGTGGTCTCGACGTGACCGGAGGTGGACGATTCGGCACCGCTCGGTCGGACCTCATCGTCTTTTCGGTCGAAGACACCGGTATCGGCATTCCGAAGGACAAGCTGGAGCAGATCTTCACGAGCTTCTACCAAGTCGATAACTCGATCACGCGGGAGTACGGGGGCACGGGCCTGGGGCTCGCGATCGTGAAACGTCTGGTCATGGCTCACAAAGGCGAGGTCGCCGTCGAAAGCGAGCCCGGTCGCGGCACTCGTTTCGATCTCGCGTTCCCCGCGGAGTTCAGCGAAGAGAGCTCGGTTTCCATGTCGGATCTCGATGGGCCAGAGTCTTCCTCGATGCTCAAATCCCCGTAGACTTGACGGGCGAGGAGGCCTAGCTTCGGGCCACCGATGGCCGAGCCGTCCCTCAAGTATCGTCGGATCCTGCTCAAGCTGTCCGGTGAAGCCCTGGCCGATGACGGCAAAGCCATCAATCCCGGGGTATTGGACCGCATCGGCTCCGAGGTCGCGTCGGTCATGGAGCTCGGGGTCGAGGTCGCGCTGGTGATCGGGGGGGGAAACATCTTCCGCGGGGTTTCGGCGGCCACCGAAGGGATGGACCGCGCCACCGCCGACTACATGGGGATGTTGGCCACCTCGATCAACGCGCTGGCCCTTCAGGACTCACTGGAGCGCCTCGGGATCCAGACCCGGGTCCAGAGCGCGATCAAGATGGAACAGATCGCCGAGCCCTACATTCGACGACGAGCGGTGCGCCACCTGGAGAAGAACCGCGTCGTCATCTTTGCGGCGGGGACCGGGAATCCGTACTTCACAACCGACACTGCGGCGTCTCTGCGTGCCATGGAGATCAATGCCGACGTCATCGTGAAGGCCACGAAGGTCGACGGCGTCTACGACAAAGACCCCGTAACCCATTCGGACGCTCGGCGTTTTCGCACGGTGACGTACCTCGACGCTCTCAACATGGGGTTGAAGGTCATGGATGCGACTGCCATCTCACTGTGCATGGACAATCGGCTACCGATCATCGTTTTCGCGATGGACCGGACCGGCAATCTGCTGAAGGTGGCGCGCGGGGAAGAGGTGGGGACCGTCGTGGGAACGATTCCGACGGAGATGGCGGCTTGAGGCGACCGCGAAAGGACGAACCATGCAGGACGAAGTCATTCAAGAGTTGAAAGATCGCTCGGAGCATTCGATCGATGCTCTACGCACGGCGCTGACCCGAATCCGAACCGGACGAGCCAATCTCTCGATGCTCGATAGCATTCGCGTCGAATACTACGGCTCCAAGGTGCCCTTGAACCAGGTGGCCACGCTTTCCATTCCCGATCCTCGGCTGATTACGGTGAAGCCGTTCGAGCGTAGCGTTCTTCAGGAGATCGAGAAGGTGCTGCGAAGCAGCTCCGACCTCGGGATTCAGCCACAGAACGACGGTGAGAAGATTTTGCTGCCGATTCCCCCGCTGACCGAAGAGCGACGTCGCGATTTCACGAAGGTGGCCAAGAATAAAGGGGAAGAGGCAAAGGTGTCCGTTCGCAACGCTCGCCGCGAAGCCAACGCCATGGCGAAGCAGCTGCAGAAAGCAGGCGACTTGCCCGAGGACGATACGAAGAGGCTCCTGGAGCAAGTACAGAAGATTACCGACGACTACGTGAAGATGGTCGACGACCTCGTCTCCAAGAAGGAGAGGGAGATCATGGAGGTCTGATGGCCGACGAGCCGAAGCCTCGGCTGAATCCCGGTCCCGTCCCCCGGCACATCGCCATCATCATGGATGGTAATGGGCGCTGGGCCGAGCTTCGCGGTCGTACCCGTTTGGAGGGCCATGCCCGGGGGGCGAAGTCCGTGCGAGCGATCGTCACCGCGGCCCGCGAAAACGGCATCAAGGCGCTCACCCTGTACGCCTTCTCCGTCCAGAACTGGGGGCGACCGCAGGCGGAGGTCGAGCATCTGATGATCCTGCTCTTGGACTACCTGGTCGAGGAGCGGAAAACGATCATCGACAACGGGATTCGGTTGCGCGGGATCGGACAGATCGACCGACTTCCCGACAAGGTGCAGAGTCAGCTCCGTTTTCTGGAAGAGTCGTCGGCCGGTATGAGTGACATGGCGCTGACGTTGGCGCTGTCCTACGGGGGCCGCGAAGAAATCGTCGACGTCTGCCGACGCGTCGCGGCCGACGTGTCGGCGGGGCGCTTGTCGTCCTCCGGCATCGACGAATCCACCCTCGACGGATACATGTTCACCAGCGATCTTCCCCCGCTCGATGTGCTGATCCGAACGAGCGGAGAGATGCGGCTCTCGAACTTTCTTCTCTGGCAGGCCGCCTACGCCGAGATCGTGGTCGTCGACACGCTCTGGCCGGACTTTCGCGAGCGAGATTTCTTCGACTGCATCGAAACCTACCGCCGGCGACAACGGCGCTTTGGCAAGACCCAAGCCCAGCTGACCGACGGTCCGACGCCGGTGGAGTGATCCTCATTTGATCGTCCGGGTAGTGAGCGCGCTGGCGGCCCTTCCGGCCGTACTGTGGTTGATCTACGAGGGCGGCTGGTATTTTGGGGCGCTCGTGCTGCTCGTCGCGGCTCGCGGGCTGTACGAGTTCTGCGAGATGATGCTCCGCGACCGACTGGCCCGGGCTCTATTCACGTCGCTCGGCACGCTCATGATCTTGGTCGCCCTCACCGGAGGATTCAGCCAGGTGACCGCGCTGCTGGCGGTCGCTTGTCTTCCGCTTTTTACGGTCGTTTACTTTTTGACCTGGCCTGGTGACTTCGCGACGACCGCGAATCGAGCGGCCTTCGGGCTGATGGCAATCTTCTGGGTGGCCGCGCCGCTCGCGACCATGGGGTTGCTTCGTCAGCTTCCGGAGGGCGGGGGTTGGGTCCTCCTGGCGTGCGCGCTGGCCTGGGGGAGTGACAGTGGGGCCTACTTCGTCGGTCGCGCCTTCGGACGGCACCTCCTCTATCCTCAAATCAGTCCCAAGAAGACCTGGGAAGGATCGATCGCCGGTCTGCTGACGGGTCCGCTCATCGGGGCGGCGGTGATCGCCCTCGTCGGTCCGAAGAGCGTCGACTTCGTCCACCTGGCGACGCTCGGACCACTCGCCGCCGCCTGCGGCCAGGCCGGTGACTTGGGCGAAAGCCTGCTCAAACGCTCGGTCGGCGTGAAAGATTCCGGACAGTTCATGCCAGGCCATGGTGGTCTGCTCGATCGCATCGACGCCTTGCTCTTCGTTGGTCCTTTGGTCCTCGCCTACGCCTACTTCGTCGCAGATCTGCATCCGGCTTGGCTTTCTCTAGGGGGTTGAGACCGCGAAGGCGGGTCTGGGTGGCCCTTCGGCGAGGGCCGAACTAGGGTCCAAAAGGTGGATGCGCCTTGGAGCTTCGGCCCCACGTCGGTGGCGGCTTTCATCCTGTTCATCGGGGTCCTGATCTTTGTTCACGAGCTCGGCCACTTCCTGGCGGCGAAGCTCTTCGACATCAAGGTCGTGAAGTTCTCCCTGGGATTCGGTCAGCCGCTGATCGCCTTCACTCACGGCGAGACCACGTATCAGATCGCGATGGTTCCGCTGGGGGGCTTCGTCAAGATGGTGGGGGAGCATCCCGGGGAGGAGCTTCCTCCCGAGGATCGCGCCCGATCGTTTTCGTCGGCCCCGGTGGGGCAACGGGCGATCGTCGCCTTGGCGGGACCGGCCTTCAACCTCGCGTTCCCGGTCTTGTGCTTCTTCGCTTACAATCTCCTCGGCCCGACCGTCGCGATCCCCATCATCGGACAGGTGGAGCCGGGGCGACCCGCCGCCCGCGCAGGGTTGCGACCCGGCGACCAGTTTCTCGCTGTCGATGGGGTCCGAACCTACTCGTTCAGTCGAGTTCAGGAACTGGTGAGCGCGCGCCCGAACGAGACGCTGCAGATTCGAATTCAGCGCGGCGACGAGGTCCTCGACCTGCCGATGACGCCCGACGCCACGGTTTCGGAAAGCATCTTCGGGAACCGGGTCGAAAAGGGGATCATCGGCGTCGCCCTCACCCCCCTCGGTACCCGCGTAGGGATCGATGACCCTCGTTTGGCCCCCGAGGGGCTGAGAACCGGAGACCGGATCGCCGCCGTGGCTGGGAATCCAGTGACCCAGACTGGGGAGCTGGTCCAGGCCCTGGCCAAGCACCGCGGGCGGGCCATCGAGATGATGGTCGCCCGCTCGGAGTCCCGGCGAGCAGGCGACCTCCTTCTCGCTTCGCAAGAAGAGATGGTTTCCGTCTCGGCCGAGGTGCCCGCGGGTTTCGACCAGCTGGCAGACCTGGGCTTGGCGCCGGCATCCGGCTTCGTTCGTTCGGTGGTCCCCGGTGGCGCCGCCGACCGAGCCGGGATCGCTCCCGGGGACAGGATCATCGCCGTCGACGGCACTCCGGTGGGGGCGGTCTGGGGCTTCTATGTACGGATGGAAGAAGCGGAGGGTGCTCCCATGGAGGTGACGATCCGCCGCGGGGGTGCGGAGAAGACCGTGACCGTTCGTCCCGAGGCCACGTCATGTATCCACGCCGTCTCCCGCAATACCCAGGCTGCCTGGGACTCCGGACTCGGGGCGGGAAGCCTTCCGTCACCGCCGAGCTGCGACGCGGTCGCCCTTCGCCAGCAGCGTCTCGGAGCCTGGTCTTCGACCGCGCCGATCCAAACCGAGCAGGTTCGCTTGTCATTGGGCGAGAGCTTCACCGGGGCAGTGCGGCAGACCGGAGCCGTCATCGGAACGATCACGACCGGGCTCTTCAAGATCTTCACGGGGGGCGTGAGTCTCGATAACGTTGGCGGGCCAGGCACGGTGTTCAAAGTCACGGCCCAGGCGGTGGAGGCCGGCTGGCTCCAGTATCTCTTCATCATGGCACTGGTCTCGGTGAATCTCGGGCTCGTGAATCTTCTGCCCATACCGCTCTTCGACGGGGGCCACCTGCTGTTCTGCCTGGTCGAGGCGGTGAAGCGAAGGCCAGTGTCGATGCGGACGCGTGAGCTGGCAAACATCGTGGGTCTGGTCGTGATCGTCGCGCTGTTGCTCCTTGCGCTGCGCAACGACATTCTCTCTCTCGGGTTCTTCTAGCCGCGCCGTGCTCCTCGCATTCGAAACGTCGACCCGCACGCCGTCGGTCGCCCTCGTCGAGTCGGCGGGGGGAGTCGTTCGCTCCGTGCACGCGAAGGAGCCTCGCGCTCTGGCGGAGCTCGTTCGCGAGTGCGTGGGGAGCGACCTTTCTGCGGTCGAGGCCTACGCGATCAGCGTCGGTCCCGGGTCGTTCACGGGCCTCCGGATCGGAGTAGCCTTCCTGAAAGGCCTGGCCGCCGTTCATGCGCGGCCTGCGATCCCCGTGTCGTCCCTCATGGTTTGGGCCGCCAGTGCGACCGACCTTCCCTCGGTGCCGGAGCGCTGGCGCTGGGTAACGCTGGACGCTCGACGGGAGCAGGCCTTCGCGGGCGCGTACCGCGTGGACGGTGCGGGCGGTTGGACGGCTTGTCTCGAGGATACCCGCATGACGGCGGCCCAGCTTCGCACCCACCTCGAGGGAGCTTCCCCGGGTGACTGGGTCGGCGACGCCGATGTCCTCGCGCCGGACGCGCCAGCATGGAAGCGGTCCGAGGTCCGGTCGCCCTCGGCCGAGGTCCTCGGGGTCCTCGCCTGGGCCGCCCACCGGCGAGGGGAGATGCGAAGGGCACTGGACGTCGAGCCGAACTACCTGATGCTTTCCGCGGCTGAGGAGAAACTCGGCGATTCGGCCTAGGTCCGGGGCCCTTTCCGACCGGACCGGTCGGAAGTACCTCGCCAAGGCTGCGTCGTCCGCCGGACCACATTGACCTCGGCTTCCGGCGCCGCCTAGCCTGCGGAGACCGTCGCCGAACTTCCATGCCGAGAGGAGCAAGCGAACATGGCTAGATTCAGGAACGCCCAACTCGAGATCGATGATCTCCGCCGCGAGCACCGCGAACTCGAAGAACGACTGAACAGTCTCGACCGTAGACCGTTCCTGAACCCCGCAGAAGAGCTCGAACGCAAGAAGCTGCAGAAGTTAAAGCTCGTCAAAAAGGACCGTATGCTCGAGCTCGGAGCCGCGTGAGCATCGACGAGCCGTTGGCTCGTAACTCCTACGTCGTGGGAACATCCGATACCGCTCGCTGGGTGATCCTCGGCGCTCATACGTCCGCAGCCGAGTCCTTGGTCGAGGTCTCCGAGGACCACGACCTCGGCGTCGACTGGGTACGCTCCACGACGTCGGTCGAGCTCCAGCCCGAACTTTCGCTGATGGACCCGTCTACGCTGACTGCGGGCGGCTACGTCGTCGCGTTCGACGACCCGGTCATCGAAGCCGTGCTGGAGGGTCTGGGCCCCCGCGCGGTTACCGTCGTCGATCTTCGGCCCGCATCCGAAGTCGGTCCTGCCGTCTTTTCCGGACTGGTCACCGCACCTTCCCGACCGACGCGGGTCCGGATCCCGGTGGGGCCGGCCCATCCGATCCTCTCCGCTCTTTCGGCGATCGGTGAGCTTTCGCCCCGCCACCTTTCGGTGGTCGCTCTCGAGTCGGCCTCACGAGCGGGGCGACCGGGGATCGACGAACTGTCCGAGCAGACGCGAGCCTTCTTTACCTTGCAGGACCGGTCGCCGGTCGTCTTCGACGGCCCGCTGGCCTTCAACGTTCGTCCGGCGGAAGACGGTCCCGACCGACTGGCTTCGGACCTGGAGGCCGGGGCGACCGCTCTCGGGCTATCCGTGCGCTGCGTGTGTACGCGCTTGCTCGTGCCGACGTTCTCGACGGAAACCGCGGTCGTGCAGTTCCAGGTGGAGCGCACCCCGGCTCGTGAGGATGTCATCGAGCTCCTGGGCCGAGGGCTGGCGCTCCGGGTCGTGGACGCGGCGGCGGCGCTGGATGCCTCCGGGCGGGACGACGTCTTGGTCACCCAGGTGGCGGTCGATCGGGGGACGGTTTCCGCCGTCCTTCACTACGACCGACTCCGTCGAGGGAGCGCCACACAGGTGGTCTGGCTCCTCGAGCGGTGGGCCGAGTCAAAGTGACGCCCACGGCCGGTGCCGTGCGACAGCCTGACAATGCCATCCGCTGGGCAGCGCCCGAAACGTCACGTTTCCTCGTGGAACAAAGTTTGCTACCCGTCCCCGCGATGTTCCGACTCGCCAGCCTGATCACGGGCCTCGGGACCGCGCTGCTGGCGGCGTCGACGGTCCGGGCACAGCCGGTGGTCACCACCCTCCCGATCACCAGTCCGGACGCGATCAACGTGAACATCGAAGGGATCCTGGAGTCCGACGAAGGCAACGCCATTCGCATGGACTGGACGTCCACCTTCGCCAGCAACCTCGCTCACCGGTACGAGATCTCGTACGACCGCGCGTTCAACCCGGACAACAACGACCCGATCGACCTGGTGGACCTCTCGGATGCGGGCCAGGATGCCGGTGAAAACAACGGTCGGGCGATCAGCGGCCAGTCGTACTTCATCCGCATGACGAGGCGTTCGATCGCACAGGCGGCCATGCAAGATATGGGTCCCGCCTGCAGCTCCCCCGCCGACACCTCCGGCTGCCCGGAGGGGTTCATCTGCGTCAACAACTGCGACCGGCAGATCGTGGTTCGCGTCTTCCCCAGCAGCGGTGCGACCAACCAGAACTCGGGCACCAACAACTGGACCTTTCGCGTCGACACGGTGCCGCCACCTGCACCGCAGCTGTTGGAGCTGATCCCGGGTGAGAATCGTTTGACCGTGCGCTGGGAGCGCCTCACCGGGTCCCTTTTGCCGGCGGCCGAGGAGATCCTGTTCTACCAGATCGAATACTGCGTCGCGACGTCGTCGGCCGCCGACGGTTTCCCCGGCTACGAGCCGCCCGAGGAGCCGGACACGGTGCCCGCAACGCCCGGTCATTTGCCGTGCGACAGCCCTCGCGTCGTCGGTCGCATCGGCGAGAGCGTCAGTAGCTTTGCCATCGACTCCGGACTCGCCAACGGTCTGCCGACCGCGGTCGCCGTCAAGGCGATCGACATCCTCGAAAACGAAGGTCCGCTGTCGAATGTGCTCATCGAGGAGCCGATTCCCGTCACCGACTTCTTCGAGCTCCACCGCGAGCTCGGAGGAGAAGAGGAGGGCGGGTTCTGCTTCGTTGCGACCGCGGCCTACGGCTCGGACCGGCACCCGATCGTGCGGGTTCTTCGGGCGTTCCGCGATGACGTCTTGAGTTCGACCGAATCCGGACGGCAGCTCATCGAAACGTACTACCGGGTTTCGCCGCCTTGGGCGCGGTGGCTGGCGGCATCCGATGCTCGGCGGGTCGCCGCTCAGATCGCGTTGGTCCCGGTAGCCCTCATCGCGGGACTCGCCCTCCTCTGGCCCTTGTTTGCCGCCGCCCTGGTCGTCATCTTGCTGCGCTGGGCGGTGCGTCGCCGGTCCCGAGCTGGCGCGCTGGTCCTCCTGGTCGCCGTGGCGCAGCCGAGTGCCGCAGAGGCGAAGAAGCGAGGGCTGCGCCCCGAGAGCAATCTGCCGATCGGTTTGGGGTTCGAGTTCAAGGTGGGGCCGTACTTTCCGCGGATGGGCGACGACGATTTCGACAACGGCGCCTTTCGTCTGTCGTTCGGGCGCTACCGCGAAGACTCCGACGGCAATGCGACCAACGAGCTCGTCGCCGGACCGGGGTCGAATCCGGCCTTCAACTTCGGAACCGAACTCCAGCTGTGGCGGGGCTACGGGGCGGCCACCGCGTACGCCTCGGTGGGCTTCGCTCGGTGGCAGGGCGACGGTCTCGACTCGAGCGGCGCGCCCACCGAGGATACCACGACGCTGAACATCATCCCCACCACGTTCCAGATCGGCTACCGAGCCGACTTCATCGTTGACTACTCGCCGGTGCCTCTCGTGCCGTACGTTCGCGGAGGTCTCGCGTATTATTGGTACTGGGTCACGGACGCCTCCGGGGCGGTGTCTCGGGTCGAGAACCCCGATGGCGACGACTTCTTCGGGCGCGGCGGCAAGTTTGGCGTCACGGGAACGTTGGGCATTCAGCTTCTCCTGAACGCCATCGACCGCAAGTCGGCCCAGAACTTCTACAATTCGACCGGCGTGCGCGGGACGTATCTCTTCTTCGAAGGCACGATCTCAAACGTGGACGGCTTCGGGCAGCAGGGCTTCGATTTTTCCGACACGACGTGGAACGCGGGCCTCTTCATCGAGCTCTGATCCCGTGCGTACGATTCGGCTGACCGTCGAGTACGAGGGAACCGACTTCGCGGGCTGGCAGGCGCAAGCCGATCAGAACACCGTCCAGGGCGAGCTCGAGGCGGCGCTGGCGCGAATCGTTCAGGGCGCGGTGCGGGTGCGTGGGGCGAGCCGGACGGATGCCGGTGTTCACGCTCGCGGACAGGTTGCGGCCTTCGACGTGGAGCGGGACCATATTCCGCTGGTGGGCTTCGAGCGCGGCCTGAACACCTATCTGCCGGATAGCATCGTCGTCCGCGACCTGCGGACGGTCGAACCCGGTTGGGACCCGCGGCGGACGTCGAGGGGAAAGTACTATCGCTATGGTTTCTGGGTTGGCCCCGTGCCGAGTGCGCTGGAGCGTCGGTTCACCTGGCACCTCCGGGGACCGCTCGACCGGGCCGAGATGGAGCGAGCGGCGAGGGTGCTCGTCGGTACGCACGACTTCGAGAGCTTTCGGGCGACGGGATGCGTGGCCAAGCACGCGGTTCGCACCCTGTACGACGTACGCCTGGAGCCGGGGCCGCATCGGCGTCTCGACCTCTGGGTGGTGGGCAACGCCTTCGTGAAGAACATGGTTCGCATCATCGCGGGTACCTTGGTCGAGGTCGGGCAGGGCAAGAGGACCCTCCGGTCGGTGCAGGAGCTCCTGGAGGTTGGCGATCGGACGCAAGCCGGGATGACGGCGCCGCCCCACGGGTTGACCCTAGAAGAGGTCATCTACGACGAACGGCTTCCTCCTCGTCCCGAAGGCGACCGGGACGTCGCGTCGGAGAGCCACAATCCGGCGTGAACCGATGGTTTCGGAGGACTTGACAGACCCAGGGCCAAAGCGTAACGACCTGCGCCCCATGGCCGACGAAGCCAACAACCCGCGTCGCGGGCTCGCCAACGTGAAGCCTACGCGTCATTTCACGTCCCGCGACGTGGACCGCAAGTGGGTGCTCGTCGACGCCAAGGGCAAGAGCCTCGGCCGCCTGGCGAGCCAGGTGGCCATCCGCCTCCGCGGCAAGCACAAGCCTACGTTCACCGCCCACGATGACGTCGGCGACTTCGTGGTCGTGATCAACGCCGGGCAGGTCGAGATGCGCGGCAACGAAAAGCTCTTCAAGACGGTCTACAACAAACACACCGGTTACCTGGGCAACATGAAGTCCCGGACCGGTGCGGAGATCCGAGCCCGAACCCCGGCCAAGCTCATCGAGCTCGCCGTCGCGGGCATGGTGCCCCGGGGGGCCCTCGGGAATCGGATCATGAAGAAGCTGAAGATCTACCCGGGTGGCGAGCACCCGCACGCTGCCCAGCGGCCCGAGACG
This sequence comes from uncultured Myxococcales bacterium, assembly GCA_964473255.1. Lineage (GTDB taxonomy): Bacteria > Myxococcota > Kuafuiibacteriia > Kuafuiibacteriales > Kuafuiibacteriaceae > Kuafuiihalomonas. The sequence continues at coordinate 442 of CAYYOT010000111.1, read as the reverse complement.
CTCGAGCTCGAGGCCTGAGGAATACCGACACAATGGCTGACACCGAGTTTTACGCCACCGGCCGTCGCAAGGAAGCGATCGCTCGCGTCTGGATGCGCCCCGGCAACGGCACGGTCACCATCAACAAGCGGACCGTCGAAGACTACTTCGGGCGACAGACGCTGCGCATGATCCTCCGGCAGCCGCTGGAGCTGGTCGAAGCCACCGCCAAGTGGAACATCGTCGTCAACGTGACCGGCGGTGGTCTCTCCGGTCAGGCCGGCGCGGTTCGGCACGGTATCTCTCGGGCCCTGGCCGAGGCGGAGGGTGCCCTCCGCTCGCCGCTCAAGCATGCCGGCTTTCTCACGCGGGACGCTCGGCAGGTCGAGCGGATGAAGTACGGTCGGCCCGGCGCCCGCAAGCGCTGGCAGTTCTCCAAGCGCTAGTCTAGCGTCGGGGGCGG
>CAYYOT010000110.1:0-11593 GCA_964473255.1 uncultured Myxococcales bacterium | reverse complement strand
CGGCGTCGTTCGGCCCCCCGTCGACAGGCCCCCTCCGCTCTGCGCGTGCGCGCGACCGAGATCAGACCGGCCGGCGGAGCCCTCGTGGAGCTCGGCTCCGCCGGGCGCCTCGAGCTCTCCCCATCGAGCCGGTTGGACATCCACTACGACGACGGCGAACTGCAGGTTCACGGTCGATTGGACCTGGTCGGCGGCAGGCTCGCCGGACCCGACTTCGATGCCACCGGAATTCGTTCGACGGCCGAAGTGAACTGGCACCGCGGCCAACACATGCAGCTGCGCAATCTCGAAGTGAAGGCCGAGACGCTCACCTGGCGGCACGCTCACGACTGGCACCTGGAGCACGCCATTCTGACCAGCGACGAAGTCGACTTCGCCCGAACCGGGCGAAACGAGCATACGGTTCGAGGGCGCCTAGCCGTGCAGGGCGTCGCCGTCAGCGGAGGTCCGGGCGTGTCCGAGGTTGGCCCCGTGCGGATCGAGGTCGATCTGGATGGGCGCGGCATCGACCGGGTTCACCTCGACTACCACCGATCGCCGCAACCCTGACGGGAGACTCCCGTGACCTCACAGACCCGGTCTGCGGGGAGGGAAAATCCCCGCGCGGGAACGCAGGTGCAATTCAGCCTGCAGGAGCACCCGTTGAGGCGTGGACGTTCCACCTGTTAGGACTGTTCCGAGTGGGTACGCCTGGGTTCCTGACCGTCGAGCGCGACGGCCGACCGCTACTCCGCGTCCGGCTCGAGGCCGCAAAAACCATCGTCGGGTCGCACCCGGCCACCGACGTGATGCTCCCCGACCCCTCGGTCCCGGAAGCAGCCCTGGCCATCTTCGACCTCGGGCGCACTTTTCGCCTGATGCCGTGCACCCCCGATGGCACCGGCCCCTTCGACCTGAACGATGGCGATACTTTCCCGCTCGGTCCCTACCACCTCCGGCTCGTCCGCCAACCACCGGCGCCGCCTTCGGGGACCACCGAACGCATGGAGGCCAGCGCTGCGCCGACCTGTCCTACCCTGCACCTCGAGACAGGTCTCACCGAGATCCGCGTCGAGCCGAGGGCTGCCTTCACCATCGGCTCGGCGGCGGACAACGACCTGGTCCTGGACGATCCGGCGGTGTCGGCCTACCACTGCCGGCTCCTGGGAAATCGCGACGGATGGCTGCTCCAGGATCTCGGTTCGACCAACGGGACGCGGCTCAACGGGCTGATGGTCCGAGAAGTCGAACTTCCCGCCGCGGCGGAGCTCATCCTTGGCCGCGTCACGCTTCGCCTTCGGCCGTCCCCGCCCGATACCGTGACGACCTTTCGAGGACTCCATGGGCGATCCCAGAGCATGCGACGGGTATTCGCCGATGTCCCGCGGCTGGCCGCCAGCCCCGAGCCGGTCCTGATCGTCGGCGAATCGGGAGTGGGCAAGGAACTCATCGCGCGGGGACTCCATGAAGAGTCGCGACGACCGGGAGCCTTCATTGCCTTGAACTGCGGGGCATTGAGCCCTCAGCTCGTCGAGTCGGAGCTGTTCGGGCACATCAAAGGAGCCTTCACTGGAGCGGCGGGAAACCGCGCCGGAGCCTTCGAGGCAGCGTCCAGCGGTACCATCTTCCTCGACGAGGTCGGCGAGCTGCCCCTCGATCTTCAGCCGAAGCTCCTGCGGGTCCTCGAAAGCTCGGTCGTGCGGCCGGTCGGGGCGACTTCCGAGCGACGCGTCGACGCCCGCGTCGTGGCCGCGACGCATCGTAACCTAGAAGAACTCGTAGCTCGGGGCGCGTTCCGCGAAGACCTGTTTCACCGGCTGTTCGTACTCACCGTCCGTGTGCCTCCTCTGCGGGAGCGTCTCGACGACGTCGTGCTGTTGGCGGAACACTTCGCGGCTCAACAGCCCGAGCCGCGCTCCGTCTCGATTGGGGCTCGGGAGAAGCTCATGCGGCACCGCTGGCCGGGCAACGTTCGGGAGCTGCGGAACGTCATCATTCGTGCGCTCTTCCTGGGCGAGGGTCCCGATATTCAAGCCGAGCACATCGTCTTCTCATCGGAGATCTTCGGCGCCGGTGAACCCCGGGACCAGCCCGCCGACGATGAGCAGATGAAGCGCCACATGCTGGAGGCGCTGGTCGCGAGCGCTGGAAATCGCTCCGAGGCCGCCCGTCGATTGGGCGTCTCCAAGAGTACGTTCTTCGACCGAATGAAAAGACTGGGACTCGATAAAGAGCGGTCTCCCGACCGTCGCGACGGTCGGGAGACGTGATGCCTAAAGCTGCTGGTTGACGAAGCTCCAGTTCACCAGGTTCCAAAAACCGCCGAGGTACTTGCCGCGATCGTTGCGGTAGTCGACGTAGTAGGCGTGCTCCCAAACGTCGCAGGTGAGCAGCGGCGTCTTCTTGTCGGTCAGCGGATTGCCCGCATCATGCGTGCTGACGATCTCGAGGCCGTTCGGGCCCTTTACCAACCACGCCCAGCCGGACCCGAAGTGGGTGGCCGCCTCGTTGTTGAACTTCGTTTGAAAATCCTCGAACGAACCGAACGTGCCGTTGATGGCGTCGGCGATGGCACCGGTCGGAGCACCACCGGCGTTCGGAGCCAAGCAATTCCAGTAGAACGTGTGGTTCCAGACCTGAGCCGCCTGGTTGAACAACTTGCCGGAGGTCGAGGTGATCAGGTCTTCCAGCGACTTGCCGGCATCGGGGGTGCCGTCGACCAAGCCGTTCAGGGTGTCGACATACTTCTTGTGGTGCTTACCGTGGTGGTACTGCAGCGTCTCCGCGGAAATGTGAGGCTCCAGAGCGTTCTGGGCGTACGGGAGCTCGGGTAGCGTAAAGGCCATGTGATTCCTCCTATCCTTTCGGGTTCGACCGTCGGGTCCCACGGGACATTCGAGCTGTCAATGTCTCAGCGGACAATGACGACGACGCCCATCGAGGTGGGGCATATTACGTCAAGCCAAACCCGGGCGTGGACTCACGGCACGACATCGTCCGTGGTGAGGCCTTCTTCGGGGACCGGGTTCGGGTCGTGCGGGAGACTGCCCCGCGCCGAACGAAAGTACGCATACGGTGTGTGCTGCAGGAAACTAGAGACCCTCGACATGTAGATGTCCGCATACTGCTCGACCTGCCGCGCGAAATGGCTCTTGTCGTTGCCGGCGCGCATGAGCAGGCCCCAGTTAGGATTGCTCATGTCGTCGGCGGCCTTGGCCAGCGGACGAATCGAGCGATCGAGTTGCTGGAGTTCTTGCCGATTGCCTTCCAGCTTCGACTCGAGCTCGGCCGAGGACACGCCTAGCTCGGGACCATACGCTTCGCGTCGGCGCTGGAGTTGGAGTTTGAGCTGGCATCCGTTGGTCTCGAGTCGCTCTTTGTCGGCCATGAGCCGCTCGAGTTCGAGCCGCTTGTCTTCAAACATCTCGATCGCCTCGATCTCGCGCTCGATCTCGCGAAGAATGAGGGCCGTCCGCCAGCGCTGAACGTCCTTGCTCACGTGGACGTCGCTGTAGATGTGGTCACCGACGTACAGCAGCTGTTCGCCGACGAGCCCGCCCAAACACTCCTGCACTTGCGCAGCATGACCACCGACATAGGCTTGGTTCTCCTCGAGGCCCTCGCGAGCCGGACTGAGATCGCCCCGCTCATTGATGACGCGAAAGCTCGGATTGTTGTGAGTGAAGAAACTCGGCTTGCGGGCCTCTACGATGACCAGGCTAAAGAGGTCACGCCACGTCATCGAACCGGGAAGAAACCGGTCGAAGGAATAAGACAGCATGGAGCTCGAGTAGTCCCAGGCCGAATTGGTGATCAGCACCAGCTTCTTGTTGGCATAGTGCTGATCGAGCAGAGCCAGCGCCGTAGCCTCATCGAGCTCCACGAATCGATCGGGGTCGGCGACGATCTCGCCCTTGAGGCGCCCCTCGAGATGGGCGTAATCAACGGTGGACCGAACCTTCCGGTACAGGTCTTCGTATCCCTGAACCGTCGGGAGGCGGCCCGCATCCATGCGGTCGACGAGCTGAGCGAAGAGGCTCGACTCCGACAACGAGAACAAGGTGTTCATGAACTTGAATCGCGAACCCGCCAAGTCGACGATCACCCGCCCATAGATGCTCCGCGTTTCCTCGTGCGAGAGCGGCTTCGTTCCGTGATACGCCTTTTTGACGAATCCGAAACGGTTGGCCTTCAAGACGTTCCCCAGCCGCGTGTCGATGGTCAGACCCCGGACCATGAGGTCGGGGTCGAAGTCGAGCCCATCAACCGGCCAACCCTCCTGCTCGAAGAGCCGAAGCGTGTGCCGGTAGGCATGAGCCTCCCACTCGTCCACTCGGTAGTGAATGAGCGTGTAGTCCATGTCGTAGCCGATGGCCTTGATGGACCGGAGATTGAGCGTGCGATTACAAAAGATTCGCCGTTGGCGCTCACGGGTCATCGCCACCGACATCATCAGAAGGTCATGGAAAGCGCCAGACCTACGTCGACAATCGGCGCCGCGACGATCACCCCCTGCGACACTTGCTCGACTTCATCTGGGGCATCGGGCGGGGCCTCGAAAGGCGGTATCTCGAAGCCCAACTTGAAAGCACCCAATTGCCCAACATAGCCGTTCACGAAGAAGCGAAGGGTGAGGAAGGTCAGTATGCCCTGCGCATAGTCGAAGCGAAGGATCGCCGAGCGGTCGCTGAGGTTCGTGATCGCGGTCGCGACGAACGTCGTGCTTTTCCAAGAGAAGGGGGCGACCAAGGTTGCATACGCGGCCAAGTAGTGGAGCCCGATTCGAAATGGGTTGAAGAGCGGCGGAATCGGGTCACCGGGAAAAGCGCCGGTTTCCGAGAGCGGCGGAGCGATGATCAAGAATGGATACAGGTCGGCGCTCGAGTAGCCGCTGCCGAAATACGAATACTCGGCGCCGAGGACCAGCAGGTCTCCATCTTCGCTGAGCTTGAGGTTGAGGTCGGCGCCGAGCATGGCTTCGAACCGCACTTCGTCAGACCGGTCTACGCGGGTCGGCAATTCGGGTACGGACAGATCGAAGTTGCCTTCGTAGAACGGAGTTTCGTCGTCGTAGGCGAAGGCAAGTTCCGTGCGGAAGTCCATCTGCCAGACTCCGAAGGTGGCATCAGCTCCCCAGCGCACGCCCGTTCCCTTGCGGTAGGAAGCAACGAGCGCGGTCTCCGAAGGCCCGAGGAGGAACTCTCCGCGCAGGGCGGCACCGATCCGTTCTGGTTGGTCGGCCTCCTCGAGATCGACGATGGCGTAGAGGTTACCGCCCGACTTCTCGAAGGGGACGTGGACCTTGATGAGTCCCAACCCGAGCCGCTGGTCGAAGATAGCCAAGGGGTTTTGTCGCTGACGATTCACGAAGTCGGTCGGGTTGAAGAAACGTCCCGAACCCCATCGCAGCCGCTGCTTTCCCACGGTGAAGAACACGCGCCGGGCCGCGTCGAACTTCAGCCATAGCTGGTCGAGCACGGCTTCGGTATCGTCGCTCACGAAGCCCGCGAGGTTGGCGGCCGCGAGACGCCCACCGTCGACGACGTTGTCGTCCGTGCGTAGCGTGAAGTCCGTCTGTACCCGCCCCTCGGCAAACAAGCGGACTCGGTCCGAGGGGCGGACATCCACGAAGAGGCTCAGAAAGCTCGGAGCTCGAAGCGGCGCCTCCCCGGGATCGATGCCCTCGAGGGCCGAGTACTGCAGCTGAAGGAGCAGCGAGCCGCCCAAGGTCGCGATGCGGTCGCGCCCCGCGATCTTGGTCTGAAGCTGCTCGACCAAGCCACCACCGGGGACCCGGGCTACGAGGCGCGACTCGTCGTCGAGAGGCCGCGACCGAAGCGGGCCCTCGACGCCAGCCTCGCCCGAGGCGACCGATGCGTCGGCGACGGTGGACGACCTGGTGCGGGGCGCGGCGTCCGTAGCCGCGGGGGGAACTCCGAAGAGCGCTTCTTCGCGCTCGGCTTCGCGCTGTCGCTGCTGGTCTTCCTCGCTGGGCGTCGCAAGAGCGAAGCCCAGCCAGAAGAACAGCGTACCGGTCATCGACTCTTACTCTCGAGCCATGCCTTGGTGAAGATGTTGGCCGCGAGTGGAGTCAGGTCGACCTTCGTGATGACCATCGTCGTACGGTTCCCGGGTTGGACCTCGTCGTAAACGCGAATCTCTTCCGGAAAATAGACCGGAGCGTTTTTGGCCGGACTGAAGACCTGCGTCCAGCGAGGGTAGTAGGACGTCCGCATCAACCGACCCGATAGCGCGAAATCCTGGCGCTTGAGCAAGTTGTTTGTTTCCGTATCCACCCAGATTTCCATCACCGGGTACGCGACGTCTGCCCCCGATTTCGCCTCGAGGCGAAGGTGGTGCACCCGAAAGCGGCCCAGCTGCGAGTCCTCGACGAATGAGCCGCGATACTCCTCGGACAGACGCGATTCATCGAAGTCGGCCCGGCGCGTATCGGTGCCCATGATCCGCTCCCGTTCCGTCCGCCGCTCCCACTTGCCCACGGTAGGATCGTAAAGAAAGAGATTTTCGTCGACGCGCAGGTAGCCCTTGCCCGCCTCGGACTGAGGCTTCAAGAACATGATCAGCAGTTTGTCGTCGGCATCTCGCCGATACACGACCGACTGATAGACCAGATCGTTTTTGCCTCGCTCCTTCTGCTCGATGAGCGCGAGGGCCTTGTAGTCAGCCGCCGCTCGTTGCCGCTCGTCGAGGAGTTCGAGCAGCTCGCCGACCTCGGTGTCGGTCAGGGCCAAAGCCGGCGGACTCGCTCCCCAGAGCCCAACCCCCAGCAGCCCGGCTATCGTCATCTTTCTCATCGTCGTCACCCGGTGTGATGGATGGCGGTAACCGGCTGCATCCGGGACGCCTGTAGCGCCGGAGGGAGAGCCGAGCCGCCGGCCAGCAGCGTGAATAGTCCCACGGCCAACCCGACTCCCCAAGGCTCAACCACCAAATGGAGCGTCTCACTCATGAGGATCGCTTGGATCGCCTCGCTGGGTATGGGAATCTGCAGCGCGTCGATGGCGAGCGCCAAACCGACTCCCAGCGCCGCTCCGACCATTGTCGAGACCGCGCCCAAGAGGACGGCTTCAAGCACGAACATGCCTCCGACCTGAAGCCTCCCCATGCCGATGGCGCGCAGGGTGCCGATTTCATTGGTTCGCTCCCGAACGCTGATCCAGAGGCTGTTCATGATTCCAATGGCGATCAAAACCACCAAGACGGAGACCAAGGCGAAGGACACGGTATCGACGGCCGACAGGACCCAGGTGAGGAACACGACTTCGTCCTGCCAGGTGGACAGGTCGAGCCTCTGACCGGTCCATTCTTGGCCGGTCAACGGTCCAAACTTCGTGAAGAAAGGCGCGGCCTCGTGATCCATCACGTCGAAGCCTTCCCGCTTCAAGACGTTCCGTAGCTCCTCCATGACTCGAGCGCTGTCCCGATGGTCCTTCAGGTAGACGAAGACGGCCCCGGTGACCTCCGGCCCCAGGGCATACAGCTCGCGCACCACGTCCTCGTGAACGAACACGCCGAAATTGCTGAGGAACCCGATGTCCTTGGCTACGGCGACGATCTCCACTTCCGTCGAATTTCGCGTCCCCGAGAGCGTCTCCGCGACTACGGTGAGGCGGTCGCCCGTGCGAACGTCCAGCCGGCGCGCCTGAGCGGCAAAGACGAGGGCCGTTCCCGGGCGTGAAAGCTCGGCCGTCCGCCCCACGATGCTCGTTCGCCCGCCCTCCACGTAGTCCGACTCGGGGGCGAGAAGCAGGCGCTCGCCGAAACCCGTCTCCTCGTCGATGTCGATCCCGACCAGGCCGGCTTCGAGGGAAGTCGTCGGGCTGACCAGACGCCCGAAGCCGCGCGTCCGGTCGACGATCTGCATCACGCCCCGTGCATGCGTCTCGACCAGCGCCCGAACCCGTCGCGCATCCTTGACGATCGGCGAGACATCGGTGGGTTTGGTCTTGAAGAACCCGCCCACGTTCACGTGGCCGGTGGACAAGGTCGTCGCCGCCTGGATCAGCGTATCGGAAAGGCCCGCGGAGAGGCCGACCAAGAGAACCAGGAGTGCGGTGACCGAGCCGAGCGCCGCGGCGAGCACCGCGGTCCGGCGTCGAGCCTGCACCAGATTCCGAAGAGCGATCAGGAAGAAGGTACCCATCGACTACTCCCGGTCCCTAAGCGCCTCGATGGGCGGTACGGAGGCGGCCAACCGCGCCGGATACAGCGCCGACAGGACGGTGGCGCACGTGACGGCCAAAAGAGCGAACCCGGCATGCTCGGTTCCGAACGACGGGTAGAGCCGGGGACCGCCGAACAAGAAGAGGAGCACCTGATGCCAAGCCGGGATCCCTACCCACTGCAGCCAGCCGAGGACGCCCGCTCCGAGGGCCACGCCCAGGGTGCCAGCGAGCAGCGCGAGCGCCCCACTCTCCAGCACGAACAAGAGGAGCACGAGATTTCGCTGGGCACCGATGGCGCGCATCGTCCCGATCTCGGGGATCCGATCCAGCGTCGCCGAAACCAGCGCGTTGTTGATGATCACCAGGGCCACGGCAAAAATGATGATGAGCGCAACGTAGAGCACGGCCCGAATGACGACCGCGAACTGACCGACGAGGCCCGAGGCGTCGAGCCAGTCTTCGACCTGTAGCGGAAGCTCCGAAGCCTCGAGGGCCGCTTGGACTTCGGCCGCCACGCGGGACACTGACCGTCCGGGTTCGACGAGGACGGCGATGTTCAACGCCATGCCCTCCTCGATCGCCTGCTGATCGAATGTCTCTTCGGCGATGCGCTCGGAGCGCCCTCGAAGCCCGACCAGATCGACCTCGCCGAACTCGTCGAAGGTTCCGTAGGTCGCCCGCTGAGTCCGGACCGGCTCGTCTCCGAAGAGCGCGCTCTCCGCGGCGGCGCGGTCGACGTCTTCCACACCGATGCTACGTCGGATGTCGTCCAGCTCGCGCGCCTTCGTTGGCGTCATGAGACCGTAGAGCTCACGAAAGGTTACGAGGTCGATGAGGTTGTGGCTGCCCGCGAGGTCGGATGCCTCGAGACCTCGAAAGCGAAACACGCCGTGCAGCCGAACATTGACCGCCTTGAGAAAGCCCGAACGCGTGAAGGCGCGGATGGTGAGGACGTCCCCCACGTCGATGGCGTACAAGTCCAGGTACGGCGCCACCGCCTCGTAGAACAAGGTATGGCGAGCGACGATGGTCGCGTTGTCGACGTCCAGCAGAGCCTGGACCAGAGCTTCGATGTTGGGCTCGGCTTCGGGGAGCGCTGCGGCCAATCTCGGTACCAGCGCGGCAGACTCTTTCGCATCCAGCTGGTCCGTCACTCTCCGCCATTGGCCCCGCATCCGCCCCCGGATCGTCTTCATGAGCGGGTCGACGGCGATGTCGAGGTCTCGCTCGGTCGCGCCCGTCTTCAATCGGTCCAGTGCCCGAGCGACCTTGTGCTTGATGCGCTCCTCGCGGAATCTCCGACTGAACATGATGCCTCGGGTATGGGACGGAATGACCTCACCCTCGACCAGCTCGAAGCGGTCGAAGTTCTCCACGAAGGCATCGATGTCGGTACCCAGGTAGCGAAAATAGAGCAGTTCTCCCTCGCGGGCGTGCACGGCGACCTTGGTATCGAGATACTCGAGCGCCGGTAGAGGGTCTCGCCGAAGGTCCTCCCAAAAGCGAAGCTCCGTCGCCGGACGGACCGCGGCCAGCGCCTCGCGCACGCGGCCGACGTCCGACGTGATCTCCAGTCGCCGCTCGAGCTCCGACTCCACCTGCCGAACCAACTCGCGAGCTTGTTCGAGGAGCCGACCGGGCGGGTCGAAGTCCGGCTCATAGGCGGCGGAACGAAGCCTCGCCAGCGCTTGCTCGAGCTCGCCCGTGGTCGTGATGGTCGCGAAGTCCACCCCCATGGGGACCACGGTCTCGACGCCGGGTACGGACTCCAGCACTCGGCGGGCTTCGTCGATGCGCTCGACCCGACCGATCTCGTCGATGCCGGCGAAGCCGCTGCCAAACAGGGCGAGGTCGTCGCGCCCTTGGTTCGAGTAGACCTGAAGGTCGCCGGTCATGCTCTCCGTGATGCTGCTGGCCATCGACTCTTCGATGCTGTCCAAGAGCGCCAGGCCCACCATGACCAGCATCGTTCCCAAGACCAAAATGGCGCCCACGAACGCGCTCCGCCCGGCATGGGCGACGAGGCTCCGCATCGCCATCTGAAGGACGAGTCCGAAGGCCGATGAGCGCACGTTAAACGACCTCGACCGAGGGCGCGGGACCGAGCTCCGCCGCAACCCGTCCGTCGACCAGCCGCACGACCCGGGCGGCATGGGCCATCACATCAGGGTCGTGGGTCGAGAAGATGAAGGTCGTTTCTTGCGCTTCATTGAGCTCCTTCATCAGCTCGATGATCTGCGCGCCGGTCTGAGAGTCGAGATTCGCCGTGGGCTCGTCGGCCAAGACGATCGCCGGCTCGGTCACCAAGGCACGAGCGATGGCGCCCCGCTGCCGCTGCCCGCCCGATAGCTCGTTGGGTCGCTGCCGGAGCTGAGGGGTGAGGCCAACGCGGTCGACGATCCTGTCGACCCGGCGCCGTCGCTCCTTCGTCGTCAGTCCTCCTTGAAGTAGCAGGGGGAACTCAACGTTTTGGGCAAGGTCGAGTACGGGAATGAGATTGAAGCTCTGAAAGATGAAACCGAGCTTCTCGAGGCGCAGCTGGGTCAGCTGCCGCTCCGTCAAGCGGGTGACGGACTGACCCTCCAGCCGCACATCGCCCGAGGTGGGCACGTCGACGCAGCCGATGAGGTTCAGAAGCGTCGTCTTCCCGCTGCCGCTCGGCCCGGCGACGGTCAAAAACTCGCCGCGTCCGAATCGGAGGGAGACCCCGTCCAGGGCGCGGACCGTCTGACGGCCTAGGGGGTAATCCTTCACTACGTCGACGAGCTCGACGGCGGCCGTCATGGTGCGGCGTGTCCGTTCTCCGAACCAAGCGGGTCAAGTCAAGGCGACCTTTGGGCCGCACGTGCGTAACCTAACGATGAACCCCGGACCCTACGGCAGAACCCGGACGAATCATGCGCGAGATCACACGAAAGTTGGCTGGCCCGGTTCCTGCTGAAGTTGTCGTGCGACCGCGCGTTCGGTCACAAAACGATCGTTGCTCAAAGGAGCACGGACGGGTTCAACGGCCCGACCCGGGTTCGCACGGAGCGGCGGTCCGAAGGAACATGATGCTTAGGTATTCCAGCCTCTGGTTGACACTCGTGATCGCCGCCGGACCCGGTCTGGCGGTCGCCCAGGAAGACACCACCGACACCACCGAGACCAGCGCCGACGAATCCAGCGCTCCCGACGATGCCGAGTCGACCGACGAAGCCGCCGACGACGCGGAGGAAGCCCCGGCCGAAGAGGCCGCGGACGGCGCGGAGGGCGCGGAGGCCGGATCGGAGGCCGGATCGGACGATGAGGCGGCCGCCGGCGGTGCAGCAGCGGGCGGCGCCAGCGAGGGCGGCGCGGCGGCCGGCGGAGCAGCAGCGGGCGGCGCCAGCGAGGGCGGCGCGGCCGCCGGTGGAGCAGCAGCGGGCGGCGCCAGCGAGGGCGGCGCG
>CAYYOT010000109.1:0-11790 GCA_964473255.1 uncultured Myxococcales bacterium | reverse complement strand
TGTCGGCGGACTGGGGCCAAGTTGTACGGCAGGACGGCGGGGACTCGGATGGCGAACATGACGGTTGCGACCCGAAGCGATAGCGAGTTTCAACGAATCGAGGGCCTCAGGCTGACCCGCTGGTGATACAGACCGTTCTTTGTTTTCGCGCGCAGCCCCCACTCTCCGGCAAGCCGTAGCGACCCGAGGCCAGGTGAATCCGCCGAACCCGCCTGCGAAGCCTGCGTCGGGTTTCAAAGAACGGTGAGTTGGGTTCGTAGCTCCATCGCCCCTCCCTTCTCGGACGGGCGCCGGCCAGGCTAGGCTCGGCGCATGAAGACGGCATGGAGGCAGACTGCCACCGCATGGCTGGTCGGGTGTACGATCGCGTGCGGGGGCGAGCCGGCTCCCAGCGTCGCAGATGGAAGTGATCTTCACCCGTTCAATGGGGGGCCCGAAGCCGCCCTGCGGACGTCGTCTGTCCTGTACGCGAACGATTCGGAGTACGACGAGAGTGAGGTCTCCACAGACGCCGGGGATCGTCTGGTGCTCCGAACGCAGCTCGAGGTGCTCTTCACCGCCGACGCCACGTTGACCGACTTGGAACGGGTCTTACGGCAAGAGTCGGCCACGGTGACGTACGGCCTGCCGTCCGTGTCGGCGGTCGTCGTCCGCATTCCCGATCCTGAGTCCTTGGAGGAGCTCGACGCGGTGGTGGAGCGGATCGAGGCTGACCCATCGGTTTGGTTCGTGCGGCGAGCGGTCTTCCCCACGCGAAGGCGGCTGCCTCCGACCGCCCGTCCGGTGGGACAAGCGCAGCCCGAGCTCCAGCACCATCTGGCGGTGCGCGGCCCCGCTGCCTGGAACGCGAGGCGGGCCGCCACGACGATGCCGACCCTGGTCGTAGCCGACTTCTTCGGGGGCGGTCTGCCCCAAGGCCTGGACGCAGAGCTCGTCCCCGAGCACTTCTCAACGTCCGGGGGCACCGCGGGCACGGCGCGCGGATTCAGGCTCCCCGCCGGGGCGGTGCGGCCAGCGATTCCCGCCACGCCCTCTGGGCACGGCTACCACATCTCGGGGGTCGCGGCGGCTCGCTTCGGTGGACCGAATACGCCCCAGGGTCGGGCGACCGGGATCCTCCCGGTCCGTGCCCGCCTCGACGCCGCCGATGGCCGACTGGCAGGGCCCCTGGGGGAAGAGTACCTGTCGCTGCAGCGTGCTCTGACTCGGTCGGGCCCCATCGCCCTCAACTACAGCGTGGGCTGGGCATGTGAAGGCCAGGTCGATCCGGGCTGTGAGAGCCTCTCCCGTCGAGCCGGTGGAGCCTGGGCCGACAAGGTGCGCCAGACCGGGCTCGAAAGCCGGACGCTGATGTTCGTGGCTTCGGGCAACATCTTGGCCGACTCGTGGACACCTACCTTGGAGACCTCTCACTTCATCCTCGCGGCAAGCGTGCGAGACGATCTCCTCGGGCCCGATGGGGCCATCATCCCCCCCCTGGTCAACGTCGTATCGGTGGGGGCGGCGGCCACCGTCGAGGATTCCGGCGACGATCCTGAGTCGGTCGAGTGTCTGGCGCAATTCTCCTTCGTGGGGTCGGACGTGTCCGCGGTTGGAACGCGCGTCCACTCGACCCTCTTTGCCGACGGCGCCGACGCGCGGGACGGTACGTCCATGGCCGCACCCCAAGCGGCGGGCCTGGCCGCCTACATGTGGGCGGTCAGGCCGGACCTGACGCCGACCCAGGTGAAGGAGATCATCGTGAACACCGCGCGACCCACCCCGGTCCTCGACGCGGCCCGCTGCTCGACCCACCCGACCCCAGCCCCGAACATCGACGCCTACGGAGCGCTGCTCGCCCTGGACCAGGGTCGTCCGGATCTGCCGGTTCGCTCAGCGATTCTCGACCTCGACGATGACGGCATCTTCGATGAAACCGACGTGTCCGGACTTCTCGCTCGGATGGAGGCGGCGGACGGTCGACTGGACTACGGACGGGCCGACCTGAACGGCGACGGGTACACGGGGGGGACGCGGTCCCTTCCCTTCGACCTGAACGCAAACGGGGACACCGCGGATCGTCCGGAGCTTCTGGTTGCCAACAACTCCGTTGCCCTCGACGAAACCGCGGTCACCGACCTGGACATCCTGTGTCACGCGGCGTTCTCGCTTCAGTTCGACCGTCCCGCCGACGGAATGGCCGCGGTGGAAGAAGCGTGCGGAGGCGGGGGTGGGGGCCAGATGGGATCGCTCCCCACGTTCGAGCTGACCAACTGGTACGCCAACTCCCAATCGTCGGTGTCACTCGCGATGCCGGGCAAAGAGCCCATCATCACCCAGGACGAGGCCCAGGCCGTCAACGAAGGAGAGACCATGGACGTCCTTCCCGTGAGCCAGGTGACCCTCGTGCAGGAGAATCGCTCTTGTCCGGACACGGGCGAGAGTCAGTCCGCTCGGGCTGGCGGAAGCATCAACGTCACCCTGGATGCGCCGACTCAGCCCAGCCGGGATGACGAGGTCGTGTTTCGGATCTCCGCGTCCTGCACCGTTTCAGCCGCTTCCGAAGAGGGCGAAAGCCAATCGGGAGGCGGATCGGACCATGATGTGCTGCTCAACTTCCGGACCGAGGCCGGGCGATTCGCGTACGAAATGACCGGGACTGGTTCAGCCGGAAGAATGTCCGCTGAGGCCAGGTTTCAGGAGTCCCACCTTGCCTTCGACCAACGATCGATTTCGTTCGAAGAGACCGGCGAGCTGGAGCCAGGCGCATACGCTGTCCGCGGCCAGGCCAGCTGTGACCACGCATCGTACTTGCTCGGAGGCTCCAACGAAGACGCAGCCAGCTTGGAGCTGACCCTCCGCTTGACGCCGCTCCCAGAGTGAAGGCGCCGAGATTGATTCGACCGAAAAGGATCCGAATCGGAACCCGAGACCAGCCTGCGGCTCGTCCGGGGCCGTCTTCGAGCCAGGTTTACCCGAGCAGCAGCCCGCCTCACAGCTTCCTTCGCTTCATTTCGTTCTCCGGAAGAACGGGTGTAATGAGCTCATCGCCGACGAAGACGAGGTCTTAACCATGATCACCGTTGATCTGAACAACATCCTTGATTTGGACGAGCTCCCCGGAGTGGGGGCACGTCTCCTGAACTTGCCGGAAGGATGGACCTGGCGAGCCACGGTCTTGAGTTCCGAACGCCGCATCGAAGTCGACGGCAACTTGGAATCGCTACAAGACGAGTTGGGCAACACCTACCAGCGCGCAGGCGACTGAGCCCGATGCATCATCTGGGCTTTGCTTCCCGTCCCAAACGGATGGGCGCCGGCGGCCACCCGGTGGTCCAGCCTTCGTCGGCATTTCCCACGTCCTGTGGGTCGCGAAGCCGAAGCCTGCGTCGGGCTGTGGAGAAGGGTGGGTCGAATTCATTTCGACCCGGGACCCCCCTCTCGGCAAGCCGAAGGCGCGCAGTGAGGCGAAGTCGAACGTAGAGCGGTCGGCCGGACATGTGCCGGCCGGGTTCCGCAAGCATGGGCACAGCTGGATTCGAACCAGCGACTTCCACCGTGTGAAGATGGCACTCTAACCGGACTGAGTTATGCGCCCGAAGGGGCCGTAGAATACACGAGCGGCCCGTTTTGCAAACACTTTCGGCGGCAGTCGGTTACAGCTGACAGAGCCGCAGGGTCGTGTTGTTCAAGCGTAGACAGTCCGAGCCAAGCCCACACGACGCCCCGGTGCCGCACGCGCGATAGCACAGGGGCCCGTCGCCGATGTCGGCGCAGTGGCCGCCCGGAGCGCAGTTGTTTCCGCCGACGTCGCACCCGTCACCGATCCCGGCGGTGCCGGCTGGACGACAGGCGAACTCTTCCAGCGAGAGACTCGTGCACACCTGCTGCTCGGGGCAGTCCGAGGAGCGCTGGGGAGGGTCACAGCCCTGCCAGCAGCTGCCCAGGTCGGAGTCGGCAAACGGAAGGCACGACGCCGGTCGCGTGAAGCAGTCGTCCGCGGTTCGGCAGAGGTCGAGGCACTGATTGTTCACACAGGCCAGACCGCGCTCGCACTCGGTGTTCATCTGACAGGGGGCGTATTCCACACCGGTACCCGCCTCGACGCATTCCGGGTCGATGTTGGCGAACAGTCCGCAGGTCTGCCCGACGGGACAGCTGTCCCGGTCCGCCGGGTCGCAGGGTTCGACCGCAGCATCACCGGCGGCCGCAGCGTCCGCACCGGACCCGGCGTCAGGCTGACCGCCGCCGCTGCCATCAGGCCTGTCCGAAACGGCGTCTGGTCCCCCGCCGGCTCCGGCGTCGCTCAGAGAGCCCGAGGGCCCCTCCGAGTCCCCGCACGCCACCAGCGACGCTGCGACGTAAACCAGCACGAACGGAACCCTAAGCATGACGGCGGGCCGTACCTCAGATCGCCCCGAACGATAAAGAAGTTCATTTCGCCAGCCGGTTAAAGGGCCGAATGGTACCGCGCCGCGTCGGGCGGGCATTCAGTCGGCCGCGAACGCTTCGCGCTCGAAGGCTGCCAGCTTCAGGTCGATGGCATCGCGGGCCTCGCGGAAATGGGCGAGGCGCTCCTCATCCGAGAGGTCTTCGTCTTTGCGGTCGGGGTCGGCAAAGGGCCAGTGAAGCCGCTTCGCCTGCCCCAAGAAAACCGGGCACACCTCCTCGGCGCACAGGGTGATGACCCAGTCCACCGTCCCGGGGTCCACGGTCTCGACCGATTTGGACGTGTGGCTTCGCAGATCGATGCCGACCTCGGCCATGGCGCGAATGGCATAGGGATTGACGGTCTTGGGATGACTGCCCGCAGATTGGACCGTCGCGCGGGCTCCAAAGCGTTTGCGGGCGAGCCCCTCCGCCATTTGGCTTCGGGCCGAGTTGGCCACGCACAAGAACAGGACGCCGAGGGACTCCATACTCAGAGATCGACGACCAGCTTTTTCAGCCGCTCGACGATGGCTGGCTCGACGCAGTAGCACACACGGGGCCCGTCGACCGTGCCTCGGATCAAGCCCGCAAGCTTCAGCTGCTTGAGGTGCTGGGAGACCGTGGACTGGGCAAGCGGCAGCTCGTCGACCAGCTCGCCGCAAACGCAGCTCTGCCGGCGGAGCAGGATCCGGAGGATAGCGACCCGAGCCGGATGGCCGAGAGCTTTGGCCAAGGTGGCCAGCTCCTGGTCACGTGCCCAGGGGTCGGTGGGAAGCGGGGCGAGCTCGGCGGCCGGGGGGCAGGCGGTCTGTTCGGGGGATTTCAATTCGCTCATTGAGTCCTTCGTATAATTACGATAAAGCCGGCAAAAATCATGAATGGGAAGCGATACGGACATCTTTTATTGCTGGCGACGTGCGTTCTTGCATTCGTT
Organism: uncultured Myxococcales bacterium; assembly: GCA_964473255.1. Taxonomy (GTDB): domain Bacteria; phylum Myxococcota; class Kuafuiibacteriia; order Kuafuiibacteriales; family Kuafuiibacteriaceae; genus Kuafuiihalomonas. The sequence goes on along the minus strand of CAYYOT010000109.1, from coordinate 6,446 downwards.
GTTCGGGCCGAGGCCTCGACGACCCTGTGGCCCGACGTCGAAACCTACCTGGATGCGCGGCGATCGGAAATCAATGCCATCCCTGATGAGCGTAAACGCGCACTGAAGAAGCTTGCGCTGTACATCGGCTCGCGAGCCCGAGCCGGTCAACCGGCTCGGATCACGTTCATTTGTACCCACAACAGCCGAAGAAGCCACATGGCCCAGATCTGGGCCGAAGCGGCGTCGACGGCGGCTGGCGTCGACGTCGAGACGTTCTCCGGCGGGACGGAAGCCACCGCCTTCAATCCCCGCGCCGTCGCCGCGCTCCGGCGCGCCGGGGCGCGGATCGAAGCCGAGCCGGCCGGCAAGAACCCGGTGTACGAAGTCCGCCTCGGCCCTACGGCAAAGCCCATCAGAGCCTGGTCGAAGGTTTACACAGACCCCCCCAATCCCAAGGAGGACTTCGTGGCCGTCATGACCTGCACCCAGGCGGACAAGAACTGCCCGACGGTCTCCGGAGCCTCCATGCGCATCGCCATCCCGTATGAAGATCCGAAGGCCTTCGACGGGACCGAGCGCGAGTCGGACGCCTACGACGACCGCGCACGCCAGATCGCACGCGAAATGCTGTATGTCTTCTCCTTGGTTCGAGGAGACGACTGATGGGGCTCGGCGCCTGGGTCGAATCTCAGCTTGCAGCCGGTTCGGGAGGCGCCGCCGGCGTACTCCTGCTCGTCCTGGCGGGGCTTCTGGCGAGCCTGTTGCCCTGCGTCTATCCGCTGTATCCGATCACCGCCACCGTCGTTCGCCAGCGGTCGGGCTCCGGCCCGGCCTGGCCTCATCCCGTCGCCTACTACGCGGGACTGGCGCTGGCGTACGGCTTCATGGGGGTCCTCGCCGGACTCTTCGGCGGCGCCTTCAACACCGTCCTCCGGTACGCGGTTACCCAACTCACGATCGGCGGCGTTCTCGTGGTCTTGGCCATTGCCACGCTCGGCTGGATTCACCTTCCCATCTTCAAGCCCCGGGCATCCAACGTCTCATCCGGACTGTTCGGAACGGCGGTGTTGGGCGCGGGCGCTGGTCTGCTTTCGTCGGCGTGCGTGGGACCGGTCGTCGTGGGGCTTTTGGTGAAGCTCGCCAGCGACACCGATGCCGTCACGCTGTCGCCCGTCGGCGCGGCCGCGGCCAGCAAGCTAGCCTTCGGTGCCGGGGTCGGACTCCCGTTTTTGGCCATAGGGCTCTTCGGTCTCAAGCTGCCGCGATCCGGCGCGTGGATGCAGACGGTTCAGGTGGCCCTCGCGGGCGTTCTGGTCTGGTTCGCTGGGAGCTACCTGCACAACGGCCTGGTCCTTTACGGGCTCGAGCCGCGGGAAGCCACGTCGGCGCTCACCGCGGCGGCAGCCGCCGTGGGCTTTGCCTACTATGTGCAGAACTCGGCGACCGACATCGGGCTGCGGATCACGCGGAGCCTCGCCGCGGTTGGTCTCATCGCCTGCGCCGCGGTCCTCTTTCGCGAGATCGGCCCGAAGCCGGCGACCCCGAGCTCCCCCGTCGCCGCAGCTCCCGAGATCCCCATGGAACGACGTGCAGGCCTGGAGTGGCACCTCGATCCGGAGCGTGCCTACGCGGAAGCGAAAGCCACCGGTCGAAGCGTGTTCATCGACTTCTACGGGAGCTGGTGCACGAACTGTAAAGCGTTCGAAGAGCTGACCGCGACCGACGAGGCGCTCAATCGCGCCCTCCAGAACGCCGTCCTGCTGAAGGTGGTCGACACGACGCCCGCCTTCGAGACCTACAAGAACGATCCGCGGTTTCCGGAGCTGAAGGTCGGTCTACCCTTCTTCGTCATCACCGACACCGACGGAAACCTCATCTACAAGACGAGCGACTACACGCGGACCGAAGAGATGGCCCTACTCCTCGAGTGAGGTCAGGTGGGCGCCGCCGGAATCGTCAACCGACCGGCAAGCTCGTCGACCGCGGCCACCACGACCTCCGGATGATCGATATGTAGGTTGTGGCCGCTGCCCTCCACGATGCGGTGCGCGCCATCAGGACTCTGCTGGGCGAGCTTGCGATGCATGGCCTGGACGACCGTCTCGCGCTCGGGCTGAGGCGACCCATCTTCGAGCCAATCCGCGCTTCCCGAGAGCACCACGCACGGCACGCGCGGCGCGCCGACGGTCGAGAGCTGCGCCAGGCTCTCATCCAGTGCCGAAGCCTCGGCCTGCATCTGCTGAAGCCGCGCTCTATCGACGCCTCGGCGTAGCTCCTGGCGGGCGTCGGCGGGGAGAGCCCGAACTTCGCTCGAAGAGAGGGCCAGTGCCCTGAGCGGTCGGAGCCAGCGGCCCGGATTGAAGCCCGGTCCCGACCATCGGGCTTCGAGCTGGCGACGGTGTCGCCGAAACGCACGACTTTGCCCCAGCACGGTCGTGATCGGCTCGACCAGGACCAGCGCGCGGACGCTAGGGTCGCGGTGGGCCAGTACCCGAGCGTGGACGGCCGAGAAGCCGTGCGCCACGCAGATCCGCGGACCGTTCAGGCTGGCGCTCGACAGGGCCGCCTGCAGCTCGTCGACGATCTGATAGCTGGACCGTGGTTGGGAACCGGCTTCGCTCGCGCCCAAACCCAGCCGATCGAACGCGACCGTACGATGACGCTCGGCGAGTCCAGCCTGAACGCTTCGCCACACCGGCGACCAGTGGCCCCAGCCCGCATCGAAGAGCACCGTCCATGGCCCCGAACCGTGGACGTGGAGCCTCATCGTCCGGTCCGCGCCGGCATCGACCGCCAGGTCCCCCTGCATCGCGTGGAATCAAACAGCTTTCAGACGTCAATGAAACCCGCCGCCTTCGTCGCTGAGGTCGTGATTCGAAGCCGCGCCCGGCGTATGGTCGACGGGTGCCGGAGCACAAGAAGGGAGCACCCGACCGCAACATCTACGCAGCGGCCGCGGTCGTCATCATTCTCGCCGGGATCAAGTTCGCTTCCGGCGTCCTGGTGCCGTTCCTGCTGGGTACGCTCATCGCCGTCGGCGCCCAGCCGCTGTCCCGGATCCTGCGTGACAAGGGCGCCTCCCCGGCGATGGCCAATACCGTCACCATCCTGACGGCGCTCGGAATCGTGTTCGGCGGGACGGTCTTGCTGGTGTACGCCGCCTCCGAACTCACGGATGCTTTACCCGCGCTGCAGGCCAGCCTGATCCAGGCACGCCAGGCGCTGATCACCAACCTCCAGGAGCGCGGTCTCGCCAAGATGGCCACCGTCGTGGCTGACATGAGCTTCTCTCAGGGCCTGCCCCGCACCGTCACCAGCGGGCTTCTCGGGGCCGCCAACGTGGCCACGCGTTTCGTGCTGATCCTCACCATCACCGTCTTCGTCCTGCTGGAAGCCTCGTCTTTCGAGACCAAGCTCCGCACCGCGTTCGGCGAACCCACTTCGGGCCAGCTCGAGATCGCCCGCGCCGTGCGCGACGTGCAGCGATACCTGGTACTGAAGACCATCATCTGTATCGGCACTGGCGCCATGGTGGGCGTTATGGTGGCCGCATTCGGCCTCGAGAGCCCGATCTTCTGGGGCATCCTCGCCTATATCCTCAACTACATACCCTTCATCGGGTCGCTGGTCGCGGGTGCCCCGGCCGTACTGCTGGCTTGGGTTCAGCTGGGCACACCGACCGCGCTCGCGATGGCCGGCGGCTATCTCCTCATCAACTTTGCTTGGGGCAACGTCTTGGAACCTCGGCTGATGGGCCGGTCCCTGGATCTGTCTCCGCTCGTGGTCCTGCTGTCGGTTTTCTCCTGGGGCTGGCTCTTGGGTCCGGTGGGGGCGCTTCTGTCCGTACCACTCACCCAGATCGTCAAGATCACCTGTGGCCACAGCCAACAGTGGGCCTGGCTCGCGGTGCTGATGGGGCACTACAACCGACCGCGACCGCTGCCGCCGGCTCGACAAGGCGAAAGCCAAGAGCTTTCGACATCCGCCGTTCGTCACCTCGGACCGGAATGAGGTCAGCGAAGCCGGAGGGCCCGGCCGAGCTTCTTGGCGGTTCGCGACTCCACGGTCTGCCAGAGCTCATCGTCACCGCGGGTCGAGATCCAGGCCGAGCCGGTCCAGCCGAAGTGCCAGGCCGTCGCATCGGCGGCCATCCAGATCTGACGAGCTGCTCGATGACTGTTCACCACGTACCGCGTTCCGTCGGCGAACGTGATGGTCAGAACTCCGCTTTCGAGCTCCACGTCGAAGTCGTCGTCCTCGGTGTCGGCGAGCGCATCGAGGATCGCGTTCAGCGTCTGATCGGCAAGGGCGTCGAATCGGTGTTCGTCCAGCTCCATGGCCCGAGCCTGGACCAAGCGCTCCCGGTTGTTAACCGAGACCGGACCGGGCCGGGACTCAATGCAGGGTCGACAGCCCGAAGTACTCCCGCTCCCGCCGGATCCGATCGCTGTAGACATCGCGCAGCAGGGACCCAGCGTGGGTTCGACGGTCCGCACACGTATCGGGATGGGCCTTCCGCACCCGCTTCTTGAGCGCGGCTGGCTCCTCGCGGTCGACGCTCGCGACGACCGGACGGCCGAGCCAGCGCTGAAGGCCCTGAGCGAGACGCACCAAGGAATCGGCGTCCGCCTCCGGCGCACGGTCTCGGTCTCGCAGACCTCGCAGGCCCAGGCAGTTCATCTGGACCGAGCCGTCATAGGCGACGAGGATGTCGTGGGCGTCGAAGCCACCGATCGAGCACGCGCCCGGCTGGGGGCCCTCCTCGCGCAGCACGCTCACGACGTCCGCCACCGAGTAGAGAATGCCGGGTCCCACCTCCGCGGCCGTACCGGAGGGACAGTCGGACATCAGCTCGGCGAGGGTCCGGCCAAGGTGGAGCACGCGGGCGATGTAGACCGACCCATCGGAAACACCCGCTCCCAGGACGGTTGCTACGTGCCGATGCTGAAAGCCCAGGACGTGATTCACGTCTTGAAGAACCGCATGCTCCATTTGGGACAGACGGACGGGGTCGAGCATCTCGAGCTCGACGATCCGCGGATCGTCATCGTGAATGGCGAGCACCGTCTGACCGGCAGCGGTACGCCGAAGCGGTTTGCCCAACCGGTAGGGCCCGAGCCGGCCCCGGCCAAAAATGGCGGCGTCCACGCGCCGGCGCTCGAGCGCCCATTCGTTGGCCAGCGTCATCCTTGGGGAGGATACCGTCAGCGGCGGCTCGGGTCAGCCCGCGGCCGACCTTCGTCGAGTCGGGCTCTCGACCGCCTTCGACCGCCTCTGGAGACCGACGACGAGAAGCTCCGACACCGACCCCCTGCGGTCCGGCTGGCAGTTGATGGCCCGCTGGGCCTGGACCTCGACCACGCGGAAGCCACGATAGAGCTTTCGCGTGGCTTCGGTGTCCGAGTTCGACAGGACGGCGCTCGCTCCCCGGCGACAGCAGGCCCGATAGGCTTGGCGCAGACGCGCGTGCTCGGACGGACCGAACGGAATGTCGTGATACGCCGTGAAGGACGACGTGGTCGAGATGGGAACGTAGGGAGGGTCGAAGTACACGGCATCCCCATGGCCCGCCTCCCTGACCGTATCCTCGAAGTCCATCAGCGCAACCTCGGCTCGGGACAGCGCGGCGCTCGCTCGGCGCAGCGCGTCCGCATCGAGCACCTTGGGGCGCTTGTATCGGCCGAACGGAACGTTGAAGCGGCCGGAGCGATTCACGCGGTACAGCCCGTTGAAGCAGGTCTTGTTCAAGAAGACGAAGCGAGCGGCACGGGTGACTTCATCGAGCTCATCGGGATTCCAAGCCCGGACTTCATAGTAGCGCTCGGGGTCGGTCCCCCAGGCCACCATGGGTTCGAGCGCCTCGATCAGCTCCTCCACCTGGTCTCGAACGACCCGATAGGTCGAGACCAGGTTGGGGTTGCGATCGCCCAGCACGGCTCGCTCGAATCGCCCTTCGCGCGCGAGAGCAAAGAACACGGCGCCGCCACCAACGAAAGGTTCGTAGTAGCAGTCGATCCGCTCCGGCAGCCGAGGAAGGATGTCTTCCAGGAGGCGACCTTTGCCGCCCGCCCACTTGAGGAACGGTCCCGTCCGCCGAGCCATGCGCCGACGTTAGGTCCGGCCTGCACGCGCTTTCCAATTCTCGACCTCCGCGGGCCGTTTTCTCGACGGCCCGAAGGCTTCGGTCTAGCCTGCCGCGCTTTGCTCTTCCTGAGTGGAGTATGTCGGGTGTCCTTCGCCCTCCCACTCCAGCAATCCACCTTGCAGAGCGCGAACCTCAAGACCTGGCTGGTTGTGTTGCTTGGCCAACGGCTCGGCCGCGGCGCCGGCCCGGTCCACGAGGATGACCATGCCTTCGGCAGCGTCGATCGCCACCGCAAGTCCGTCGGCGTCCATCGACTTCGAGCCGCGAATGTGGCCCCGATGAAAATCGCTTTCGGGCCGGACGTCGAAGACCACCGTGG
>CAYYOT010000108.1:0-12272 GCA_964473255.1 uncultured Myxococcales bacterium | reverse complement strand
CTCGACCCGGGCCATTTGCCATTCACCATCCCGCATGGACGTCAGTCGGTCGACCAGTACGCCAACATGATCGGCGGCGAAGAAGGGGTCCCAATCGCGACTCCACACGAGCTTGATTACGTTCCATCCTCCGCCTCTGAATAGTCGCTCGTACTCCTGGATGACCTTGGCGTTACCGCGAACCGGACCATCGAGTCGCTGCAGATTGCAGTTGATGACCCAGACCAGGTTATGGAGCTCCTCCTTTTGCGCGAAGTTGATGACACCCGTCGACTCGGGTTCGTCCATCTCGCCGTCGCCGAGGAAAGCCCACACTTTGGCGTCGGTCTTGGGAATCAGACCGCGGGCCGCCATGTAGCGGAGAAACCGCGCCTGATACGCGGACATGATGGGACCGAGCCCCATCGAGACCGTCGGGTACTGCCAGAAGTCGGGCATCAACCAAGGATGCGGATACGAAGAAAGGCCCCGGGGCTTGGCGAGCTCCAGACGGAAGTTGGACAGCAATTGCTCGTCGAGTCGGCCTTCGAGAAACGCGCGCGCGTAAATGCCCGGAGACGCGTGCCCCTGAAAGTAGATGTGGTCACCGCCGCTTTCATGATCGTGACCACGGAAGATGTGATGGAATCCCACCTCGAACAGGTTGGCGACCGAGGCGTACGTAGAGATGTGGCCGCCCACGCCATCGTTTTCGGCGTTGGCGCGCACGACCATGGCCATCGCATTCCACCGAAGATAGCGGCCGATGGTCCGCTCGATTTCGATGGTCCCCGGATATGGTGTCTCGTCCTCGGCGCGGATGGTATTGACGAATGGGGTCTGTACCATCGGCGGTACATCGACGCCCTCACCCTGAGCGTGCCGAGCGACGACGCCGATCAGATCCCTGGCGCGCCCGCGGCCGCTTCGCGCAAGGACATCATCCAGCGATTCGGTCCAGTCGCGATCTTCGAGCTCGATGATGTCCTGTTGCGGGTTCGTTTCGTTCATGGGGGCTCCGCGGCTCTCTCGGACCATCGGCGCACTTCCGGTTCAACCGTTTTCTCGGGAAACGAGCGTCCGCAGATATCGACGGCGGACGGAGCTCCCCCCGGTTTCGGCGACGCATGACGCCGCATCTTGTCAATGGGGCCGAGGTGTGACAGTCGGGCTACACGAGCATGGGGCGGGCGACTCTCGAGCAGTTAGCGCGGCTGTACGGGGTCGAGACGGGCTATCACGACATCACCGGGGCTTATCGAGAGGCCAATGACGACGCGTTATTGGGCCTGCTTCGAGCCGTGGGAGCTCCGGTGGCCGGCCACGACGACGTCGAGGACGCTCTGCGCGCTCGAAGATGGACGTTGGCCAGCCAGGTCTCGCCCCCGGTCCACGTCTTGTGGACCGACCAGGTCCCGCAACTGAACCTGCAGATTCTCGACGCAGCCCGGTTCGGTCCACTGCGCGTGGAGTTGACCGGTTCCGACGGGTTCGAAGTCCGTCAGGACCATCGACTCGAAGAGCTCGAGGCAACGGGCCGAGTCGAGAGCGAAGGACGCTCCTTCGTCTCTTTGACGGTCCCGATCTCGGAGATGCCACCGGTGGGATACGTCCGGGCAGAGGTACGAGTCGGCAGCATGGAGGCCCGGACGACCCTCCTGATTGCCCCTCGCCGGGTGCGTTCGGTCGACGAGCGCGCCCTCGGGGTCTTCGCCCCGACCTACGCGCTTCGCGCCGAACATGACCGCGGGACCGGCGACCTCTCTCATTTGGCTCGTCTCGGTCACTGGGCAGCAGAGCGGGGCGCGGGCTTCGTTGCTACGCTCCCGCTCCTCGCCACTTTTTTGGGCGATGGACCGTATGAGCCGAGCCCGTATCTGCCGGTATCGAAGCGTTTTTGGAACGAAGCCTTCCTGGACCTATCGCGATTGCCCGAAGTCGGCCCCGACGATGCGGACGCGCTGACCCGTCTCGAGAATTGCTTCGAGGTGGAGGGCTACGTCGACTTCAAGGAGGGCTATCGGCACCTGCGACCGTTTCTCGCTGCTTGCGCGGAGCGTGCTTGGAACGGACCGCAGCGCTCCGAACTGGAAGCCTACGTGGAGGGCCGCCCCCAGCTTCGATCGTACGCAGAGTTCCGGGCGATGACCGAAGCCGCAGGCAAGGGCTTCCCGGTATGGACCGGACAGCCTCAGCCCGACCCCGCCGACATCGCCTATCATCTGTACGTCCAGTGGCGAACGAGCCAGCAGCTCCAGGAGCTGGCCGCCTCCCTTCGCTCCCGAGGGTCGACGCTCTACCTTGATCTCCCGCTGGGTGTTCACCCTGACGGTTACGATGCATGGGCCGACCGTGATTGCTTCATCGCGGGCTACTCCGCCGGTGCTCCTCCGGATGCCCTCGCTCCCGAAGGCCAAGACTGGGGCTTTCGACCCCTCCATCCCTGGCGTCTCCGCGAGCGAGGCCACGACTACTTCGCCCAGTCCATCCGCGGGCAAGCCGAGTTGGCGGGGGTCCTGCGGATCGACCACGTGATGGGGCTTCACCGATTGTACTGCGTGCCGATCGGAGGCTCCGCCACCGACGGTTCGTACGTACGCTGTCCCGCCGACGAGCTGTGGGCGACGGTCGCGATCGAGGCCGAGCGTCACGGCTGCCAGGTGGTGGGGGAGGATCTCGGCACGGTCCCGGAAGAGGTCCGGTACTCGATGAAGGATCACGGCATCCTGCGGATGTACGTGGCGCAATTCGAAGTGCAGCCCGGTGCTGAACCGCCGATCACCGCCATTCCTGACGACGTCGTGGCCAGCATCAACACCCACGACACGCCGACCTTCATGGGATTTTGGCATCATCGAGACATCGTCGAGCGAGTCGAGCGCAAGATCCTCGACGAAGGCGAGGCGCTTCAGGCTCACCACGCGCGTGACGCCGTCCGCGCCGCACTAACCGAGGGCCTTCGAGCCGAAGGCCGGGTCGGAGAAGACCCGACGCCGACCGACATCCTCGTCGCTCTGCTCTTGCGCATGGCTCAGAGCGCTGCGCCGATGGCGATCGTGAGCCTCGAGGATCTCTGGCTCGAGGAAGCACCCCAAAATGTTCCCGGAACATCGTGGGAGCGACCGAACTGGCGACGGCGCATGCGCCTAACCCTGGAGCAGGTCGAGGCGAACCAGGAGATCGATGGGTTGTTTCGGGCGCTGGTGGGCGGGCGTCGCACGTGACTCCTGACACGAGGATCAAGTCCGGCTTTCCCCATCTTCGCTTTCGTGGCCAGATGCGCACGTGACGAGACAGCGGGGAGGGACACGCGGGCGTCGACCCGGGCCCGCGACCGCCCAGACCGGAGAAAAGTTACCGGAGACGATCGGCCGATGGCGCAGAGGTGCGCTCCTGGCTCGCGCGCCTGGCGCGCTCCTGTACGCCGCCGACAACGACGAGCGGAGCGCACTCCTCCAGCTGATTCCCTTGCGGCCCGTCACGCCCGGCGGGGAGCGGAAAGAGCTGGGGGCCGTGATCGCTCGACTCGATTCAGCGACCCAACGGCTCCTGGAAAAGGACCCGGATCTCGATGTTCTCGAGCACGGCGTCCACGATTCGGGGGACGGAGCCTACTGCTTGTACTGGGTGCTACCCGCGACCCCCGCCGTAGACCGCCTGGGCCCGGAAGGCGCGCATCTCGGGTCACCGGACGAACTCGCCATTCTGACGCACGCACTCCTCGAACGCCTGGAGAGTCGCCATAGCCGCGGGCTCTTCGACCCACTGCTCTGCGGGGCGCTGGTGGCCTGCGACCCGACGCAGGGACCGACCGTCCTGGGCGTGCCGGTCGCCGTCGAGGACAGGTGGCTGGCTCCCCAAGTTCCGCCACTCCGGCTCGAGGAGCTCGAGGTGTCGACGCCCAACCCGGTGCCCTCGGCGCAGGGAGATCTCGCGCGGCTTCGGAGCGCGCTCTCGGAAGTTGCCGCTCCGCTCGGTCCGCTTCCCGGACCGCTGGTGAAGTTCTTGGAGCGACTGGGGGCGAGTCCCGACGGGTTTTCTTCTGCTCGAGAGGCGCTCCAGATGCTCGAGCGCCTCGACGAGGAGGGTCGTCTCGGCATCCGCCCCAAGACGCTATCCACCCCCCGCATCGCGTCCGCGCAGACGGTGGTCGTGCCTCAGCCGGCCATCCCCCAAGCGCAGGATACGATCGCCACCGTCCCTCCCCCCATGGAGGGCGCGGGCGAAGTCGCGGGACACGACGACGGTACGGTGGCTGCGAGCCCTCGCAGTCGCGAACAGATGCCGACCATCCGCTCAATGCAGTCTCGGCGAGCGACCGAGGACCGGTTGCCGGTGCAGCAAATCGACGTCGAAGCGAGCGAGGAGACCCACGACGGCCCGTTTGCCTCCGAGCCAACCGCTCCGGTCCGCAGCGTCACCCCACGATCGATCACGCCTTCCGACGGGACCGTGGTGGGCGTCCGCCTGCCGGGCCCGGAATACCTGGCGCGGCGGACCCCGGTCGGTCAGCCCGCTCCCGCCCCCGGCTACGGACGCATCGTGCCCGGTCCGACCGTTCCCGGAGCGTCGGTCCCACCCGTTAGCCTGCCGCCTGGAGCATCGGTCCCCCCGGGAGCACCGCTTCCGGTGGCCCCGGCGGCCCTCCCCCCCGCGTCGGGACCGTATGCGGCGTTGCCCCCGAGCCCGCCCGCAACCGACGACGTGCCGGTCGAGATCTCCGGGCGTACGAAACTCATGATGGCGCTCGGGATCCTCGTGGCCGGAGCGATCGCATTGGTCGGAGTCGAACTCCTGGCTCCGGTCACGCCGAGCAAACTCGAGACCTCGATGGTCCGGACGGTCGACCGCCTCGAAGCCCGCGACGACGTGCTGCTCACGGTCCAACCCGACTCGGCGACCATCCTGTCCGAACGCGACGGCCAGATCCTTGGCCGAGGCCGAATTCGGGTTCTCGTCGGCCGGGAACCTCCGGCTATTTTGGCGGCGGCGCCCGGCCACGTTCCCGTCCGCTTGCCGCTCCCCCACCGCGGTGAGGTGTCAATCCGCCTTGCGCCCATCGATCCCGACCAAGAGGCCTGCGAGGCCGAGCTGGAGTACCCTCGAAAGCTCGAGCTTCAGGACCTCGACGGTGTCGCCTTCCCATCAGGCCCCGTCTCGGTGTCGGGCGCCCAGATCGTGCGCGACCGAAGCGGACAGGGTGCCTGGCTCATCCGGTGTCCCTCCAGGGGCGAGACCACGGAGATTACTTTGGAGTCACGCCCACCACCGCGACGCATCGAGCTGACGATCCTCGAGCCGGAAGGGGCTCGAATCATCATCGACGGTGAACCGCAGGGCCGAGCCCCGCTGGCCCGAACGGTGCAAAGCGGTTTCGTGAAAGTGGAGGCGGATGCTTTGGAGTGGACCGTTCAACGGTGGGTTCCGGCGTACAACGATACGGAGATCCGGATGCGGATTCCCTCCCCGCGGCCCGATGAATCGGCGGTCAAGGAAGAAGATCTTTAGCCAGGTCGGCCAGAGCCACGCCAATGGCTACGGCGAGCATCACCGACAGCAATCGGCGGCGGATTTGCGAGCGTCGCGGGTTCGTGGAGACGTTCACCGTCGCCACGGGATTGAAGCGAGGAATCCGGGAAGGAAACGCAGCCGGAGCACATCCTGTCGACAATTCAGCCTGCGGATCGCGGTTACGACTGGGCTCGAAGTGAATGGAACTATTGCAATGCATCCTTACGGCTCCAGGGGCCGAAGCGCGCCCGGAATCCGACGGTACTGAACCCTCGCGGTGGGACACTAGGGGCGCGAAAGCCGATAGCGGATGCCCGGGTGGGAGCGCATGCGCCGCCGGACCAATGCCGTGCGTGCGCGCACGAACTGGACCTGACCGCCGGGGCAGGTCAGGGTAGCTACATGCGCCGAGGCTCGTTCTTCATCGTCGTGGGTCTCGGCCTGGCCACGAATACGGCTCGAGCGCAGGACCGGCTTTCGGTTTCGCTCGGTAGCCAGGCCAGCTCGATCGCCAATCAGCTCGGCTTGTCCGTCTCCGAGCTGGAGGACGTCATCGAGAGTCAGGTCGGCGCCCTGTACGGCGTCAGCAACATCAACGAGTTCCTGCGCCTCTCGGCCAATGCTCAAGGCATGGTCAGCAAAGGCATCGGTGTCGACTACGGCTCGAATCCCGATGGGTTCATCCTGGGCTTCGCGGTTTCCGGCGCGATCGATGCGGGCAATGCCGACATCCAGGACGTGCGGGACGCCGGACTCGAGCTCGCGAACTTTGAACGGGCGGTCCCCATCGGCATCGGCGCGCAGTTCTCTTTGATGATCGGCTACAACTTCAAGAAGGTCGGCGTGCCCGGTCTGACGCTCTTCTTGAACGGTCTGCTATTCCCTCTCGACGTCGACGAGTACTCTGGCGATTTCCGCAATTTCGGTTTCCACGCTCAGTATAAGTTTTTTGGTCCCCGAGGAAACAAGGCCGCAGGCTGGGGAGGCCTGGATCTGACGACCGGCATCGAGTTCTCCCAAATGATCCTGGACCTGGGCACCCGCACTCTCAACACTCGAACCGACCTCCCCGGGGCGGGCGGAACATCGAGCACGCTATCCACCGCCGCCACCGGTGACCTGAAGCTCACCCAGACCGGTTGGGTCGTGCCCTTGGAGCTGACCTCGAACGTGAACTTTCTGTACGTGCTCAGCTTGTACGGTGGTGCCGCGCTCGACTTCCAATTCGGTAGCGCCCAACTCGAAGCCGACCTATCCGCTCCTCTCACGGCGACGAGTCCCGACAGCGGCCAGGAGCAGGACCTCGGTACGGCCACGATCGTCGCCGATGACTCCAGCGGCGCAAGCCCGGTCCTCGTGCGCTTTTTGGCCGGCCTTCAGCTCAATCTGGGTCCGATCCACATCTTCGGGCAGTTCAATCTTCTCACCGAGGACCTCACCGTGAGCGCCGCCGGCGGGTTGCGCGCCATCTTCTGAAGCGAGCCGCCCAGAACGCGACGAAGCCTCCAGAAATTGGTAGCGTCTCCGATCGTGGTGGCATCCCCCGCGATCGCACCCAGTCTCCTCGTGGCTGGCCGATTCCGGTTGGAGCAGGCCTTGGGAAAGGGCCCGCGGGGGATCGTGCACCGAGCGTACGACGAAGCTACGAGCACCCGCGTAGCCCTGAAGCGTCTCCTGCCGGCCGGGGAGCGTCCCGGTACCTTGTGCCGGGACGCGCTATCACAGGCTCAGGAGCTCCAGCACGCTCACGTCGGACGACTGCTGGAGTTCGGTCCAAGTCAGGGACCCCTTCGCTTCTTGGCGAGCGAACTCGTCACCGGAGAGCCGTTCGACCGGTGGCTGGAGGTCGGTCGGGGTGACCGACGACTGCTGGGCGGCGTCATCCGCCAGGTCTTGGATGCGCTGGATCACGCCCACGGTCGCGGCGTGCTTCATCGAAACCTCGGTCCGCACAACGTTCTCGTAGTCTCGGGGCCGCATGAACCAGGGACCACCGCCTACGTCGTGGACTTCGATCTCGCGGGTCGCGTACGCCATCCCGACTCCTGGGCCCCCGAGCCGCTCGGCTGCGACCCAACCTACGCCGCGCCCGAGGTGGTCGGCGGTGACGCGGCATCGGTCCAGTCCGACCTGTACTCGGTCGGCGCCCTGTTCTTGGAGGCCTTGGGGGACGCCGGGGAGGCTCCTCATGGGCCCTACGCCCACCGCCTGCGCCGCGCAGCGTTCGACGACATCGTCACCCGGGTCCGAACGGCGATCAGCGTCCGACTGGCGGACCTCCTCGCCGCGCTCCTGGCCGAAGATCCGGCCGACCGCCCCGATTCGGCCCTCGTCGCCCAGCTCGAGCTGGAGGCCTGTTTGGCCGAGCGGCGGACGATCGGAGCCGCTCTGGTCGCGACCCGCATCCGCGCGTCGGGCACGCCCCCCTGGACCGGTGAGCCCCCCTTTCCCCGTTTCGAAACCGGAGGCTCCCCGCAGCAGCTTCCCCGGCCCTGTCCCGCGGCCGAGGAGCAGACGCTGTCCGCGCTTTGGTCTCGCTATGGGATGGTGATGGGCGATGAGCCGTCGACCCCGTCGTTCTACGTGAGAACCGGGGAAGGCCTGATCCTAGGGCCCTTCGGGTGGCCGAACCTGATCCGGATCCTCGAGAAGGAACGACAGCTTTCGTTATCCCCCGAGGTCTGGGTCACGACGGATCGAACTCGCTGGACGTCGATGGAGGCCTTCGCGGCCTGGACCGAGCAGCCTCATCTGTCTCCAGGCTTGCCCGCCGCCGAGTTGGAGCCGACCTCGCTCGACGGCCTGATCGCGCGGGCCGGCGCGCTGACATCGAACCGCTCCACCGGACGCTTGACCGTGACCCTGCGCGGCGAACGTGGACCCCGAACCTGGCGCGCGGACGTGGCCGAGGGTCAGGTGATCCGATTCGAGTTCGCGGACCCTGCAAGCTCCCTTCCCTGCCAGGTGGCCGAGCTCTCCGGCGACGAGTCGGCACGGTTCGCCGACGACGCTGCCCGTGCCCTGGTCGAGCGGAAGAGTCTCTGGGAGGTGTGGCAGGACCGCGGATGGCGGCACGGTGCTCCGCTCCGGAATCAGCTCCTGCATCGGTGGGCCGAAGCCCCGCTCGCACTGAACGTCGAGGCCCTCGCCTGGAGCCCCGGCCGCCCGTGCTGGACGGGAAGCATCGGTGTTCCGTCCCTCTTGGGTCTGCTCATGTACGAGGCCTCCCGCCAACCAAAGGGCCGCTTCACTTCGAGCCTCGCGCCGTTTCTCGACCGAGCGTGGTCCCCGCCCCGCGACCTGACGAGTCAGCTCGACCGCCTGGCGCCAGACGAAGCGGCTCTGCACGCCTTGAGGACCCTGCTCGCCGCCCCGAGCACGGCCGACGCGCTTGCTGCGGGCGCCGAGCCGGGGATCGTGTACGTCGCCATCGCCAGTCGCTGGGTGCGCGCTGAGACCTAGCGCCCGACCTCCGAAGACCTACGGCATGCAGAAACCCGACTGACAGGTCGTACCCGGCGGACATCCATTGGGGCCGCAGGGTGGGTACTGCATGAGGGTCTGAGAGGGTCCATCCCGACCATCGTCGGCCGTACGGTCGGTCGCACCTCCCTGGCCGCCCGGTCCGCCGAGCGCTTCGGTCGGGTTGGTCACCTCGTTCATCCCCTGCGGACTCGATGAGCCGACGACCATCACGCCGAACGAAGGCCCGCCGCACCCGCCGCCGCCGCCGCCGCCGGAGCCTCCGTTGCCGCCATCTCCGCCTCGACCCGCGGTTGCGCCGGAGAAAGAGCCGGCGGCCGGCTCTCCACCGAACCCACCGATCCCTCCACGACCTCCGTCTCCGCCCAGACCTCCATCGCCTCCCGCGCCGCCCGGTCCGAGGGTCATGCGATTGGCGTCGAGCTGGATCGAACCGCCCACCGTCTGCGAGACCAGGACGACGATCGAGGCGCCGCCGCTGCCCCCCGCTCGACCGCCCTCACCTCCGCAGCCGCCCGCGCCACCTCCGCCGCCGCTCGGACCCTGCTCGTGGCGCGGGCATCCACCAGGAAGGTACCGGGCCGTACCCCCTCCGGCACCACCGCCTCCGCCAACGATGCCCGCGACACCGGCGACACCATCGACGGCCAACCCCGGACGGAAGGCGCCGTTCGTCGGTGGCCTACCAAAGGCGGCCGTACACCCGAATCCGACCGAGCCCTCGCTTCCGTCCGTGCCGTCTCGGCCGTCCTCGCCGTTGTGTTCGTCGATGTCGGAGGGAAAGCCGCTCTCCGTGACGTGACTGCAGCTAGCTCCGCTGATGTCGTCATAGCTCCAGTGAAAGCCGCCGGCGCCGTCACCCCCGACCGGATTCGTGAAGTCCGCTTGTCCGCCGCGCACGGGATCCACGCTGAAATCGAAGGTCGGACACGTGGAGTCCCCTCCCTTCCTGCCGTTGATGCCGCAGGCGGCGTTGCGTCCCCCGGCCCCTCCCGCGCGACGGAAGTTTGGCGGACAACGTGTGTTGAACGCCTCGAGGTCGGCACCATCTTGGCCGTCGAGCGCCAGACTGTCGTCTCGCCCGAACCCGGTGCTTCCCGAGGCGCCCCGACCGCCGTCCTGTCCTCGACCGCCGATCAGGACGTTGTTCTTCAGTGAGGTTCGACCGTCCCCTCGGATCACTCGAATGACCGCGCTCGTGTCTCCGGCGGCACCGGAACCCGCCACTCCGAGGTCCGGTCCCAAAACGAAGAAGCCCGCCAGCTCGGCGAAGCCGGGAGCATTGACGACCACGGTTGCCCGCACTCCGGTTGGCGCCGGACCCAGGCCTGCCTGGACTACGGTCGCCAGCTGAACCACGTCCCGCCGCGTGAAGTCGTCGCTGTAGCCTCCGTAGAGGCGATCACCTTGCCTCAGCTGAATCTGCTCGTCGTAGCGACCGCTGGCGACCAGGACGTACAGCTTGGCCGGCTGGCCGCGCAGCGCGTCCAACCCAGCGGCGATGGTCCGAAACGGCGCCGCCAGCGACCCGTTTCCCCCGGAAGACGCCGAAGCGGCCACGAACACGGCATCGTCGATCACTCCATCGACCCCGTCGCAGTTCTCGTCGAAGAAGGCGGTGCCGACGTCGGGGAAGTCTTCGGTCACGTCCGGCGCGTCCACCGTCGAGTTGCCTTCACGTCGTCGGCACTCGCAGCCGTTGTCCGGTTCTCCGTCGACATCGATCCACTCGAAGGCGACGCCGCCCAAGACTTCAGTGGTGCAGGCTGAGATGACGCACTCGGGCACCGGCCGTGACGCGTCGCAGCCTCCGATGGCCTTGTCGACTTCCTCCGAAAACTGGCGCGTGCAGTCGTTGTTGCAGACGCCGCAGTGCAGATCGGACGTATATCGCCCGGACCGCGGGTCGATGAAGTCCTCATCCGCTTGGCCGTCGCAGTCATTGTCGATGCCGTCGCACGATTCGACGTTCGCGCTGATGTCGCAGGCGCTCCAGGCGAAACCGCCGGTCGTGGTCTCACAAGACTGGACGCCGGCGCAGATGTCGACGGTGCAGGCGCGAGTCGTGCCTTCGGTCTCGCCCGAGCACTGGCAGGTTCCGTTCTGCGGGCGGCACTGCCCACGTTGGCACCCGTACCCTGCCGGACACGGCGCGTCGGCTCCGCAGGCCCGGCCGCAGCCTCGCTCGCCGGCCTGGAGCTCCAGACACCGACTCCCGACACCCGGGCAGTCCTCGTCGCGTCCGCAGGACTGACAGAGGCCGTCGCCCGCGGCAATGCACGCGGTTCGGTCGCCGCTGGGAACGAGCGGCGCCTCACAGCGATTCACGCGACAGGAAGGACCGGATCCAGGGTCGATGCACTCGACCTCACTCGACCCCACGATCAGCTCCTGGCAGTCCCTCCCACAGGCGCCACAGTGTGCCGGCAGACGATAGACGCCACCGTCGACGAAGCCATCGTCGACCACTCCATCGCAATCGTTGTCGAGTTCGTCACAAACCTCGTCGCTCGGCGGAAGGGCGTCGCACACGTACCCAGCGGCACCCAGACACGACTCGGTCCCGGTGCAGACGTCGGCTCCGACCGCCACTTCGCAGGGGCGGGGCGCCATCCCGTCGTCGATCACGCCATCGCAGTCGTCGTCGCGACCATTGCACGCCTCCGGTTGGGGGCCTCGCCGCAAGCACTCCGCGACATCTTCGAGTCGCACACATCGGTTGTCGATGCAGATGAAGTCATCGGGGCAGTCGGCGTCGAATACGCACGCGCAGACGCTCAAGCTACAGAGCTGATTGCCGAGCTGGTCCCGCCCGCAGGCGCTGGCGACGAACACGAGAGCCCCCAACACCACGAGGCGCAAGGCCTTCGAGCTCGGCCGAGAGCGCACTCCGCTCGCATGTTCCGGCCCGCCGAGCGTCACAGTTCCTCCACTTCGGCGACCGCTCCGGCCGCTCCGGGACGCCCCTCGGCCGACGGCGTTGCCGCCTGTCCACCCGTGCCGCCCGCCGGTCCCGACGGTGGTACCGCGCGGAAGTCGTTGACGGTTCCGTAGTTGCGGACGCCCCGACCGGCAATGCCGAACGTGGCCCCGCCACAACCGCCGCCGCCGGCCCCACCGGCACCACCCCCGCCACCACGACCTCCCCGGCCGCTGCGCCCAGCGCACCAAGCCGGGGCTCGTATGCCGCCGCGGGCCCCGCCGGCGCCACCGTCGCCGCCCACGCCTCCGTCGCCGCCGCTGCCCCCCTGGCCGCCCCGGCCCGGCCCGCTGCTGGGCCGCCGCGCGCCGCCCGCCGG
>CAYYOT010000107.1:0-12600 GCA_964473255.1 uncultured Myxococcales bacterium | reverse complement strand
CAGCGCTTCTGCGGCGTCTGCACCACCGTGCACGCCATCGCTTCGGAGCGCGCGGTCGAAAACGCCGTGGGGCTTACGATTCCTAAGAACGCGCAGTACATCCGAAACCTGATCCTCGCCGCTCACGCCATGCACGATCACATCGTGCACTTCTATCACTTGTCGGCACTCGACTGGGTCGATGTGGTCAGTGCGCTCGATGCCAGTCCGGCGAAAACCGCCGATCTGGCCCAATCGCTTTCGCCTTGGCCCAACAACTCACGGCAGCGGATGGCGGCGGTTCAGGATCAGCTGAAGGCGCTCGTGGCATCCGGTCAGCTCGGCCCCTTCACCAACGGGTACTGGGGTCACCGGGCGATGAAGCTTCCGCCCGAGGTCAACCTCTTGGCGGTTGCCCACTACCTCGAGGCCCTCGAGTTTCAGCAGACCGCGAATAAGATCGTGTCGCTACTCGGTGGCAAGACCCCCAACATTCAGAACCTTGCGGTCGGCGGAGTAGCCAACGCCATCAACCTCGACAATCAGTCCACGCTGAACATGTCGAAGCTCTACTTCATCAAGGACATCCTCGATCAGATGCATGGCTTCATCGAGCAGGTCTATCTGGTCGACGTCGCAGCCATCGGGGCCCTGTACGCCGACTGGCTGGGGTATGGAGACGGCGTCACGAACTATTTGGCAGCGCCGGATCTACCCGTCGATCAGGCCGGTCGGGAGTGCGATCTCCCGGGCGGAACGATCATGGATGGGGATATATCGACGTACCGGCCCATCACGGCATTCGATGATCCGTATTTCCAGAGCAACGTCACCGAGTCGATCGCTCACGCCTGGTACGAAGGCGGCTGGTCGAAGCACCCGTACGAGGAAGAGACCGTCCCGAACTACACCGATTTCCAGGACGATGGTAAGTACTCTTGGATCAAGGCCCCTCGATTCCAAGGCAAACCGATGCAGGTGGGGCCGTTGGCGCAGGTTCTGATGGGCTACGCGTCGGAGCACGAGCCCACGGTGCGCTGGCTGACCCAGGCGCTCGACCTGGCCGGGTCGGTCGCCAAGACGAAGCTCGAGCTAGGGATGCTCCATTCGACACTCGGGCGCCATCTGGCCCGGGCCGTGCGAACCGCGGTGCTGTCCGAGCTATCGGTCAAGCACTGGGGGCTACTCGTCGACAACATCAAGTCGGGCGATACCGATATCTGGGTCGAGCCGGTCTTCGAAGGCGAGCAGCGAGGCTTCGGGATCCACGAGGCACCGCGGGGACTGCTGTCGCACTTCGTCGTCATCAAGGACGGTGCGATCGCCAACTATCAGGCCGTGGTGCCTTCGACGTGGAATGCCGGTCCCCGAGATGCCCAAGACCAGATGGGCCCGTACGAGGCATCGCTCATCGGTAATCCGGTTGCCGACCCCGAGCGACCGCTCGAAGTGCTGCGCACGGTCCACTCGTTCGACCCGTGTATTGCATGTGCCGTGCACACGTTCGACGTGAACGGAAACGAGGTGGGCCACGCCAAGGCCCTGTGATGAACGCCATGATCACCCCCCGCACCGACGACGAAAGGCCGCAGACAGTCGGTATCTTGGGGCTGGGTAACGTGCTGATGGGCGACGACGCTTTGGGCCCGACGGTCATTGCCCAGCTTCGAGCCGACTACGAACTCGCCGACGCGATGGCGGTCGAGGATCTGGGGACTCCGGGGCTCGACCTCTATAGCCACCTGGTGGCCTACGAAGCCGTCATCTTGGTCGACACCGTTCGCGACCGGGCCGAGCCGGGGACGGTGCGAGCCTACGATCGGTCCGACATCATGCGGCACCCGCCAGGGCCGCGGGTCAGCCCGCACGATCCCGGCTTGCGTGAGACTTTGCTGAATTTCGAGCTTTCCGGGCGCGGGCCACGGACCGTGGTTCTCGTTGGTGTGATCCCAGATGATGTCGATTACGGCGTGTCGCTTTCGGCCGCGGTTCGGTCGGCAGTCCCCCACTGCATCGAGGCCGTCCAGGAAGAGCTCGAGGCTCTCGGCCACGCGCGCTTGCGGCCGCGCGCCGAACCCCATCCGTCCGAAGCTTGGTGGGAGTCTCCAGCTTCGGCATGAGCCTTCGGACGCTCAAGGTCGCCCAGCGCTGGCTGGTCTGGCTGATCGCCGCTCACAGCTACTTCGTCATGGTGCTGCAGACGTTCCTACCTCGACTGACCGTCGAGCTCGGTGGGTTCGGGCCGATGGAGGACGTCTTCTTCGTGCGGCAAGGCGGCGTTTTTCACCTCGTCGTCGCCACCGGATATCTCGGCGAGTTCCACCGCTACGGGACGACTTCGCTGATCATCTTGGCGAAATCGGTAGCCGTCGTCTTCTTGACCTGGGGGCTCCTATTCCTGAGCGCGTCGCCGCTCGTTGTCCTCGCTCTCGTGGGGGACGCGATCATGGGTGCGGCCGTCCTCGTTCTCGGACGGTGGATTCGCCATGCTGAAGGGCGTGGGTGAGCTCGAGAGCCTTCGGCGCGCCTCGAGCTCCTCGAAGACTTCTTCGATCTCATCGACCGCAAACTGCATCGTGATCGAGATGTGCGCATACAGGCCGTGTTCGACCGGGCGGGTCTCGTCGTCTTCCCGGAGCACCAGCAGCACGATGCGCTCGAGCTCGGTGAGGGCGCTCGTGACCTCCGCCGCCGAAAATCCCTGCTCGTACCGACGACGAGCCAGGCCCGCGCAGTAGTCGACGAAGAAGGAACGCTCGCGCGTCCTCACCGAAGACATGAGGTTCGAGAGGGCTAGAGTGTGGTTCCATGCCCGTTCGCCGGCGGCCAGCTCCTGGTAGGAGCGGAACTGACCGGATCGAGCCTGCTCGGTGAGGACGGCGGTCAACCGGTCGAAGATTTCGGTCTGGTGCTTCCTGAGCAGCGTGTGAATGACGAGGTTGGGGCGCGACGCGGGTCGGCGAGCCGCACCTTCGTTACGGTGTGACCACTCGACCGGAAACGCCCGGAAGTTTTCGATGAGCAGCGGCAAGCGTCGAAGTATGGATAGCCGAGGTCGGGGTCGCCACGCGAGTCGATGTCGCGTCCTCGTGGCGTCGGTGTTCATCGCCAGGTCGACGTAACTTGCCATCCATGGCCGCTCGAAGGGAACGTTCCCCGTGACGCGACCCATCAAGTACCGCGCCCAGATCCCCGGTCGAATCAGCAGCTTCGGTATGAGGATCGGCTTGCGACGCTCGTAGAAGTACGAGTCGGTGGCGACTTCGAAAAGCTCCAAGTGTGAAGTGCTTCCGTCGGGGCTGGCGATCACCACTTCGCAGTCATCGAGGTCGTCGAATCGATGAAGCAGAGCTCGAAGGAATCGAGTCGCGTCGCGAACGTGGAGGTACGGAATTGCGGACAGGCCGTGTCCTCCGATCATGCGGGCGTTCCACGCCGATGAGGTCCATGTCTTCAAGAACTCGAACAAGGGTGGATACTCGCAGTAGTCCGAAAACATCGCCGCGAACCGAACGATTACGGATCGTAGACGACCTTCGTATTCGGCGAGCATCTCTTCGCCGGATCGCTTGGTCCGAGCGTAGATGTGCTCGCCATCCGGGGGTGTTGTCTCGGTCAATGCATCGCCGGGTTTGGGGAAACGGCAGGCAGCCAGAGAGCTTGCGAAGACGAATCGCGGCACGCCGAAGCGGACGCACGCGTCGAGCACGTTACGAAGGCCGTCGACGTTCGTGCTCCAGTACGGACCCGGGCTGTCCTCTCCCTCGAAGTCATAATAGGCCGCCAAGTGAAGCATCAGCTCGGCCTTGTCGCCGCCCAGCGCCTCGGCCAGGGCCCGATTCATTCCTTCGGCATCGGTGATGTCGGCCTGAGCCCATCGGATGCTCGGATGCTTAGGGGCGCCCGATTGTTCCTGCGAGCGCCAGTCGAGGCCCACGATTCGATACTGGTCTCGGAGCGACTCGAGAAGGTGCCGCCCGACGAATCCCGAAGCTCCGGTAACGATGATGATCGGCTGCTCCATGAAACCTCAGAGCTCGACCCGCGCGATGCCGCCTTCCACGCGGACCTCCAGCTCGCGGAGCGGACGCCGGGGTGGACCCAGCTTCGGCTTTCGATCGGCGGAATAGTAGCCACCGTGGCAGGGGCAGGCGTAGCCTTCGCCGTCCCACGCCACGACGCAGCCCTGGTGTCGGCAAAGGAGCACGGTCGCGCGGATGGCGGCACCGTCCCGGTGGAGCTCTACAGGAATGCCGTCGGCTTCGATGGTATGGCGCTCGCCGTCCTCGATCGATCCGAGCTCGACCTCCACAAAGCGGGGCTCCTCCGGCTGACGCTGACAGGCGACCACCGTCGTGACCGCGAGCGCTCCCGTGCCGAGGAAGGCGCGTCGGGAACAGCGACGACAGGGCCCGCCGGATGCGACGACCGAAAGCGCACTCCTCGAGACCATCGCGCCGACAACTCTCACCGCCGTTCTAGGGCCGCGCAACCCTCGAAGTCGTGGAGCTTCCGATCGATGATGGCGGACTTTCCCATCCAAGAATCGGCGCAGGAAATGCGATCATCCGGTATCCTCTGGCCCATGCGAACGATGACACTCGCGCTCGTCTTGGTGCTGGCGGGATGCGCAGAGGAGGGGCCACCGACGCGTAGCACGAACACGACGGCCGCGGCCGAACACGCGGAAGATGAGGCTGAAGCCAAGAGCGATGAAAAGGAGGCGGCGGTCCCGGACCCCGCCCCGATCGCCCCGACCACGGAGCACGCGTTCTCGGTGCTCGACATGCTGGCGATGGACCGTATCTCCGACCACCAGGTCTCGCCCGACGGCCGGACGATCGTCTTCGTCCGTCGGGTTACTGATCTCGAAAACGACCGCGGAAGGACCGACCTTTGGTCGGTACCCGTCGTCGGTGGCGCGCCGAAGCGCCTGACCGATCACCCGGACGCCGACACGAGCCCGCGCTGGTCGGCCGACGGAGATTCGATCTTTTTCATCTCGAGCCGCAGCGGCTCGGCTCAGGTATGGTCGCTACCCGCCGAAGGCGGCGTCGCAAAGCAGATCAGCGACCTCCCGCTCCCGGTCTCCAACCTCGTAGTCTCTCCCGACGGCAAGACGCTCGCCTTCACCGCCGACGTGTTCATCGACTGCCCGGACCTCGCCTGCACCCGGAAACGTCTCGACGACCGGTCCGCGAACAAGCGCACCGGGCTCGAGTACGACCGGATGTTCGTGCGGCACTGGGACACGTGGAAGGACGGCCGCCGCTCCCATCTGTTCGTCATGGCCGTCACCGGAGGACAGGTGCGCGACGTGACTTCGGGACTCGACGCCGATGTTCCCTCCAAGCCGTTCGGTGGGGCCGACGAGTTCACCTTCTCACCCGACAGCAAAAGCATCGTGTACACCGCGCGCATCGCCGGCCGGGAGGAGCCATGGTCGACGGACTTCGACCTGTATCGCGTGCCGGTCGCGGGGGGCCAGGCGATGGAGCTCACCGCGGACAATCCCGCCTGGGACACCCACCCCGCGTACTCGCCCGACGGCCGGACGCTGGTCTGGACCGCGATGAAGCGAGCCGGGTACGAAGCGGACCGATTCCGTATCCGGGCAATGGACGTAGCATCGGGAAAGACGCGCACCGTGACCGAAGCGTGGGACCGTTCGGCGAGCTCGGTCGTGTTCTCTCCGGACGGCAAGTCGCTGATCGTCGTGGCTCAGAACCTGGGGCAGAAATCGATCTATCGCGTCGACCTCGCGTCGGGCGAACCCACGGAGCTCGTCCGCGAAGGCACGAACGGCGGACCGACGTATGCTGGCAACCGGATCATCTTCGCCCGCCATACGCTCCAGCACCCGACGGAGCTGTTTTCCATTCCCGTCTCCGGCGGTGAGCCCTCCCGGATCACGCGCGTCAACGATGCGAAGGTCCAGGCAGCAAAAATGGGCGCGCCCGAGCAGTTCACGTTCAAGGGAGCGCTCGGCGACTCGGTGTACGGCTACGTCGTGAAGCCGGTCGACTTCGAGGAGGGCAAGAAGTATCCCGTCGCCTTCCTGATTCACGGTGGACCGCAGGGCTCATTCGGCAACAAGTTTCACTACCGCTGGAACCCGCAGGCCTATGCGGGCGCCGGCTACGCTGCGGTGATGATCGACTTTCACGGGTCGACGGGCTATGGCCAGGCGTTCACCGACTCGATTCGAGACGACTGGGGCGGAAAGCCGCTCACCGACCTGAAGATGGGGCTCGCGCAGGCGATCGAGCGCTATCCGTGGCTCGACGGCGACAAAGTCTGCGCCCTCGGGGCTTCGTACGGGGGGTTCATGATCAACTGGATCGCTGGAAACTGGCCCGATCGATTTCGGTGTCTGGTCAACCACGACGGCGTCTTCGACAACCGCTCGATGTACTACGGGACGGAAGAGCTGTGGTTCCCCGAATGGGACCACGAGGGCACGTACTATGCGAATCCGAGCGGCTACGAGAAGCACAACCCCGTGGCCCATGTCGCCAAGTGGAAAACGCCGATGCTGATCGTACACGGCGCGCTCGACTACCGCGTGCCGTTGACGGAGGGCCTGGCCGCGTTCACCGCGGCGCAGCGTCGGGGCATCACCAGCAAGCTGCTCGTCTTTCCCGACGAAAACCACTGGGTGCTCCGTCCGAACAACGGCATCCAGTGGCACGAAGAGGTCCTCGGTTGGCTCGACGCTCATCTGAAGGACTGAAGCGCCGTCGTCTCCATTGAGATGGAGCTGCTTAGCACGACGCATGCCGCATCCTGCGAAGTTGAAGATGCCGGAGCATCCGGCCGAGGTCCCTACGCTCTGGACCTGAAGAGCCCCTCGAGCGACCCTGAAATGCTCAGCGGTTGCCGCTGGTTACCGGGCATCGACGCCGATTGGGCGGTTCGGGCTCGCCAAGTCTCGCCGTTTCGTGAAAGTCCCCCCGAATCCGAAGCCCATGAAGAGCATCATCGCGACAATCGTTGGCCTGCTGCTGGTGGCCGGGCTCCTGGGCGGCGTAAAGGGGGCCCAGATCGGCGCCCTGATCGCCGCTGCCGAGCAAGGGGGTCCTCCGCCGGACTCGGTGACGACCGCGGTGGCGGGCCAGAGCGAGTGGCGAAGGGTCCTCAGTGCCGTCGGTACGACGGTGCCTGTTCAAGGGGTCACCATCGCCCCCGAGGTCCCAGGCGTCGTTACCCGGATCGCATTCGAATCGGGCCAAGACGTGCGCGCCGGGCAGGTTCTCTTGCGTATGGATACGTCGGTGGAGCAGGCGGAGCTCGCCTCGGCGGAAGCCGAGGCCCGCTTGACGCAGCGCACCTACGAACGAGCCGAAGCGCTCCGCCAGCGGTCGGTAACCGCCCAGTCCGAGCTGGACCAGGCGGAGAGCTTGGCCAAGCAAGCCGAGGCTCGGGTCAGCGCGCTAAAAGCCACCATCGCCAAAAAGACGGTCCGCGCCCCGTTCGCGGGGCGCCTCGGCATCCGTCAGGTGAATCTCGGCCAGTTCGTCGCGGTCGGCACTCCGGTCGTCAGCCTGCAGTCGCTCGGCCGGCTGTACGTGGACTTCTCGCTTCCTCAGCGCCAGCTGTCTCAGCTCGCGGGGGGGCAGGATGTGTCGATCCGCACCGACGCGTACCCCGGGCGAACATGGGCCGGCCAGGTCGACACCCTCGACGCGTCCATCGACCCGTCGACTCGCAACCTACGAGTCCGGGGAATCATCGACAACGACGGACGCGTCCTGCGCCCGGGGATGTTCGTGGACGTCGAGATCACTCTCCCGTCGGTGCGCCAGGTGGTGACCGTGCCCGCCACCTCCATCATATACGCGCCCTACTCGGATTCCGCCTTCGTGGTCGAGGAGCCGGACGGCGTGAAGGAGCCGGCCGGCTCGATGAAGGTCGTCAAGCAGGTCTTCGTGCGCCTCGGGGAGCGTCGGGGAGACCTCGTCGAAGTCGTCGACGGCATCGAGGCCGGTCAGGAAGTCGTGAGCACCGGGGCCTTCAAGCTGCGAAACGGGGCATCGGTGGTGGTCAACAACGACCTCGCTCCCCAGCCAGAACTCGATCCCGACCCCAAAGATTCCTGAGCCGTGCGCATCACCGATCTCTTCATCCGGCGACCGATAATCGCCATCGTCGTCAACCTGGTGATCGTCATTGCTGGACTGCAGGCCGTGTCCCGCCTGTCCGTTCGCCAGTATCCGAAGAGCGAGAACGCTTCGGTCACCGTCACCACGGTCTACATCGGCGCTAGCGCGGAGCTGGTAAAGGGGTTCGTGACGACCCCGCTGGAGCGGGCCATCGCTTCCGCCGACGGGATCGACTACGTCGAGTCGCAGAGCGTCCTCGGACTCTCCCAGATTACGGCACGCCTTCGGCTCAACTACGATGCCACCCGAGCTCTGGCCGAAGTGAGTTCGAAGGTCGACCAGGTGAGAGGCGATCTCCCTCCCGAAGCGGAAGTGCCCATCATCAACGTGGTCTCTGCCGACAGCGAGTTCGCGTCGGCCTACCTCAGCTTTGCTTCCAGCTTTCTCCAGCAGAACGAGATCACGGACTACCTAGTGCGGGAGATACAGCCGCGTCTATCGGCGGTGGCGGGCGTTCAGCGGGCCGACATCCTGGGGGCGCGGACCTTCGCCATGCGCGTGTGGCTCGACGCCGAGCGCATGGCGGCCTTCGGTGTGAGCCCCGCCGAAGTTCGCAGCGCTCTCGCGGCCAACAACGTCTTGGCCGCGGTGGGACAGACAAAGGGTAGCCTGATCCAGGTCAACCTCAGCGCCAACACGGACCTCCAGAGCGTTCGCGAGTTCGAGCAGTTGGTCATTCGCGAGCAGGACGACGTGCTGGTGCGGCTGTCTGACGTGGCCGACGTCCAACTGGGGGCCGAAGACTACGACGTCGAGGTCCGCTTTTCGGGGCAGACCGCGGTGTTCATGGGGATCTGGGTCCTGCCGAACGCCAACGCACTCGACGTCCTCGCCCGGGTGGACGCCGAGCTCGAGTCGATCAAGCGGGGCCTTCCCGCGCAGCTCGAAGCCACCATGGCCTACGACGGGACCGAGTACATCGAGAGCGCAATCGAAGAAGTGGTCAGCACCCT
Source organism: uncultured Myxococcales bacterium (assembly GCA_964473255.1). Classification (GTDB taxonomy): domain Bacteria; phylum Myxococcota; class Kuafuiibacteriia; order Kuafuiibacteriales; family Kuafuiibacteriaceae; genus Kuafuiihalomonas. Next base: position 3,506 of record CAYYOT010000107.1, on the reverse strand, counting down.
CGTAGAGACGCTCGTCATCGTCGTAGTCATCATCTTCTTGTTCCTGGGTTCCCTTCGGTCCGTGCTCGTCCCCGTGGTGGCCATTCCGGTCTCCCTGATCGGCGGCGTCTTCTTGATGCAGACCCTCGGCTTCACCCTCAACCTGCTGACGCTGCTCGCCATCGTCCTGTCGGTGGGATTGGTCGTCGATGATGCCATCGTCATCGTCGAGAACGTGGAGCGCAACATGAGAGAGGGCCATAGTCCGACGCAGGCCGCGATCTTGGGAGCACGCGAGCTGGTGGGCCCGATCATCGCCATGACCATCACCTTGGCCGCCGTGTACGCGCCCATCGGATTGCAGGGCGGGTTGACGGGTTCCTTGTTTCGTGAGTTCGCCTTCACGCTTGCTGGCTCGGTGATGGTCTCGGGAATCGTGGCTCTCACTCTGTCGCCGATCATGTCTGCGCGGCTTCTCCGCAGCGACGGAAAGGAGAGCTGGCTTTCCCATCGAGTCCACCACGACTTTCAGCGCCTTCGGAACACCTACGGCCGCATGCTGGATGCGACGCTCCGAGCGCGGCCCGCCACCTACATTGCCTGGCTCGTTCTCAGCGGTCTGGCCTTCGTCCTCTTCAGCATGTCGCCCAAAGAGCTTGCTCCCACCGAGGATCAGGGCGTCATCTTCGGGATTCTCGAGACTCCGTCCAACGCGACGCTCGACCATATCCGCCCCTACGCCGATGCGATAAACGAGGCCTTCTTCGAGACGGAGGAGACCGAGTACACCTTCCAGCTCACGCAGCGGAGCGGTGGCTTCAGCGGGATGGGCCTGGTGCCGTGGAATCAGCGGGAGCGCACCGTTTTCGATATCATGCCCGAGGTACAGCAGCGTCTGCACATGGTGCCTGCGGTTCGCATCTTTCCGGTGTTGCCTCCGGCCCTACCCGGCGGCGGGCAGTTCCCCGTGGAGTTCGTGATCGCCTCGACTGCCGACACGCAGCAGGTGCTCGAGTTCGCGACCGAGATTCAGCAGCGTGCGACCATGAGCGGGATGTTTGCCTTCCCGCCGCTGATTGACATCAAGTACGACCAGCCGGAGACCGAGCTGGTCATCGACCGCGACCGGGTGGCCGAGCTTGGTCTCAGCCTGCAGCAGATCGGAGCCGACCTCGGCTCGGCGCTCGGCGGGGCCTATGTCAATCGATTCAACATCGATGGACGAAGTTACAAGGTGATTCCGCAGCTGCGAAGACGGGAGCGTTTGAACCCCGAGCAGCTGTCCGATATCTATGTGCGTGGGCCAGCCGATCGCCTGATTCCCGTGGGTTCCATCGCCAATCTCGAGGATCGAGTCCGGCCGAGGTCCCTGAATCGCTTTCAGCAACTCAACTCGGTGAAGCTCAGCGGCGTGCCCATCCGACCGCTCGACGAGGCGCTGACCTTTCTCGAGGAGACCGCCGCCGACATCCTGCCACGCGGCTACACGCTCGACTACACCGGCGAGTCACGACAGCTCCGCGTGGAGGGGAACCGGTTTCTTCCGGCATTCGGTCTGGCGGTGGTTCTGATCTTCTTGGTCCTGGCCGCGCAGTTCAACAGCTTCCGCGACCCGCTCGTGATTCTGGCCGGCTCGGTTCCTTTGGCGATGTTTGGGGCCTTGATCTTCACCTTCTTGAAGATGCCCAATCCAAACCTTCCCTTCTGGACCGACGGCTGGACGACGACCCTGAACGTCTACTCTCAGGTTGGATTGGTGACGCTCGTCGGTTTGGTGGCCAAAAACGGCATTCTCATCGTCGAGTTCGCCAACGAGCTTCAGCGCCGAGGAAGCCCCAAGCTCGATGCGGTTCGGGAAGCGGCCCGGATCCGCTTTCGCCCCATCATGATGACCAGCGTGGCGACGGTAGCCGGGCACTTCCCGCTGGTCCTGGTAACCGGGCCCGGCGCCATGGCCCGCAACAGCATCGGGCTCGTGCTCGTCTCGGGTATGGCAGTCGGTACCGTGCTCACCCTCTTCATCGTGCCGTCGCTGTATGTCCTCTTCGCTGCCGACCACCGGAGCGCTGTCGACCAGAGTGACGCCGGAGGCGATCAGGCCGGCCGTGGTCAGGGGGAGCCTGACCATGAGGGAGCCAAAACGCCGCAGACGGCCCGTGCCTAACCAGTCCAAAGCTCACTTCAGTGCGGCGCAGGCGGGCGTCATGGAACCTCCGCGCCCTTCAGCACGAATTCGGGCGCCCGAATCGTGATGCGCCGCGAGGGAGCAACGCCCGAGATGCAGTATTTCAGGTCGTGCTCGGTATTGTTCGCTGCATCCTGGACCGTGAGCGTCGTCCCCTGGGCGGTCGCGATACCTCCGTACGGCGTCAGGAAGACGTAGGCTCGCCGAGTGCTCGCGCAGTCGCAGTAGGTCCCGGCGTCCGAGCACTCGGTATCGTTGGCCTCGAGGACGGCTCCGCCGAACGCCACGGCGGGGAGGCCAGCGCAGTCTTCCGCGCCCAGGTTGGCCAAGCAGCTCTTTGGGACTCGCGCTTCCACGTCGGTGAAGGCGTTGACGCCGTACGTGAAGAACAGGTCAGGCTCACCGCTCACGAATTGAGCGATTCCGTCCCGGGCATACTCACGCGTGGTCAGGACGACGGCTTCGGGACAGTCTTCCGGCCACGGCGTGAGCGGAAAGGGTACGCTCGCACACACCTCATCGATCTTGTATCTCCCGCTCAAGACACCGCCGCATGCCGAGAACGAGCACTCCGCGTCCGCCGTGTCGCGCACTGTGAAGACCGTGAAATGACTCACGAACGCGCGAGCAAAGCCGTTACCGAGGTCTTCCGTCGGGAGGTTGACCCACAGGGAAGTCTCCTCATCAAACCATGAGATGATCGGGTCATCGGTCGGGCTCGAGGCGATCGGAAGGTCCAACTCCAGAGGTGGGTCGAACGCTCCACCACTGGGACCAATGTCGTAATACAGGCCGAGGACGCCCTTCGTGTCCGCTCCATTCGGCGCAGTAACGACCTCGACCGTCAGAACGGTTGTGGTCCGAATCGAGCCGGCCGGGACGCGCAGCGTGAAGTCGCCAAGAGTGAGGTCGCCCGCCTCGCCAGGGGCGAAAGTCCGCTGCGCCATCGAAGAACTCCCGGCGTCGCCAGCGTCACCGCCAACGAGGGCATCTGGGTCGCCGGAATCGCCGGCGCCGCCGTCTCTCTGGTCGACATCGGGCCGACCCGCTGCGTCCCGGGTATCGGCGTCGCGAGTAGAAGCATCGTTGGTGCCGGTGTCTCGGGGACGGGCATCGGCTCGCGGCTCGGCATCCGTGCCGTCATCACGACCAGGCTCATCGCTACCGCAGGAAGAGCACGTGGCTGCCGCCGCCAGCATGACCGTGAGTCTCGTCAGCTGTTTTCCCATCGATCACCCCCAGTTCTCGCACACTCTCATCTGCGTTCGGAGACCGCAACCAGGGCGACTCCAAGGTCCGGGGGCCGGGTCTCGAATGTCGGGCAGCCGCCTCCTCGAAAGCT
>CAYYOT010000106.1:0-13103 GCA_964473255.1 uncultured Myxococcales bacterium | reverse complement strand
CCTCCCAACCCTCGGGGCACGGCGTCAGGACAGGCAATGGCTCCACCGGGCTCGATGCATCGGCTGGGCCCACGTCTTCCGCGCCCACGTCCGGGAGGCCACCGCCCGCATCCGCCAATCCCGCACCATCCGACTCGCCCACCGCATCCGCAAAACCCCCCGCGTCCGCCGAAGCATCAGCCAAGACTCGCCCGCTGTCGTGAACCACATCTTGCTCACAGCTCACCGCGACAGCCGCGACGAGTATACCCGCTATCAAACTATGAGTTCGAGACGCCCTAGGTATTTGCATGATACTTCTCGCCGTTCTCAATCTACCATCCACGCTTTGAGCAGTTGCAGCGATCTACTTCGGGATAACAGACCAATGGACAAACAACGCCTCCTCCGCCAGTGCCGCGGACCTCGAAGTCCGCATCGGTGCTCTCGAAGACGACGGTGTCGCCTCGTACTCGAGCCGACGGAAATCCAACGTCGTAGCTCACGCCGACCGCACTTCTTCGGATCGTAGCATCATGCAGGCTCGCATCTGCGTCGTCACCAACCCAGAGACCGTAGTCGACCGAATTGGAAAGCACCCCCCGCTGGAGCTCGAGCGTCGACACACCCTCGGCCGCCACGGCCGCCGTCAATGGAGAGCACGGCTCCTCGAAGAACGTGCACGAAGCTGAGCGGATCCGATCAATCAGAAAATCGTTCACGAAGAGCCGGGAGAGCTCAGCTACGACGACACCTACGGCTTGGGTGTCGTGAACCTGAACTCGACTCACCGTAACTGTGCTGCCGTTGACCACGAGAAGCCCGATGCCTCCCGCTCCGTCGCTGAGCTGACTCTTGATGCCCCGGATGACGACCTGATCCATTGTGCCCCGGGTGTCTGATGCGAACGCGACTCCTGTCGTATGCGCGGTATCGATAAAGCATCGTCGCAGATCGCCCGTCGCGCCTGACGTCAAGGCGATGCCTTCGCCGAAGGTCCCAGTTGCCTCCAAGAAGTTGCTGTCCTGCGGTTGGCTGTCTCGAACGATTGTATCGTATACCTTCAGCTCGGCTTTCTCCCCGTTGGCTCCAACCGCGGCCGTCATATTCCGCACGAAGTGGGACCGACGCAGCGTGGCAGCTGCACCCGCGTTCACCAGTATGCCGTACCCTCCTCCTCTGATGCCGCGAGCGTTCTCGGCAAACGAGTCTCGAACGAATCCATCCTCGAGCGTCAGGGTCGACTCGTCCCACACCTTGATGGCGCCGCGGTGATCCTGGAAGTGAGCTCTCCTCAACACGACCGAGCTAGCCCCGATGATTTCCGCTCCAAAGCCGAACTGACCGTCGGCATCCGACGGGTGGGTCTCGAGTACTACGACGTCGTCGAGATTCGCGGTCACCGTGCTCAGGCTCAGACTGACCATCCGGTTGCCGCGCAACCACCAGCGACTCCCTTCGACTGCGCTGCCCGGCCAAACCTCCAGGCCCAACCCTCCGTATCCGGAACGCTCGTCGGGCTGGCTGTCGCTGATGGCTACGTCGTATGCGTTTAGGCGTCCAGAGGCTCCGGACACGTATACGCCAATGATCTGATTCCGATGAAAGACAGCTTGCGTAACCGTCGCCGTACCGTCCCGAACGCTGAGCCCAGCCCCGTTGCCACCCTCGGTGCCGAGAGTCTCTCGTACGACGAGTCGAGATGCGGTCAAGGTCCCTCCCTTCTCGACGAGGACCCCGTGATCCTGAACGCCGTCCACAACGACGCCTGTCACCGTGGTCGAGCGTTCGACGACGAGACCAACCCTCGGCGCAGACCTGATCGACAGGTTCTTGACCACGACGTTCGATCCGTCAGCGGAAACGACGGCGGCCGTTTCGCCGGCGGGCACCGTCGACGTCAGGACGGTAGCGCCTGGACACTTGCCCCAGAGGGTCAGACCAGCAGGAACGACGATCTCTCCAACATACTCGCCTTCACCCACAGCAACGATGGTTCCGGCGTCCAAGCCGTCGAGCTGGACTTCACCGATAGCCCGGTATGGCGCCTCGAACGATCCGTCGCCGCCGGGTTCGGCGCCCTGGAGGACGTATACGATGGGGACGCCATCGGGCAGGCCTTCGGGGAAGTCGCCCGCGGGGCACGCGGTTCCCACCTTCTCGCAGCCGGGCCTCCCCGGAAAGTGCGCTTCGTCGGCTGCGCAGTCGAGCGGGCCGCCGGCCGGATAGGGGTCGCAAAACGTCACCTCGTCTTCCGTGACTTCCCGCCAGCCGTCCGGGCACGGCGTCATCTTCACCGGACTCGACCCCGGCCACGGCTCGCAATACGCGAGACCGTCCGCATCGCTTCGCTCCTCCCAACCCTCGGGGCACGGCGTCAGGACAGGCAATGGCTCCACCGGGCTCGACGCATCGGCTGGGCCCACGTCTTCCGCGCCCACGTCTTCCGCGCCCACGTCCGGGAGGCCACCGCCCGCATCCGCCAATCCCGCACCATCCGACTCGCCCACCGCATCCGCAAAACCCCCCGCGTCCGCCGAAGCATCAGCCAAGACTCGCCCGCTGTCGTGAACCACATCTTGCTCACAGCTCACCGCGAGGACGGCCATCGAGAAGACCCAAGGTGCTCGCTCATGACGGAGCATCCTGCGGCGCAGCGCGGGCTTCTCCCTCGACGCCCTACGACTCGTAACTACCTTCATCGGTTCATCCCCCTGTGGAAACCGAACGACGACACCCCAGTCGACGGATCATACGCTTCACTTCGGTCTCGTACGCACCGTCATCAAACCGGTCGTTGTGGATCATCAGATGCGCGCAGGCGTCGTCGGCCTTCGACTCGACCAGCACCTCCGCCAACTCGAAACTCAGGATCTCGGCCGCCGACGCATCGGCCAGATCCGGGAGCGCGGACTTCAAGAGCCTCGCCATCCGGTCGAACGCTCCGAGCTCCCGCAGCTCGGCCAGGCGCTCGAGGAGGGCCTCCAGATCTCGGCCGTGAGGGTCGACGCCGATGGCTTCACTCTTCGGCACCGCCTCCGACGTCGGCGACACGGCCTTCGACGACCGGTCATCCGCCCTCTCGCCGCTCACCGACGACGTCGGGCGAGCGCTCGTCGACCGCTCAACTCGATGATCGGCTTTGCTGGCAGGAGGCTCTCCCACCTCTTCAACCGTCCAGGTCGTGGACTCACCCGGCTCGAGCACCGAGGCTCGTCCCTCGACCGTCACGAATCGAATGGAGCCTTCATGAAGCTCGACTGCCCCCGACTCGCCGCTCTCGTCGACGGTGAACCGCGTGCCCATCACCACGATTCTGCCCGCCGAAACCAACACCTGCACCGGAGGCTCACCGGGTTCGACGGGGTCGACGTCGAAGGTGACCCGGCCTTCCACGACGCGCACCGCATCGTCCGCGACCGAAATCCAGCTTTTAGTCTCTGCTTGGATGCGCATCGACGGGTTCAAGGAGAACGTCGAGCACCCCGACCGAAGAGCGAGCCCACGAGGGCTCTCTTCCATGGCGCAGTTCCCGGGAGCGGCCGCTCCACGCGGAGGTGGGCGAGGCGCCTCCACGAGCGACTGGTCATCGGAGCGCCGAGCCATCTCGTCGCCGGCGGCGCCCTTCGACGAGAGATCGCTGAACAGAACCGACATCACGGCGACGGCGGCAAGGGCACCGGCCATGGTGCCGGCGAGCGCCCAGGTCCACGGTCGGTTGTCACGTACCGACCCCGCCGACTCGTCCTTGAGCGTCCGGCGGACGCGCCAATCCAGTTCGGGCCTCACCGAGACTCCACCGAGAGCATCATCGGCGGCTCGGATACGCTCCACGATCTCGGAGTCGAGCTTCGTCACGATGGATCCCTCTCCGCAGCACGCTGGATCTTCACGTCGGCCCGGCTGATCAGTTTCGATACGTAGCCCTTCGAGAAGCCGAGCACGTCGCCTATCTCGGACATCGATAGGCCATCGATTCGATGCATGCAGAAGGCGACGCGCTCCTTCGCCGGTAGGTCCTGGAGGTAGCCCAAAACCGCTCGCAGCTCGCGGGAGAGCTCGACGCGCATGCTGGGATCGACATCCGATGAGCTGTTCTGACTGAGGACCCAGCGGACGGGGGCCGAACGGCGGAATCGGTCGGTCTTGATCCGATTGAGACAGCGGTTCGTGGTCACTCGATAGAGCCACCCTTCGAGGCCACGGTCGACGTCGAGACGACCGACCGCCTTCAGCAAGGCAATGAAGACCTCATGGGTGACGTCTTCGGCCCACGCGACATTCCCCGCTCCGTAGCGAAGGGCGAGTCGGTACACGAGGTCCCGATGTTCGCGATAGGCGCGCGCCACCCGGTCGGCGGAGGAGATCGAAACCTCGGCGACCGGAGGTGCGTCGCGTTCAGCGAGCAGAGGCTGGGCGGCCGCATCCACTTGCCCCTGATCACCACCGGGCGGCAGGTTCGTTTCCTTCTCAGAGGAATAAGTCATGACTGAGCGCCAGGGCGACGGTGAACCTGAACAACCCTGCCTCCCAGAGGACCTCGTCCCCTCGAAGATGCCGACGGCTGCGGCTGACCAACGCGGGCATGGCGAGAACGCCGATCCTGGAGGTCGAGAAGACCCTCCAGCTGACCTCGAGAGGCACCTGCCCGAGAAAATCGACCTCGGTTCCCGAATCGCCGTCCACCACGTCGAAGATGTGGAAGTTCGCCCCGAGCCGCAGTGCCGCAGATATCCGGGTCCGTTTTCCGAGTCCGACGCCCCACTCTGGGCCAACGGCGAGCCCGAGCTCCCAGACGGAAACGTCCCCCTGCGGAGCGGGAGCTACGTCGAAGCCGAGGTTCCCGCCGAGACCGGCACCCGGGCCGAGATGGGTGATGAGGCCAAAAGCGGCGTCGGCGCCGAGTTCCGTCCGACCGATGGCTCCGGCGTAAGCCCCCAAACCGAAGCGCGAGCGCTCGGCGGAGGCAGAGTCCATCTCGACGGCAACACCCGTGGCCGACTCCGGCTCCAGGGTCGCATGCGCCATGGCCACCGCTCGGCGCCCGAATGCGTCGGCGGCCACGCGCTCGTCGGCAACACAAGGGTCGGGTGAGCGCGAGGTGCCCGCTCCGAGATCGGATCCGATCGCCTGGATGCACAGCAGGACGTCGCCCGGCAGCGGTCGCTCCGTCAGACCGAGACCCGCTCGGCGCAGCTCGACGATCAGCTCACGACGAAGCTGGGCCGAGAGGCTCCGTGCGGAAGGCACGACCACCGCGGGGTCGACCGCGCCTCGAGCTACGGGACCTCGTGCGCTCTCGACGGCGACAGCGACCTTCTGGACGAGCTCGAGTTCGCGCAGCCGCTGGGGCTCGGTGGGCACGACGATGAGCGTATTCGTACTCGTCGCGACTTGCGCGAGGTAGCGGTCCCCGTCCCGCTCGACCGCGACCCGCACCCGGGACTCGGTGGGCTCGACAAAGACACGGTGGCCCCGTTCGAGCAGGCGGTCCACGAGCTGAAACTGCAGATCGTCGGGAATCGCTTCATCGACCTCCAAGCTCAAGACGCTTGGAGCACCCACGACAAGGAGCCCGATGATCCCCCATCCCACGCTTCCTGCTCATACGTGATGCGCAGCACTCTTTGCCATACCGGACCGCCTACGCGGCTCGAGAACCCGTGCGCCGTAACAACGGAGGGTTGCGTGCGAGGTCTCGGCTGACGCAGGCCGCGATCAGCTCAGGCGAGCTTTGAGCCAGCTCAGGGCCTGGGGTTTGGTGGTGAGGGTGCGGTCGAGGACGCGGTCGTCGACTTCACGGAGGAGCGATTTGAAGGCGGGGCCGGGTTTTTGGCCCAAGCCTTTGAGGTCGTCGCCAGTCACGAGGGGACGCTCGGGAAGCGGTCGCTCGTCGAAGTCGCGGGCGGCGACGGCCAACCGTTCGAGCGCCCGCCCGAGGCCGAGCCCCTCGGCGTAACCGGCGTAGAGATTCCGCTCGGGCGCAGCGGCGAGACGAAGCAACTCTGTTCCGGACGGCCCCTCGACCGCCTCGGCTTCCTCCAGCACCGGCCGTGCGCGCAAGATTGATTGCACGCGCCGGATCAGGCTGCGCGATACCTTCATGGCTCGCAGATACTCTTCGGCGGCCGCGCCGTCGCTCGGACCGAACAGCAGAGCGAAAACGAGAGCGAATCGTTCCTCGGACGGACCCACCGGGAGGGTGGCTCGAGCCACCGGGTCGAGCCGCGCAGCGCGTTCGGAAGCGTCTTCAGGAAGAAACGGCAGGGCTCCGGAAGCCAACCCGAGCGCGTCCAGGAGCCGCAGCCCGTCGGCGACCCGCGGGGTGGCGAAGATCCCTTCCAGCTCCTGCAGGATCCGCTCGGCACTCACCGGACCGAGATTCGAAGCGTAGACGCCGATGGCATCGCGGGTGGCGGGCTCGAGCTCGAAGCCGAAGCGGGTGGCGAACCGGACCGCCCGCAGCATGCGAAGACGGTCCTCGTTGAACCGCGCGACGGGATCGCCCACCGCTCGAACGAGCCCGCCCCGAAGATCCGGGAGCCCCCCGACGAGGTCGATCACCTCGCGGGTCTCCGGCTCCATGAGGAGAGCGTTGATCGTGAAGTCGCGCCGGGCCACGTCCTCTTCTTTCGAACGGGTATAGGCCACGGCATCCGGGCGGCGACCGTCGGCGTACTCGCCCTCGGTCCGATACGTGGCGACCTCGTAGCCGTGTCCGTGCAGCCTCACCTGCACGACCCCGAAAGCGGCGCCCAAGAAGAGCGTGCGACGAAAGAGCTTTCCGATCTCTTCCGGCGTAGCGTCGGTCGCGATGTCGTAGTCTTTGGGATCGAGCCCCAAAACGAGGTCCCGGACGCATCCGCCCGCGTAGTAGGCCTCGAATCCCGCGTCGCGCAGGATCCGAGCAACTCTTCTGGCCCCGCGCTCCAGCGACGGATCGGCAGCGGTCACGCCGGCCTCACTGACCGTACGTGATCGCGACGTCGATCGGACGGTATCGCTGTCGCTGGTCGAAGGGACCGGCCCGATCGTCGGGGTCCAGGGGATAGAGCGTGCTCGTGGCTTCGGGGGCCAGCTCGTTGAACTCGGGCTCGATGACGGTGAGGCCCGACGTTTCAGTCGACGTCCCGGCACCGACGACGACGACCCGCCGTCCTGGGCCGTCGGCCGCGATGCCCCCGGGGTTGAAGAAGGTGGGGATGGACCGGCTTCCACCCGCGCGCCCGAACGTCGAAAACGGGAAGATCTGCGGTTGGGACGTGCCACCGGGGTCGAAGACGCCGAAGAGCCCGTTCATCTCGTCGGAGTACGCGGCGATCCCGGTCGGCGAGGCCATGGAGGCCGCCTGACCCGCCGCACTTTGCACGTTGTTTTCGCGCCCCGTGTCCATGTCGACGACCACGATGCCTTGATTTTCGGACGACACGACGTAGGCGAGGTCCGTCCGCCAGTCGAGCGCCACGCCCGCCGGGTTGACGAGCACGTTGCGTCCCTCCACGCGTCGGCGCTCGAGATCGATGTCGAGGAGTCCCGGAGGAAAAATGTCCACCGCCGCTATCGCGCGAAGTCCGGACGTGGCGATCACGGCATCGAGCACGCGGCCCCCGATGTCGAGGCCGCCTTCGACCTCTCGCCCCTCGTCAAAGTCGATGAACGCGAGACGGGAGCCCCCCACGGCAACACCCAGGGGTCGGTCGGGAACGGCCAAGACGACGTCCGGTCGAGAATTCAGCGGGATCCGCCGCACCGAGTGGTCGAGCGTAGAGATCTCGTCGACGAAGGCATCGATCCCGTCGGCGCCGGCCACGAGAATGCTCTCTCCGCCGCGGGCCGTCACCGACCGGGCCCGAGGCCGCACGCCTTCGAGCCGGATACGGTCCACCAAGGTCCGGGTGGCCACGTCGAGCACGTACACGAGTCCTTCGGGCTGGTTCTGCTCCTCGCTACGCGCGTGGATGACGTAGGCGAGGCTTCGACGAAACGGGATCGTCGCGCTCAGCGAACCGTCGACGCGCTGGCGTCCTAGTCGGCCGTAAGCGCGCACGTTGCCGACCTCGTCGAAGCCGAACACTTCGATCGAGACCTCCTCGGCGGGGAACTCGGAGATCGACAATCGGTCGGTCCCCGCCGGGGCATCGACCGCAGCCTCATCGGTGCGCTCCGGACCCCGCACGATCATCCGCACCTTCTGCACGCCGGCGGCCGGCGCGAAGGGGTCGAGGTTCGGGTCGGTGGGACGCTCCAGGGTCGCGTTCACGCTGACCGTCGAATCGCACGCCGCCAGAGCGACCGCGGCGACGACCAGGCGCCCCGACCACGTCACTGGATCCTCCGCACGAAGATATCGTCGATGCCGACCTGTGAGTTCTCGCTCAGCCGCGGCAAGAAGCGAAAACGCACCTCGGACTGAAAAAGCGCCTCGGGGATCTCGACCCGTAGGCGCCCGGCCCGCCAGTCGATCCCCGACTGTGACCCGAAAGGCAGGCCGTTGCCTCGCTGGGACGCCGGGGGAAACGTTGCCGACTCTCCGCCCACGAAGGTGGCCGGCGTCCAGTTCGCGTCGTCGAAGCACGCGCCGGCGCAAAGCTCCACGCGAACCTCTTGCTCGGCCTCCTCCCATGTGCACGCCGACTGCCCCTGAATCCCGGGCACGTAGCGGTCACCCACGTTGAACGCGACGTAGTCGAACTCGAGCACCACCGGCGCTTCGGCGGCGGACAGGTCGATGGGCGGCGACTCGAGAGCCTGCTCGCCGGCGGTGAGCTGGGCCCGGGGATAAGTCACCGGCACGCGGAAGCAGCCGTCGTTGCCTTGGGCATCGCAACGGTCTTCGAGCTCCGCACAGCGCTCCGACGCGCCGCCCGACTCCCGGCAGGTTCGGGCATCGGTGCATACGCTACAGGCGCGACAGTCGTCGCATCCGCACGTCGCCTGGGCCTCACACGCCTCGCACTCGGCACTCAGAAGATCCGAGCACGGCTCCGCGCACTTCGCTTCGCGGCAAGCCTGACATGCGGATGCCGATCCCGCGCAGGCCTCGCACGCGGGACACGAATGCTCGGCGGCCTGCGCCTCGCAGGTGGACAGGAGATTTTGCGGACGCTCGGTCGACGGCGTGGAGCAAGCGTCGCACGCCTCGCACACGTCACGGCAGATCGCGGGGATCGCCTCCGAGGGCGGAGGCTCATCGCACGAGACGGTGGGTGCGCACAGCAGCTGGGGGGCAAAGGTGGATTGCCGCGGACACTCCTGAATGGTGAACGCCTGCTGGGGAGGATCGAGCCGACAGTCGAGACAGCATGCACACGCACGACAGGAAAAGCCGGTCTCCGCCGTGCCCTTTTCCGGCGTGGGCTGGCTCGACAGGAGCGCATAGCGCTCGCCGGCGGACGCGGGACCGCCGCAGTTGCGGTCCGGGGCGCAGCCCTCCGACCCCTCGAAGACGATGAAGGTGTTCACGTTCGAAAGCTCTCGGCCGAGATCGTTCCACCCCAGAGCGCTCAGCGTCGGGGCCGCATCGCCGGTCTGCTCGAAGCCCTCGTAGGCGTACGCACATCGCCCGCGCTCGCAGGAGGACTGCCCGCTCGTGCACGCACGTTCCGGACAGCCGGCGACGCACACCTGAGCTTCACAGACCGCAACCTGACCGACCTCCAGGCCGCAGGTCCCTTCATCCAGGAGGAGAGCGCTGCAGTCGTCGTCGCGGACGCAGGCCAGCCGGCAGCGTCCGTCGATGCAGCTGAAGCCGCCGAGGTTCCGTTCCGCGCACTGCTCGACGGTCGTGCATTCGACGTCTCCGGCCAAGACGTCGGCGGGGCAGCCAGACTCGCTTTCGCAGCCGGCCGCCGCCAGCGCGACCGCGACCATGACGGGAAGCGCCGTTCGCCCCATGGACTCAAACTAGCACAGGGCGGCCCAGGCAGCCGCCCAGCCGGCGGGACGAAACGGGAAGAGTTGGAGTCAAGCCGCCGCGTGGGTCGGCGTGTTCATCACCTCGCGCAGTTCGCGATAGGTGATCATTCGGCCCTGCGCTGGATCCCAGACGGCGGTGTTTAGACAGGCCAACACGTCCCGAGGCCGGAGCGTGGTCACATGCGGGTGCTGAAGCTCGGGGATCTCGTTCATGGCCTCTTCCAGGCGATAGAAGGGGATCATCGAGTTCAGATGGTGAACGTGGTGGTAGCCGATGTCGCCGGTGAACCAGCGCATCAGTGGACCGCCATGCATCATGCTCGAGGAGTGCAGCGCCGCTTCCGTGAACTCCCAGTCGCGACGGTCCGCCATGTGAATGTCGGGAAAGTTGTGCTGGGCGAAGAATAGGTAGGAGCCGACGGCCGAGCCGATCATGTGCGGCAGAAGCCACGTGTATAGCGCCATCTGAAAGCCGAAGCCGGTCCAGATGGCAGCCAAGATACCGAAGTGGACGACGAGCGCGAGCCCTGCGGTCCAGTTGCGGCGCGGGTTCTGCATCAGGGGGCGGATGCACATGCCCACCAAAAAGACCGTGAAGTAGCCCAAGGCCATGGTGACCCAGTGCCGCGAGAGGCGATACGCCAGCCGCTGCGCCGGGGTGGCCGCGCGGTACATCCGCAGCGTGAGGACGGGATAGGAACCGATGCTCGCACCGACGATCTTCGCCGTGTGGGCGTGATGATAGTTGTGAGAGTCTTTCCACACGCGCTCGGGAGTCAGGATCAAGAGCCCGTAGATGCGCATGATCCACTTTCCGAGCTTCGACTTCCGAAACAGCGCCCCGTGCATGGCGTCGTGGTAGAAAATGAAGAGCCGCACGTCGACGAGGCCCAGGCCCACCGCGCCCAGAAGACGGAAAGGACCGAGCGCGGGCCACGCCGCGATCGCGAGAAAAAGGGCGGCCACGACGACGGTCATCGCGAACAGACGCCAGGTTCGGGCGAGATCTTCGGACGCATAGGTCCGGCTCGCCCGGATGAGGTCGGAGCCCCTGCGTTCGGTGTGCATCGGCGCGGAGGTTCTGACAGCAACGCCGGAAAAAGTGAACCCGCGTTCAGTTTTGTCGGTCAACACAGCCATTAAAACCCTTAACGAGGCCTAACATCTCGGGAACTTTCGTCAATTACGCCATCAGCTTCAAGGCTAGGGCTTCCATGGCCCGAACGTCGGCGAGCCGGCCCCCCTTCAGCTGACGGTCGGCCGCCTTTACGGCCGCGTGTCCCTGGCTCAAGAGCTCGGGCGAGAGACGGTGCGCTTGTCCGCGCAGTTTGTCAGCCACGAAAGGCGGCAATCCCAATACTTTGGAGACCTCGGATCCGGCCCCTCGGTCCGTGAGCTCCCGAACCCACAGCAGCTGGCGCAGATGGCGAGCGATCAGCGCCAAGAGCCGGAGCGCCGGCTCGCGCTGCACGACAAGTAGGCGATGGAGAAGTTCGAGGGCCGCCGCTCGGTCACGGCTGCCGATGGCGTCGACCAGATCGAAGACCGACTCCTCTTTGGCCGAACGGACGACCGCAGCGACGTCCTCCACCGAAATGGGGCGCTCCTCGGGCCCGCGGTGAAGCTCGGCCAGCTCGAGGCTCCGGTCCAGGGCAGAAAGATCCGGACCAGTGGCGTCGACCAGAGCGCGGAGGGCGGAGGGATCGACATCGAGTCCTTTGGCGTCGGCGCGGCGGCGCGCGAGGGCCGGCATCTCGCGGGGCTTGGGGCGAGCGAAGCGGACCGTCGCCCCCGTTTTCTGCAGCGCCTTGTAGCCCTTGCCGCGGGCATCGAACTTGTCGGCCACCAGCACCAAAACCGTCGTGGGCGATGGCTCGTTCAGATACTCGAGCAGCGGCTCCGGCGCCTGGAGGAGCTTGTCGGCATGGGAGACCAACACCAGACGGCGCTCGGCGAAGGCGGGGAGCGTGCGGGCCGAGTCGAGGACGCGGACCAGCGTCGCGTCGCGACCCGACATCATCTCGAGATTGAAGTCCCGAGCCGCGAGCGGAACGGCCGCGTCCTTCAGCGCGGCCAGGAACTCGTCGACCAGCGCGGTCTCTTCACCGTCGACGGCATAGACCGGTCGCGGTCCGTGGGCCTCGAGCTCCCGAAGCGGGTCGGCGGCTGCCTTCCGCGGCGTGCGCGGTTTCCTCGTCGCCATCGTCTAGAACAGGAGCCCGCGGTAGGTTTCGAGGTTCTCGAGAACGATGCCCACGCCGTTGACGACGGCGAGGAGGGGGTCTTCGGCGACCACCGCGGGGATTCCGGTCTCCTCCCGGAACAAGAGGTCGAGGCCCAGCAGGTTGGCGCCGCCGCCCACCAAGACCAGTCCGCGCTCGGCGAGGTCGGCGGAGAGCTCGGGGGGGGTTCGCTCGAGCACGGTCCGGGAGGCCTCGACCATGACCTGCATGGTGTCGGCCAGAGCTTCGCGAACGTCGGCCCCAGTGATCGTAATGGATCGCGGCACGCCGGAGATCAGGTCGCGACCCTTGAGCTCCATGTCGGGACACTCGATCGAGGCGTGGACGTTCCCAATCTTCATCTTGACCTGTTCGGCCGTACGCTCGCCGACCAGGATGTTGTTGCGGCGACGCACGTACTGGATGATCGCCTCGTCCATCTTGTCGCCCGCAACCTTCAGAGTCCGATAGGTCACGAGCCCGCCCAGCGAGATGACGGCCACGTCGGTCGTGCCGCCGCCGATGTCGATGATCATGCTGCCCCGAGCGTCGAGCACGGGAAGACCGGCTCCGACCGCTGCCGCCATCGGCTGCTCGATGAGTAGAACTTCGAGAACACAAGCTCCGAGATCGGCCTCGCGGACGGCAATGGTTTCGCCGTCGGTGCTACCGGCAGGAATCGAGATCACCAGGCGGGACCACGTGGGTCCGGTCCGCTTTTGCGCCTTGCGGATGAAATACTTGAGCATCGCCTCCGTGACCGCGAAGTCGGCGATCACGCCCTCGCGCATGGGGCGGATGGCTTCGATCGTGCCCGGCGTTCGGCCGAGCATTTGCTTGGCTTCATGGCCGACGGCGACCACCTTGCGGTTGGACGACTTGGTGATCGCGACGACGGACGGTTCATCGAGGACGATCCCGCGCCCACGCATGTGCACCAGGGTGTTGGCCGTGCCGAGGTCGATCGCGATGTCCTGGCTGAACATC
>CAYYOT010000105.1:0-13427 GCA_964473255.1 uncultured Myxococcales bacterium | reverse complement strand
TAGATAGGCCGGGGCCGCCTTCATGGCGGCTCCGGCCTTCGTGCATACCCGGACGATGTCGGACCGGGTGAGGGGAGATGGACGAGCATCTGCCCACGCGACGTCGAAGGCTTGGCCGCGTCGACCCAGCCATCCCTGATCAAAGACGGCGGTGGCGCTGTCGTGTGATGCCGAGAGCGACGAGCGCCAAGGCGCTGAAGAGCAGCGTTAGGTTGGTAAGCGCGGACACGGACTCGGGCGCCGCTTCCAAAGCCCCGATGTCGAGAGGCGCGGCTCGAGCCTTGGAGCCCTGGTGGACCACATACTGCCGGGTCACGTCGTCATCGGGCAGCACGCTGGGCGAAAGCGCCGTGCTCTCATCCACGACCGGTGACGTCGATCGAGGCCGGAAGTCCCCCCCCGCGCTGTCGACCAGATCGGGGTCGGTGCCGCTCGTCGTGTTCGAGTCGTTGACGGTCCCGGTGGTGCCCGAGGGGCTCGGACCGAGGCCTTTCGTCCTCTTATGGTCGATCAGCAGTCTCGGCTTCAGCCGGTCGTTCGCAAAGCCCAGAACCCTGAGGGGACGTTTCGCGACTGGAAGTCGGTATCCAGGTGATACCGCGGCCGCGTTCGGAGT
The DNA here is from genome assembly GCA_964473255.1 of uncultured Myxococcales bacterium. Taxonomy (GTDB): domain Bacteria; phylum Myxococcota; class Kuafuiibacteriia; order Kuafuiibacteriales; family Kuafuiibacteriaceae; genus Kuafuiihalomonas. The sequence goes on along the minus strand of CAYYOT010000105.1, from coordinate 12,811 downwards.
CTGGAGTCTCCGTCACGCTGAGCTCGCGAGCGACGCCCAAAGCCCCCGCCCCGCCCCTCCGAACGGTTCGTAAATCGCATAACGGTGGCCGGATCCCTCGTGCCAGGGTGCCAACCCGAGAAGAACCCAATGCGATACCTGCACTCGATCCCGCTTCTTCTAGTCTTCCTTCTGGGAGGCGGCGCGGGCAGCGCCCACGCGAAGCGTAAACCGAACATCCTCGTCATCTGGGGCGACGACGTCGGCTACTGGAACCTGAGCCACATCAATCACGGCATGATGGGCTACCGCACCCCCAACATCGACCGTATCGCGGCCGAGGGGCTGACGTTCACCGACTACTACGGCGAGCAAAGCTGCACCGCGGGACGCGCGGCCTTCATCACCGGGCAGATTCCCGTTCGCACCGGACTCACCAAGGTCGGGATGCCGGGCGCGCCCCAGGGGCTCCAGGCCGAGGACCCGACCATCGCCGAGCTGCTCAAGCCGCTCGGGTACATGACGGGACAGTTCGGAAAGAACCATCTCGGCGACCGCGACGAGCCCCTACCGACGAACCACGGCTTCGACGAGTTCTTCGGAAACCTCTACCACCTCAACATCGAGGAGGAGCCGGAGCTGCCAGACTATCCCACGGGGAAGATGCGCGATCTCATCAAGCCCCGTGGCGTGCTGCGGGCGAAGGCGGACGGCAAGATCGAAGACACCGGCCCCCTGACCCGCAAGCGCATGGAGACCATCGACGAGGAGATCCTCGCCGCCGCCAAGGACTTCATCAAGCGAGCGCACGCGGCGAAGAAGCCCTTCTTCACGTGGTTCGCCGCCACGCGGATGCACGTCTTCACCCATCTCAAGCCCGAGTCGGAGGGCGCCACCGGGCACGGCATCTACGCCGACGGCATGGCCGAGCACGACGCCCACGTCGGCGAGCTCCTGGCGCTTCTTGACGAGCTCGAGATCGCCGACGACACGATCGTCGTCTACAGTACGGACAACGGCGCCGAAGTCTTCACCTGGCCCGACGGAGGTACGACCCCCTTTGCGGGAGAGAAGGCGACCGCTTGGGAGGGAGGCTTTCGCGTTCCCGCCGTCGTCAGATGGCCAGGTGAGATTCCGGCCGGCAAAGCCGTAAACGGGATCGTCTCCCATCTCGACTGGATGCCGACGCTACTCTCTGCCGCCGGCTCCAAGAACGTGAAGAAGAAGCTCCTTCAGGGGCACAAGGCGGGCAAGAAGCTGTTCAAGGTCCACTTGGACGGATACGACATGCTGGACTACTTCAGGTCCGGCGGTAAGGGCGAAGGCCCGCGCGAGGAGATCTTCTATTTCACCGACGAGGGTCAGCTCGCTGCGATTCGGCACGAAGACTACAAGATCCACTTCCTGATCCAGGAAGCGCACGGCATGGACGTTTGGCGGAAGCCGTGGACGCCTATGCGGTGGCCGCTGCTCGTCGACCTTCGGGCCGATCCGTTCGAGCGAGCCCACCACGAGTCGATCGGCTACGGCGATTGGGCCGTGCACCGCATGTACGCGCTGAGCGCCGCGGCCCTCATCGCCACCGACTTCCTGAAGACCTTCCTCGACTACCCCCCTCGGCAGAAGCCGGGGAGCTTCAGCACGGAGGCGATCATGGACAACCTCGAAGCGGCGCGTGCAGGAAACAAGTAGATGAGGACGAAGAGTCAGCGCGTCCTCTGGTTTGCGGCCTTGGCCGTGCTGGCGGTCGCGACGACGGCCCGAGCAGAAGAGGAGATGGTCGAGGCCGAGGACCAGAGCCGCGAGTCGATGGCCAACGACCAGACCGCGTCCCAGTGGACCTTCCAGTCCGGGTGGGAGGCCATCCCGACCTACTACTCGGACACCGTGAATGGCGCGCCTCGACCGTCGGGCAAGCAGGCACAGGTGCTGACGCGGATCGTCGCCCCCATCAACTCGATCCGTAGCCTGCCCCGCCTGAGCTTACGCATCCCTGTTTCGCAGGATGGAAACTGGGGGCACGGCAACAGCGACCTGTTCTGGCTCTTCGTTCCGCTGACCTGGAGCACCGGGCGCCTGGCCCTGGGTCCCCAACTCGTGTTCCCCGCGTCGAGCACCGAGTTCGGCTCGACTAAGTGGGCCTTCGGTGGGGCTGGGGGCGTGATCCAGAGGCTCATATCCGACAAGCTGCTGGTCTCCGTGCTGGTGCAGGGGACCGCCAACGAAGACGGACAGGGCGAGATGGTGATTTCGCCCAGCGCGCTCTACTCGCTCCCGGCGGGCTTCTACGTCGGCAGCGGCGAGTGGCAGATCACGCAGGCCCTGAATCGGGGCACGTCGGGCGAGACGCTCTTCACCGCCGGCGCCAGGGTCGGCAAGCTCTTCATCTCGCCCAAGGACACCTGGAACTTCTACGTCGAGTTCCAGACTTCGATCTGGAAGGACAACTGGACCGGGGCGGCCCCGCTGAGTCAGATCCGATTCAACATCGCATACACGATCCCCGTGATCTGAAACCCGCCGCCCGGCGAGCTACGGCGTGTACCAAATGGGTGAGGTGTACGCTCTCTCTTGGAGCGTCATCGGAACCTCGGGATCGAGTTTCACGATGTGCTAGGAGTCCGATGCGCTCGGAGCGCGGAGGGAGGCTCCTAATGAAACGTGAAACCCCGGCCGGCATCGTCTGGAGCTGGAGGATCCGGCTGGGCTTGATGTTCTTCGTAGTGAGCCTGGGCTGGCCCCTGGTCGTTCCCGTGCTCGCGCTTCTCGGCGTAGAAGGCGTGGCTATCGCCGCGTTCACGGCGGTCATGGTCGGCGTCGCCGAGGTCCTTCTCGTCGTGGCGGTCGCGCTCGCGGGCAAAGATGGATTCACGGCCATCAAGCAGCTCGTGTTCGGTTTCTTTCGGGACCATGGACCACCGCAGACCGTCGGACCGGTCCGCTACGCCGTGGGCCTCGTCCTCTTCACGGTCCCGCTCGTCTACGCGTGGGCCACGCCCTACGTGTCGATCTACGCGCCGGCCGTCGAACGATACGAGACCCCGACGGCCATCGCCCTCGACGTCACGCTCGCGGGCAGCCTTTTCGTCCTCGGCGGCGACTTCTGGGACAAGCTGCGGGCGCTCTTCGTGCACCGCGCCCAAGCCGTCTTTCCCCCGCGGTCCGAAGGTCCGGCCCCTCAGTCCGTGGTCAAGACGGGTCCCAGTTCCGGTCTTTGAGCGCTCAGGTCGGCCGTTCCCGTGCGCTCGGGAACGCCGCGACTTCGGCTCGCCCGTAGCGTCTCCGACGGCAGCTCACCGAAGAGACGTCGGTACTGGCGCGCAAACCGGCTCGGATCCTGAAAACCCATGCTGAAGGCATGGTCGATCACTCTGCCCCGGCCCCGGATCAGCCGCGCCCGCACCGCGAGCAGGCGCCGCCGGAGAAGGTACTGGCCGGGACTCACGCCGAGCGTGCTCCCGAAGGCCTTCTCGAGGGCCCGGCGCGTCACGCCGAGACGCGCGGCGAGGAGCGGCGGCGAGAGCCCGGTGGGTCCGAGCTCGTCGACCGCGTCGAGCGCAGCGCTCGCAAGGCGATACCGTGGGCATCGTGCGAGCTCCGGTGGGGGTCGACGCCGGGCCATGATCCCGTGGAGGAGCTCCAGCACGCGGTGCTTCGTGGTCGAGAACAGTGCGCAAGTGTGGTCGCTCGCTCTGAGCTCGCTCTCGCCGGGGCACACGAGCATGGCGGCCCGGTCGAGCTCCGCGGCTTCGGCGTGAGACAAAGCGAAGAACGAACCCTCGAGACGAGCGCGTGCGTCGACGAGCATCCGGCCCATCGCGTGGGGCATCAGGTCGTCCTCCGGGAAGGAGAAGTCGATCGACCGAAAGCCCGGCTCGAGCACTGAACGGTAGGCGTGTCCGGGTCGGTGCACGATCAGCGCGGGCGGCACGACCTCGAGCCCGCACCAGAGCTGCGGCGCCTGCACCAAAGTGAAGTTCACGATACCCGAACGAACGAGCGCACAATCCGCGATGCGAGTGCCGAGGGCCAGGCGCAACACCTCGAAGCCCCCACCCGCGGCCCTTCGAGCGCGGAACTTCAGTGGCCCTCGGGACAGCTGGATGGGGCGCGTCTGGAACCCGCTGATCAGTTCGGAGAGCTGATCGAAGTCGGAGACTTCGAGCGTATCGACGACGGGTTCCATCTTCGCGTTGGGCGCCGAAGAAGCCGCCCGAGAACGAGAAGGACCATAGGCGAAGGCAGCCGGGTTCGGAAGCGCAGAGTGCAGCCCGACCAGGCGTTTTGCGAACCTCTTCGCTCGAGCTCCCGTCCCCGAGGATGTACTTTCGCCGGCATCGGCGCTCGACTATCGAGGAGGCATGCATTGGCGTTGGTTGTTCGACCGTCTGCTCGTGGGGTTCACCATCCTCCTCCCGGTCGTTGTGGTCTACCTGATGCTCGGCCAGATCCTCGACTTGATGATGATGCTCACCGTCCCCGTCATGGACGCTCTCCCTGGGATTGTGGTCCCGAATGTCGGCGAACGACGATGGGTGGCAGTGATCGTGCTCATCGTCCTCTTCTGGGTCGTGGGGTGGGTGGCCGAAAAGCGCTTCGGCCAGCGAATCGGACGATGGATCGAGCGCAACACCCTCGATCGCTTCCCGCCCTATCCCGTCATTCGCAGCTTCGCTCGGCGCCTCACGGGCCATGACACCCCCGACGACCTCGATCCAGTGCTCTACGAGCCCTACGCGGGGACGCAGACGATCGCCTTCATCATCGAGGACATCGACCCCGAACGCGTCGCCATCTTCGTTCCGCTCTCTCCTACGCCGGGTGTCGGCACTGTGCTCGTGGTCCAGAAGACCCAGATCCGGGAACTCTCGGCCACCCTCACCGACGCGGCCGGCGTGCTGCTCAACTGGGGTGCCGGCGCGAAGAAGATGATCGTCGGTTCGCCTTCCGCGCGTCGATGACGGGTCGGCTCGGACGGTCTTTTGAGCGCCGGCGCTTCGGAGCGCGGTCTTGCTCGTCGCGTGTTCGAGCGCCTCGAGTCTCCGCTTCGGGTGACGCCCATTGGCACGGGCCCGGTGAGCACGCGGTAGAAAACGTCGGAGACAACACTGCCGAATGGATCGTAGTCGAGTTCCTGCAGTGAGCCCGCTCGAGAGAATCGTATTGGAGGCCCTCCGGCCCGTCGGGTTCAGGCGGCTCGTCAGCGTTCGAGCAGGAATGCCTACATTCCTCCTCGAACCAGAGCATCCCAAAAATCGCAGTCCGACTCCTTGAGTCGGTTCTCTTGCTGAGGCCTAGGCCCGAGCCGAACGGAGGGTTCGGTCGGGTCGAACACCGTGCGGTCCTCGAGGCGACCCTGAGCAATGACCCACGCACGAACTCAGAAGGTTCGGTTGCACGAGTCAGCGCGAGAACACCGAGAGGGCGAGGGAAAGCGAGTCGCGGACCTGGGCCGGGTCTTCTCCGGAGGCACGCTGGGTGATGGCCAGGGCGACCTGCTCGGAAAGGTACCGTGCGCCCGCTTCGACCGTCGGGCCCTTGGTCCACTCGCCCGCTTTTCTTCGAGCCTGCAGGAAGCTCGCGTACGCCTCTCGAGCTCCGGTATCCAACTCGTCGACTCGAGCGCGCGTCTGCGGTCCCAGCCGGTGCTTTCCGTTGCGCATCTTGTAGAACAAACACCCCGTCTCCATCCGAGGGTCGTCGCACGCGAAGTCGATCAGGGCGCTTAGCGTCCACCGCAGTCCACGGCCGGCTTGGAGGATCGCGAAAACGTCGGAGAGGACCTGCTCGGCGTAGTGATCGAGCGTGGCTCGAGTGAGACCGTCTTCGTTGCCAAACTCGCGGTACAGAGACGGCTTCGACACGCCGGCAAGGCGGCAGATGGCGTTGACGGACACGTCGGCCGGGTCATCGCGCCAGTAGGCATCCATGGCGACCTCCAGCACGTGATCCGGATCGGTCGTCCTCGGTCTCCCTCTCTTTGCGGCTGGCTTCTCCGACTCCACTTCAGTACCGGGCGGTAAGAAAACCTTGACGCGTTCCGCGGACCCCGCCTAATCCCAGCACCCTGTACCAACTGGTACGGAATATAGCCAGAAGGAGTATCGACATGGATGAGAAGAACACACGGGTCGTAGTCACGGGGGCGAGTAGCGGATTCGGCGAGGGGGCAGTCAAAGCCTTCGCCGACAAGGGGTACCGGGTCTGGGGGACCATGCGCGACGTGGAAGGTCGCAACGCATCCAGGCGCGACGCGCTGCAAGCCCATTCGCCCCACGTCTCCATCGTCGAGATGGACGTCACCGACGATGAATCGGTGCAGGCGGGCTTCGCCGGCATCTTGGCGGACGGAGCCGTCGACGTTCTCATCAACAACGCCGGCATCATGTACATCGGCATGACCGAAGCCTACAGCGTGGAGCAGGCGCAGGCTCAGATGAACACCAACTACTTCGGGGCCATTCGGTGTACGCAGGCTGTCCTGCCCGGGATGCGGGCCGCCAACGCCGGATTGATCATCAACACCAGCTCGATCGCGGGCCGGGTCTCGGTGCCGTTCTTCGGAACCTACTGCGCGACCAAGCACGCTCTCGAGGCGTACTCGCAGGGCCTGCGCTACGAAGTCGCACCGTTCGGGGTCGACGTCGCGCTGGTCGAGCCCGGCCCGTTCGGGACCAATCTGCTCGCGGCGGGCCAGCCTCCCGCGCGCCAGGACATCCTCGCGTCCTACGGTCCTCTGGGAGGTGTACCGTCCGAGATGATCAAAGGGTTCGCGGGAATGCTGGCCAGTGAGAATGCGCCCGATCCGCAGATGGTCGTGAACGCCTACGTCGCGTTGGCCGACGCTCCCGCCGGCAAGCGTCCCGTACGGACGGTAGTGGGTCTCACCTGGGGAGTCGACCAGATCAACTCTCTCACCCAACCCATTCAAGATAGGATCTTGAAGGAGATGCAGCTCGAGTCCGTGCTCGGCGGCGCCGACGTCGAGGCCCTTCCCGGTTCGGGTCACGACTAGACGAACGGCGCCGCACGGAGGCGAATCTCCGGCGCAGGGCTTGGTAGGTCAGAATCCGAACATGCCGTTGTCGTTGGCGAGGCCTTCGGTCGGAATGGGCAAAATGACGTCCCAGTGCTCCACCACCCGGCCGTCGTCGAACCGCAGCATGTCGTAGAAAGCCGTGGGCACGCCTTTGGCCGTGCCCTCCGAGATGGACAGCACGAAGTTTCCTTCGCCCAAAACCTTGTGGTTCTTCGTGTAGACCCACTGCTCCCGCGCAAAGGCCTCGAACACGGCGGGGATCCCGTCCGCAACCGACGGACTGTGGTTTTTGTAGTCGGGCGCGAAGGTGGACTGAATGACGGCGCCGACCTCTTCCTGCGTGCCGTTGACGATGACATCGAACAGCCTAACCACGGCTGCCTTGTTGGCGTCGGTTTGGTCGAGGTCCGCTACTTCGGTGGCGCCGTCGAATTGGGTGTGTCCACTGGGAGTGGGTCCGACGATGGGGGTGGGCACGCCCCAGTGCTCGGCGATCTTGCCGTTCTCCACTCGATATACGTTGAACGAAACGATCTTATCGGCCCCGAACGGTTGGGCGTTGTTCAGCGTGTTGTGCATGACGGCATAGTTACCGTCCTGGAACAGGCGACGGTTTTGGTACGTGGTGCCCGCCTGGTTCAGAACGGGCAGGAGCCCCAGCAGCGCCTCGCGACCCGTCGGAACGAGGACGTTGTGCTGAATGATGTCCTCGGCGAACACATCCCGCACCCCGTCTTCACTATAGTTCCGGAACAGCGCATCGAAGGCACCAATGGCGAGCTCCCCCGGAGCACGGGTCATGGTCTGGTTCTCGGACTCCGGTCCGTTGGAGGATGAAGGGGTCTTTGCAGCACAGGCCGCCAGAAGGGCGCCAGATAGAAGAACGGTACAAGATTGCTTCATGGTGAACCTCTCGTCAGCGAGATGGCCTCGCCGAGCTCCTTGTCAGTTGATCGAACGTGCATCGTGCAAAGGACGGTGCCGCGCTTCACAGAAGCGCCAACGTTCGGAAGGCGAGCCCCCGACAGGACCGCGTTCCGTGCGTTCTGAGGCTCCGTAGCGACTCTTGCCCCGCACCGTCAATTTTAAAATACCTACTGGTATAAAATGTGGCCGAGTGGATCCAAGCCGGTCGCATCGACGTCCTCATCGGCACCGGCCCGCCTCAGGCTTCGGGCCAACTCCGGCTTGCGATCTCGGCCTCGAGATAGCGTACGAGTGCAAGTACGCGGTCAGATGCAGGACGAGCCTCCTTGCTGGAGACGATAGCGTATCGTCACCCGGCTACCTGCTGGTGGAACGTAGTCACCCAGGAACGACACCGTCGACGCCGCTTCCGACCACGTCCAGCCATCGTCGGGATCACGCCGGATATCGACCCGGTTGCCGCTGGGCGTCTCGACGGTGACGCAGATGACATCCTGGATGCTGCCGTCGGGCCTACAGTCGAGAAGGCACTGCGGATCATCGATGCTCGCGAGCTGCGAGCCGCGGTCGAGAGCCACGGAACGTGAGAGCTGAATGACCCTCTCGGCCAGCCGACCGAACGCTTCCTGGTAGTCAGCCGCACAGATGTTGGCGACGACGCCGTCACTGGCACAGGCCAGATCGATGTAGCGCAAACCGGGCTCGGCTCGGCCGTTCGAATCGGCCGGATTCGAAGCATCCTGACAGTAGAACTGCGCCTCCAGGTCGACCTCCCGTCGCTCGATGCCCTGGTCATCGTTGGCGCGAACATCGTCAAAGAGCTCCGAGTATCGATCGCAGTAGCCCTCGATCGTCGGCAGTTCCGAAGTCGGATCATCGACGTTCCCCCAACCCACGATGGCCCCAAAGATGACCTTCTTCTCGGTCCCGCTTTTGAGCGCGCTGAACAGCCGCCGATAGAAGAAGACATCGGGGGCATCTTCCTTGAACCCTTCGTCCTCGTCCGACATGAAGATAATCATCAGATCGGCATCTTCTCGAACGAAGCCATCATTCTCCGGCGGGACGCGAAGGAGAATCTGGCCCGTAGTCGCATCGAAGGCTGGTAGGCCCTCATCGTCTTCGACGACCAATCCCAGGGCTTGGCGCACGTGCTCGAAAGACTGTTCGATTGCGATACCTTCGATGCCGACGGTGGCCATCTGACGGAAGGCTTCGAGAGCACCGCACTCGGAGATCAAGACGTTGGAGGGCGTGGAAGCCACGTCGACCTCCGGGTTGTTGCACGACACCCGTGGCGTGAGGAAACGACAGTTGGAGCACCCGGGAATCGGCTCACCTCGATAGGGACGAAGCATGCCGCGCTCGCGAACATCGCTCGAGATCACGCCCACATGGAAGTCGAGTGACTCCTGAACGAGTCGGCCGAAGAAGGTGGACGCCTGGTTCACGGCCCGAATCTGCTCCGCCTCCATTGAATTCGAGCTATCGATGACCCAGAGTATGTCGACCTTGGGCTCGGGGTCTTGGACGAAGACCTGCTCGGCCGTGGACTCGGCGACGAACACCGCCGGGTCCTCGCAGGCTAGCGCTACAACGGACAGCAGGAGAAGTTGGCGCTTCATCTCAAATCTCGACATTCAGCACCGAGAGCGGGAAGACACTCGGAGTAGAGCTCGCAGAACGAGCGATCGGTGAAGTCCAGGCACGCGGCACCGCCAGGACACGTGGCGTCGGTCGTGCATCCACAATAGCGATCCGGCGAAGCCTCGTTGAGCTGGTAGCAGGGACGACCCGTCGGACAGTCGGCGTCACTAAGGCAGGGGATGTCGGTTTCGACGATCGAGAAGCAGTCGTAACCCCGAGGGCACCGATCATCTCCGGCGGCCGAGCAGCCCAACGAGGAGCATCGACTCCCCTCACATCGACCCATGGAGCATGTACCTTCGTCTCCCGAGATCTCACACGTCCCCAGACCCCGTGAGATGCAGGTTCGGTCTTCGAAACAACGGACGGGATCGCATGTTTGGTCTATGGGGCACTCGTCGTCTACCTCGCATGCCTGCCCACCTTCGAACCGACAGAGACCTCCTTCCCCGCAGACTTGACACTGTTCTCGTTCGTGGTCGCAGGAGACGCCATCGGGACAGTCCTCGTCGGCATCACAGAAGATGAGTTCGCAGGCCTCACACAGCTCCCGTCCTTTCAGATGGTCGACACAAGCATCGTTCGAACAGAGCTGACCAAAATCGCAGTCGCGATCCGAATTGCAGAAACCTCCACCGCTCGCGCACGCTCCGCCCAGACAGACCCCGCGAGGACCGCAGTCGCCGTCGTTTAGACACCCAGCGACACATTCGCCGTCGGCGCACGCCTCTCCGAACGGGCAGTCACGGTCCGCCGAACACTGCGGCTCGAGAATGACGGTCGTCTCCGCCCCGCAGCTCGCGGAGAGAACGAGGCCCACGATCAGCCCGAACAGCGAAGACCGAGTCATGGGAGCCTGCCCCAAACGCCGGCGATCGGTGCGGCGCCGTCAGACGAGAGGAAGAACGAGATGCGCTCCTTCCGTCCGGTCTCGACCCGGCCCTTCTTTGTGAGCCAGAAGATGGCGCCGAGGCCCATGGACACTCCGCCGGCGATCAGCAAGACGTCGGCAGCCACCCCGAGCCGGTCCGCGCGATCGAGCTCTGTCTGGACTTCATCGGCGGGGCGCGTAGTCCCGTCTTGAACGGAGTCTCGCACCAAGATCGACGCCACACCCAAGCCTCCACCGACAGCCGCTACACCGAGGCCCGACCAGAAGAACCCGCGTGCCAGTGGGTTCTTGTACGTGGTTTCCATCTGAACCTCGGTGTTCACGTCGGACGAGTTCGACGACGGTGGAGGCGTGGAAGCGGCCCCTCCACCCGTAACGGGTGCCACCACGGCAGACTTTGCTCGTGATCCTTTGACCACCGAAGCCAGGAGGGAAGACACGAGGGCCGAATCCTCATCGGAGTTGTTGACGAGCCCTTGCCCGAGCGGTGTCCCATCCCGCGTTTCGATCATGCGCGCTTCCACCGGGCCCGACGAAGTCCCGCTCCACTGGCCAACGACCACCAGGAAGTCGACATCGGCGGAGCGCGCCTGACCCAGATTCCGAATGGCGCCGTCATCGACGTAGATGAGATCTGAAATCGACTCCACCTCGGACCTGAAGCGATGACAGAACGTCTCGATTTGCTCGCGCCGGTCGTGCTCGGGACCATGCAGCGAAGCGCACGCAAGCTTGCGGAGCCCGGGGCCAGCAGCCCACGCCGGCGATGAACCAAGAGCCAAACAAACGAGCCAGAAGTATGCCGGGAGTCTCACGAGCGCATTCTCCTTCACCGACATATGCAGGTGGGACGGCCGTTTCTCGTCTCACACCTGACCGCGTCGTCGAAGCCGCCTCCGCGACAGATGAGGTCACAGTCCGAGAGCCTCCAGACGTTCCCCGCGCTTCCCATCTGTTCGGCGCTCAGGCAGTCGGCGATGGCGATCCGGCCTCCTCCCTGCACGCAGAGCTCTCGGCCGGTCGTGCACCTCTCGGTGACGTTGGCGCACTGGCACTCCGGCTGACCTCCGCTCGAACACGAGCCTGCCCAGAAGCCGTTGCTGCTCGAGGATTTCGCGCACTGCTGAGGGCAGTTCACGTATCCCCAAACGGAGTTCTGGCAGATCTCATAGCTCGTATCGCCACTGCCGTCGCATCGCCGACGCCCCTCCCCGCTGCACGAAGGACCGCACCCGCAGTACGCGCTGCGCTCGCGAGGCTCGAAGCAGAACGCCGACCCGTCGTAGGGGTTTTGGGGAGTGGAGGCGTCGCGACAAGCCTCATCGCAGTCGAACTCAGACCAAAGCGACCCAAAGCATACGTCGAGCTGGTTCGCCGCACCGCACCGCCGGGCTCCGTCCGTCGAGCAGGGCTCGCCGCAGAAGCACTGATCGCTGCCCTGAGCGTTCTCCGCGCATTCGGACCCCGAAAAGCCGAAACTCGCGCAATAGGCTTGGCAGTCCCGCACGGTCTGAACACCGCCCGAGCAGAAGGTTAGACGGTTGCCATCACACTGAGACGCTTCTTGGTCGCAGGGCAGTGCGCATTCGCAGGCCAGCGTCCCCGAACTCGTCCCGCAAATCCCGATCTGGTCGCCCTCACAGTCTTCACACTGGCGAGCCACCAGGCCTTCCTCGGTACATTCGACGAGCACCGAGGACGAGCTGCAGCGGACCTTGGTGTCGACATCGATGCAGCGGGCCTGGTCGCAGCAACCGGGACAGTCATTTTCGAAGCACTCCCCACCACAACCATCACGAGAGCCGGGGCACTTACCCGCGCAATCGGGAGTGCACGGGTCGGGGAGACAGGTTGCTCCCTCGCAGCTGCCTACGCACGAATCGTAGACACAGGTTCCGCCACAGCCGTCATCTGCCCCGGGACACTTTCCCTGGCAGCTCGGGCTGCACGAGCCCTCCTGACATCGGCCAAGGTCGACTCGACAAAAGAAGTCCGTGGGGCACTCAGCGTCCGACTCGCACGCAATGCCGTCGGCCTCGGGCGCGAGAGCAGAGAAGCAGGCGCTCAGCCCGATGACTGCCAAGCCCATCCCACCTACCTGTAGCGCCGACGCCTTCACTATACGGCCTTGCCCCCTACTTGTGAGCGGACGGGACGGAAACGATCAACCGACGGCGAATGAACCTCGGCTTCGGCGACGAGCTCAGAAGACGGCCTCAAGCGGTTCACGCCGCACGGGTGTCGGCGGACTGGGGCCAAACCGTGCGGCAGGACGGCGGGGACTCGGATGGCGATGGACATCGCCGGCCACGTCACCGACGCCATGC
>CAYYOT010000104.1:0-13465 GCA_964473255.1 uncultured Myxococcales bacterium | reverse complement strand
GTAGTTCTTCTGGACCACGAGGCTGGAGATGATGCCCGCGGGGAAGATGTCGAGGGGAACGACCTTTCGTGCCGGCTCGGGGCTGGGCAAGAGCGAACCGTTGAGCAGGGTCGTTGAGTATCGCTCGCCGAGACCGCGAATGTAGACGAAGCGTCCGTCGACGATCGTGACACCGGTGACGCGAGCCAGAGCGGATGCTGCGTCCGAGTCGCCGGCTTTCGAGATCTGGTCGGCGCCGAGGATATCGGATACGGTGCTCGCTTCCTGGCGCTCTTTGAGGACGAAGACGGTTCCACCCTCGATCCGCGGTGCGGTTACGACGAGCTCGGCCAGGGTGGCAGCTCGGCTCTCCAGGCTGAACTCGAGCTCAGGGATGGCGTCTTCCGCACCATCGGGCGCTTCGGTGAGCGTGATCTCCTGATTACCGGTCGCGTAGTTTGGGTGGATGACGGTCACGTCGCGTTCGCCCACCGGCAGCTCGATCGAGAATCGGCCTTGGGCGTCGGTGCGGCCATCGGCCGACGTACCCCGGGCGATGACTCGCGCTCCCTCGATCGGCTCCCCTTCGGGACCCTTGACGACACCGGTCACCGTCCGTTTCGGCAGGTCTTCGTCGGCAGCCCCGCCGACCGCTTTGCCCTCTGGCACCTCGACGTCGAATGTCCCCTCGCCCTCGGTCCGGTAGACCAGGAGCACCTCGGTCTCTACGTCGGCCTCGACGGGGATGTTCGGTGACTCCAGTGGACTCTGTCCTTCGGCGACGAAGACGAGACCGACCAACCCCGCGGGGACTTTGACCGAAAAATATCCGTCGCCATCGGTGGTGGCGATCGTTGCGCCCAAGTAGGTCACGCGAACGTTGGGCACCGGTCGCCCCCCGACGTCGAAGATGTATCCGGTGATCGTACCCTCGCCTTGAGCGTACGCCGGCGGAGCCGACGCACCCCAGACGAAGAGCAGCGCCAAGACGAGAGACGTCAGCGGCTTCATTCGCAGCGCCAGCCTTCTTGTCGGCATTCCTCGATGGACTCTCGCAGCGCAACGGCCTTGCGGAAGAGCTCGGGGTCGGTGATGCGCTGAAGCAGCTGCTCCGACCGCTCGTAGTTCGAGACCCGGTACTGGGCGTAGGCCAGTGCGTAGAGCAGACTCTCGTCGTCGAGGAGGCCGAGACGAACCATGCGCTGGTCCAAGGCTGCCGCTTCTTCGAATTTCTCCTGCTTGAGCAGTACGGCCAGGCGCTGCCGGATCTTCGCCTTCTGGTCGACGACCCGTGCATTCATGATGACGGCCTGCTCGAGCTTGTTGGCACGGTTGTAGAGCTCGGCCGACTGCCGCGCCCATTCCGGGTCGAGCCAGGCGATGGGGCGGAGGACTTCCGCCGAGATGAAGTTGTGCCCGGCCTGATTGTAGGCCGCCGCAAGCTCACGACGAATCTCGACGTTGGTCGGGTGCTCGAGGAGGGCCTCTTCGAGCATCCAGATGCATTCTTGAACTTGCCCACCCTTGCGTAGAGCCTGCGCGAGCGCGATCTGGTCTTCGATCCCGACGTCGGTATTGGCGAAGAAGGAGCGCGCACGCTCGATGGCCTCCTGGTACAGGCCCATCTCGATCAGCAGGAAGAGCTGCTGGCGTTCGATCTTTCGGTCGTCGGGGAACTTCTGTCGCGCCTGTACGAGCGTCTCGTACGCCTCATACCGCTTGCCGATCATGACGAACGCCGTCGACTCCAACAAGAAGGCGTCGGGATTGTCGCGCACGGCCTTCGGGGCCAGACGCAGCGTGAGTGCGGCGTTTTCCCACTCGTCGGCCTGGCCGTAGGCTTGAGCGAGGAGGAGATACACCCGCGGCTCTTTGTCTCCAGATCGGATTCCCCGCCGCAGATAGTCGGCCGCCTCTCCGTACTTGCCCAAACGGGAGGCCACCATGCCCCGCAAGCGCCAATACTGGATGGGGTCGATGGCCTCGTCGCTCGGGTCCACCGTGCTCAGCACGGCGTCGGCGCGGTCGTAGAATCCGTCGCGGAAGAGCTGCGTCGCGATGGCAACGTTGTCCACTTCCTCGAAGGCGTCCTTCGCCGAGTCCTCCTGGGCCCGCGAATGCGTGCCAACCACCAGCAGCACCAACCCCAACACCAACCATCTCAGCCGCTTCATGACGACTCCTCAAGAGAGCTTGAAACTGATCGGGTAGTTGAACACCCCGGCAACCGGCTGGCCCTGATAGGTTGCCGGATTGAACTTCAGGTTTCGGACGACGGGAGTTACCGCCTCCACGTACCAATCGGGCAGGTCCGTCTCCAGCACCTTGAGCGACTTCACCGAGCCGTCGGCGCCGATGTTGAGTCGGAACAGGATGCTACCTTCGATGCCTTCGGCCTGGGCCCTCTTGGGGATCGCTCGCGCGAGCGCGCCGGCTGCGCCTTGCATCAGCTCGGGCTGCTGATCGACGGATTCGGCCGACATCACCAGGTCCTTGCCGGCATCCGCCCCGAGCAGGTCGTCACCGAAGTCCCCGAGGTCTCCGGCATCGAAAAACGGCACGCCCGCTCCGAGACCGGCCAGATTCGAGGTCAGCGTGGGCGCGGGCGCCCGCTTTCTCACGACCTTGCGCGGGCGAGGCTTCGGCTTTTTGACCGGAGTCTTCTTCTTCTTCTTCTTCTTGGCCTTGAGGTTCAGCTCGGTCGTGATGTCGCGCTTGACCTCGGGCGGCGCCTTGGCCTTCTCATTCATGGCGACCAAGAGAGTGGCCAAGAAGGCACACCCCGCGAACGCGGCGATTCCTGCGCCGACGAAAGCTCCTGGTCCCCGCACTTCAGCCTCCGATTTCCTTGTCGGTCGCGACCGCAACGTCCGCCGCTCCCGCCAGCCGCAGCTGGTCGACGACGTCGACCAAGCGCTCCACGGGGACGGCGCGGTCCGTCACCACGAGCACATTCTTGTCGGCGCCGCCGCGGAAGGCATCACGGGCCTTGGTCTGGATCATCCAGGGTTTGGTGGGGACGCCGTCGAGGTAGATCGCCCCCGCACGATCGATCTGGACTCGCAGGGACTTCGTGCTCGCGGTCGTCGCACTGGCCGCACTCGGACGCTTGAGCTCGATCTGAGCGTCCTTCACGAATGTCGTGCTCACCATGAAGAAAATGAGCAGGATGAAGACCATGTCGATCAGCGGTGAGATGTCGATGTCGGTCGACCGCTCCCGTTTCTTCACGCGTTTCATCAGGCACTCTCCGAGGCCGTTCCGGCGACGGTCACGATGTCTTTGAGCTTGAGAAGTTCGTCCTCGACGACGGTTTGTCGTCGGTCGAGCAAACGACCGACGAGCAAACCTGGAATGGCGACGATGAGCCCCATTTGCGTCGAGAAGAGGGCTTCGGAAATGCCGCCGGCGACGCCGCCGCCCGGGGTAATGCCGTCGGCGTCACCTAGAGCCTGAAACGTGTCGATCATGCCCGACACCGTTCCCAACAGTCCCAAGAGGGGGGCCGCCTGGACAATGCTTCGACCAAGAGCCCCGAACTTGCTGAGCTCCTGCTCGTACTGCACGAAGATCTCATCGAGTTGGGACCGGAGATAGCGGTGGCCCTTCTTGGCCTCCTCTACTGCGCGCACGGCGGCTTCGGCCACTACGCCGCGAGGCTTCAGCGTGCCGGCTCGGGCTTCGTCGACCAGACGACGGGCGGAGCGGCTATCCATCATGAAGAGCAGAACGAATCGGTAGCCGATCGTAGCCCAAAGAACGAACGCACCCGCGACCAAGGGCGGCATCACGAAACCTCCCTTGGCCAGCAGCTCGCCCAGCTCTTTGAAGTACGCGCTCACGTGCTCGGCTCCAGCGTGGCTCCCGGTGCGGGCCGCGTCTGCGGCGGAGGGGCGGCGGCCTGTGGGTTGCTGCTTACGCCGGAGTGCGCGTTGATGACCCGCAGGGCGGCGTGCTCGATGTCGGCGATGATCGAATCACCCCGACCCGCAAGGAGGGTGCCGAGGAGCAGGGTCGGAATGGCGACGACCAGTCCCAGCTTGGTGGTGATCAGCGCCTCCGAGATGCCGCCGGACAACATGCGCGGGTCACCGGTCCCGAACTCGGTGATCACATCGAACGTCGAAATCATGCCGGTGACCGTCCCGAGCAGTCCCATCAGGGGAGCCACGGCGGCGATGACGATGATCGCTGCGCCGAAACGTTCGATCGCGGGTGTTTCGTTGAGCATCGCCTCCTGCACCACGTCGTCCAGCTGCTCCCGTTCCGCATCGAGATTCTGGATCGTCGACTTGAGGACGCGAGCGCACGCACCGCTGGCCGAATTGGCGGTGGCTTCGGCCTGCTTGAAGTTCCCTTGTTCGACCAGCGGGACGACCTTGTTGGCCAGTGACTTGGTCTGAGCTCCGACCAGCAGGAGGGTGATCAATCGGATGACGATCATGATCGCGGCGAGCAGGCCGATGCCGACGATCACGTAAGCGATGACCCCGCCGGCTTCCACCTCCTGCATGAAGGTCTTCTCGGCCTTGGCGGTGATCGCCTTCTCCGTCGATTCGTAGAGGAAGACGCGAAGATAGGGGGGCGAGTTCCCCGCGATCAGCGAGCGAGCGGTGTCGGGTGCAGGGTCGGGCCAGATCCGGAACTTTCCCCCACCGGCCGGCGCCAGGGCACCGGCCGTCTCTCCGCTCTGGCCGTAGGAAGCGATCTTCCCCAAACTGAGGATCTCACCGTCGACCAGGGTGCCGTCGACCAGAAAGAACTTACCCTGCTCCTTTTTGAGGTCGTCGAAGGTTCGCAGGAGGAGGGCGGACTTCTCGAACGTCGCGCCCAAGACTTCGATGGTCTCTTCGACGGTCGGCACGCGGTCCGTCGGTAGAGCGGGCACCTCGAAGCCGGCGGCGTCCAGCGGATCGCGGGCGCGGGTCAACGACTCGTACACGACGTCGGCCCGATCGGCAGCCTCGGAGTTTCGTTCGGCGTCGCGGAGCTGCTCGTCCAGCATATCGCCCTGCTGGCGCAAACCGAGGACCCGAGCTTCGAGACGGTCGATCTCTCGCTTCGCGGCAGAAATGCGGTCTTCGCTCGTCGCCTTGACCTTCCGGAGCCGGGTCTGGAGCTCCTCTTTGGCCGCCTTCAGGAATGTAAACTCCTTCAGGTAGGCCTTCTCCAGGTCGCCGTTCTGTGCCTGGGCCGTCCCCGCCAGGGTCAGGGTCATGGCGGTCGTCAACACTGCTTGCCGCATCATTTCGCACCTCCGGGCAGGGCGTTCGGCAGCTCGAAGAAGCCGACCCGCACTCGAGTTTCGAAGGATCGGAAGAGCTTCTCTGCGCGCACGTTGTCCTCGGGATTCGCGAAGACCTCGTAGTCCCAACCGCCGCCCATACGCACGGCCTTGCCGTAGCGTTTGTCGGGGGTTCGGAAGTACATCATCACCATCCCGATCCGGCCGACGTCGGCGAGGATCTCTTCGCCGTCGACGACCAGGGTCTGCTGATACATGCCGTTCTCGCGCCCCAGCCGCATCTCGTCTTCGATCGACGTCCACAGCCGCTGGACGGCCGTGGCGGGAGCGATCACGTCGTCCTCGAGTTCCTTCTTGAGTTTTTCGAGGGCGTTCACCCGCTCCTCGATGCGGAAGGGTAGCCCTTCGCGGACCGGGACGATCACTTGATCGATCGCCTCCAAGACGGAGGGCTTCAGCTCGCGCTGCAGTTCGCCCGCCTCGCGGATGCGCTCCTTCACCTGCTCCAGCGCCTGATTGAGCTGCTTCACGCGCAGCTGCTCGCGCTGGATCTCGGCTTCGAGGCTGACCTTCTGGCTGGAGAAGTTGCGGATGCGATTCCGCGTGTCTTCTTTGATCGTGTCGATCTCGGCCGAGAGTGACTCGACTTCACTTCGCAACGCCGCCAGCTCCTTGGCGAGGTTCTCGAAGTTCGACGACTGGGCGCGGGCGGGGCCGCTCACCCACAGCACACCGGCTGCAACCACCATCGAAACGCGGCGGAGTTGGGAGATTCGAAGGGCCATGGCTTGCCTCACAAACAAAAAAACCGGGGCTGAAGAGCAACCCCCTCAGCCCCGGTTTCTTGATTCGTACGATTCCCGCGAGCGTCAGTTCGCCGGGAACGAAATCCAGTCAGCCGTCGTCCAGTTGTCCGGATCGTCCGGGTCGACCGCACCGATGAAGTCGACGACGTCGAACGAGAAGTCACCGTCGTTCGGGTTGTCGGCAACGTTCGTGAAGGTCGGGAAACCGGTGGTAGCCGACGGCCGGTAGTCCGGCTCGTCGCCGCCTGAGCTGTCCGCGGAAATGTTCGCGTTCTGGTCCCGGGTGATGTCGCCGAGCGCCGTTTCCGCCTGCTCGACCGTGACGGGGTCCTGGGCCGTGATCTGGGCGTCGTTCGCGATCGTGTTGCTGATGACCAGCGACACCGTCGCGAGGTTGGTGTTGTTGTCGATGGTCGCTTGGTCGCGAATCTGGATGCCTTCGTCGGCTCCCGTGATGATCGAGTTCCAGATCTGTCCGCCGGTGCCGACGCGGAGCAGCGCGCCGCGGGTGGTCTTGTCCGGGGCATCCGAGCGCCCGATCAGGGTGACGTTGGAGAGAACCGGCTCCGCAAACGGCTGGGCCTCCGCGTTGTTGGTGGTCGTGCCGTCGGCCTCGATGCAGTGCTCGGTGGCGCCGTCGGGGTACTGCTCCACGACCACGAACTGCAAGGAGCCGCGCCAGCCGTCCGACCAGTCGATGGTGTCGTCCTGCGAACCGGTGAGCAGCAGGTACTTCACGCTGGCGGTGCCGCCGAAGAACTCGATGTTGTCGTCGAGACCGCGGTGGATGTGGATGTACTCGAGCGTGGTGCCGTTGCCCACCGTGTAGAGGGTCAGGCCGTTGTACTGATTATCGGTGTCGATGCTGGAGCCGCCGAACTCGAACCGCGCGTAGCGGATGGTACCCGAGCTGTGGGCGTCATTGCTTCCGCCGTACTCGGGCAAACCGGCCTCGGCCGAGCACTTCTCGCCCGGGTTGGGCTGGCAGTTCGCTGTGGCCTGGCCGACGAGGATGAGACCACCCCAGTCACCCGCGTTTCGCGTTTCCTGGGCGGAGGTGAACGTGATCCAGTTGTCGGCGGTTCCGTTCGCGTTGATGGTCGCGGTATCCTCGATGACGAGCGCCACACCGCGCGCGAACACGGTGACGCCGGGGGCGACGGTCAGCTCGCCGTTGGCGATCCGGATCTGGTCGCCCGAGTCGGTGCCGGTCAGCACGTACTCCCAACCCGCGATCCAGTTCTGGTTACCGTCGTAGGTCTTGATCTGACCGCTGATGGCGAACGTGCAGCGCTTCATCGCGTCGTCGCAGGTCACCGTGGGGTCGTCCTCGGGGACGGTCGGCCGGTCGCCCGCACCGGCGTCGGGCTGCCCGGTGGTCGCGTCCATGCCGGCGGCGGCATCAGGCTGGCCCTCGGCGGCGTCCGGCTGCCCGGCGCTCGCATCGGGTCGGCTACCGCCGCCGTTGTCGTCATCGTCGTCACAGCCGATGGTCAGGGCCAGCGCCAACGCTGGAATGATCGTTAGGAATTTCTTGTAGTCTCGCTGCACGAATGCCTCCGCAAATCTGAAGTGCCGTTGCGTTCGGGCGCGTCATAGCCCACTTCCGGCTCGTGTGTGACCGTTAGTTGGGAAACATGATTGTGACAGTAAGATGGCTTGCGCTGAGGCTTTTGTCACATTGGCTCAGTCCGTCAACCCACGCTTCAAATCGCCGATGAACGATTGAGGCTTGAAAGGCAACCTGCAGGGGAGCCCGCGGGCGTTCAGCGACTTCGAGAGCGCCCCGCCTTCTTGGTTCGCGGGGTCTTCTTGGCCGAAGTCGTCGTCTTGGCGGCCGCGGTCTTCTTCGTCGAAGCCTTCTTTTTAGCGGCCGGGCGGGCGCGCGTGGTGGCTGCCTTGCTCGCCTTCGCCCGAGCCGTACTCTTCGGAGCGGACTTGGTGCGGGGTGCGGCCTTGCGCTTCGCCGCGGTCTTGGCGGCCGGTTTCGACTTCGTGCTCGCTTTGGTGGCGGTCTTCGCCTTCGGCACGGCCGAAGCCTTCGGCTTTTTGGCCGGCGCGGCCGTGGCCTTTGGCTTTTTGGCCGGCGCGGGCGTGGCCTTCGGCTTTTTGGCCGGCGCGGCCGAAGCCGTTGGCTTTTTGGCCGGCGCGACCGTGGCCTTGCTCTTCGCGGCAGCCCCCTTGGGCCTGGTTGCGCCTGCCTCCGCTGCTTTCGCTTTGGGTTTGGCCGCCGCTTTCTTCACGACCGCGGCCTTCTGCGCACCTCGAGCCTTGGTCCGCGGAGAAGCCGGAGGCTCGCCCGCCGGGGCCTCCTGCCGTTGCGCGAGCAACAGAAAGTACGAGCGCATCGGCGTGAAATAGCCGTCCAGCCAGATCGATTCGAACTCTCGCACGAGAGGAAAGGGGACTCCCGTCTGCTCGATGGTGATCTCGGTCGAGCCGTCGGGTCGCTCGACCAGCCTGACCTCGACCTTAGAGTCGGGTACGTCGTCCGGATAGGAGCTCGCTCGCAGCGAGAACCCGAGGACCTGATGCGTGCGGAGCTTGGTGATCTTCCCGGAGAGCTTGCCGTCATAGGCGGTGAAGGGAGCGCCGACCCGACCCGTGATCTCCGTCTTTCTCCCGCCGGTGAAACTCGTATGTTCGCGGGCGTCGAGCCACGATTCGTAGACCCGGGCCGGCGTCGTCGGGAGAAGGCCAGTGATCTTTACCGTCTCGTAATTCAAGGGTAAATCCGAAGGCTGGAACCCGGGTCCAACCCTGCAACATACCGTATTCCCTCAAAGAAACCCCGTCAACTTCCCGGTATCCCCACTCCGGATTGACTCCGGTCGCTCGACGACCCCAAACCTCTGCCGCATGCCTCGCTGGGCGGGAAGGCTGGGGGCCGTTTGGGGGCTCGGCGGTGTCGTGGGGCTTCTGGGCTGGGCTGTGGTCCGACTTTTTCCCGTCGCTTTGGAGCCGTTTTCGGCCGCGCCCTCTGGATGGGTCTGGATGCTCTATGTCGTGAGTGTCGGCTTCTTCGGAATCACCGAAGGATATCAGGCTTTCCACCGCCGCTTTTCACCACGGGTCGCGGCGCGGGCCCATCATCTCTGGCTTCACCCACGCCCCGTCCGCGTTCTCTTGGCGCCTCTTTTCTGTATGGGCTTTTTCGGAGCCCCGGCCCGCCGGCTCGCGGCGAGCTGGGGCGTCAGCGCCGGCGTCGTGCTCCTGATCGTCGCCGTGAAGCGGCTTCCGCATCCCTGGCGCGGCGCGATCGACCTCGGGGTATGTGTCGCCCTGGTCTGGGGAGCGGCGTCCATCCTCTACTTCGCGTGGCAGGGTGCGAAGACCAAGAGTTTTCCCGTATCGGCGGAGGTCTCCTCCACCTCGGTGGGCGCCGCCTAGTCGCGAAGGTCGGCGCGTCGGACCAGCTCCGCGCCCACCGCAAAGGACCGCTGGGCCGCTTCCACGGACGCTTCGAGCGCGGATTCGGGAACGCCCCGCGTCCGCAGATCTTTGGCGACCGCCTCCACCGCGTCCTCGGGCACCCGGCCCTCGTGAGCCAACACGAGCGCGCCGGTCAAAAACGTGGGCATGACCACGATGCGGGGCTCGGGAGCGGGGGCTCCGGGTGCGCGGTTCGCGAGGATCAGGATCCGGTCCACGGGGTCGGAGCGGCTCGGAAGCTGGGCGGCGAGCGCCAGCGCCTCGGCGATGTCGTCCTCGTGGACCCGAGCAGCACGCAGCCGCTGGGCGAGTGGCGTCCCGCGCAGCCCCCCGACCACTTCGCCGAAGAGGAGAAACACTTCGGCGTCCTCCTCGGCGTCGTCGCCGATCAAAACCCAGCGTGCGTCGTCCTGAAAGCGCACCGCGTAGTTCAGAAGGGCCCGCAGCTTGTACCCGACCTGTCGCTTCACGTCGCGCCATCGTCCCGCTCGAGCCAGGCCCCACTGATCCTTGAACGTGATGCCGTCAAAGTCGACGCCGTCCAGCAGCATGCGACGCTCGACCGCCGGACGCAGCTGTACCGGACTGCCGCTGACGAAGTAAAGGGGACGATGAACGGTGCCGCCACCGCGGCGGATGGCGCGCAGCAGGGGCACCGCTCCGGGAATGGTGGTCTTGTCGACCGCGAGTTCGAACGGAATACGGGCCAGGCCCTTGAGACTCGAAAAGCGGGTGTCGAGGTAGGTCTTGTCGATGTCGCAGATGAAGAGGTCGCCGGCGTAGCCCGGCGGAAGGCCCCGGTCGTCGCTCGCGTGCAGAAACCGAAGGCCGCTCATGCCGTCTCGGGCAGCGGTCGTCGAAGGAGCCCGTCGACGACTTCGTGGGGAGCGCGTCCGCTCTGGACTGCCGCCAGCACTGCGCTGGCGACCGGCACATCCAGGCCTTTGGCTCTCGCCAGGCGCACGGCTTCCTCGGCGGCCCGTACGCCTTCGACCTCGGCCTCCAGGTCGGCGGTCGCGTCGCCGAATGAAGCTCCCTGCGCGAGGCGGCGACCAACTTCGAGGTGACGGTCCGACCCTCCGGAAGGCCGCGGAATGAGCTCCCCCAGGCCGGCGACCGACGCGAACGTTCGGTCGTCGGCTCCGAGAACCGCCCCGATACTCCGCGCTTCGCTCAGGCTCTGGGCCAACAGCAGTCCCCGCGCGGTGTCGCTCAGGCCCAGCCCATGCGCCATGCCCACGACCAGCGATGCGATGTGGCTATAGACGCCGGCGACTTGAACGCCAACCACGTCGGACGAATGGTGAACCGTGACCCGACCCGGGTCGACCAGAGACCTTGCAAACACCGGGACCTCGGGGAATCGGGTGGCGATGACCACGTTGACGTGCCGTTCGGCGTCCAACTCACGTACGTGGAGCGGCCCCCCGAGGATACCGATCTTGCGTAAGCAGGTTGCCTTGCGCAGCGTCGTAAGCGGGAGCTCGAACCCCGGTCCTACGCCGCGCGCGGGCACGAGACCGATGTGGTTCGGCTCGGCAACTCTGCCGTAGGCGATGGCGAGGTCCCAGAGCTGGTCCGTCGGACCGCAAAAGACGACCGCACTCGAGCCGTCGACGGCCTCGGCAAGGTCGGCCTTCGACTCGAGGCCGGCAACCGAGCCTCCGGCGGGCGCGTACAGGCGCAGCTGGTCGGTACTCCGGGCCATGCGGGCGATGGCGTGGGCCAGGGGGCCGATTCCGAGTAGCGTTACCGTGCTCACGTGGTCTCCTAATCGAGCGACCGGTGGTCGGGCGCCAGAACCGGCCGGTGGTCGACGAGCGGATAGCCCTCCAAGCGATTCTGATAGTACAGAAGGAGGCTCGGATCGGAGGGCCGAATGCGGTCTCCTTTGCGCTCGGCGGCCGGCTTCGAGTGATAGATCGCAAAGTGGGCGAGCCCATCGGCCACGACGTCATCCGCGCTTCCGGACGTCGAGGGGCCGAGCCGGATCTCCCGGTCGCGTTCCAGGAACCGAAGCTGTTCCAGAAGCACGTCGGCCCGGGTGAGGACCTCGGTCATCGGAAGCTCGTCGTCCTCGCCCCGAGTCCGGATCAAGCGGAACAGGTCGAGGGTGGGGTTTCGTGCCCGGAGGAGGTCGAAGACGGCCCGGGCCGTGACGTGTGTGCTCTCGATGACGTTGTCCCGCAGGTACGCATCCGCGACCGCGTCCGCAGTCTCGCGCAGATACTCGGCATCCCGTACGGCGTCGTGTACCGGTCGACCGTCTCGCCACACATACCGCTCGGCTTCGATGACGCGACCCCGAGGATCGAGGCTTCGTCCTTCATCGTCGACGGGATTGCCGAACATGTCGGTAGCACGCGATATGGTGACGTGAATCTTCGAGTCGAGACCGACGAGCTTGGTCAAAAACGAGAAGATGGCGCGGGGCTGGCTGAACTCGTCGTCTTCGATCACGTATCGACTGCGGCCAACCTCCTCCAGGAAGTCGTCGATGAGCGTCTCGGCTTCCAATACCAGCTGGTACGACAGCGTGGCCGGCACGACGTAGATGTTGGGATTCGCCCGTCCGGTCGCGAGGTTGTTGATATAGGCTTGAAGTCCGGAACTCAGGAGCCCGAGCTTCAACCGGCGCTCGACGGCCCCGGATCGCGACCGGGTGCCGCCTGGGAAAAACAGATTGTCGTATCCCAGCTCCAGGCTGAGAGTGGCGTAGGCCTTCAGCGCCTCCTTGTAGAGCGGGTCCTGTTTCTTACGGTCGACGGTGTACGCACCCAAGTTGTGCATGAAGAAGCCGATCAGGCGATTTCGGAAGAGGTTGAGCCCCGCCCCGTAGACGAACGGCGGCAGACCGATTCGGTACAGCGAGTAGCCGATGATCAGCGAATCCAGGTTGCTGACGTGGGTGGGGACCAAGATGATGGTTCCCCGTTCGTGCAGACGGCGAAGCTGCTCGACCTCGCCCTGAATGGTGACGCTCTCGTCCAGGCCGGGTAGCTCGGGAAGTCGATTCCATAATCGAAGGGGCGACACGGCGTTCAGTACGAGCCCCATCGCTGGCGGTATAGCGCGGGTCACGAGCGTGTAGATCCGGGGATCGAAGCGCCCCGCAATCTCGTTGACGTAGTGCTCGACCGCTTTGCGGAGGAGCTCGCGCTGCCCGTGGTCGGGGCTCTTGTGTAGGCTCCGTCGGATATCCGTCCAGAAGCTTTCGTCCTGGTCGTAGACCGGCGAGCCGCGGTCGCTTCGCAGCCGCTTGCGTTCCCAGTAGATGCTCTCGTCCAAGATGTCGGAGATGGGCTTGTGTCCGGCGAGCGCGGCATCCACTTGAGCATCGACGACGCGAGCGACAACCTCGTTGCGGATTCGGTCTCGATCTTCGGGGCGAGTGACCAAAACGCGAATTCTCTTAGACGAGGCGCAGGCGTGGGTCGAGACTCGCCGTCGTGATCGTCCCAACCATTTTGGCGGCGGCGCTGTCCGGCCTTCCGCCGGACGCAGCTGCTCACTGGTACGATGGCCGCGCGGAGGTGGCCGGCTACGAGCTGACCCAGCCGCGATACGGCCAGTTGCGCAAAGGCCGCGCCGTCTTGGTGTACGTCACCGAGACCTTCTCCGAGAGCGCCCGGGTCAAGGCCGACCCGGGACGACATCCCCCGTCCGACGAGTTCGGCGTCGTCAAGCTGAACTTCATAAAGGACTTCCAGACCGGAATCTACGACTACAACATCCTAACCAGCGTCTTCATGGCGGTCGATCCGCGCTATGGGCGTCCCGCGGGTACGCTGACGAAATTGACGTTCTCCGCCCAAGAGTGGTGCGGCCATACGTTCTCCGAGCTGCTCTTCGACCAGGAAGGCCTCGACCATCGGGGCTTCAGCTATTTCGACGGGGAAGGGAACGAGATGACGCGCCTCGACCATCCGAAGGATGGCCTGACGGTAGAACAGCTCTTCATTCGCGTCCGCGGTCTGCCCGACGTTTTGGTGGAGCCGGGTGG
>CAYYOT010000103.1:0-13483 GCA_964473255.1 uncultured Myxococcales bacterium | reverse complement strand
GTCGGTCTGCGCGCCGGGCGCCCGCGTTTTTTTGGCCGGCATCCTCCAGGGCCAAGCGACGGACGTGGAAGCTGCCTTCATTCGGCAAGGATTCGTCCCGCGGACGATCCGGACGCTCGGTGACTGGGCGCTGCTGGACCTCGAAAGACGGGGATGAAGCGGCTGGTGCTTCCCGGGGGTGCGCTCGGCGGCGACGTCGTCGAGCTGTCCGCGGACCTTCGCCACTACGTGAAAGACGTCTTGCGGATGGGGGAGGGCGACGTGGTCGAGCTGTGCGACGGGGCGGGCGTCCGGGCCACGGCGCGGCTGACGGCAACCACGGCGGTCGTCCTCGAGCGTCGACCGCCGGCTGCGCGGCCGCGTCCGTCGCTCAGCCTCTTTCAGGGGCTGGGCAAGGGCGACAAGATGG
Organism: uncultured Myxococcales bacterium; assembly: GCA_964473255.1. Taxonomy (GTDB): domain Bacteria; phylum Myxococcota; class Kuafuiibacteriia; order Kuafuiibacteriales; family Kuafuiibacteriaceae; genus Kuafuiihalomonas. The sequence continues at coordinate 13,074 of CAYYOT010000103.1, read as the reverse complement.
ATGGCATCGTGCGGCAGACCGCGGAGCTGGGCGCGGCTCGGCTCGTCCCCGTTCGGACCCGGCGCACCGTACCCCGGGGGTTGGGGCGAGGCCAGCGCTGGCGCAGCATCGCCGAGGATGCCTTGCGGGTATCTTTGCGTCCGTTCCGGATGATCGTCGAAGACCCGATGGACCTGTCGACCGCGGTCGACGAAGGCTCCGCGGAGCTCATGCTCATCTTCGATCGTCGAGGTGACCTTCGCCTGGACGACGTACCTTCGAGCCCTCCCGCCGACTGCTCGGTCTGGGTGGGGCCGGAGGGCGGATTCACGGAGGAGGAGCTGTCGAGCCTGACCGACCGCGGCGGTCGAACCGTGTCTTTGGGCTCGACCAACCTCCGCACGGAGACCGCGGGACCGGCCGTGGTGGCGGCGCTCCTCCTCGGCCGATGGGGGGGCCTCCCTTGAAGAAGTCATCGGGCACGGGGCTGGGGCGGGCGAGTTCGGTCGGCATCGAAATGGCGCTGGCCGTGGTCATCGGCTTGGTCGGCGGCTGGTGGCTCGACGGCGAGCTCGGCACCGAGCCATGGCTCGCCCTGGTGGGCCTGATCATCGGGACCGTCGCGGGATTTCGCTCTCTTCTTTCCGCCCTGAAGTATACCGAAACGAACGACGACGAAGAGCGCTGAGCCTGCCGCGGGCGGTTAGACAAAACGAACGGAGCGGGCGCTCCGATGTTCGTGGGCAACCGGGACGGATCGCCAGCTCGCCTGGTAGAACATGCGATACCGGGCCGCGGCCGTCCGCCAGGTCGGGAGGTGCCTTTCCTCGATTTCGACGGTGTCGAATCCCGACCGGCGCAGGAAGATGAACTGGTCGGCCAGAACCGGTCCGCGGGCCCGGATCTCACCGCGGTACTCGAGCCGCGTCCGCAGGAGCCTCGCCAGGCTGAACATGCGTCCGTCCTTGAATCCCTCGGGCTCGATGACGACCAGGTCGAGCCGGTCCACCCAAGGGGCCAGCGCGGTGACGTCGGCGTCGGGCGCGATCCGGACTCCCTTGGGCGTTCCCGCCTCCGACGGGACGGTGAGCCACTGCGCGAGCGGGGCGGTCCACGCCTCGGCGGTGGGCAGGGGGCCTTCGCCGTCCCAGTGTACCCATCGGTCTTCACGCCCGCTGTTTCCGTCGAAAACGATCATCACGCGGCCTCCTCATCGCCGGCGTAGACCCGAGCCTTGAAGGGCTTTGAGCCGATGCGGCGGAACGTATCCAGGAAGGTTTCCCCGTCGTTCTTCTCGGCGTCGTAGACCTCGACGATCCGATCGATGGTCTCTCCGACCTGCGATTGGGGGACCGCCCGACCCAAGATGGTGCCGAGCGAAGCGTCGGTTCCGGCGCTGCCGCCGAGTGAAATCTGAAAGAACTCCTCGCCTCGCTTATCGACGCCGAGGATGCCGATGTTGCCCACATGGTGATGCCCACAGGCGTTGATGCAGCCGGAGACGTTGATCGTGAGCTTGCCGATCTGGGTGAGCCGCTCGGGGGCGGCGAACCGCTCGGAGATCTGCTGGGCGACGGGGATCGACCGAGTCGTGGCCAGGCTGCAGTAGTCCATCCCCGGACACGCGATGATGTCCGTGATGGTACCCACGTTCGCCGTCGCCAAATCCAGGCCCACGAGCTCCTGCCACAGCGCGGGGAGGTCGGCGACGCGCACGTGAGGAAAGACCAGGTTCTGCCGATGCGTCACCCGGATGTCGCTGCGGCTGTACCGATCGGCGAGATCGGCGAGAGCGTCCATCTGCTCGGCGGTGGCGTCGCCCGGGATCCCCCCGTGCGGCTTGAGCGATATCTCCACGATCGCATAGCCAGGCACACGGTGAGGATGGGTGCTCCGTTCCATCCAGGCCTGAACCTCGGGGGTGAAGGTCGCGGTCTCGCTCGACGCTTCCGGAAGTGCGGCGTCGAACATCGCGCGCACGCGATCCCATTCGCTGCGCGGCACGTCGACGGCTCGAGGTTCGTCCCGGATGGCCTGCCACTCGCTCTCCACCTCGCGACGAAACGCTTCGATGCCCAGCGCGTTGACCAGGATCTTGATCCGAGCCTTGTACTTGTTGTCGCGGCGGCCGAAGCGATTGTAGACCCGCATGATCGCCTCGAGATACCCGAGCAGATCGGAGCGAGGCACGAAGCCCCGCACGACCTTTGCCAGATGAGGCGTTCGCCCCTGGCCCCCACCGGCGAGGACCTCGAAGCCGACGTCTCCTTCCTCGTTGCGAACGATCCGGACCCCGATGTCGTGGACCGCGACCGCGGCCCGGTCTTCGGGCGTCGCCGTAACCGCGATCTTGAACTTCCGAGGTAGGAACGAGAACTCGGGGTGGAACGTCGACCACTGTCGAATGATCTCCGACGTGATCCGCGGGTCTTCCACCTCGTCGGCGGCCGCGCCGGCGTAGGGGTCGGTGGTCACGTTGCGAATGCAGTTGCCGCTGGTTTGGATGGCGTGCATTTCCACATCGGCCAGCTCCTGCAGAATGTCGGGGGTCTGGTCGAGCCGCGGCCAGTTGTACTGAATGTTCTGGCGGGTGGTGAAGTGCCCGTAGCCCTTGTCGTACACGCGGGCGATCCGCGCCAGTCGCCGCATCTGCATCGAGGATAGCGTGCCGTAGGGGATGGCGACCCGAAGCATGTACCCGTGAAGCTGCAGGTACAGGCCATTCATCAAGCGGAGCGGCAGGAACTGCTCTTCGGTCAGTTCGCCGCGAATGCGACGCTCCACCTGGTCGCGGAACTCGTCGACCCGGTTCTGGACGATCTCGCGGTCGAGTAGGTCATAGCTGTACATCGGTCGCCTCCGTGCGGGGCGTGGAGCCCGGCTTGGGTCCGTAGTCGACGGTCGGCCGCGTGCTGCGGATCCGCTCTCGCCGTCGGACCGCGGTGCCCTCGACGTCGACGTCGATGGTGTACACCGCGACGACCTGGTTACCGGCCTCGTCCTGCTTGGCCCGGATCAGCGCCGCTTCGAGTCGTGGGCCGTCCTCGAGGAGGTGGGCGTCGGCGAGGTCCGCGGACCAGTCCTCGTTCTCGGTGAAAAAGAGGACGCGTCCGTGGAGCAGGCCTTGGGCCGTGATGGCTTTGTGAGTCTTCATGGGTGAGCTCCGAGAGATTCGAGGGAGGGAGGCGTCGCGGGAGCGAAGCCGAGATCGACGCCGAGGCCGACGGTGGGGCCGACCACAAGAGTGACGGGACCTTCGGCATCGGCAAACGGGGCTGCGGCGAGCTCGCGCAGCGCGCCGAACCAGGACCGCTGATGGGCAGTGGTCGCTGACTCGACGAGGGCACACGAAGTCTCGGCCGACCAGCCGGCGTCGACGAGACGCGCCGCGATCGCCGCTCGGCGCGCGAAGCCCATCAGGATGACGACGGTCGTCGAGTTCGGGGGGAGCGAACTCAAAACGGCGTCGCCGCCGTCGGCGCTGTGGCCGGTCAAGACGACGAAGCCCGACGCCTGGCCCCGATGGGTGACCGGAACGCCGACCATCGCCGGGGCGGAGATGGCGCTCGTGATCCCGGGAACGACCTCGAATGGGATGCTGGCCTTGCGCAAGGCCAGGGCTTCTTCACCTCCGCGACCCAGGACGAAAGGGTCTCCGCACTTCAGCCGAACCACGCGGCGACCGCGGGAGGCGTGCCGCACGAGCAGCGCGTTGATCGTTTCCTGCCGGACCGAATGGCGGCCCGCTCGCTTGCCCACGTAGAATCGCTGGGCGCCTTCGGCGTGTTCCAGGACCGCGGGGTCGACCAGGGCATCGTACAGAACCAGGTCGGCGCGCTGCAGCCGGTCGACGGCACGCAGGCTCAGAAGGTCGGGGGAACCGGGTCCGGCGCCGACCAGCGAGACAAAACCGCTCATGACGCGGCCCTCTTCTCGTCTTCGTAGAGATCGTTCAGCGCGCGCAGCAGCGCGGGGCGACGTTCGGAAAACGGCAAACCGTCCCGCTTCCACTCGCTTCGGAGACCTTCGGCCAGGGTTCGCCAGCCTTCCAGGTCGTGGGGGAGGAGACGCTCGAGTCCGCGCCGAACGAGCGCGGTGAGGGCCGGCGCGGCTCCATTGCTGCTGACGGCCAGCGTCATTCCGCTGCGGCGGAGCACGGAACCGAGGTACACGTCCGCGACCGACCGGTCGTCGACCGCGTTCACGAAGAGTTGACGGGCCTCGGCGGCCACGCCCACCTGCCGGTTCACTCCGGGCGGGGCGGCGGCGACGACGTACCAGACGCCGTCCAGGTCGGACTCGACGAAACCGCGCTCTACGAGCGTGACCGAGAGCGACCGGATCTCGTCGCGGATCTCGGGGGCGACCACGGTGACGACCGCTCCGGCCTCGATGAGCGCGGGGAGCTTCTCCAGAGCCATCGCTCCCCCGCCCACCACCAAGACCTGCTTGTCGCAGAGCTTCAGGAAGGCGGGAAAGACGTCGCGCGCACAGGGGCCGCCCCGGCAGATGCTGCAGTCGGTGCGGCTCATCCCGCGGCTCCGATCCGGGTGACGAGTGGCGCCGCACCGCCGCCGACGTCCCAGTGCAGGCCGCACTCGCGCTTTTCGTGCCCGCTCCAACGACCGGCGCGCGCGTCCTCTCCGCTGTCAACGCGGCGCGTGCACGGAAAGCAGCCGATGCTCGGGTAGCCGTCGTCGAACATCGGGTTGTACGGCACGTCGTGTCGCCGAAGATAGTCGCGGACGTCCTGCGTGGACCAGGTGGCCAGCGGGTTCAGCTTGGTCACCGCGAAGCGCTCGTCCCATCCGATGCGCGGAGCGTTCGCGCGCTCCGGCGTCTGCGCTCGCCGAATGCCGGTCACCCAAGCCCGGGCAGGAGCCAAGACGCGACGGAGAGGTTCGACCTTGCGAATGCCGCAGCAAGCGTCGGGGGCGCGCTTCCACAGCTCGGAGCCGTGCGTCTCGGCCTGCTCCTCCAAGGTCAGCTCGGGCTCGATGGCTTCGATCCGCAGGCCATAGCGGCTCTCCAGCCGCCGCCACGTCGCGTACGTCTGCTCGAAGAACAAGCCCGTGTCCAAGGTCACGATCCGGGCGCCCACGCCGTGGCGCGCCACCATGTCGACCAGGACACTGCCTTCCATGCCGAAAGCGGTCGTCAGGACCAGGCCGTCGCCGAAGTGATCCGCCGCCGCGCGAAGGAGTGAAACCGGGTCCCCGTTGGCGCAGGCCTGGTCGGCTTGTTCGTGCCCGAGGTCGAAGACCGAGGCGCTCGTCGTCGCACCCATTGCGCCGTACGCTATAGCAGACAAGAGCCGCGAGGCGTCCAGCAAAACGTCATCAGACGCACAGACGTCACCGAAAGTCCCTAAATGGAAAATTCCCCGACGCCGGCGCGCCGGAGCGGCCGCGGAAGCTTGCTTCATCTCAAATAGCAGATGCCCGGCTTCGGCGGACTGTGGGCCGGGTCTGGATGAGCGTGGCGCGTCCGACCTGCTCCGTTGTATGGCCCTCCGGTGCTCTCCCGGGTCTTGCTTGCCTCCATTGCCCGCACCGCGGTGCTGACGGTCGGGCTGGGGTGCGTGGTCGTGGCCTCGAGCCTGGGCCTCGAGCCGGGGAGTGCGTTCGTGATGGGGGGCGTCCTGGTCGTGGTGAGCGGGGCGGGCATGGTGCTCCTCGTCGGCCGACTCCTCGCGGGGGGGGGCGCCCGGGGGGGGGGGTGCGGGCCGGGCTTGGGGCCCCCCGCCGGCCCACTCCTCGGGGGCGGGGGCGGGGGGGCCGGGGGCCTGATGGCGGTCAAGCTGGTCGGGGTGCTCGCGGCAGCCTGGCTGGCCCTCGCGGCTTTGCGCGTCGATGCCCTGGGATTCACCCTGGGCCTCGGTGCGGGTCTCGTCGCCGTCGTGCTGGGGGCACAGCTCGGCCAATCGTCGCCGGAAGGCCAGGCGGCGGTGCGTGACGCAGAGCGACGATCAGCGCAGGAAGAAGCAGACATGGAGGCCAAAACTCGATAGAGCCGCGCCGTGCCCCACGGAGAGACCTGGCTCAGCTACATTCCCGGCTATGACGCGCTGGCCGGTTGGATCGACGGATTCGGACCGAGCTGGTACTTCCAGCATCCGGTCCACGTTCAGCACATCGCCGGCCTCCTACTGGTCATCCTCGTTCTGTTCCTCTTCTCGCTGGTGGCTCGTCGCGGACTGAAGAACGGCGACGACATCTTGCCCGAGGACCGACTGACTCCGCGTAACCTCATGGAGCTCCTCATGGAGGGCATTCTCGGCGTGATGGAGTTCGCCATGTCTCGAGAGGCCGCGCTTCGTCACTTCTGGTTGGTCGGACCGCTGGCGCTGTTCATTCTGTTTTCGAACCTGCTGGGGCTCATCCCTGGTTTTCTGCCCCCGACCGAGAACTTCAACACGACCTTCGCCTGCGCGACGGTGGTGTTCGTCTATTACAACGCGTACGCCATCTATAAGCTTGGCTGGGGTCACCTGGCGCATATGGCGAACCCGAGCGGGGATGCGGCCGGGTGGGTTCTGTCCCCGCTCATGCTCATCATCGAGCTCATCTCTCACATCGTCCGGCCCATCTCTTTGGCCGTGCGACTGCTCTGCAACATGGCGGGTGACCATCTGGTCTTGGCCGTCTTCGTCGGCATCTTCCCCTTCCTGCTGCCCATCCCCTTCCAGGTGCTGGGCTTGTTCGTGGCCTTGGTGCAGACCTTCATCTTCACGCTGCTGTCCTCGGTCTACATCGCTGAAGTGGAGCACAATATCGCTGAGCACGAGGCCCACCATGGCGAGGGGGATGCGGCGGCCGCCCATTGATTTTCGCACCTACAGCCTCGAGGCCCGACCTCGAGTAACCCAAAGAAAAGCGAGACCCGATCGTACGGCGCACGCGGAGGCAGGGAGAGAGAGAGTAGAGGGCGCCGGATCGAGCTCGAAGAGAGGTAATCAACATGAAGAAGTACTACGTGATGTTCTTGTCCACCCTGGCTCTGATCCTGACCGCGATGCCCGCTTGGGCGGCGGAAGGCGGTGACGACGGTACGCTGAACCGCGGTCTCATCGGTTTGGCGGCCGGCATCGGGATGGGCGTTGGCACCTTCGGCGGTGCCCTCAGCCAGGGCCGGACGGCCAGCGCGGCGATGGAAGGCATCGCTCGTAATCCCCAGGCCGCACCGCGTGTTCAGACACCGATGATCATTGCGCTGGCGCTCACCGAGTCGCTGGTGCTGTTCACGCTCGTGATCGCGTTCTTCCTGCAGGCCAAGATCTGAAGCCCGTGAAGGGGAGCCGTTTTTTCGGCTCTCCTTCAACCTTCCGTCCCGACCGCGTTCATGGCGCAGGCCGCGATCTTTCGGCCTTTGGGCCGGCGCGTTCCGTCGCTCGCCCGGTCGACGCCGTCCAGGATCCACATGTTCAAGGACGCCGGGGTCTCTTCGGACGCCGAGAGCAGGTATTCGAAGCCGAAGTGGCTCTCCCACGTGAAGAAGTGGTGGGTGTCGCCATTCTGCCAGTGATTCGTGATCGCTTTGCGAGGTCCATCGTCGACGGTCTGCGCCACCGTCACGCCGTCGGCGCCGTCGAAGCGGTCGAGGGTGTAGACCTTCGAAATGCCGACCTGAAACTCCGACTCGCAGGCTCCCAAGACGTAGCGAGCCGAGGGGGGCCCGGAGACTGCCTTGTCGTCCAGGCCGCCGCGTTCGGCGGTGGGTGAGTTACAGCCGGCCATGAGCAACACGGTAGCGAGGGCTTTGCGCATGCGGCTGGCTCTATTCGGCCGAAGCTGCGCGGTCAACGCGATCGCTGCCCGTCACTTTAGGCAACGCCCGGAAGGGGACGGCGTGTCGGTACCGAGGCAGCATCATGACGATCGCCACCACGACCAGCGGTTCCAAGAAGCGATTCCCCGGGGGGGCAACCACGCCCTTGTAGAGGATGTCGAGAACGGCCTTTGGGCCCGGACTCAGATGGACCGGCGTCGACGGGAGGCGGGTGAAGGTGAACAGCACGAGCAGGTACGTGGACATAATGGCCCATGCGAAGAGCAGGGCGGTCGCCAAGGACCAGGCTTCGAGCTGTCGGCGTCCGCGGAAGCGCAGCGCGAAGATCAACGCCGTCGTCAAAACCCATGCGAGCAGGAGTCGGCGCCGAGGATTCACGGCGATCATCGGCCGCTGACCCTTCTTGCTCCCGACCCAGCTTCCCGCGTCTTTCCCGCCGATGGACAGCGCCAGCACCGTGTCCCAGGTGCCGACGTCGGTCAGGTCGGCCGACGCCGACTCGGGAGTCGGCAGAAACTCCACCTGCCCTCCGTCGCCGAAGGATACATGGCCGATGGTCGCGTTCATCACCCCGCGGTACAGCCCGCCAAAGGCCGCGTTGAGCCCCGGCCAGGGGAGGAGACCGATCAGCAGAACCAGCCCGAAGGTCCGTAGGGAAAAGCGTGCTTCAGACCGCCGCATGCGCGGTCGACTCTAGCCTCTGGGCCCAGCGCGTCCACAGGTAGAACGACCCGCAGGCCACCAGGACCAAGATCAGCGGCATGACCTCTTCGTGGATCGTATCGAAACCCTGAGGAGCCCCCCAACCCACGAAGTAGAGCGCGGCGATCCGACCCAGATTGAGAAGATTCAGGACGACGAGCCCAAAGCCCACGCCCACGAGCTTGAGCCGGAGAGGCCCCGGAAAGGCGAGGACGGCCGCGGCGAAGAGCGCCTGGGCATCCAGCGAGGAGCAGGCGCGGACGATCTCGACGGCAAAGGCCCCGCGGATGACGGTCCCGCGGACCGTGACGGTGGGGTCGAAGAATCCGACGAGGAATCCCGCGCCTCGCGCTTGAAGCTCCAGGTAGTCGGACAGGCGCTGACCGGCCCAGCTCTCGGGGCTGTAGGGGAAAAAGAAGAGCCCGTAGAGGAGCGCCATCAGCGCCAGCGCTCGAAGGACGAAGATCAGGCGACCCCGGCTCTCTCCGACCGGCAGGGCGGGCCCGTCGTCGGTCGCCGGACCCTTCTTCTTTCGACGACGTGACTTCGTCTTGGTGCTGCTCTTCGCCATCGTGATCGGTCACCGACGCCGTCGGGCGGCGGCGCCGAGACAAGCGAGCAGGCCGCCGAAGACGGTCAAGAGCCACCCCGACAGGAACGGCACCTGCTCGATCTCGATACATTCGCTTCGAAGCGAGTTGGGAAACGTACCGGCGGGGCACGCCGTGCACGACGTGGAGCCGGCCGCCGAGACCTCGTTGGCACCGCAGTCGACGCAGCTGGACGAGCCCGCCACGTCGATGAACGTGCCCGAGGGGCAAGGTCCGCAGGCGAAGCTCCCGAACGCGTCGGTGAAGGTTCCGGGGGAGCACAGCTGACAGGATGCTGCCCCCGCCGAGGAGGAAAACGCCCCCGGGGCGCAGGGCGAACACGCGGTGCTCGACGTGGCGGCGGTGAGCGGGTTCTCGGTACCCGGAGGACAGCTCGTACAGAAGGACTGACCCTCGCCGGAATACGTGCCGGGCAGGCAGCTCGCACAGTTCGAAATGTCGGCCCCGCCTTCGAAGGGGTTCGCGGTGCCTGCCGGGCAGGCATCGCAGGCTACCTGGCCTGAGGTGGAACCATAGGTTCCGACTCGGCACGGCAAGCAGGCGCTTGCGCCCACGGTGCTGGAAAACGTCCCGGCCACGCAATCCGTGCAAGCTGCATTGCCGGGGCCCGAGGCGAACGTTCCCGCGGCACACGCCGTACAGACCGACGGCGTCGAGGCGCCGACGGTCGAACTGGCGGTGCCCTCCGGACAGAGGTTGCAGGCGGTGCTACCGATTTGATTGCCGAAGGTTCCCGCGGCACACGCGGTACAGGAGCTCGAACCACTCTCCGCGAACGTCCCCACGCCGCAGGTTCCGCACTCGACGGAACCGGTCGTGCTGGTGAACGTTCCCCCGGGACACGGTGCGCATTCGGGAGCGGCATCTTCGGGAGCGAAGAATCCGGGCTCGCAGGCGGTGCACTCGGCGGCCCCGAGAGCGGCGGCGGTTCCGGCCGAGCAGACCTCGCACTGCCCGATGAGACCGTCCTTGGCCGACCCCGCCGGGCACTCGACGCAGCCGCCCTGGGTCGGGTCGAAGGACTGGCCGTCTGGGCAGGTGATGGTGACCAGACAGTTGACCTTGATCTCGACGGTCTGAGGCAAGAGGCCCACGGAAAAGCTGCGTCGCGTTCCCGAGCACTCGAGCGTCCCGTCGGCGGACGTCGCGTTCACCGAGCACTCGTAGCCGGGGCCCACGGGAAGGCCGCCAAGTGTGGCCTCGAAACGAGAGCCCGGGACCGACGTCGTATTGAACGTCTTGCGGAAGCTTCGGCGGAGGTCGGCGTTGATGCACTCGAGGAGGACGACGTTGATCTCGACCCCTTGCGGAAACGTCAAGGCCACCTGCATCGAGCCAACCTCGGGGCCCGGTCCTTCGGGGGGAACGTCGCTGTCGATGATCGATCCGTCGCAGCCGGAGAGAGCGACGACCATTCCCGTGAGGCCTCCGAGCAGGGCTCGAGGCGCGTGGACCGAACCGGACATTGCAGCCGCTCCTGAGAGCGAGTCTACTATGCACGACGACATCGGGGGGTCGATGACTTCATGGCGTCAGTTCGCGAATCGGTGAGAAGTCGAGCGCGCCTGTGATCTTAATCCCCCCACAAAAGTCGAGGGACCCTCGGGTTGTGCCTTTGGCGCCATCGTCATGTCGCATGAACCCCTCGCAATTGACGACGAAGGCTCCGTCTTCTACCTCACCGCCCGTGTGTTCGTTTCGCATCGGGTACGTGGCGGTCGCGGTGGTCTTCCTCGCGTGTGACGAGAGCGAGGTTCCCGGTGGATCCGGAGGAGCGGATGCCGGCTCGCCGGACGCGTCGGGCGGCTCGCCCGACGCGCGTCCGCCGGATGTCGGTAGGGTCGATGCGGGGGCACCGGACGGCGCGCGACCCGACGTCGGTTCCGACGCCGAGCCGCCCCCGGTCGAAGGCCTGCCGTGTTTCGCCACCACCGACGAGACCGACGTTCGGCTCCGACAGGACGACTGTCCCGACGGTCTCGTGTGCGCCAACTGGGACGCGTACGGTCGCCATGCTCTCGTCCTCAATTCGATCCTCCCCCCACCCGAGCTCAGCCCGAACAGCGTCAACTCGTGCGTCCAGATCTGCACGACCGACGACGACTGCGGGCCGGGCCGGTTTTGCTCGGAGCCCGGGATCTTCGGCGCTGCGCTCGAAGAACCAGGCTTTTGCGTCGACCGCGTCGCGGGCGTCGACGAGGCGTGTCATCCGTCGCGGTTGACCGAATTGGTCCTGCGGGACGAGGACGGCGCACCGCTCCCCCGCGTGGGTCGTGGGGACGAACTCGTCGGTTGCGAAGCCGACCTCGTCTGCCTCCACAACCTCACGGGCTTCGTGGGTTCGAATCTCGGCTTCATTCATCCCGATGAGGGCTTTTGCCAGGCGGTCTGTCTATCCGACGGCGACTGCCCCGCCCCCGAGGCGCCGTTCTGTTTGCCGGGTCTCTTCACCGACGGGACCGGCATGTGCGGCGCCCGGCTTCCCCGAGGCGGGTCCACCTGCACCGAACCCGATGACGATCGGTTGGTGAACGTGGCGAACGGCTGCGGGTTCGGCGACCTCGAGTGCTTCGGGGACGCCGAGGGCCTCAGGCTCTGCTACGAGCTGTGCTCCCAGACGGACCCGGTCTGCGATGAGACGCTGGATGGCCCCACCCTGGGCGCGGCGGTGTGCTCTTTCAATCCGGCGGCTCCGAACGCCGGCGTCTGCTATTCGCGCTGCCGGACCACGATCATCGGATCCGACCGGGCCTGCCCGGCCGACCAGTTCTGCGCCGCGCCTTTCGACCTCACGCTCACCGAAAACGTCGTGGCGTCGGCCGTTACCGTGTGTCGCGACCACGAGGAGCCCTCGCTTCAGCCGGCGGTCTTCGCCGCTTCGGGCGACGTGGTCAGCCTCGGCGAGGCGTGCGGCGGGCGGCCCGAGCTGTGCCCGTCGGGCCATACGTGCCTCCCCTGGGACGAGGAAGAGGCGGCCACCGTGTGCGCTCCCGTGTGCGACCCAACGGTGGAAGACATCGACGAGCTGTGCGGTGCGGTCCTCGGCACCCCCGCCGAGTGTGTGATGCTCGACGGGATCGGATTCTGCGTCGCCTCCTGACGACCGTCGGAAGATTCTCGATTGCCTCGCACTTTCGCTCGCGCGAAAGCGGCCGTGTCGTAGGCAACGTCATGACGTATCGAACGCACGCGGGATGGATGGCCGCCCTGACCCTGGTGGCAGGATGTCAACGAACGCCGACCTCGCCCGAAGTCCCAACCAATCGCTTTCGGGTCGAGGTCGATGGCTCGCCTCAGCTCGGACCGTCGACGGCCTTGGTCACGATCGTCGAGTTCGGAAGCTATCGAAATCCACAGACGGCGGAGACGTTTTCGGTGATCAAGCAGATCATGGCCCACCACGAGGGCGACGTGCGCTTCAACTTCCGCTTTTTTCCTCTGATCGTTCGCCGATTCGACCCGCCCGTCGAGAGCTTCGCCGCTGCTGCCTGGAACAAGCCGGAGTTCTGGGCGCTCCACGAGCGTCTGCTCGCTCATCAGAGCGAGCTAAAGAAGTGGTCGCAGCTCGAAGAGCATGCCCGCCAGGTCGGCCTCTCGCCAGTCCGACTGCGAGGGTCCATCGAAGCCGGACGCTCGCGGCGCATCGTGGAGCGCGACGTCGAGGCGGCCAGCAAGATGGGTGTCGTCGCCGGGCCCGTCTACTTCGTGAACGGCCGGCCGATGTTCGGGGCGCTCAGCTTCGCTCAGCTCGACCAGGCGGTCGTCGAAGCCAAAGCCGAGGCCGAAGCCCTGGTCGCGCGCGGGGTCCCCCGAAGTGAAGTGTATGCGGAGCTCACGAAGAACTACCCAACGTCTCCCCCCCCGGCCCCGCCTCCTCCGCCCATCACTCGAAGGTTCGTCCCGCTGGCCGAAGGAACGCCCGTCCTGGGGGCACAAGACCCTCTGGTGACCGTCGTGGTGTTCAGCGACTTCAACGACAACGGGCTCCGCCTGC
>CAYYOT010000102.1:0-13644 GCA_964473255.1 uncultured Myxococcales bacterium | reverse complement strand
ACACGCCGAAGGTCGTGCCGGCCGGCGCCCGAATCTCGGCCGGGAAGTCGGGGAAGGTAGCCAGATCGTTTCCGAAGATCGCCGCCGTGTGACTGAACTGCATGCCGGTGAGCTGCATGCCGTCTCCCGAGTCCCCGCTGAATCGGATCACGGCATCGCGGAGATTGCGATGCCGTGGGTGGGTGGGCGGCGGAACGACGGTACTGCTCATGGCGCCTTCCCTGGCCTTGTCGCGCTCCTCGTCGCGAGTTTCAACACGAAAGGGCGCCCGTGGATCATTCGCGTCCGTCGGCGCGTAGATATTCGGTCAGACCTTCGTACGCGGTCCGCAGCTCGAGGGTAACGCGGTGGGCGGCCTCCGCCGCATCCGGGTTCTGCGCGTGTCGGTCGGGATGGTACTGCACGACGAGGCGCCGATACGCCGCCCGGACCTGCGCCATGGATGCGCCGACCGGAAGCTCGAGATTGGCGTAGTAGCGCCGGATCTCACTCGGGACGGCGGGGACCTCGGGCTCGCCGGCGTCCTCGGCATCCTCGGGCGGAGAAGCGTTCGTGCCGGCAGCTTCGGAGCGCTGGAGGCGCCGCCGGACGGCCAGCATCTCCGCCCGCGCCACGTTCCACAGGCGCTCGGTCCAGCTCATGGGGCAGATTCATTCAAGACAGCTAGACCCTTCAGGTCCACCTCCGGTCCACCGTTGGCGCTCGCGTCGACCTTCAGTCCGCCGGCTTCCAGGGATGCTGCGCGGTCGGCCGGTGCTCGAAGTGCCCCCCAGCGCGCCCGCTCCAGTTGGTCCACGGCGCTCTCCACCGCTTCCCCCCACCCGACCAGGCGCGGCCCCCCGGGGACGCGCAAGGTCTGTAGGAACACCGGGCCCCAGCCGAGGCCCATCCGGAGCTTCACCTTCGTGTCGGTGAGGATCGGCGCAAGTCGCTTCGTGATGGCGACCTCGGGGTGTCGCTCCGAGGTGGTGTCCGGGAAGACCAAGACGATGCGTCGGTCGGACCGCGGCAGCCAGAGGGCCCCGGCTTTCTGGGCGACCTCGACCACGCGGCGGACGAAGGTCGGATCCATCGCTTCCCGCTCCGCCAGGTCGGAGACGGTGTCCGAACCCGCGGCGCCGAGCGCGTGCTCGATGACCAACACCGTCGCCGCCACGCGCCTCAGCTCGCCGCTCCCCCCGTCGTCGACGGGCAGCCACGGTGGATGCAGAGACTGCTGCCGCTGAAGGAATGCGAAGAGGAGGTGGCTGATCGCCTGCAGAACGTCGAGATCGGAGAGCGAGAAGCTCGGTGACGCCCGCTCGGCGTACAGCGTCCCCCATATCTGCTGGCCGTCGCCGATCGGCACGCAGGCCAAGGGCGTCGCCGAGGTCGTACCGCTGAAGCGAGGGTCGGCCGAAGGGTTTTCGGCCGCGACCGGAAAGCGCCGTTGAACGGTCCAGTCGACGACCCCCCGCTGCACGGTCGGGGCCGGGTTCGGCGCGCCGGCTTCCCGACCGGCGGCGAAGGTGAGCTGGCCGTCCGCCCGAAGACGAATGATCGCCCCGCGGTCGCACTTCATGGACTTGTCGACCGCGGCGAGGATCCGCTCCAGCGCATCGGGAGGTCGACTCACCAGCGTCGTGTCGATGACGCGGAGCAGCAGTGAAGTCCCGGGCTGGGTGGTCCCCGAGCGCTGTTCGCGGGTTTGAAAGGGACGCCCGACCGACCGCGCGCTTTCGGTGCCGCCCTCGGGGCGCCCTTCCTTGAAGCGCAGTCGGAAAGGGCCCACGCGGATCACGTCATCCGGTTCGAGCGTGGCGGTGCTCGTGACCTTGTCGTTGACCAGCGAGCCGTTGTGCGACTCGAGATCCTGGAACGTGGCCTTGCCTTCGAAAAAGCTGACGCGAGCGTGGTGCCGGCTGACCTGCTGGTCGTTGAGGACGACGTCGTTGGCGGGCAACCGGCCCAGGGTCGTGATGCCTTCGCGCAACTGGAGCGTGAGGCTGGCATAGCCCGGGCCATCGATGACCAGGTGGGCAGACCGATCGGTCACGGAACGAGATTGTGCGAAGGCCCGGACTTCACGTCCAGTTCCCGGCGGACCGCCGACCCGCGACCGCAGCGCGCAGTCCACGCCGGAATGTCCGCATTCTCCGATGAGTCCAAAGATAGAACCGATCCGAGTTTGCTCCTCGCTGGGTCGATGGTACGCCCCCGGCATTCGGCCAAGCTGCCGAGAAAGGACCAACGAACATGTCGATGATTGGACAGAAAGAACCCCACTGGACCGCCAGCGCTTTCGTGAATGGCGAAGAGAAGACGATCAGCAGCACGGACTACGAGGGCAAGTGGCACGTGATCTACTGGTATCCGCTGGATTTCACCTTCGTGTGCCCGACCGAGATCCGCGGCTTCCAGTCGCTTCTCGGCGAATTCAAGGACGATGGCGTCGAAGTCATCGGAGCCAGCACGGACTCTTTCTTCAGCCACAAGACGTGGTTTGCCGACAAGGAGACGTTCTCCGAGACCGTGACCCACCCCGTCATCGCCGACACGAACCACGAGGTGAGCCGGGCGTTCGGCGTCCTGAAGGAAGACCAGGGCGTCGCTTTCCGGGCCACGGTCATCGTCGACGACCAGGGGATCATCCGGTCGATGACGGTCAACGACCTGAGTGCCGGCCGCAGCCCGGCCGAGACACTCCGCACGGTGCAGGCTCTGCAGAGCGGCGGCCTGTGCGGGGCTGATTGGCAGAAGGGCGACACCTTCGCCGCCTGAACCGGAACTCCGCCCTCCCCATAAGTCTTGACTTAGAATCAGTCTAAAGTAAGATTGTTTCGAGCAGGCGGCCGAGGCCCGCGAGGTCTCGGTCGCCGCGACGGGTCGGCGAAGGGCCGGCCCCGGGAGGCGACTGATGACACGTTTGGAATCGATCGACGCAACCAACTGGGAAGAGTTCACCCGTTCGCCCAAGGCGGTGCTGATGCTGGGAAAGACCGACTGCGCGGCCTGCCGCGACTGGACCGAGGAGCTGACCGCCTATCTCGAAGAGGGCGTGCACCCGGATGTGCGCTTCGGGAAGCTCCTGCTGGACCAGCGAGGGCTGGCCGACTTCAAGAAGGCGAACCCCTGGCTCAAGGAGGTACAGGCCTTGCCTTTCAACGTGCTGTACAAGGACGGCGAGCCGCGGAAGAAGTTCGCTGGGGCCGGCGTGGAGCGTCTCACCAACCGATTGGCCCGCCTCGACGAGGAGTGAGAACCCGCGGATGTCCCCGCGATGTCGAATGCGGGCATGGACGGGCGGCCGCGCGTGGTTAAAGGAACACTGTGATTTCTGGCCCGACCGCTTTTCACGTCTTCGGCATCCCGGTTCGCCTGTCCGTCACCCTCCTCGTGCCCGTGCTGCTGCTGACGATGCAGCTCGGTTCCTGGGGCCTCGCCGCGAGCGTGCTTCTGTTCGCCTCGGTGCTTCTCCACGAGCTCGGTCATGCCCTGGTCGCTCGTCGCTACGGCATCCCGGTCGCATCGATCCACCTCCACATGCTGGGGGGTCTCGCCATGATGGTCGACATGCCCCGACGACCCAATCACGAGATCGCGATCGCGGCTGCCGGGCCCGCGGTGTCCTTGGGCCTGGGCGTCCTCTTCGCAATCGCGGCCGCCTCGACCGGGGGCTCGCTGGCCGGTTTTGGCGGCTCCCCCGCCGACCTCCTCGCCTATGCCTCGGCGCTCAACTTCGCCATGGCCGCATTCAACATGATTCCGGCTCTGCCGATGGATGGCGGCCGGGTCTTGCGGGCCGTCTGGGCGTCCTGGCGCGGCTGGGAGCGCGGTACGCGCGCCGCCGGACGCATCAGCCGTTTCTTCGCCGTCGCATTCGTGGTGACCGGCATCGCCTATGGCGCTTGGTCCTTGGCGCTGATCGGCGTCGTCGTTTGGTTTCTTTCGAAGCGCGAGGAGCGCATCGCCGAACTGCGGGAACGGCCTCGCCCGCGCCTGCAGGGCGTGTGGGTGCGGGGCCCCATGGGCTGGGTTCTCGTTCCGTCACCCGTCGTTCGCAGCACGTTCGATCACTTCGACGCCCGCCGGGGGTGAAAAGCGGAAAAGCTTTTCCGGTGCTCCCGCGTTGAGCTTCGGATTGCGCAGGACCAGACGGTTGCGATCCCCCGAGGTCAAAAACAGGACCGTCTCTCTTACCGCACCCGTCTTCTCGTCGACCGCGAGGACCAGCTTTCGGTAGGCCGGGTCCTTCTTGGGGATGAGCTCCAGGAGCGACAGCTCGGGAGACAGTCCGTACGTGCCCGCCTCGACCACCGCGATGGTGAAGCGCTCGCTGAGCTTGGCGTTCCCAAAGAGGAAAGCAACGGACGTCGACAGGTCGTTGCGCCCGAAGCTGCGGTCGACCAGCACTTGCTGCTCTTCCGGCTCGTAGACCCACAGCGTCTTGCCGTCGGAAACGAAGAGCTTCTTCGTGGGCTTTTCATAGGCCCAACGCACCTTGCCCGGCTTCTTGAGCGTGAGCGTTCCGCGCTGTTCGCGGGTCCGGCTCAACGCTGCGCGGGTATAGATCTGGATGAAGTCGGCCCGGAAGTCGCTCCAGCGCTCGTAGTAGGCCTGGACTTTCTCCGCCAACGCGACCGCCGTGGAGGCCTTCGCATCGCTTTCCGCGGGGCCGGCCAGCGCCGGGGCGTTCGCCCCGATCCCGACGAGGAAGACGACCAGCCCCCCGTGGGTCATCCACGACGACGTTCGCATGCTCCGCATTCAAGCATGAGACGCCGTCCGCTGCGGGAACCTTCCGCCGTGATCGAGCGCTCGTAGGCCAAACCCGCACCTCGTCTCCGCGGGTCGGATATTTGAGTTCCCTCCCTACACGTCCGACATTGGCACCAGCGATGGCTCGGAAGTCTGCCGCTAACCGCTCATCCGTCGCCGAGTCGACGCCTCGACGCCCCGAGATTCCGGCTCTGCTGGCATTCCTCGTTGGCGTGGGGCTCCTGGCGTCGGTCCTGGTGTTCGGCACGCCCAAGGCCGCGCTGATGGGGCCGGCGGGCGCCCTGCTCGGCCAGGTGGCGTGGGCGGCCCTCGGCTGGCTGTGCGTCCCGGTGGCGGTCATTTGGGTCGGCGTGTTCGCTTCGGTCTTGATCGGCGGTCCCACCCCGCATCCGGCTCGCAGCGCCGTCGGCGGGGGCCTGGTCCTCGTGGGCACCGCGCTCTGGCTCGACCTCGTCGTCTGCACCGGGCCGTCGGACTTGGCTGCCGGCGGAGCGCTCGGAACGTCGCTTTCGGGTGCTCTCGTGCCGGTGCTCGGAATCTTGGGCTCGGCGCTGTGCGCCACCGCCTGCGTCCTCAGCGGGGCGCTGGTCGCCGTCGATGGCTCGGTCCGGACCGCCTGGCGGCATGCGGTCCGGGCAGCAGCGCTCGGTTCGCGATTCCTCGTCGGACAGGTGAGCGCGTGGCTCGAGGCGCACCGTGCGGCGCGTGCGCGTCGTGCGGAGCTCCGGCAGGCCGAACAGGCCCGAGCCGAGGGCGAACGAGCCCATTTCCGAGAGCAGCTGGGTCGGATGGACAGCCACCTGCAGGCCACGAAGGAGCGCCGGGTCCAGGCCCTGGTTGCGCGTGAGGAAGAGCGGTCCTCGCACCACCGCGCCGTTGACGCCCCCGACGGAGATGACTCGGGAGATGCTCCGGTCGATTCCGAGAGGCCGTCCCGAGCCTCGAGCCCCCCGGCCGTCGAAGCGCCGCCGAGCGTCGACCTCGGTGAACCGGCCGTTCTCGAGACCGAGAGCGAGCCGGAGGTCGATGGCCCCGACCTGGACGCGGCCGAAGTCATCGAACGGATCGACGGTGGTCTCGTCGGGATCACCGAGCCCGTCATCCTCGAACGCAAGGCGACGGAAGCCACGTTCGATGAGGAGCGAGCGGCCTACGACGAAGAACCCAAGAGCTATGAGCTTCCGCCTCTTCAGCTTCTCGACTACGAGGGTGACGCCCCAGACCCGATCGACCAGTCGGCGCTGAAGTCGCGGGCGACCCGGCTCGAAGAAAAGCTCCGCACCTATGGAGTCGAAGGGCGCGTGGCCGCGATCCGGCCGGGCCCCGTCGTCACCACCTACGAGTACCAGCCGGCTCCGGGCGTCAAGGTGTCGAAGATCGCCAACCTGGCCGACGACATCGCCATGAGTATGGAGGCCGTTCGCGTTCGCATCGTTGCTCCGATTCCCGGACGGGGAGTCGTGGGCATCGAGCTTCCCAACGACACGCGAGAGACCGTTTATCTCAAGGAGCTCGTGGCGCATGAGCGCTTTCGCAAGGGCAAATCGCTGCTCACGTTGGCGCTGGGTAAGGACGCCGAAGGCGACGTCCAGGTGCGGGACCTGAAGAAGATGCCGCACCTGCTGGTCGCGGGGACGACCGGGTCCGGCAAGTCGGTCAGCATCAACACGATGATCCTGTCGATCCTCTACAAAGCGACGCCCGAGCAGGTGAAGTTCATCATGGTCGATCCGAAGATGCTGGAGCTGTCGCTCTACAACGACATCCCGCATCTTCTGCTCCCGGTCGTCACCGACGCGCGCAAGGCGAGCATCGCGCTGCAGTGGACGGTCGACGAGATGGAGCGACGGTATCAGCTCTTGTCCGACATGAAGGTTCGGGACATCGATGGATTCAACAAGAAGCTGGACAAGCTGCAGCACCAGCGCAGTCTGGGGACGGCAGAGGGCGACCCGCTCGCTGGTAAAGAGCTCCCCGAGTCGCTTCCGTACATCGTCGTCCTCATCGACGAGTTCGCCGACCTGATGTGTGTGGCTCCCCGCGACGTGGAGGCTTCGGTGCAGCGCTTGGCGCAGAAGGCCCGGGCTGCCGGCATCCACGTGCTCTTGGCCACCCAGCGCCCCTCGACCGACGTGATCACGGGCGTTATCAAGAACAACTTCCCGTCGCGCATCTCGTTTCAGGTCGCGTCGCGGCACGACAGTGCCACCGTGCTCAACACACCCGGGGCCGAGAACCTTCTCGGCATGGGCGACAGCCTGTTCGTCGGCGTCAGCTCGCGGGTTCCCGAGCGCATCCACGGCGGATTCGTCTCGGAGTCCGAGGTCGAGCGGGTGGTCGAGTTCTGGAAGGGTCAAGCCAAGCCGAAATACGACGAGTCCATCCTGAAGCGGCCCGAGGAAGACGAACCGGGGGCGGGTCGAAGCTCGGAGGCGGATGAACACTACGACATGGCCGTACAGATCGTGACCGATACCCGCCGAGCGTCGATCTCCGCTTTGCAGCGGCGGCTGCGGGTGGGGTACAACCGCGCGGCCCGCATGATCGAGATGATGGAAGAGCAGGGGATCGTGGGGCCGGCGTCCGGACCGAAGGGCGAGCGCGAAGTCTTGGTTCAGTCGCTGGCCGACTAGGAGTCGCGGTGGACGACGGACCGGCGCCGGACTGGTAGTCTAGCGCCGTGCGAGTTCTCCTGACGGGCGGTGCTGGATTCATCGGTAGCCACGTCGCCGACGCGCTCGTCGCGCGAGGCGATGAGGTCGTGGTCGTGGACGACCTGAGTACCGGCCACCGCGACAACGTACCCGACGGCGTGACCTTCCATCGCGGAGACCTCCGCGATGCCGATTTCGTCGATGGTCTCTTTCGGACGCAGCGGTTCGACGTGGTCAGTCACCAGGCGGCGCAGACCAGCGTGTCCGTCTCGACGCGGGAGCCGGTCGAAGACGCGAGCGTCAACGTGGTGGGCGGCTTGCGGCTCCTGGATGCCGCGGCCCGAAGTGGCGTTCGCAGATTCGTCTTCGCCAGCACCGGCGGAGCACTTTACGGGGAGGTCCCGGATGGTCAGCGGGCGCGCACCGACTGGCCGGGGCGACCCTACTCGCCCTACGCCTGCAGCAAGCTCGCGTTCGAAGCCTACCTCACGATGTACCGAGTGACGCACGGTCTCGAGCCGGTCGTGCTTCGATATGCGAACGTGTACGGGCCCCGGCAGGACCCGCACGGCGAGGCGGGCGTCGTAGCGATCTTCAGCCAGCGGATCGTGTCGGGACAGGCGCTTCAGATCAACGGCCGCCGCGAGGCGGGCGACGACGGGTGCGTTCGCGACTATGTCTATGTCGGTGACGTGGTTGCGGCGAATGTCGAGGCCCTGAGCGTTCGGCCGCCGGGCACCTATCACGTCGCCACGGGGGAGGGCACCACGACACGGGCCCTCGCCGACGCACTGATTCGACTCTCCGGAAAGGCGGTGCCGACCCGCCCGGGAGCACCGCGCGCCGGCGATCTCGAGCGCGCGGTGCTCGAGCCGAATCCCGACGATGAGACGACCGCGCTCACGCGGGGTCTCGAAGCGACATTCGCGTACTTCGCGCGGTAGCGCCGGCTCGCCCTGGGCCAGTGGGGTTGCAACGTCCTTCGGGCTGGTTCAATGAACACGCGGATGTCGAAGCCCGAGCGCTACCTCATGGTTTTGAACGTTGAGATGCGTGCGCTCGGCCGAGGGCGCGCGGCGATGGAATCCGCGTTCGCTGAACATCTGCGACAGCTGCTGCAGACGCTCGGGCCGACCGCCGAGATCCGTGTGCTGTCTCCTCAGATGACCGCCGAGCGCTACGAGCAGAACCGAGACCATCTCGCGGTCGTCGACGGAAGAAAAGACCGTATCTGGTTTCGTCCCGTGTACGACGTTCCGATCAGTCGCGCCCAGTTCATGGCTCGCCTGCCTGCGATCGGCAAACGCGTCGCCGACGAAGTGCGCTGGAGCCAGGTCATTCATGGCGGGATCTCACACGACGTCACCCGCCCCTTTGCCATCATGGCTTTGGCCATGGGGCGAGCGCTCGGTCGTCCCATGCTGAGCGTGACGGACATGGACCTGCGTCGGCAGGCGGAGATGATGTATCGCTCCGGCCACTGGAAGCGTCGAACGTATCTACTGTCGCGGCTGGTCTTCGATCCCCTCCGCGACTTGCAGCATCGCTTCGTCGCCAAGAACTGCTCTTTGGTTCTTCTCAAAGGACAAGACATGGTCGCCGATTTCGGCGGGGGGCGCGAAAGCGTGAAGTTCTTTCTCGACGCCGCATTCTCTCACCAGCACATCATCGATCCCGAGCGACTCGGCGCGAAGCACGAGGCCATACGACGAACCGACTGGCCCTTGCGGGTCGTGTATTTCGGCCGCCTGGTGGCCTACAAAGGCATCGACCACATGCTCCGCGCGGCCGAGGCCGCAGTGGGGGCGGGGGCCGACCTTCGCTTCACCATCATCGGCTCCGGCGATGCTCGCTCCGAGCTCGAAGCGGAATCGAAGCGGCTCGGTCTCGAGGAACGGGTCCGTTTCGTGGGAGCGATACCCTTCGGCCCCCGACTGTTCGACCTCCTGTACGACCAGCACCTCTTGTTGGCGGCGCCGCTGCACGAAGACACGCCGCGCAGCGCTCTGGATGCCGCGGCGGCGGGCATCCCGATTCTCGCGTACGACACGCCGTACTACCGGACGTTGGCGAGCAGCGGCGCAGTGACGGTCACGCCGTGGCTCGACGATGACGCCATGGCGGCGGCTCTGGTGCGCCTCGAGGGCGACCGCGAAGATGTCGTTCGGATGTCGGTCGCCGGCGTCGAGTTTGCGCGCGACAACACCCAGGAACGTTGGCTCGAGCGCAGGGCCGAGTGGACCGAGCGGTTCCTGTTCCAGACGGTGTGACCGCCGCGCCGGTCAGAAGAACGTCGGGTCGCAGAAGCCTCGACGAACGTCGATGAGGCCGAAACGCGCGGCCAGGGTGCTGGAGTCGACGAAGAGAAGCTCTGCGTCGAGCTTGAACCGCCCTTCGGGTCCGTCCTCGAACGTTCCCGTGCCTTGGGCGGCGACGAGCGGTCGGGGACTGTCCCGCGGGTCGGCTCGCGCCTCGAAGCTGCAGTCCTCCGTCAGAAGGTACTGACCGCCGACGACGACCATGCCTTCGTTGAGCTCGAGGGCGAACGGACCTTGGCGCGTTTGGGCCATGAACAGCTCGACGCACCCGCGGTCGCCTTCCACCACGGGCGGAACGGGCGTCACCGAAGCGCCGGGCACCATCGTCATGCGAATGCCCTCGAAATCTCCGTCGCAGAACACGTCGGTGCCGTAGAGGCTACCCTCGTGGTCGGTGAAAACCGTTCGATCGCCGACGGCGCAGCCCACGACCACGCCCAAAACAACGGCCCCTATCGCTCGCACGGCCGGGACCATAGAGCACGAAACCGTCGGAATCGAGGTCGGATTTGCGCGCAAAGGAGCGACATCCCTGAGACAGACCATCGGAACCGACCGTGACGGCCGAGCGAGACTTGACCGAATCGGAAGAAAGCCGGCGTGCTCACCAGAATGATCGACACCCATCTGTCCAACGGTCTGCGGGTGATCGTGGCTCCCTGGCGAGCCGCGCCCGTGGTCTCGGTTCAGGTCTGGGTTCGGGTCGGCTCGGCCGACGAGGCTCCCGAGGAAGCCGGTCTCGCCCACGTGCACGAGCACATGGTCTTCAAGGGGACCGACCGCCGCGGCGTGGGCGACGTCGCCAAGGAGATCGAGTCGGCCGGCGGCGAAATCAACGCCTATACCAGTCTCGACCATACCGTTTATCACTGCACGCTTTCCCATCGCGACATCGACATCGCCATGGATGTCCTGGCCGATGCGGTGTTCAACAGTCGCTTCGACCCCGATGAGCTGGAGCGCGAGCTCGAGGTCGTGATCGAGGAGCTGCTCCGCGGCCGAGACGATCACGGCCGCGTGGCGAGCGAGATGCTCTTTGCTCAGGTCTTCCAGACCCATCCCTACGGTCGTCCCGTCATCGGGCACCGAGACACGATCGAGAGCTTTTCGCGCGACGCGGTGCTTCGGTTCTTTCGGCGTTGGTACCAGCCGGCCAACTGCTGCCTGGTCGTCGCGGGCGACGTCGACCCCGAGGAGGCCCTCGCCCGGGCCGAGCGATTCTTCGGGGGGCTCGATTCCGCCGCCGTGACCCGGCCGGTTCGTCCGGCGGAGCCCGAGCTGCGCGCGCCCCGCGCCCACTTCGCCCGCCGAGCGATCCAGGAAAGCCATCTGTTGATGGGCTGGAAGGGCACGACCATCCAGCATCCGGATACGCCGGCCCTCGACCTCCTCGCGGTGATCCTCGGTGCGGGCGAGAGCTCGCGGCTCTACCGCGAGCTGAAGCGGAACCGCGAGGCGGTCGCCGACGCCTTCGCGCTCTCGCACGCTCCTCAGGACCCGGGGCTGGTGGGCGCCGGAGCCATGGTGCAGGGCGACGATGTCGAGGGCGCGCTGACCGGTCTTTGTGAGGTCGTCCTGCAGGCACGACAGCGGCCGGTGCCAGCCGAAGAGCTGGAGAAAGCCAAGACGATCATCCTCTCGGAGCAGGTGTATCAAAACGAGACGGTCGACGGCTGGGCCCGCAAGCTCGGCTACTATGCGACGACCGTACGCCACACCGAGTTCGAAGCCCGGTATTATGAAGCGGTCCGCACCTGCACCCCCGACGAAGTTCATGCCGCGGCGCGCCGGTACCTCGCACCCGAGCGGGCGTGTGTCGTCGGCCTCCTCGCGGAAGAAGCAGCTTCGCCTCTCGACGATGCTCGTGCGCTCGAGCTGGTCGATGCGCTGCCCCGACCCCGAGCTCAGCGCCGGACCACGACTCGGGCCGGTGCTCGCGGAGTCGTCTGCTCGAGTCTGAGTAATGGGTGCCGGGTGATCGTCCAGGCCGACCGGATCCTGCCCCGCGTGGCCATTCGGACGGCGAGCCTCGGGGGGCTCTTGGCCGAGCAACCGGAAGAGGCCGGCGTCAGCCACCTCGCGGCGCGTCTTTTGACCCGCGGCACTCGGTCGCTGAGCGTCGAGCAGATCATCGAGCGGTGCGACGCCATGGCGGCCGGGCTGGGCGGGATCTCCGGTCGCAACTCGCTCGGGCTGTCCGGCGACTTTTTGGAAAGCCACTGGGAGGCGGGCTTCGAGCTCTTCGTCAGCTGTCTCCTCGAGCCTCGCTTCGATCCGGCGGAGATCGACCGAGAGCGCAAGAGCCAGCTCGAAGACATCATCGCGCGCCTCGATTCGCCGGCGGCCGTGGCATTCGATGCCTTCGAGAGCATTCTCAAAGACCCTCACCCCTACGGTCGACCGCTCCTCGGAGCCAAAGAGACCATCGACCACGCCACGGCCGAGCTGGTGAAGCGCGTCTACTGGCGGCAGACGGTGCCCGAGCGCATGGTGGTCGCCGTGGTGGGCGCCGTGGATCCCGAGCGCACGATCGATCAGCTCGAAGAGGCGCTCGGTGGCTTCCGCTCGTCCGAACCCGGCTTCGACCTTCCCGAGGAGCCGCGCGTCCTCGCTCGGGCGGTCGAGCGAGAGCTCACCATGAAGCGGGAGCAGGCCCACTTGGTCATGGGGACGGCTGGCGCCAGCCTCGAGGCGGGGGGCCGGCACGCGCTCGACGTTTTGGCCACCGTGCTGGGTGGCCAGTCCGGGCGGTTGTTCATGGAGCTGCGCGATCGCCGCTCCCTCGCCTACTCGGTCGGGGCGTTCCATCTCGACGGCGTCCACGCCGGCTCGTTTGCCACCCACGCGGCGACGCGGCCCGAAAGGGTGGACGAGGCGGAGGCGGCCATCCGAAACGAGCTCATGAGGCTCCGCGACACGCTCGAAGAGGATGATGTGACCCGAGCTCAGAAGTACCTGGTGGGCAGTCACGAAATCGGGCTGCAGCGCGCGACGTCTCGTTCCTCGGCCATGGCCCTCATGGAGGCCTACGGTCAGGGCTACGACGAGCCGTACCGATACTCGGACCGCATCCGGGCGGTGCGTCCCCAAGACGTCCGCGACGCGGCGGCGGGCCTGGCCGATGCGCCGGGGTGGGTCACGGTCCGAGTTCTACCCGAACCCGACCTCGACCGCGGACCGGACGAGGAGGCGTGATGCCGACGTTTCGCGTGCGGCTGCGCGCCGATGCCCTCGCGCCGGAGGAGGTGGAGGACCGGGCCGCGGGCACCTTGGCCCCGCTCGGCGTGCAGGGCGTCAGCATCGAGCCCAGGTCGGACGTCGTGGTGCTGGTCGCTTCGTTCGCAGACGACGGCGCGGTCGACGCGGTCGTCCTGGGCGAGGCCTTCGTCGCCGATGGTCTCGAACCCCTCGAGATCCAGCGCGAGGAACCGGACGCGATCGACTGGAACGAGCAGTGGAAGGTCCATTTCGAGCCCTTCCAGGTCGGTCCGCTCTGGGTGGGGCCCACGTGGTCCGAGCCTCCGTCCGAAGTCGAGCACGTCGTTCGCATCGACCCATCGATGGCGTTCGGTACCGGCCTGCACCCATCGACCCGGCTGTGTCTGCAGGCGCTCGTCGATCGGGGCGCCGCTCCGGACCTGCTCGATGTGGGGGTGGGCAGTGGGATCCTCGCCCTGGCCAGCCTCGAGCTCGGCACGCCGGAGGCGTGGGGGGTCGACATCGACCCCCAAGCCATCGAAGTGGCGCAGGAGAACGCGCGTCGCAATCGGCTCGGTGAACGACTGCACGTCACTACGAACCCCGTCGCTTCGTGGGGGCGGACCTTTTCGCTGGTCGTTGCGAACATCCTGGCCGACCCTCTCAAAGCCCTGGCCTCCGATATCGCGTCGGTCTGCGCGCCGGGCGCCCGCGTT
>CAYYOT010000101.1:0-13873 GCA_964473255.1 uncultured Myxococcales bacterium | reverse complement strand
CCACATCCACGGAATCCACGAAGGACGCCTGACCGCCGAGCCCCCCGCAACCGACGTCCGCTGGACCTTCGGACGCACCCCCATCCTCCACGTCCACGGACGCGAAAAGGCCTCGGGTTCATGGAGGCACCGAGAGGGGCCAATCTGATGTCGGGGTGAGAAGATTCGAACTTCCGACCTCTTGATCCCGAACCAAGCGCTCTGACCAGGCTGAGCTACACCCCGTGAGCCGCGTCGCGTATTGCTTTGATGGCCTCGTCGTAGCGAGGTGCACCAAACACGGCTGAGCCCGCAACGAGGAGGTTCGCACCAGCGTCCACCACGTCGCGAGCGGTGGCCGGGTTTATGCCCCCGTCGACCTCGATGTCAACGACGGAAGCGCGCCCGATCGCCTCCAGTCGTTCCCGCAGTTTGCGGATCTTCGTCAGCTGGCTGCGAATGAACGATTGACCGCCAAAACCCGGATTCACCGTCATGAGCAAAACGAGATCGATGTCTTCGAGCACGTAGTCGAGCAGCTCCAGGGGGCTCGCGGGATTGAGCGAGACCCCGACCCGCTTGCCGTGCACCCGGATGCTCTGGAGCGTTCGATGAAGGTGAATCGGAGCTTCGGCGTGCACCGTGATCGTATCCGCCCCCGCTTCGGCGAACGCTTCCACGTAGCGGTCGGGGTCGCTGATCATCAGATGCACGTCGAGGGGCTTCGTCGCGATGCGCCGGAGCGCGCGAACCACCACCGGACCGATCGTCAGGTTCGGGACGTAGTGCCCGTCCATCACGTCCACGTGGATCTCGTCGGCACCGGCCGCCTCCACGGATCGTATCTCTTCCCCCAACCGACTGAAGTCGGCACTCAGGATCGAAGGCGCGATGCGTACCGAGCGAGTCACGAAAGGAGCCTAACAGTCGTCGTAGGAGAGAGGACCGACAAAGACGGCTTCATTGCTCGGACCTCGCCCACGGGTCGCGATGGGCGAACATGTGCAGGCCATACTGACGCGACAGGGCCTCGAAGACTTTGACGCCCCGAACGCTGTTGCCGTACTCGTCGAGGGGCGGCGACCAGACGGCCAGGCCCGCCTGCCCGGGAAGGATGCCCACGATTCCCCCGCCCACGCCGCTCTTGGCCGGAATCCCGATGGAGTACGCCCACTCACCCGCGTAGTTGTACATGCCGCAGGTGAGCGCGACCGTGAGCACGTCGAGTACGTATTCGCTGGAGAGGACCCGTCTCCCCGTGAGGGGCTGAACGCCGCCGTTGGCGAGCGTCGCCCCGATGAGCGCTAGATCCATGACTGTGACCTTGACCGAGCACTGGGCGAAGTAGAGGTCGAGCGTCTCCTCGACCCGGTCCTGAATGATCCCCATACTCAACATCAGGTAAGCCAGCGCTCGGTTTCGGTGGCCCGTAGCGTGCTCGGAGCTCCAGACCGCGCGGTCGATGGTGGGCCTTCGCCCGAGGTACGCCTCGAAAGTGGCGGTCATGCGCTCGACCCGCGCCTCACGAGAGTCGCCCGGAACGAGATCGGTGATCGCGATGGCCCCGGCGTTGACCATGGGGTTCGGCGCGCGGTTGTTCTTCTCGTCGAGCTCGATCGCATTGAAGGGGTCACCGGTGGGGGCGACGCCGGCTCTCGCGAGCACAGCCGCCCGCCCGTGCGTCTCGAGCGCGAGCCCGTACATCAAGAGTTTCGAGATCGACTGAACGGTGAAGGTCTCTTCCTGATCGCCCACACCGACGCAGGATCCGTCGAGCGCGGCGGCACCGATCGCGAACGCCTCCGGCCGGGCGACCGCCAGCTGCGGGATGTAATCGGCGACCGCACCGTCGCTCACCGCCTGCAATTCGCGGTGAAGGCGCTGACAGCTCTCTTGGAACCACGCTCGCCGGGCCGCGGTCTCTTCCGGAAGATTCATGCGACCCGCAGCCTAGCAAAGTATGCGTCCGTCCCGTGGTCGCCGAGCGCATTCGTGGCGCGACCGGGTCAGCGGGGTCAGGCCGCTTCCGTGCGCTGGAGCTGAGCCCAGAGCTGAGGGCCTCCGGCGAGGGGCTCCAGGCCCTGAAGGGCCCGAGCCTGCGCCCCTTCGAGCGCCCCGAGGAGCTGTCGTCCGCGAGGCGTCAGGACGTGAAGCCCTGCTGAGCCCTCGAGCACGCCGGCGAGCCCGGCCCGTCGGAGCAGAGTTCGCGTCTGGTCGGGGGACAGCCCCAGTGCTCGACCGAGGGTCGGACCTGACTGCCCGGGCCGCAGAGGGTCGTACGCCATGAGCAGGGCTTCGATTTCCAGGGGCCGAGGCAAGGGCCGACGCCACTCGGCCAAGGCCGAGCTGGCCTCCAGACGACGCCGGAGCGCTGCGTAGAGGCTCCGCAGCCAGATGGCGTCCTCGACGACCGAAGAACGGGATTCGTACGCGTGCTTCATCTCCGCTACATTGGTGCCCTCGAGCCGGAGGCATCTTGCTCGAGATTCGTTATCCATGTCCGAGCCCGACGCACGACAGGTTGCCCTCGACGTCATCCGCCGCGTCTTCACGCAGTCGGCCTACGCGTCGGCCGCGCTCCGCCAGGCGCTGGAAGAGCACCCGCTCACCGAAGACGACCGGGCGCTGGCCACCGAGCTCGTGTACGGCGTGGTTCGTCACCGCGGTCACTTGGACCGGGCCCTGACCCGTGCCGCCGGAAAGCGCCTCAAAGATCTCGACCCGAAGCTCCACGACGTATTGCGCCTCGCCGCCTACCAGATCATCTACCTCGATCGGGTCCCCGATCATGCCGCCGTCGATCAGGCGGTCGAGCAAGCGAAGAAGCGCCGGGGTCAGCCGGGCGGCCGCCAGACCAACGCGATCTTGCGAAAGCTCGTCGAGACGCCGCTGCAGGAGAGATTGCCGCTGCCGCCGACCCTGGCTACGGACCCCGTGCGCGCGGTCGCCGAAGAAGCCGGACTCCCCCAGACCATCGCCCGGCTCCTGATCGACGACCTCGGACCCGAAGAAGCGCTCGCCTTCGGCAAGGCCAGCCTGGAGCCCGTTGCCCTCGCCCTGCGCGTGAATCGCCGGCGGGCGACTCGAGAGGCCATCGTCGAAGAGGTCGAAGGCTCGCCCGGCACGCTCCCGTGGTCCGTCCATCTCCCGGGAGGGCGGCTACCCGCCGACCTGCCCTGCGTACGCGAAGGGCGTGCCACGCCCCAAGACGAGGCGGCCATGCGGGTCGCCGAGCTCGTCGGGGCCGAGCCCGGCGAGCGCATCTTCGACATCTGCGCCGCTCCCGGCGGCAAGACAACCTACATGGCCGAAGCGATGAACGACGACGGCGTGATTCAGGCATACGACCGGCTGCCGGGGCGCCGGGCGATGATCCGACATTCGGCAGAGCGCCTCGGGCTACGCTGCATCGAGGTGATCGACGTCTTGCCGGCCGACGAAGAGACCTTCGATCGCGTCCTCGTCGACGCGCCGTGCTCGGGTCTGGGCACGCTACGCCGTCATCCCGAGATCCGTTGGAAGTTAAAACCCGAGGACCTGGAGTCCCTGACCCGAACCCAAGCCGAAGTGCTGCAGCAGGGCGCGGAGCGCGTTCGACCCGGCGGGGTCCTCGTCTACTCGGTCTGCACGGTGACCCGAGCCGAAAGCGAAGATCAGGTCGATGCGCTCTTCGATCGGTTCGATCTCGAAGAGAGTTTTCGCACTGGACCGCACCAGCCGGGCCGACCCGACGGCTTCTTCGCCGCGCGCCTGCGAAAACGGATCTGAGCGGCGCCCTACGGAAAGAACTCGGGAGCCTGAGGGAGATACACCGACGCCCCACACCGGCTCCAAGCCTCGGGGGCTCCTTTGGGAGTGTGGAACACCAGCGAGCCGGGCTTGGCACGGAGATGAACGTCGAAGACCTGCTCGACCAGCGATTCGTCGCCCGAAAACGACAACCCGAACCGACCCACGCGACCCACCTCGAAGCCCATGTCTCGAAGGGCGGTCGCGATACTCTCCGCGTCTTCTCGGCTACCGCGCTCCAAGCTCATTCGCATCTGAATCAAGGGGTCGACTCCTCAAGTCATGGCCAGCGCGCGTTCGCACGCCGCGAGCGCATCGACGAGCCCTGGTCCGGTCGCCAAGTCGTATCCGAGATCGGCGGCGTCTCCATGGGCGCTCAATCCCTCCACGACGTCGATGGCCGTGTCAGAGAGGATGCTCCGCACGTCGGATTGCGTCAATCCAGGATTGACCGACAGCATGAGCGCGACGGTGCCCGCGACCTGCGGCGCCGCGGCCGAGGTCCCAGAGAAGATGCCCCAGCCTTTGTTGCGGTCGGCGGCCTTCGAGATGTTCTGGCCTTCGAGATCCGAGCCGGAGGGCACCGGCAGCATGATGTGGCCCTCGAGAGATCCATTGCCGCCGCGACCCACGATCCCGCAGATGTCGGGCACCGCGCGGCCCGCATAGAGCAAACTCCGGAACGAGCTCGCATAGTCCGAAGCGCGGAGCCCGCCCTGGATGTCGACGGATACACCGCCCACCGCGATCACGTCCGGCATGCACGCGGGGAAGGCTCGGTGCCCGTTACCACCGGCGAAGATGACGATTCGCCCCTCGTCGATCGCGGCCAACAGGATCCGCTCCAGGTCGCGAAGCTCGTTATAGGTGTTCGGATTCTGAAGTCGGAGCTGGTCCATGGAGACCGTGTCGATGTTCCAGCCCCACGAGTTCGTGAGCACCTTGGGATCTTGGTCGAGCATGGTCTCGAGCGCCTCCGCCGAATAGTCATCGTGCTTCACGCCGAAGAAGGTGCAGTCCGGCGCCATGGTCAGCACGTTGGCCGACTCGCCGGTTCCGTGGCCGCTGTCGTCGATGGCCGGGTGTGACGTGCTCGGCGTATGGACCCGATGGATCTGATAATCGTGAGCCGAAAAGTACGGATGCGGAGCGAATCCCGTATCGGCCATGGCTACCCGAACCCCGTCGCCGGTCCATCCGCGTCGATGGCAGCGCGCACCGCCGAGCACGCGCTGGACGTCTTCGATCCGCAGATGGAAGTTCGAGCTCCCGGGAGGGATCGGAGTGGGCGCGAAGAACCGTGGGGGCACGGGAACGTAGGCGAACTCCACGAAGTCCTGGAGCGACTCGGGAACCTTCAGTTCACCCTCGGGAACCACGTACTCCTCTCGACCGCTCTCGAAGAAGCCCGTCTCCGAGGCTGGGCTCTTGGCGACCGTGAGCTTCGTTTGAAAGATGGACTCGAACTGATCGTCGGCGGCCGAGACCTCGAGGGCCGAGCGCGATTGGAACACCGGCTTCATGTTCATCGATACGGCACGCTGGCTGAGCTCATCGACCGTTTCGGGAGCCGGCTGCAGTCGGCGCGCGCGAGCCGGCGAGAGCTCGCGAAGATTGACCGAGAAGGGCTCTCGGGTACTCGACTTGGGAACCAAACGAATGCGGACGGTACGATCTCCGGTACTCATAGACGGCGCTTTAGCCCACGGATGACGGCGCCGTCGACCGAGAGGCCAGCTCTCTCGTCGCTGGGGACGACGCACTAACCCAATCTGTTTTTCGGCCGATGAGTATCGTGGCCCCAAATGGAGAGAGGCCACAGCGCGCAGCTCAGATCATGTCCTCGAACACGGCGTAGTGCTCACCGTCCATTCCCAGCCTGGCGTAGACCTCTTGGGCATCGCGATTTCGCAGGTCGACATACAAGCGTAGTCCGGCCGCACCGACGGCTTCGGCCTGCTTTCGAACGTGGCCATATAGCGCTCGATACACGCCGCGACCCCGGTGACTCGGCCACACATAGACCGACTGCACCCACCAGACGTGCGCATTTCTCCAATCGCTCCACTCGTAGGTGATCATCAGCTGCCCGATGGGCACGCGATCGATCTCGGCGACGTAATAGCGACCGCGGGTCGGATGGATGAACACGCCGCGAACTCCGGCTTCGAGGGTCTCCGCGTCGAGCTCGAGTTGTTCCGTTTCTCGGGCCATGGCCCGATTGCCCTCGACCAGCCGGTCCAGGTCCGCGGGCGTCGCCAGTCGGATCTGCACGGCCGGCATCCTATCAGGGCCGAGCGGGGATGGGGGCCGAGCGGCGATCGGGGGCCGAGCG
This sequence comes from uncultured Myxococcales bacterium, assembly GCA_964473255.1. Lineage (GTDB taxonomy): Bacteria > Myxococcota > Kuafuiibacteriia > Kuafuiibacteriales > Kuafuiibacteriaceae > Kuafuiihalomonas. The sequence goes on along the minus strand of CAYYOT010000101.1, from coordinate 7,770 downwards.
GCGATCGGGGGCCGAGCGGCGATCGGGGGCCGAGCGGCGATCGGGGGCCGAGTGGCGATCGGGGGCCGACCGAAGATCCGGCTTCTTGCGGACGAAGCCGTCGGAATCCGGCAGGATGCCGGGTCGTGAGCGCGAATGCGACCGCCCTGGAGCGACTCGGAGGGCCTTCCATCCTGCGGGACATCGTCGAGGACTTCGTCGGACGGCTCTACGACGACCGAATGATCGGCTACATGTTCTCGGGCGTCGACCGCCTCACGCTAGCCCAGCGCGAATTCGAATTCACGGCCCGCTTTCTCGGGGCCGACATCGAATACTCGGGGCGCCCGATTCGTAAGGCCCACGCAAAGCACCGGGTCATGGGTGGGCAGTTCGACCGGCGCACGACCATCCTTCGGGAGACGCTGGCTGACCACGCGGTGCCCGCCGACGTTCAACGGGAGTGGCTGGCGCACGTGGAGCAGCTCCGCGGAAGCGTGACCCGGCAGTCGTCCGGCGAGTGCGACTAAGGCTGGGCACTCCGGGAACCGGTCAGCACCGTCCATAGCGGGACGCCGTCCAGTCGCTTGGTGTGAAGAACCTCGCGGTTTCGGTAACGTCGAAGATCCGTGCTGTAGCGCCGGAAGCGTCGTTCGTGAGTAAGCACCACGAGGTGTGCCTGGCGCTCGGACTTGGCGACGGAGATGTCCTCGCGAAGAACGCCCGCCTTTCGATACCAGCGAAACGTCCGCTCGTACTCCCAGTTGTTGGGGAGAAAGTGCACCTTGGCTCGTGGTGGCGCCTCCGCATTCAGCCAGGCGATCATCTCCCGATAAGGCACATCATAGTACTGCCGCTCCATGCCGAGGACCGTGGCTCCCCGCAGACCGCCGGCAAAGAGGTTGTACTGGCTCAGGCCATACTCCCCGTAGCGGAGCAGCACGACCGCCGAAGCTCCCACCGCTGTCGGCCCCACCCAGTACAGCGCCCGTCGCAGGCTCACCGCGGCGTCCGCGCCCAGCTCGCGAAGACGCAACGCGCCGTAGCCAGCCAGCAGGCAGGCAAACGGGAAGAAAGGAAGAAATAGCTTCACGCCGCCGTACTTGGGAGCTCCGGAAAACGCGACCACCCCGATCGTGAACGCGGCATGGAGGAGGCAGAACAAGAGCAAGTCCCCTTCACGACGCTCCGGATCATCTTCGACCGGCCCGCGTCGAATTCGACGAAGAGCCACGGGCAGACCAAACGCCACGCCAACCATCGTCAAGAGCAGCGTCGGCCCGGGCACGGTCAGCCCGGTCATCACGAACGGGGCGTGCCAGGGAGCAAAGGGACGCTCGAACACGGTGCCGAAGTAGAACAGGAAGATCGGGTAGTGGTTCAGGTGGAAGCGAACGTACTCGAGAGTGCGGGCCACCGGGTCGACCCATAGCCAAGGCCAGAGCGCGAAGAACACGACCGGTCCCACGAACACCATCGACCAAAAGGCCCCCGGAAGGGAGGGCAGGCCGAGCACGGGCTGGCGCGGGGGATCGCGAAGCGTCTGCGGACGACGGGTGAGCAGCCAGAACACGAGCATGGGCAGGATCAGGAAGGGCCCGTTGAGCTTGGTGGCCGCGGCGATGCCGAAAGCAGGTCCCGCGAGCCAAGCCAAACGTCGACTCCGCTCGGCGCCAAGGGCGACCGCTGCGCCCAGGAGGTAGGTCGCCGCCACCGGAACGTCGAGCGTCCCGACGTGGCTATGGAAGTAGAACCGCGGAAGGAACAAGAGCAGCAGCGCGCCGAGCCCCCCGACCACCCGCCCGCGTTCGCTCCCCAGGTGGCGAATCGCCAACCACAGCAGCAGTGCGGCGCAGAGCGTCGACCAAAAGACGGTGGCCACCCGGGGTCCGTCGATCGGTCCCAAAAAGCCGAAGAGCATGCCGCAGAGGCCCAGTGCGTATTTCGCGACCGGCGGATGCTCGTGATTGGGCCCGAAGCTGGCATCGATCGCTGACGCTTGAAACGCCGACCCGTCGAAGGTCAGGACCCGTCCCACCCAAGCGATGTAGCTGGTGCCGGCCGGCAGGTAGAAGTCGTCGTCGTCAGTCAGTCCGGTCGTGAAGAGCCCGGCGAGCTGCAGCAGGAAGTACACGGCGACGAGGCCGGCCGTGAATCGGTAGGCACGCGCTTCCTTCACGATTCCGGTCCTTCGCTCACGGTGACCTGGGCGTTGATGCAGTGGTGCCGCGCCCCATCGCGCTCGGCGGTGATCACCAAACGGATCGGTTCACCCGGCGCGACTTCGAAGGTCTTCTCGACCCAACCCCGCCGATTGGGGACGCTCACGCTTCCCAGGCGAGCGCCGCCTTGCCGGACCTCGGTCCGGACCGGGGCGCCGTCGGGTGTCTGGACCGCCTGGTCGGACAGTCCTCCCCCGATGGTGAGCTGGAGCCGGCCGGAAGGCGGCTCCGGCGGCGCCGGAAGCTCGTAGACGATCGCTCCGGCTTTGGTCGTCGGATGAGCCCACACGCAGCTTCGTTCCTGCCCCCCGATCGACTGCCGATGCTGAGCGGCATAGATCCACTCGGCTTGGCCCGGACACGCGTAGCCGCCGGCGGCTCGCGGCACGTCGCAGCGACTCGTCACCGACCCACGCGGACGCTCGACCAACAGCAGCCCGGGAGCGAGGTCTCGAAAGAGGTCGAAGAGCGGGCCCGGATCCTCGGGTTGGCCGACCGGCTCCGCGCGCCGGACGGTCACCGAGCCCGACGTCTGTACGGCGCGGGCCCCCATCCCACCGAGCGCCATCGGAGCTTCGGTGCGGTCGATGACCCACACCGGACCGCGGCGCAGACGGGGAGGCGGTAGATGAGCTTTCGCCGGCAGATCACCGAGCGCCCGAAGCTCCCCGACATCGAAGAGCGGAGAGTGGACGATCGCCTGTCCGGTGGGCGCCTCCGCCCGGACTACCTCGGCCGCTCGCTGGAGATCCTCGGCCTTGGCCGGGTCCAAACCCGGACGCACCGCCAGGACGAGCTCACCGAGGATCGACGCGTACAAGACGACGGCAAGAGCGACCGGGACCCACTTCACGCTGCCCTCTTGAGAGCACGAGGCCCGTAGCGATCGAACCACATCTGAAACGCGAGGAGCGTCCAGAGCGGCTTTCGGTGGTCGGCCCGACCCGCCTGATGCTCGGCCAGGAGGCGCGCGACGTAGTCGTGATCGAAGACCCCCTGGTTCGCGAGCCGACGGGGGGCGAGAAGGTCATGCGCCCAGTCGCGGAGCGGTCCGCGAAGCCAGTCCGCAATGGGGACGGCAAAGCCCCGCTTCGAGCGGTGCACGATGTCGGGGGGCAGCCAACGCTCGGCGAGGCGCTTCAACAGCCACTTGGTCTGGCCGTGTTTCAGCTTGTGTCGCCACGGAACGACGAGCGCCATCTCGACCAGCTCGCGGTCGAGAAACGGGGCCCGCACTTCCAGTCCGTGAGCCATCGATGCGCGGTCGACCTTCACCAAAACGTCGCCGGCCAGATAGAGGCGCAGATAGTGGCGCGTGAGCTCGTCGAACCCGTCCGAGGAGCCTGGGAGATTCGACGAGCGCTCGAGCATCTCCCTCACCGCTCGAAGCTCCGCCTCCCCCACGTTCAGCGGCCCGAGCACCGGGACGAGCGACTCCGGAAGGAAGGAGCTCATCCACCGCTGATGACGCGCGAGTCGCGAGTGGCCGAGTCCGAGAGCGAGACGCTTCAGCTTGAAGTCCAAACTGAAGTAGCCCCGGCTCACCGGAAGGAGCCGGGCCGTTTCGTTCAAGAGACGCCCCGTCGCTCGGCCCGCCGGTCTCAGGAGCGATCCATCGAAGCGTCGCGCCACGAGCTCCGCTCGAAACGTCGGATAGCCCAGGAAGAGCTCGTCCCCACCATCGCCCCCGAGAGCGACGGTCACGTGCTTTCGCGTGAAGGCCGAAAGCAGATACGTGGGAATGATCGATGCGTCCCCGAGTGGCTCGTCCATGTAGTCGGCAACCTCGGGCAGGACGTCGAGCATGGTCTGCGCCGACAGCCTCTCCATTCGGTGGGTCGTACCCAGATGGTCGGCAACGCGCTGGGCGAACGGGCTTTCGTCGAAGCTGCTCTCCGAGAACCCGATGGAGAATGTCTCCACGGTCGACGGTTCGCGAAGACGGGTCATGGCGGCGGCGACCACCGACGAGTCGACTCCCCCGCTCAAGAAGACGCCGAGCGGGACGTCGGACACGAGTCGACGGTCGACCGAAGCGAGGAGCAGCTCCGCCAGACGGTCGACCAAGGCCGTCTCCGATAGGCCGTAGACGGAAGCCACGGCCGCGGCTCGACCGAAAGTCGGTTGCCAGTAGGTGAAGTTTTCGAGCTCGTCGTCCTCGACTCGATACCGAACGAGCTCGCCCGGTCGGACCTTGGAAACGCCCTCGAAGACACACTGCTCCTCCGGGTAGCACTCGTGCACCAGGTAGGTAGCCAGCCCCGTCGTGGATAGGTCCGGGCGGAAGGTCGGGTGTGCCAGGAGAGCCTTGAGCTCCGACCCGAACAGCAGCCCGCGCTCGTGGCGAGCGAAATACAAAGGTTTTTGCCCCATGCGATCGCGACCCAGCCACAGCGTGCGGTCGCGAGCGTCCCACAGAGCGAACGCGAACATGCCCTCGCGCCGAGACACGATCCCGGCGCCCCACTGGGCAAAGCCGTGTCCGAGCACCTCGCTGTCCGATTCGGTGACGAATCGGTGGCCGTAGCCTTCGAGCCGACGGCGGAGCGCCCTGAAGTTGTACAGTTCCCCGTTTACGACGGACTGGACGGCGCCATCCGCGGCCGCCAGCGGCTGGCGTCCACCGCCGATGTCGATGATGGATAGACGGCGGTGGCCCAGACCGCAGCCCTCGCCGACATAGTATCCCTCATCGTCCGGGCCTCGCGCTCGAAGCGTCCGGGTCATGGACTGCAGGACAGCTTGCGAAACAGGAGCTCCCTCGGGGACCACCAGTCCGGCCAACCCACACACGGTTACGCCGCCATAGCTCACCCCACTCGCAGGCGCCAGCCGAGAATCGACGGTGCTTGATGTCGAGCATCAGTCGTGAATGATCGCGCCGTGATGAAGGCCGTGCGAACACCCGATGAACGCTTTACCGATCTTCCCGACTTTCCCTTCGAACCTCACTACCGAGACGACTTGGTCGGCTACGAGGGCCTGCGCGTGCACTACGTCGACGAGGGCGCCGCCGACCAGCCCGTCTTCCTCTGCCTGCATGGGGAACCCACCTGGTCCTACCTGTACCGGAAAATGATTCCGATCTTCGTCGCCGCCCCCGGACGCGTCGTGGCGCCCGACTTCCTAGGGTTCGGACGCTCGGACAAGCCGACCGACGATGCGACGTACACGTACGACTTTCATCGGGGAATGATCCTTCGGTTCGTCGAAGCACTCGACCTCCGAAACATCACCCTCGTCGCTCAGGACTGGGGCGGGATCCTGGGTCTCACGCTGCCCATGGAAATGCCGGACCGCTTCGAGCGCCTGATCGTGATGAACACGGCCTTGCCCACCGGTCGAATCCCTCTGACCGACGGTTTCCACGCCTGGAAGGCGTTCGCGCGGTCCCAACCGAACATCGACGTCGGTCGGCTGATGATCCGGGCCGTCGAGGGCCTCAGTCCAGCCGAAGCCGCCGCGTACGACGCGCCCTTCGTCGACCCCACCTTCAAGGCCGGGGTGCGTCGGTTTCCGGAACTGGTCCCCGTTACCGAGGACATGGAGGGCGCCGACGTCTCTCGCCGCGCTCTGCGCTTCTGGAAAGAGCAGTGGAGTGGACCGAGCTTCATGGCGATCGGTCACCAGGATCCGGTCTTGGGTGCCTCCGTCATGCACGCGCTCCACGCCAAGATCCGCGGGTGCCCGGCGCCCCTCGAGCTCACCGACGTCGGGCATTTCGTCCCCGAAGCCGGCGAACAAGTCGCAAAGGCAGCGCTGGCTTCGTTCGCGGCCACGGTCCCTTAGGGCGCAAAGGGACCGTGGCGATGCACGTGTCGCGGCTGGCGCGGGATCCCCAGCGCATCTGCGTGGCGGTACACCGACCATCCGAGGACGAAGGCCCCCACGATCGAGAACACGGCGGCTCCGAGACGCATGAGCACGACGGAGGCGCCGCGCGGGGAGGCGGCTGCACCCAACCAGACCAAGATGAGCCCCACCTCCAGCACCGCCAGCATCAGCGGGAGCTCGCGACGAACCGCCCAGCCCAGCCGAGCGTTCAGCGGTAGATGAAAAACCGCGACCGGCGAGCGAGCGACCGCGGTCGATATCAGCAAGGGCGGGACCAAGAGCATGCCGGCCGCCGCGAGCGCACGTCGATGGGCCGTCCACTCGAACTGGGGAACGAAGCTGTACGAGGCCAAGCGGAAGTCCACGCCCGAGGAGTACCAGTCCCAAACCGCCGGACCCCATGCGGGAAGTAGCGCCAGAGTCGCCTGCCCGAGCGGCAGGAGGATCGTCTCGGGCCCCTCGTAATCCACGGGCTCGGGAACGCCGGTTTCCCCATGGGCGGCGGCATCGAGGACGTGAAACGCGTAGCCGATCACCAAAGCCCACCCCAAGACGATCCCGACGTTGCCGAAGAAGGCGAGGATGGTCTGAGCCCCGACCAACAGTCCGACCGTGACCAGCCCCTGGGGCCGCCGAAGGTTCGTCAGGAAGGTCCGAAGCGCGACCGCAGTGGACTCGATGGGAAGATGCTCGTCGAACGCGGCCGGGAATGCGCTGGTTCCAGGCGGGGACTCCACAGAAAGCCGGGTGGTTCCGCCGATTCAGGCGACGGGAATGTTGCTTTCGGAGAGGACCGCCTCTCGCCGCCGACGCGCCGACATCACGTTTTGGCGCTCGCGCACCATGTAGATCGGGCGCGCCTGGCTCTCGTGATACGTGCGGATGGAGATCTCGGCCAGCAGCCCCAAGAAGACGCTCTGGATACCGGTGAGGCCGAGGAAGACGGCGATCAGCAAGAACGGATTCTTGTGGGCGTAGATGCCCCAAACGAACTTCGCGTAAAGCGTGTACGCCCCGCTGAGCACGGCTCCCGCGAACAGCAGGAATCCCAGACCACCGAAGAAGTAAATGGGCTTCGTACCGTACGTTCCCAAGAACTTCACGACCAGGAGATCGAGCAGCACCTTGAACGTACGCATGATCCCGTACTTCGATGTTCCGTACTTGCGAGCACGGTGATTGACGACGACCTCGGCGACCCTGGCTCCCGACCAGGAGGCGTAGATCGGGATGAAGCGGTGCATTTCTCCGTAGAGCTCGACCGGGTCCAGGACCTCGCGACGGTACGCTTTCAGCGTGCAGCCGTAGTCGTGCAGGTGCACGCCGCTCACCCAGGAGATCAGGCGATTGGCCAGCTTCGAAGGAAGCTTGCGGCTGAAGAAGGTGTCTTGCCGGTTCTTCCGCCAGCCGGAAGCTACGTCGTACCCCTCGTCGATTTTGGCCAGCAGGTCGGGAATGGAGTTGGGGTCGTTCTGCAGGTCGGCGTCCAGTGGGATGATGATGTCGCCCCGGGCGTGGTCGAGACCGGCTACGAGAGCCGCCGTCTGACCGTAGTTGCGCCGAAATCGGACCAGTTTGAGACGGGGCTCCCGGTGCGCGTGCGCCACGAGCTTTTCCCACGAGCCGTCGGACGAACCAACGACCACGCTGACGCCCTCGGCATCGAGGCCGTTCGTATCCAGGCCCTCGGCCACCTCGGCGCCGAGCTCGTCGACGCTCTCCTCATCGATGTAGC
>CAYYOT010000100.1:0-14880 GCA_964473255.1 uncultured Myxococcales bacterium | reverse complement strand
AAGAGCCGAGTCGTCTGCTCGAGCTGCGCCGCCCGGAGGATGCACGACCGCGCCGCGCACCTGATGGCGCACGTGTATCCCGACGCGCCGGTGCGGCAGTGGGTGTTGTCACCCCCATCGGAGCTGGTGCCGCTTTTGGCGGTGCGTCCGAAGGTGCTGACGGCGTTCGTCCGGAGCTTCGTGGACGCGGTGAGCGCCGAGATGAAAGCGCGTTCGGGTTCAGGTGCCAGCGAGCGCCTGCACACGGGCGCGGTGGCGTTCATCCAGCGGTTCACGAAGACGCTAGGGCTGTTCCCGCACGTTCACGTCGTGTTTGTCGATGGCCTCTACGTCGAGGTTGGTGATGGACGTCTGGAATTTCGCGAGGCGGCTCCGCCGGATGACGAGATGGTCTTCGAGGTGGGGCGCCGCGTGTTCACGCGTATCAGTTCGCCGTGCCCCGTCGTGACATCGGGTGACGGATGAAGCGTCGAGATGGGATGCGGTCTCATCTGCGCGCCGAGCTGGCTCGAATGGCGATCTTCTTGCGGATGGATTGCACCGTGTGTAACCTTTAGGTGGCGGCAGGCAGGTCAAGCAGGCACGCCAAGTATCGACCGCTCCAAGTTGCCGTGTAAGACGATAGGGCATGGCTCCTGCACGCCGTTGGGCTCATGAGGCTCGCCGACGTCCGATGTGTCACTCTTGCCTTGGTCCTCTGTTGGCTATTCGCCTGCGGCGGTTCGGGCGGCGGTTCGGGCGGCGGAGGAGGGCCTGCCGACGGCGGAAGCTCAGACATCTCGGACGTACCAGACATCGCCGACATTCCAGATGTCCCGGACATCCCAGACATCCCAGACATCCCGGAAGTCCCGGATCCCTCAGAAATCTGTAACAACGAGTTCGACGACGACGGGGACGGACTGATCGACTGCGCCGACATCGAATGCCTCGCGGGCGCCTCCTCTGACTTGGCCGTGACGCCGTTGAGCTTCGCCGGCTCCATTGCGTGGCTCCACGCACCGGACGCAATCGCCAGCGATCACTGCGTGTCCCACCAGCAGGAGCCCGATGAGGGTGTTATCGACAGTGGCCGGGTCGCCGTGATCCGCGGGACGGTGAGCCTTCCGGGGGGAGGGAGCTTCGAAGGGGCCCACGTTCGCGTGACGCTGCAGGATGAGCTCGGTGCAACATTCACGCGAGCGGACGGCGTCTTCGACATCGTGGTCAACGGGGGCGGCGCGGCGACGATCGAGGTGACGAGCCCTGGCTATCTTCCGGTGCAGCGGACGGTGCGCGTCCGCCCCCTGTCGTACGCCTGGGTCGACCCAATCGTGCTGACACCCATCTCGGCGATATCTCGGGAGCTCAGGCTCGGCGACGCCGAGATGCAAACCCTCGAGATGGCCGCTAGCCAGGACGAATCGGGGTATCGGCAGCCCATTCTGATGATCCCGGCAGGAACGACTGCCGTCGTACAGAGCACGAACGGGTCCGTCGACGTGGACCGTATCGACGTTCGTCTCACGGAGTACACGGTGGGGCCAGACGGGCCTGCAGCTATGCCAGCCAATCTGCCGCCCTTGAGCGCCTATACCTACGCATTCGAACTCACCGCCGATCAGGTCGACGAGAGCCAAGGCGAGCAACTCCGATTTGACCAGCCCGTCCCGATCTATCTCGAGAACTTCCTCGACTTTCCGACCGGGATTCCGGTTCCGGTCGGCTACTATGACCGCGAGCGCCGGGCGTGGGAGGCGCAAGACGATGGCATCGTCCTCACGATCGTTGGAGTGAGCGACGGCCTCGCAGATCTGGACATCGACGGCGACCAGATGGCCGACTCTCCCTCGGCTCTGGACGAGCTCGGGGTGAACGAGGAGGAGCGCAGGGCGCTTGCCGACCGCTACGAGTCCGGGCAGAGCCTGTGGCGGTTTACAGTCAGCCATTTCAGTCCCTGGGACTGCAACTGGCCTTTCCGTTTTCCGGACGACGCCATCGATCCTCCTCGACCGCCGCCCATCGAAGAGCGGGAGATGGACGCACCGACATGTGCCGATGGCTCGATTATCCGCGTAGAAAACCAGTCCCTGTCCGAAATCATCCGTATTCCCGGGACCAGCCATACGCTTCACTATGGGTCGCACCGGTCCCTCGGCGGGCAACGCCGCACCATTGACATTCTCGTCAGCAACGACGACGTTCCGGCCAGCCTCCGGCGTATCGAGGTCATGCTAGACATTGCTGGGCGACGGGTCACGGAAACCTACGATCCACTCCCGAACCAGCGCTTCCGCTATGAATGGGATGGCCTCGACGCCTATGGGCGGAGGCTGCAGGGCCAGCACAGCTATCGAGTCTCTGTCAGGTACGTCTACCCGGGCGTCTATGGCTTCAGTCGACGTGGACGATCTGGGTGGGGTCTTCCTGCGGAGATTAGCCTCGACGGAAATAGAACCCGCGAAGAGCTGTACTCCACTCGAACGTTCGAAGTGGACCTCGGGCTCGGAGGGTATGACGCTCGGCCACTTGGGCTTGGGGGCCTGACTCTTGGCGTGCACCACGTCTACGATTCGAAGGGCAGGACTCTCTTCCTTGGAGATGGCCGACGCCGGACGGCGGACTCCTTGGCTCCGACTCTCGAGAAGCTGGTAGAGATTCCAGGCTCGACGGACGGCTACGAAGACTTGGTTCCCCATCCGGACGGATCCATTCTCGTCTCGTACCGACCAGAGGGGCCAGGGGGCTCCGTGGTACTGCGGTACGAAGACGGGCAGTTCACCACTTATGCCGGCGGCGGCTCCTCACTCGGCTTTGGCTGGCATATGGCGCTGGGGCCCGATGATAGCCTGTACATTGCGGAATCCCACCAAATACGGAAGATCGGTCTGGACGGGATCATCTCCACGGTGGCCGGTGGGGGCACGGTCGTCCCGGCCCATCAAGATGATGGCCAGCCGGCATCTGAGAGCCTGTTCTGGTACCCGGCTGGACTCTCCGTGGCTCCCGACGAGACTCTCTTCCTTTCCGACAACTATATGAGCGGACTGCAGCACAATCCTCGCATTCACATGATTACCCCGGACGGCATCCTATGGAAGTATGCGGGTGGGGGTACCTCATCTCAAGACGGAATGCTCGCGACCGAATCTGCTATCGGGATCGGAGAGCTGCAGCTCGACGACGAAGGGAACCTCTACTACCTTGGCCGGGGGCTGCGTCGCATCGGCCTGGATGGCACCCTGAGAACCATCATCGCCCCGTGTCCCTCGGACGCGATAGACAACGGGGACGGCGGTATGGTCAGTGATGCGTGCACCAAGGCGTGGGACTTTGCTCTGCATCCCGATGGCTCCATCGTGCTGGGCGAACCTCACGGGATGCGAGTCGTCGCTCCGGATGGGTTCGTCGACACCGTCCCCGGCACCAGCGATCATCCCCACGTTATCCGTACGGTGGCGGTGGACCGACACGGAGCCATCCTCGGTATCGGCGGAAATGGACTGTTCCGGCTGTCGCGGGCGTTTGACGGAGCATCGTTCCACGAGAGCGCCATCGCCTCCGAGGACGGTTCTCGGCTCTTCGCGTTCGACAGAACGGGCCGGCACGACCGGACCATCGACACGTTCACCGGCGGCGAGATACATCGCTTTGAGTACGATGGGGCGAACCGTCTGAGCGCCGTGGTCACGAACGGAGTGCGACGAACCCGATTCGAACGGGACGGGATGGGCCGGTTAACCGCGATCGTGAGCCCGGAAGGGCTCCGCACTTTGGTCCGGGTCGGTTCCAACGGATATATCGAAAGGCTGGAGAATCCGGCCGAGGAGACCATCGAGCTCGACATCGACGATGAAGGTCTCCTCGTGGGAATGGTCGATGCACGGAGCGGTGCGCATCGATACCGGTACCTTGGTGGTCGGCTCGTTTCGGACCGGGATCCGAGCGGATCGACCCAGACGCTCGAACGCGAGACGGAAGACGGGTGGACGCTCGTGACCCGGACAACCGGTTCAAGAAGAGTGATTGATCATCGCAGAAGGGCCCGAGCCGACGACTCTTCAGAGGTACGCGTCGAAGACCAAGCCGGGCTCATCCGTGCCAGCATTCGCGACGCTCATGGCAACCAACGGCTGGAGCTGGGGAACGGGATGGTGATCGAAACCCGAGTGGGACCCGATCCTCGTTTCGGGGCCCTGACTCCGCTTGAAGTGGAGAGCCTCACCACGTTGCCGAGCGGGCTCCAGATGAGAACCTCGCAAGCCAGAACAGTCGAGTTGTCCGACCCGACTGATCCATTGAGCCTCGTGAGTTGGCAGGAGACTTGGTTCCTCAACGGCTCCCCTGGGGAGCGCAGCTACGACCCGGAGACCCGAACCATGACCGAGCGGACACCTCCAGGACGAATGCTTACACGAGTGTTCGACGAAATGGGGCGGCTATCTGCCGTTCAGCTCGGACAGCTGAGCCCCGTCTCCCTGCACTACGACGACATGGGACGGCTGGCCGAGGTGGTCCAGGGAGAAGGTGCGGACGCTCGCCGAACGCTGCTCGATCACAACGCGCAAGGATTCCTCGAAGCGGTCACGAACTCGAATGACGAGACGACCCGTTTCGGAGCTGATCCTGTCGGGCGGATGACCTCCGTCGACTATCCCGACCTTTCGCAATTGCGGATGAGCTACGACCCGGGTGGAGGCGTGGCGTCGTTGACGCCGCCGGGAAAGACGGTTCACCAGTTGAACCGGGGCAGCCGAGGCTTGCTGGTCGAGTACGTCCCGCCCGAGGTCGGCGATGCCGGCCCAACGACCTTCGTCTACGACGAGGAGCGCCGACTGGCGACGATGCAGCCACCCGGCCTAGCGGAGATCGACTACCTTTATGATGCCGCAGGTCGCCTCGAGACCGTCATGCTCCCAGAGGGCCTGGTTCAACTTCGCTACGGCGACGATCGGCAGCTCGTTGGAGTGAGCGCGCCGACTGGCGTCGACGTGGCATTGAACTGGGATGGTCCGTTGCTCCGCGACTCAACCTGGAGCGGTGCGGTGCAAGGCCGTGTTACGCGCTCCTACGACCAGAATCTGAATATGAATAGCCTGGCCGTCAATGGAGTGGCCATCCCATATCACTTGGACTTGGACGGCTACGTCCGCCGCGCAGGAGACATCCAGATCGTTTATGCCATGCCGAGCGGGCTCTTGAGCTCGGCGACCATAGGCTGGGTGCAAACCGAGTTGGAGCGGAACGAGTTCGGCGATGTCTTCCGTCAAATGACTCGCTATGGAAACCACCTCCTTTTCCAGGAGGAGTTCGGCTACGACTCGCTCGGTCGAGTTACGGAGGTCACCGAGACCGTCTTCGGAGAAGAGCAACCCAGGACGTACGGCTATACGTACGACGAGAGAGGCCGGCTCACGGAGGTCCGGACCGACGGCCAGCTCACCCATCGCTATAAGTACGACGACAACGGCAACCGGACGTTGGCCGAAGCTGGCTCGACGAGCGCGAGCGCCAGCTATGACGAACAGGATCGTCTACTCGCCCACGGAAGCTACGCGTACGCGCATACTGCTCGGGGAACCCGTGAAACAAAGCGCGACACCTCGACCGAGGAGACGACCCGGTATGTTCACGACAGCCTGGGCAACTTGACTTCGGTCGTACTGCCGGACGGGACGGAGATCGAGTACGTGTACGATGGCTTCAACCGACGGGTTCAGAAACGCGTGAATGACCAGGTAGCCGCCTCTTGGCTATACCAGGACGGCCTCAACCCAGTAGCGGAGCTCGACGCGTCCGGGACCGTGGTGACCCGCTTCGTCTACGGGACTAGAGGTCACGTGCCCGACTACATGATCAGGAACGGGGAGGTCTTCCGAATCATCACGGACGCGAGGGGTAGCGCCCGCATGGTCATCAACCGCAGCAATGGCCAGATCACGCAAATCATCTACTACGGTCCGTTCGGAGAGGTGTACTACGACTCGACGCCCGGGTATCAACCATTCGGCTTCGCGGGAGGCCTCTACGATACCCAGACCGGCCTGGTCCACTTTGGGGCCCGCGACTACGACCCGGAGGTCGGTCGGTGGATATCGAAGGACCCAGTCCTCTTCGTCGGCGGTCAAACCAATCTATACACCTACGTCGATAACGACCCGGTCTCCCTCGTCGATCCGTCTGGGCTCTGGAAAGTTTCAGTGAATGCTTACTATTTGATCGGAGGCGGTTTTGGAGTTGGGCAGAACGAGAACGGCTCATGGTTCCTCCACGTCGACACCGGGATTGGTATCGGGGCGGGCTTCGGCTATAGCTCGGACGCAAATAGTCCAACCTACGGGAACACCAGCGAACCGACCTTCGATGCGGCGAGTGGGTTCTTCGAGGGGGAAGCGTCGGTCGGACTAGGGCCCACCGGCGCGACGTTGGGGAGTTATGGAATATCGAGTGGGGCCGCGGTCACGCCCAGTGGGGTTCAGCTATACACGACGGGCTGGCAACTCGGTTCTCCGGGTGCGTCGGCCAGCAAAGGCGCAGCGCTGTTCAAGGGCGTAAGTGTCAGTGCCGCCGGCGGTTGGCGTATCTCGATAGGTGAATAGAGCAGGGTGGTTCGGCTCTATCTATTTTCATATCCGCCACTGAACTAAGATCTCGAACTGTGTAGGTTGGCGGGCCGTTCGAGCACGCCTTGAAGGAGGAATGGGAGTCCGATGAAATCGATCAAGATCTTGCCGTGGTTGGCGGCGCTGGTGTTCGTGTCCAGCCAGGCGGGGGCTCAGGTCCCCGAAGTCATCACCTACTCCGGGCAGCTCACCCGGGACGGCAGCCCCGTCAGGGGGGCCGTCGACGTGACCTTCAAGCTGTTCGACGCTTCGACCGAAGGCAACGAGGTCTGGTCCGAGGACTGGAGCGTGACCCTCAGCGACGGCGCCATCGAGGTTCCCCTCGGCAGCAATACCTCCCTGGAAGGGGTGTTCGACGGGTCGGAGCTGTTCCTCGAGATCACGGTCGACCAGGAGACCCTGTCTCCCCGCACGCCCGTGGGCGCGGTGCCTTACGCCTGGACCGCAGACCAGGCCCAGACGCTGCAGGGCCTGTCGGTGGACGACATTCGCACCAGCGTCCCGCCGCCTCCGGCCGAGGCCGTGGCCTACGACAACCAGACGTCGGGGCTGGCGGCCGATGATACCCAGGCCGCCATCGACACCCTGCTCGCCGAGATCCAGAGTCTGCGCGACACCGTTCAGCAGCTTCGGTCCGAGGTCGAAGCCCAGAATGCGGCGGTCCAAACGGAGCTGACCAGCCTCGACAGCCGGGTCGATCAGCTGGGCCTGGACGTGGCCCAGAACGGAGCGAGAATCGCCAGCAACCTGTCCACCATCCAGACGAATGGGGGCAACATTTCGAACCTGCAGTCCGATGTGGCAGCCAACGGGACGGCCGTGAATGACCTCGGCATCCGGGTGTCGACCGCCGAAACCAGCATCGCGATGAACGCCTCGTCGCTGTCCACTCTGAGCTCTCAGGTCAACACCAACGAAACCTCGATCACGAACAACGCGAGCAGCATCGCGAGCATCAACAGCTCGATTTCGAACCTGTCCGCCAACGTCAACAGCAACGGCATCAGCATCTCCTCCCTGGAGACCCTGACCGACTCGATGTCCGTGAGCGGCGACGACGTGTTCTTCACCGGCGTGAACGTCCACATCCGGAACGGATTGGGGGCCACGAACGGCAGTCCGTCCAGTCCCACCTCGAACAGCACGAGCGTGATTCGGGTCAATGGCGCCGGAAACCTCATCATCGGCTACGACGAGGCGCGACCTGGCGCGTCGAAGACCGGTTCCCATAACCTGGTGCTCGGCCGCGGGCACGAGTACCTCCGGTTTGGCGCCATCGTTGCCGGCACGTACAACAAGTCCCAGGACATCGATGCGTCGCTGATCGGTGGTTTCGGCAACATCGCATCGGGCTTGGGCTCGGTGTCGGTGGCCGGCAACAACAACCGGCCCAGCGGTGATTATGCCTCGGTGTTGGGCGGTTTCTCGAACTCGGCCAGTGGCATCTACGCATCGGTCCTGGGCGGCGATGGGAACACTGCGTTCTCGTCCTACACGACGGTCGCCGGCGGTCGGACGAATAGTGCCAGGAACACTTCGGCCACCGTGTCGGGGGGAGTGAGGAACACGGCCAGTGGAATCTATTCCAACGTCTGCGGCGGCCAGGAGAACATTGCCAGCGGCAGCATCACTGCCGTTCTCGGCGGCTACACCAACACCGCCCAGGGCAGTCTCTCCAGCGTCAGCGGCGGATACAGCAACCTGGCGAGTGCGAATTACTCCGCAGTATCGGGCGGCTACAATAACGAAGCAGCAGGGTCGTACTCCACTGTAGCGGGCGGTGCGAACGACACCGAGACCTCCCTCTACTATTTCCGCGGCGGATCCGCCTATCGGTCCCAGTGAGGCGAGCCATGACAAAGCTGACGATCGCCATGTGCATGGTGGCCGGCTCGGCCCTGCTCGCGGCCTGCTCGGATTCGCCGATTCCTCCGGACGGGGAGCAGGAGCAGGAGCGCGGCATTCGGATGCGCGGTACCATTCGGACCGGGGGAACCGTTCGGGGCGTCGGCTACCGGCTCCAGGGCGCGCTGGAATTCGCAACCCCCATGACCTCGAGCTCCTTCACCCTGGCGCCCGCACCGGTCACGCTTCGGTCCACGCCCTCTGGTGACGAATAATCTGCACCCCTTGAGATCCCGGCTCAACGGCCTCGCACTGGCTAGAATCGACGCCGTCCGTCAGTAATAAGCCCTTCGAGGAGGCACCGTGTCCTCGTCGGAGACCCGGAAGACGACCCGGTCCAGCTTCCCAGTGTAGGGGAACGGGTTATACATCTTCGAAACCTGGGTCCCCGTGTCCCGCTCGATGTCGAACGTCTGCGCCAGCGAGTAGGTCGAGATGTGCATCTCGGGCATCTCGACCTCGCCGACCTGCTCGTCATTGATGAAGAGTCTTCCGATGCCGCCAAAGGGCTTGGTCCGCTTGAAGTCGAACTTGACGTCGACTTGGCCTTTGCCGAGCGGCTTCGACTTCAGAATGTAGGGCACGCCGTCGAGGGAGTTGTAGTCGCAGTAGAGCACGCCGTCCTTGACGAACATGGCGTAGCCCCGGTCATGCCGCCGCACGCAACCAAGACCCCTTCTTCCTTCCCGGTCAGTGTGAGCTGGGTCTCGATGGTGTGGGCTCGGTTCTTCACCAGGGCCGACGACTTCTCGGCGATGCGAACCGCGCCCGGCGCATAGTAGACGAACTCCGTCCGGTCTCCGAAACTTTACGCCAAGGTCATCGATGACCAGCAAGTCGACCGAGATCAGGTCATGCACTTGCTCGTCTCGACCCCCCAGGACGAGGGCGATGGAGACGCGGACCGGTACCGGGTCGCGTGGGCGCGGTTGCTCGCGAAGGTCTTCGATGTGGACGCCGAACGGTGCCCGGACTGCGGCGGCCGCCTTCGTCCGGTCGGCGCGGTAACCCGGCGGGAGGAGGCGCGCGTTGCGCTCGCCGCGGGCTTGTCCGTCTTGGGCGCGCGGGGTCCACCCACGGCGGCGTGACGCCGGGGCTCATTCGAGGTCGCGCTCGGGAAGCTCGGTGAGCTTTCGACGCCGAGGTGCGTCTTCAGGGGCGCCTCGCGTGGGTTCAAAGGGGGTTTGCGACTCCAACTCGACGCGGGCGAGCTCGAGAAGCCGCGGGTTTGAGGGGTTCTCTCCGACGAACAGAGGCGCGCGAAGCGGCGTATGGTCGCAGAGCGCCTTGCCGGCCTTCGTCCCGGAACGGTTCCACTCTTCCTAGCGGCCGCTAGGAACCGCTAAGAGGCGAGGTCAAGGTCGCGCGGAATCGAGCCCAATGACTGGACGCACTGATCCCGGCTTCGCTCAGTCTACGATCGAAGATCAGACCGGCTGACGGTTGGAGGCGTGCAGGAAAAGGCTAGCGTTCATCCAGAGTCGCCCCGACAGGCCCGAGCCGTCGGGCATGGGGGTCGCACGGATACACGAGCCACTCGTCGTCTCTCCGGGCTCGGTCACGGCATTGTCGACGAGTTCGCTGACTCGGCCTTTTGTGCCGGCGTTCGATATGAACTCGACGACATCGAAGATGAGTGCATAATGCACGGTCGGGTCCCGAGCCGCGTATTCAGCAAAGGTCCGCCCTCGATTTCGCGTCTTGGTGCCAGCGACCTCCGTCGGGACGGTGTCTCCTCGAAAGAGGTGGAGGGCGCCTCGCGCAGCGGCAGTTCGTGAGGCCGTCTTGGTCGGTCTCTTCGCAACGAGGTTCCTTGGAGGAGAGGGCGCGAACAGGACACGCTGCCCGGCTACGCCGCGTTCGAGAACCGTGTCACGGCCGTGTCAGCAGATGAGAGGCCCTCAAGGCATCGTCTGCTAACCAGCTGATTGTATTGTTGAAAAATGGCGGGGCCGACGAGACTCGAACTCGCGACCTCCGGCGTGACAGGCCGGCATTCTAACCAACTGAACTACGACCCCGCCGAGGGGAATGCGCTTCTAAGGGAGGCTGGATGGGGCTGTCAATCCCGAAACCGGCCATTGGGAGAAGGCCCCGGGTGTCCGGTCAGGCGCGGGATTCGGCGCTCCGGGGCGGATTTCGGACGCACATGAGGACGCTGCAAGCCCGACCCGCGAGACCTGCCGCGCACCGTCGCGGTCAGTCCAGCTCGAGCTGGATGAACTCGGCTCCCGGCACTTGCTTCCGCACCGCCGCTTCGACGCGATCGACCTCGTTGCCGATCTCGTCGACCACCACCTGCGCGTGCTCGTCGAGGAGCTTCTCCAGGTCTTCGGGACTGCGGAGCTCTCCGAACCGTTTGGGGACGTTCATGCGCTCGTGGACGCGGTCGGCGATGACCTTGCCGTCGAAGTCGATCTCCGCGGTGAACGAGTACACGTCTTCGCCCACGATGCGGGTGCGGACCTCGCCGATGTGACTGACCGCGCCGCGGCTCATCTCGCGCATGGCGGCCAAGATCCGCGCCTGCACGTCGGCGCTCACCGCGCGGTCGAGCAGATACGCGCGATTGAGCGCGCCCAGGAACACCGCGATCGCCCCGAGCAGGAGGCCGATCAAGATTGCGCTCACCGCGTCGATCCACGGCAGGTGGAGCGCCTGGGCCAGCGCGATGCCCACGGCGGCCATGATGACGCCGAGGCACGCGGCTCCGTCCTCGAAGAGGACGGCGAGCGTGGTCGTGTCTTCCGTCGTCCGCAAGAACGTGATCCACGGGGTGCCTTTCCGCTTGGCGTTCATCTCTCGGATCGCCGTGAGGAGGACGAAGGCGTCGACCACGAACGCGATGCCCAGCACCGTCCACGTGATCCACCCAGCCGCCCGGTGCTCGGGCGGGTCGAAGAGATCGTGCAGGCCATGGGTGACGCTCACCCCGCAGCCGATGAAGAAGATCCCCGCCGCCGACACCAGCGCCCACAGAAAGCGGTCCTTCCCGTATCCAAAGTGGTGGTGCTCGTCGGGCCCCCGCTGCGACTGCTTGAGACCCACGTAGAGCAGCGCTTGGTTTCCGAGGTCCGCAGCCGAGTGCACCGTCTCGGCGAGCATCGCGCCCGAACCGGTCGCGAGGTACGCCCCGAACTTGATCACCGTCAGGACCGAGTTTCCGGCCAGAGCCAGAATGACGGCCTTTCCGTCGCCTCCAGAAGCCACGCTCCGGCTATCCCCCGAAACGTCGAGCCCCACAACCAGGTCGTGGCGGGTCGTTTTTGCCTGGTCCGGAGGCGTCGACATCTGCCACTCACCCGGCGTGCCGCGGCTTTGGCTCACCCTCATCATGTACGGGCCGTTCCTGGCCTGGTGTGTCTTCCTCTTCGGAGCGTCGCATCATCCCGGGCCCGTAGTCTCCGACGACCAGGACTTCAGCGCGCACTTCGTAGCCTACGCGCTCCTCGGCGGGCTTTGGATCCGGGCCGTCTACTTCACCACTCGCTGGAATCGGGCCCGGCTCTTCCTTTCGGCGATCGTGGTGCGCGTGGGCTACGGCATCCTCGACGAGGTGCACCAAAGCTTCGTCGCCAACCGTCACGCATCGCTTTCCGACGTCGTGGCCGACAGCGCCGGAGCGCTCGCGGGGGCCGTTTTCGCTCTGCTCCTCTATGGCGGCATGCAGGTCTTTGCCGCCCGCAGAGGCTGGCCGAATCCACGTCGGGTTCCCGGAGGCCCCGCCTAAGTTGATCGTTTGCATGGGCCGGGCTGCGTGCTACCCGCGACCGTCATGATGCGACGCGGAATCTTTGGGCTCGGGCTCCTCGTGGCTTGCGCCTCGTCAACGCCCTCTTCCGACTCCAAGAGTGAATCCGCTGCGGAGTCCAAAGCTGAACCACCCATGAAGCTCGAACCCACTCGCAAGGTCGACATCGTCGAAGACCACTTCGGCATCTCGGTCGCCGACCCCTACCGCTGGTTGGAGGACGTCGACGACGAAGAGGTCAAGGCGTGGATGGATGCCCGCAACGACGTCGCGCGCGTCCAACTCGAGAGTCTGCCGGCGCGGGACGACGTGGCGAAGCGCGTGACGGAGCTCCTCTACGTCGATTCTCAAAGCGTTCCCGTGAAGCGCGGCGGCCGCATGTTCTTCTGGAAGAAGCCGGCGGACCAGGAAAAGGCCATCTACTACGTGGAGGACGGCGAGGGCCCCAAGCCGCTCCTCGACCCCAACGCGATGAGCGACGACGGGTCGCTCAGCATCAGCGAGGCCGTCCCCAGCCCCGACGGGACGCTCGTCGCCTACCTCGAAAAGCCCAACAACATGGACGAGTCGACTCTCCAGGTCATGGAGGTCGCCACCGGCGCGGTTCGCGAGGGCGACGCCATCGCCGGGCTTCGCTACACGACTCCGTCCTGGGTGCCCGACGGCAGCGGCTTCTACTACACCTGGCTTCCCTCGGATCCGTCGATCCCGGTGCACGAGCGCATGGGCTACGGCGAGATTCGCTACCACGCGCTGGGCACCAGCCCGAAAGACGATGCGCGGGTACGCGACAAGACGGGTAGCCCCGAGCGCTGGATGGTGGGGCGGGTCAGCGAAGACGGACGCTTCCTCTTTGCCACCATCAGCCACGGCTGGGCCGAGCAAGACGTCTTCGTCATGAACCTGAAGGCGAAGAAGCCCGTCTGGCAGCCGCTCGCGGCCGACGTGACCGGGCTCTATCAGGTCGACGCTTGGGACGGCGCGATCTTTGTCGCCACCAACGAAAAGAAGCCCAACTGGGAGGTCTATCGGGTCGACCCCAAAAAGCTCGACCGCGCGAACTGGAAGCTCATCGTGCCCGCCTCGGACACGGTGGTCATCGACGATATGAGCCTCATGGACGGAAAGCTCGCGCTCACCTTGATGGAGAACGCCAGCTCTCGCCTCGAGATCCGCAGCCTCGACGGCAAGAAGCTCAACGACGTCGAGCTCCCCGGCATCGGCACCGTCACCAGCTTCGTCGGAAAGGCCGACCAAGACATCGCGTACTTCTCGTTCAGCTCGTTCGCCACGCCCACGCAGATCTACGAGCTGACCGTCGCGACGGGGAAGACGAAGCTCTTCCACAAGACCGACGTCCCGGTGAACCCCGAGGACTTCGTGGTCGAGCAGAAGTTCTACACGTCGAAGGACGGAACCAAGGTCTCGATCTTCTTGGTGCGGCGACCCGACATCGAGCTCGACGGGAGCAACAAGACCCTCCTCTACGGCTATGGCGGGTTCAACATCTCGCTGACGCCGGCTTTCTCGCCCTTGGCCATTACTTGGGTCGAGCGGGGAGGGCTCTATGCTCTGCCCAACCTGCGCGGCGGCGGGGAGTACGGTGAAGAGTGGCACCGGGCCGGTATGCTCGCCAACAAGCAGAACGTCTTCGACGACTTCATCGCGGCGGCGGAGTGGCTGACCTCCGAGGGCTACACGTCGAAGGAGCGGCTGGCCATTCGCGGACGCTCGAACGGCGGGCTCCTGGTCGGCGCCGCCATGACCCAGCGGCCCGACCTGTACTCGGCCGTGATCTGCGGCGTGCCCCTGCTCGACATGCTCCGCTATCACATGTTCGGGATCGGCAAGGCCTGGATCCCCGAGTACGGAAGCCCCGAAGTCGAAGACCAGTTCAAGGTCCTTCAGGCCTACTCCCCATATCATCACGTGGACAAGAAGGCGGACTATCCGGCGCTGCTCATGCTGAGCGCCGACTCCGACGACCGCGTCGACCCGATGCACGCCCGCAAGTTCGTGGCCGCCGTCGAGGCGGTGAAGGGCAAAGAGCCGGTTCTCTTGCGCATCGAGATGAACTCCGGACACGGCGGCGGAGATCTTCGCCGGCAGCAGGTGGCGCAGCTCGCCGACGAGATCGCCTTCCTCGAGTCGCAGCTCGGCGACGAGTAGAACGTCAGCCCTCGAGCGACGCGAAGTGCTCACGGCACCGGGCCTCCTGGCGGGGGCCGGCGTCGGCGCAGAGCGCCCGGTTGCGCTGCAGCGCCGACCGAACCGACGCTTCGGACAAGAGCGGACGTACCGCGTTCGCGACCTTCTTCGCGCGCCGCCAGTTCCGCCCGGAAAAACCGTCCGGCAGACCGACCGCCGTCACGTAGTAGCGGTCGAGCACTTCGACCACGCGGTCGTTGGCGCCGGTCTCCGCCGCCAGCTCCAGGTGCCTCACGATCCACTCGACCTTGGTCGCGGTGCCTTCGGCCGATGACTCGGCCTTTTCCGCCCAGCCCAAAGCCTCCCGGGGATGGCCTTCCCGCAAGGCGACGTCGGCCATTTCGGACTGGTAGTAGTAGGGCGTGTCGGTCTGCGCGATCTCTTTGAGCAGCAGCTTCCGCGCCTCCTCCAACC
>CAYYOT010000099.1:0-14905 GCA_964473255.1 uncultured Myxococcales bacterium | reverse complement strand
ATACCAGTTGGGCTGCCGGCAGCGATAGTGGACATCGGACGGGGCACCGTCGGCCCCCCCAGCGCAGTCGCAGAACTGCCCCCCTTGCCGAATGAGGTGCAGGTCGACGTCCGAGTCCGGATGGTCCCAGATGAGCTCGATGCGGATCCCTTGCTCGGGCCGAGCCTCCACGATGGCCGTCTCGGTTCCCACCAAGCCGAGGGCATCGGTCACCGTGAGACGCAGGGTGTACGGGCCGGTGATGTCGGCAAAGAACGCGCTCGCGTCGCCCGAGGAAGACTGCAGCCGGGCCTGTGAACCGGGCGGGGCGTCGGTCAGCTGCCAGCGGTAGGAGAGCGGTAGGTCGGGAGGATCGTCGGGGTCGAAGGACCCGGATCCATCGACGTCGACACGGCTGAAGGGCTCGACGAACTGGGGGGCGAAAATGCGGGCAACCGGAGCGGCGTTTCCAACCGATGTGATCGGAACCCGGACCCGCCCCGGAACTCCGGGGACGTTCTTCTCTTCCAGGACGTTCGTATCGATGAGGACCGCAGCACTCTGGGTCGACGTCGCGCCGGGGGGGATGAGAGCGCGAATGGTGAAGCTCGCTTCGCGTCCGGGAGCGAGTCGCCCCGGTTGATCCGGCGTGGGCGTCGAGGTCGTGACCGCATACGGGCCGTTCGGTGGTTCGATGCGGATGGCATCGACCAACAGGTCCGACTCGCCGGTCGACCGGATCACGAAACTGTCCAGCGCCGGTTGACCGGAGGGGATCACACCCCCTCCGAAATCGATGACCTCCGGGTCGACGCGGACGTCGGGTCGACGGCCGTCCACGCCGTTACCGCGAGCCGATACAGTGAAGGGAACGACCTCATCTTGCAGCGCAGTGAAGGTCAGCGTTGCCGTCGCTACCCCTTCTCGAGAAGGCCGAAAAGCCAGGTCGAGGTCGACGACCTGCTGGGGAACGATCTCGAGACGGTCGACCGTGGAGAAGCGAAAACATCCCCCACAGTCATCGATGACCCGGACGCTGACCTCGGCGTCGCGTGCGCCGACGTTGGTCACCTGAAGGCTCTGCGAGACTTGCTGCGTCAGCTGCACGTCTCCGAAGTCCAGGCGAGGCGGTGTGGCCTCCAGCAGCGCCTGAGCCTCGATGAACGTGCCTTCCTCGCAACCGCTGCCGAGGAGCAGCCCGATGAGCAGGAACCGCCTCACGACCTTCGCCTCCGCCGAGCGAGAAGCACCGCAGCGGCGACGGCCCACAGTCCGTGCACCGGGGCCTGCCTCGGCTCGAGGCAGCGGCATCCGCCCTCCGTCGAGACCGCGGAACCGTCCCCGACCTGAATTCCGTAGTAGCGCTGGGCGGAGTCGCCGCTGTCGTCGAAAGCGACGAGGGTGAAGGACCACGTACCAACGTCGGTTGGCTCACCGGAGATCAGCGGCCCATCGAGCGAAAGACCGGGAGGCAAGGAGCCCGCGCCGACCGTCCAGACGACCGGCCGGTCCGGATTGGCTCCCGCGACCTCGAGCTCGACCGGCACCCCGCCGAGACCGGTGTACGCCTGGCCGACGGTCCCGCCGGGCAGCAGCTCGGTCAAGATCTGAAGGCTGCCAGCCTCCAAGATCTGAAGCACGAAGGGATTTCGGTCGAAGCGACCCTGGCCGTCGACGACGGCGATCACGAGCGGGTAGGCACCCGCCTGGGTCGGCGTCCCCGTCAATCGACCCGAGGTGTCGAAGACCAAGCCCGGAGGTATCTCGCCTTCGATGCTGAACGTCATCGGTGCCTCAGCATCGCGAACGGGAATGGCGACTTCGTAGGGCAGGTCCACGAGACCGCTGGGAAGGTCGGCCAAGCCGATCTCGATGACGTTGCTCGGATCGATGCACTCGAGCACGAGCGGCGAGGACACCTCCTCGCCCCGGCCGTCGCTGACCGCCAAGATGAAGGTGGAGGCACAGGCGTTTGCCGCCTCGCCGAAGAGGCGTCCCCCCTCGAAGGTGAAGCCGCGGGGCACGTTCTGAGCCGTGAAGCGATAAGGGGGCGTGCCGCCGAGGATCGTGACCTCTTCGCTGTACGGTTCGCCGACGATGGCAGGCGGCATGGCCCGGGTTGCGATGGTGAGGGGCAAGGCTGGCGGCACCACGGTGATGACGCCGAGCGTCTGATTGATGAGTTCCCCGGAGGCCACCTCCAACATGAAGGGGTAGTTGCCGATCAGCTCCGGCACGCCCGAGACGCGCCCGCCGGCATCGAAGGTGAGCCCGGGGGGAGCTCCCCGGTCCCATTCGATCCGCCAGGTATACGTCCCATCGCCCCCCAAGGCATTGAAGGACCATTCATAGGGCTGACCGAGGTCGGCACTCGGTGCCGACGGGCCGACGATCGCAAGCCCGAAGCCGGAGAGGTCCACCGATCGCGGACCGTCGCGATCGTTGGACGAGATCGGATCCGTCCCGGCCGAAACCAGCCGCGTCCGCAGCGTCAAGGCGTAGGTGCCCGAGACGAGGTCCGAGGGAAGGACCGGCTCGCCGATGCGAACCTGACCCTGCTGCCGTGGCACCGAGATCGGCGCGGGCGATACCGGCAGCTCGCGGCTTCCCGAGGGACCGGAAACCACGAGCACGACGTCCGCCAACCCATCCGCGGACCCGAGGTTCTCGAGCCGATACTGGATCGGATACGACTGTCCGGCCTCTGCCGGGCCTGCGGTCGACGTCCATGCAATGGCCAGATCGGGGCCGGGCGCGAGCACCGGAACCGACCGACTGGCGTAGTTGTCGTCTTCGTCGTCCTCGTCGATGACCTGTCGACAGTCGGCCAGCGCCGCGAGGTTGATCGAACCCGTCCCCAAGAGATCCGGGACCGCGGTCAGCCGCACCGTCACCCTTTGACCGGCCGCCAGACTGATCCCGGTCGCTTCGGCGATCCGGTCGGTCGCCGGCGGGTCGGCCAGGGCGGCGGTGAGGTAGAAGCAGACGGACAGGTCGTCGGCCCGCGCCCCGCCCTCGTTCTCGATTTCGGCGACGATCTCGAAAGGCAGCCCACCGCCGCCCGAGACGCCGCCATACAGGCGCCCGTTCGAGTCGAGCCGGCGCACGACGATGTCTGCGGTCCTGACCTGCAGCGGCAGGTCGGTCGCGACATCATTGTTCAGCTCGTCGATCTCCGGCACCAGGTTGCCGGGGTCGAAGCGGGCGATGACGAAGGCGGTACGCAAAGACAAGCCGGTGGGAACCGTCGGCGAATAGAGCTTCGAACCGGTGAAGCCATCGGGCAACGTCACGGTCGTGGATCCGAGTACGTCGTCGTTCGGATCGATGTTCCGGTCGGCCGACAGATAGAAGGTGAGATTCACGGGATCGAAATGCGGCGCGCCGTCGGAGCGGGCGTCGATGGTGATGGGGATGAGCTCGCCGGGCCCGATGACGAAAGGCGTCGTGATGTCCCCGGTGAGATCCGGACCGGTCCCGAAGGTCAGGGCGACGTTGTCGTTGTTGGTTTCGTCGGCCTCGGCGACGTCGTCGTCGCTGTCTACCCGGATGGCCAGGTAGCGAACCGCCACCGGTACGTCGGCCGGCAGGAGCACCGTTCGAGCGACCTCGGTCTGGCTGAGGCGATCGAGCGCACCGACCGGACCGCTGTCGAGACGTCGGGCCGTGGCCGTTATCGCCGTTGGGCTGTCGGTCAGATAGAGCTCCCAGGCGGATGCGCCGGCGGAGCCCAAGCCTCCGTTTTCGATGCGGAGGACGACATCGAAGCTCGTTCCGGGTGCCGCACCCGCTGGTCCCTCGACGAAGCCATACAGGTCGGGCTCGTCGGGCAGGTCGACTTCGATCAGCTGGCCGCTCGGATAGTCGACGTTGCCACACGATACCGCGAGACATCCGAGCAGGTTCTTGCCGTCCTGTCCCAGCTCGCCCTCGATGGCGGTGGTGCTGCCGAAGATGCCATTGACCGTCCCGTACCAGACGCGAAAACCGAAGCCGTCCTCGTCGAATTCGATCCGGAAGTCGATGTCGCTCGTCGGATCGCTCTTTCGACGGAAGTTCTCGTACTCGATGACGAAGGTGCGCGTCGGACTCAGGCCGACCGTCTCCGTACGCAGCACCGAGGTGCCCGCGACGTACTCGAGGTCCTGCCAGACGGCGGCGACGTAGGCGTCCAGCGCGTCGTTGGCCCGGGGAACCGCGCTCGGCGGCCGGAGCAGACTCACGGTGCCCGACGGCTGCTGGAAGGCGACGACCCCGTTCGTGTACGCGTAGACCTCGTCGTAGTCCTCGCCGTAGAAATTGTAGGTGAACGGCAGCTTGAGCGTTGCCTGACCCTCATCGTCGGCGGGGAAGGGTCCGATCGCGGTGAAGGTGTGCGTGACCGTGCTGCTCGAGGACTGGTAGGCCTTCGAGCTCAGGGTAACGGTGTAGGGCGCCAGCTGGGCCTGAGCGGCGGCGGGCACCAGCGCCAGAAAGCCGGCGATCAGCGCGGTTCGATGGTTCATCAAGATAGCCTGCGTCTTCGGTCGCCCGTCCCGAGGGTCGACGTACTCTTCTGAATACTTCGCGGACCCGAGGTCTGGAGGCCAAGCCTTTTTGGGAAAGGCAATACCCTTACAAATCCCGCAGACGCTCACGCGCCTTCGCCGCCGCCGAGCTGCGCTTGAAGCGCTTGATCAGCGCCTCGTAGAACGTCTTCGCGTCACCCTTGAGGCCCAGCCGCTCGAAGCAGATTCCGAGCTTGAGGTACGATTCGGGCACGAGCGAGGATTTTGGATAGGACTTTCGGACCTTATTGTACTCGGCGGCCGCCTGCTGGTAGCTGCCGGCGGCGAAATAGCTCTCGGCGATCAGAAACTGCGCCCGAGGTTCGTACCGGCGGAAGCTCGGCTTCTTCTCGTTCTTAAAGACCAGCTCGCGGACCAGCTTGCGGCCCTCCTGGGGCGCGCCGCGCTCGATCATCTTCGCGGCTTCATCCAGGGCCTTCTTCGGGCTTTTCAGCAGCTCGTCACGACCGCTCGTGGTGGCCGGCGGACCACCGCCGTCCGGCTGCTGGGAGGCGAGGCCCTCCAGCTTCAGGTCGAACTCCTCCTTGGTCTTCGTGGTTGCGCTCTCCAGGGTGGATACGCGCTCGTCCACCGTCGACGCCATCCCCTTGAGGTGCGCCAGCTCCTGCATGACGGTTTCGAGCTGCACTCCGAAGTCGGCGTCGTTGCGCCGAGCAGCAAGGTTGAGGTCGCCCACATCGGCGACCAGCCGAGCCAGAACTTCGTCATGGCGGGCCTGGGTCTCGGCGAGCGTCTGCAGCTGGACCTCGATGGCCTCGAGTCGCGTCGCGAGCGCGTAGGTTTCAGCCTGGAGGCGCTCGCCATCTTCCTGCGAGTAATGGGCGCAGGCGAAGGTGAGCAGGAGCGGGAGGAAGAGCGGACGAACCGTCACCGCTCGATGAACTCGACGCGTCGATTCTGAGCCCAGGCTTCCTCGTTGCTGCCGTAAGCGATGGGCTCGGCCTCGCCCTTGCTCGTGATCTGAAGCTTGGAGCTATCGACCCCCAACCGCGTCAGATAGTCCCGGACCGACCGGGCGCGGCGCTCGCCGAGGGCGAGGTTGTACTCCTCGGTTCCGCGCTCGTCGGCGTGGCCCTCGACGATGATGGTGCCGCCCTTGCTCTTGAGACAATCGACCACGGTCTGCAGACCATCCCTGGCGGAGGTCGTCAGGTTCGCGCGATTGAACTCGAACTGGATCGGCGGATAGTCACACCGCTCGGTGGGGATCGACGCCGGGTCGGTGCATCGACCGAGGTAGCACTTGAATCCACCCGTGCACTCGCCGTCGTCGCTGCAGGCCAAAGGATCCACGCATCGGTTGTCCTGGCACTCGAGGCCCGTCCCACAGTCCTCGTTCGTCTCGCACTCGAATTGACACTTACCCGACCGGCAGACCTTGTCATCGGCGCAGTCGCCGTCGCGAACGCACTCCGGCTTCACCTCGCAGCGACCGCCCTTGCACTGTTCGCCCTCGGCACAGTTGGTGTCGTCCCGACACTGCTGACAGGTTCCCTCCACGCAGACCTCGCCTTTGTCGGCGCACTGCTCGTCCGTGTCGCAGTTGGGATACTCGGGTCCGCGGCAGGCTGCGAGCCCGAGAAAAAGGCCCAGGATCGCCACGAAGGGCGCTGAACGACGCATGGCTGCCGGGTAGTCAACTCGAGAACCAGAGTCAAGGTGTCGAAGGAAGGGTTGCCGACACCGCGGGGGCTCAACTCCCGTCGCGGTATCGATTCCGATGTACGAGAAGCTCCGACGCCCGGTCTTCTCGGGCTACGTAGAAGACCAGAACATCTGGCAGTCCCCCGTCCGGTCGGGGAAACAGCGGGCGAGTCGTGCTGCTACTCGGACCATCGAGCGTGATGTGTGCGTCCTTTCGAAAGAAGTTTCGGTGCCCGGCTTGCCCCTTGTGCAGGACCATACGGTTCCCACCGTCCGCCAAGAGTGCGTCCCGGAGGCCATCGCCATCGAAGTCCCAGCCGAAGAGCGGAGGGCTGCCGCGAACGGTCGCTCCGCTCGAGAAGTCGAGCTCGAACCGCATGGTCAGCTCCTGCGCCGGCTTGGGCTCGAACAGGGTGCCGGGCTGCTCGGACGCGCGTCGTAGCTGGACGGCGAGGTCGAAGCGCTTCGAGACGAGCGCCCGCACCATCGATACGACGGAGATCTCGGCGGACGGCTGAAGCATCTCGACGATGCCGTCACCATCGACGTCCTCGAAAGCCACCAGCGTACCGATGCCTTTTTGCGTGAAGGTCTGTCGGGGGCGCGGCTCGAAGCCTCCACCCGCCACGCCCCGATGGAGAAACACCTCGGACTTGAAGGAGGTGAGGCCCCCGGAGCCCTTGGTCAGACACAGATCCGCCACTCCATCCCCGTCCAGGTGGGCAACCTCGGCAGAAACCAGGGCGTCCTGGTTCTCGAGCTCCTGGTGGGTGCGCAGCTCGAAACCGCGACGGAAGATGGGCTCGTCAGCGAAGCGACCATCCTCCCCGGCCACGAAGACCGCGACGTGGTCCTCGAACAGCGTGACCAGGTCTTCGCGTCCGTCTCCCGTCTGGTCGATGAACCGGAGCTTCGGAACGAGGCGCGTCGAGCGAAAGCTGTAGCTTCGCGAAGGCGATCCGCTGTCCTCGGCGGGCCGGAACATGTCGGTCTCCGAATCGTAGTAGCTGCGGATCCCAACCTTCACGTCCTGGACGTGGGTCCACTCACCTTTCGCCCACCTGAAGATCCGCAGCCGGTTGCGGTCAGGGATGAGGATGGTCGGGGTCTTCTTCGGACCCAGGCCTCGGAGGAAGCGCCAGTGGGGAAGGTCCGCCTTTTCGGCCCCGCCCACGAGACTCCGTGTGGCCACCAGGGAGCGGATCTTACCCGGCCGACGATCCGCGAACGACAGCTTGAACAGGCCGGTCCGGGTCCAAAAGACGAGATCATCGCCCGGCACGTCGTCGGCGGGACCCACGTCGAAGACCGCCGCTGGCCGCGGTGCCTTTACCGTCAAGTCGGGACGAGACGAAAACCCATCCGCCCCGCGGAAGAAGATCGCCCAGAAGCGTTCGACCCGGCTCCCGGCTCGTCGTCGATAGCTGAGAACGACGTCGGTACGACCATCGGCGTCCAGGTCGCCATCGGTGACCCACAGGACGCTCCCCGGCACTCTCAGCGACTGCGCTTCGAAGCCGGCATCGGCGGCGGCCGAAAGCCCGAGAGCACCGAGGGCGCAGACAGCGAAGATCATGCCTCGAACCCAAACCTGAAAATCGGGGCCACGTCAGCTCGAGGCCTACGAATCGTCGGGGGCAAAGGGCCGGGGCCGAACGCCGGCCTCGAACAAGCGACCGACGGACCCCCCGTCGGCGCCGAACACCTCCGGATCGGCCTGCAGCATGGATGCATCGGGACTGGCCCGGCTCCGCTCGGGCCGTGAGGCCCGAAGGCGCTGGAGGACCTCGAGCTCCACCTGGCGGCGCATCCAGCTTCGTCCGGCGTAGCTCGCCCGCAGCAGACGGAACTGACCGCTTCCCCCGACCCGGACGCCGGTCGCGACGCGCGCTCCGCTGACCGAAACGCTGGGCCGGACGAAGACCTCTCCGGGGCCCACTTCCGTGTCGGGTGCGACCCGCGCGGCGCCGCGCTCGACGGCCGTTTGGGCCTCGCCCGCCGGGGCCACCGCCAGAACGACCGAGCTGTTGGCCTCGATGTGCACCTCGAGCCCGCGAAGACGGGCGACGCCTGGTCGGGAGACGACCAGCCACGCCCGGCCGCTGACCAGCGAGAGCTCCGGACCACAGTCGATCTCGGCCCGGCCCTCGACACGAACCAGGCCGTGGCCCACCCACGCGAGCTCCGCGTGACCACCCTCCGGCGAGGAGAACCGACCGGCGACGACCGTGGTCGCCGGTGGGCCCGGTTCGGCTTCCAGCACCACGCAGGCGCTGGTTTGAGCCATCGCCACGGCCCACAGCGCGATCACCATACCGCCTCCACCGAGCCCGCCGTGACGTTCGTGTTGTAGGCGGCCCCTCCGACCGCGGAGTTCGTCAAGAAGAGGTTGTGAACGCGGAGGGCCCAGCCCGGCATCCACCACCAGCGGACGCCCGCCCCGAACCGCGCTCGGACCTCGGACCGGGTCTCGGCGTCCCCCAAAGGACCCGGCACGTCCCGGGGGCCGAAGTCGCGGAACCAGGCCGAGACGTCGAGGTCGACATCGACGTTCCGCGCGACCCCGACGGCAACCCGCGCGCCGCCCCCGCCACCGATCGCGTCGAACTCGGTCCCGTCGGCCTGCTCGGCGGTGAACAACATCTCGACCGTCGCCCGCGACGATCCCTGCGCCCAGTCGAGCCCGATTCGAGCTCGCTGGCCCAAAAGGTCGCGGTCGTCGCTTGGCGCTCCGTCGTCGACGCCGCCGAAGTTTGGTTCGAGGTCCATGCGGACCCCGTAGAAGCCGAGGGATAGGTGCGCTCTCGACGCGACCCGAAAACGAAGGGCGGGGCCGGCTTCCAGGACGGTCCCGAGTCCCTGCCGGAGGTCGTCGGCCCACCCCCCGGTGAACCGGAGGTCGAGGAGCAGCGCCGCGGCCGTCGGATCCTTGCCGATCGGAATGTCCAGCCGACCCGCAGCCTCCAGCCCGGTGACGTCGGCGATGCGGAGCTCGGACCGATCGTTGAGGTACAGGCGCTGCTGCGCGGCGAAGTCCGCATGAGCGCCCACCCTCCCCACCAGACCGCCCAGCCGAAACCCGGCTCGAAGCTCGGTGAAGACGCCGGCCGAGGCCGGGTCGCTGCTCGGCTGGAAGAGCGGATTGGAGGCTACGCCTGCGGTCGTGCGGCCGAAGGCCCCGACGAGCGGCCCCTTCCTCTGTTCAGCCAATCGACGCTGGTAGGTGCGAACGCCCTCACGAAGGTCGAACAAGCGCTCGCGCTCGGCCGCCCGCTCGGCCTTCTTCATCAGCAAGCGGGCATCGTCCAGCCGTCCTTTTGATGCTGCCAAGAGACCCAGCGCCGCCGAAACCCAACCTCGGCGTCCGCTCGCATCCAGATCGCGGGCAAGCTCGGATATCGCGTCCGGAGAACCGGCCAGGGTGGCCAGCATCCGCCCGTCCCAGGTTGCGGCGCGTCCGCCGGCCTCCCGAGCCGTGGTCTCGTCTTCGAGCCGAAGCGCCAGCAGCGCATTCAACTCATCTCGCTCCGCACCGGTCGATGCGCGACCGAGAACGGTACGGGCCTCTTGCAAGCGGTCCTGCGCCACTAGCGCCGCGGCCCACTCCAAGGCCCATTCTTCCGCATCCGGATCGGCCTGGCGCGCTCGGGAAAAGCACGCGGCCGCGACCTCCCAGTCTTCGTCGAGCGCATGCTGTCGCCCGAGCGCAGCCCACTGCGCCGCTTGAACTCGAGGGTCTTCGACTCGCTCGAGGGGCTCGGGACACGTGGAAGCGAAGAGCGCGAGTGCCCAGCCCCAGGCCAGCATCGTCACCCCTCGAGCTCACGCGCGATCGAGCGAGCGACGTCCCGATCCCGGATCGACGCTCGTTTGTCATGCTTGGCTTTGCCTCGGCAGAGCCCCAAACGAACCTTGGCGCGGCCTTGCTTGAAGTAGACTTCGAGCGGCACCAGCGTCAGGCCGCGCTCCTGCACCCTGGCCTGGAGGCGATCGATCTCGCGGCGGTTCATCAGGAGCTTACGGGGTCGCACGGGCTCATGATTGTGGACGTTTCCATGACTGTACTCGGCGATGTGTACGTGCTCCAGCCAAGCTTCCCCATCCGATATGTGAGCATAGCCGTCGCGGAACTGGAGCTTGCCGTCCCGGAGGCTCTTGACTTCGGTGCCGCGCAGCACGAGTCCCGCCTCGACGTCTTCGAGCACCTCATAATCGAAGAGCGCCTTGCGGTTTTTGGCCACGAGCTTTGCGCCAGCGGGCAGGGTCTTGTTCCGGGTCGCCAAGAGCGCCGGAGCATACGGATGCCCGAAGATGGAGTCGACCCAAGAACTCCCGCTAGGGGCGGACGAGGACGACGTTGTCGATCAAGCGGGTCGTCCCCACGCGAACCGCGGTCAGGAGTACGCAGGGACCATCGGCCTCGTCGAGTGGCTCCAGGTCGAGGAACGAGCGCAGCTCGATGTACTCGGGCTGGAGCGCCGCGGCCGTGAGCGACGCTGCGACCGCCTCGACGAGCCGTTCACCCCGTCGTTCTCCTCGCTCGAAGAGCGCGCGGGCCGCGATCAAGCCGCGGGACAGGCTGGATGCTCGCGCCCGCTCCGCAGCGTCCAGGTAGGCGTTTCGGGAGGACAGCGCGACCCCGTCCACGTCGCGTACGATGGGCCCCCCGACGATCTCGACATCGAGACTGAGGTCCACGACGAGGCGACGGATGATGGCGAGCTGCTGGAAGTCTTTCTCCCCGAAGACGGCAACGTCGGGTCGGCTCTGCAGCAGCAGCTTGGTCACGACGGTGGCGACGCCGTCGAAGTGCCCGGGTCGACGAGCACCGCAGAGAGCGTCGCTGAGACCGGGGACGCGGACCGTGGTCTGAAACCCGGGCGGATACATGGTGGCCGCGGCCGGAGCGTACAGGGCATCGCAGCCGGCCGACCGCAGCGCCTCGACATCCCGATCGAGATCGCGCGGATACCTCTCGAAATCCTCGTTCGGACCGAACTGGGTGGGATTCACGAAGATCGTGGCGATTACTCTATCGGCCCGGGTCCGGGCCAATTCGACGAGGGAAAGATGGCCGCGGTGCAGGGCTCCCATGGTCGGGACCAGGGCCAGACGTCGATTCCGGCGGCGGAGTTCGGCCCGATACGCCCGGAGGTCTTCGACAGCGGTGAACTGGAGCATCAGGTTCGGACGCCGTACAGGCCGCCCAAAGGAGGATCGTCATCGTCGGTCGTATCGACCTGCCGCGGCCCGAAGAGCTTCTCGGCGGCGTGAAACGTGTGCTCCTCCGCGGGGAACGCACCGGAGCGGACTTCGTCTTTGAAGCGGGCGACCGCGTCGCGAACGCCGCCAGCCAGCTCGGCGTAGGCCTTCACGAACTTGGGCCGAAAGCCCTCGAACAACCCGAGGAGATCGTAGATTACGAGCACCTGCCCGTCACACTCTCTCCCGGCCCCGATGCCGATCGTGGGGATCGAAAGCGATTCGGTCACCATCTTCGACAGCTCGACGGGGACACCTTCCAAGACGACGGCGTAAGCGCCGGCGTCTTCCAGGGCTCGAGCATCGGCGAGGATCCGTTGGGCCGAGTCGGAGGTCTTGCCTTGAACCCGGAAGCCCCCCATCGCGTGAACGGACTGGGGGGTCAGACCGACATGACCCATCACGGGGATGCCGGCCCGAACCATCTTCCGCACCGCAGGGGCGACGTCGACGCCGCCCTCCAGCTTCACCGCGTGAGCTCCGCCCTCTTTCAGCATGCGTCCGGCGTTGGCCAGCGCTTCGTTCGGGTCGCCCTGGTAACTCATGAACGGCATGTCGGCGACGACGTGCGCCCGCCGGCTGCCGCGGACGACCGCCCGCGTGTGGTAGAGCACGTCCTCGATGGTCACGGACAACGTGTCGTCGTGGCCCTGGATGACCATTCCCAAAGAGTCACCCACCAAGATGATCTCAGCTCCCGCTTCATCGATCAGCCGGGCAAACGTGGCGTCGTAGCCGGTCACCATGGTGATCGGTTCGCCGTCTTTTTTCATCCGCAGGAGTCGGGCTGCGGTCACTCGTTCTTTCATCGTCGCTCCTCGCGTGGTCGAAGCCACTCGGTCTTCGCCGCGCCTTTGGTCGCGAACGCCCGCTCGCTCGGAGCCGCCGACCGATGCTCGCGGTCTCCGCCCACGGGTGGGAGCCGCCAGCTCAGCGCCCCCGAGCAAAGGGGTTGTACGCCTGCACCCCCTTCTTCATGCGCCGGACCGCACTGATCAAGTCTTCCATGTCGTCTTCACTCTGAACGATGTCGATGTCGGACGTGTTGACCTTCAGCAGGGGCCCTTGCTGCCAATCGAAGAAGAAGTCCGCATAGGCCTGCGACACCTGCTCGAGATAAGAAGCGGTGATCGCGCGCTCCCATTCGCGGGCCCGGAGGCGGATCCGCTCCAGCAGCACCTCGGGACGGGCCTGGAGATAGACGACGAGGTCCGGTCGACTCAGCCTTCGGTCGAGCAAGCCATAGACCTTCTCGTACAGCGCGAGCTCGTCCGGCCCGAGGTTCAGGTAGGCGAAGATGCGATCCCTCTGGAAGAGGTAGTCGGAGACCGTGTTCCGCTGAAAGAGATCCTCCTGCCGGATCGCAAGCTGCTGACGGTATCGAGAAAGCGTGAAGAAGAGCTGGGTCTGAAAAGCGTAGGCCTCACGATCGCCGTAGAACCGCTTGAGGAAGGGGTTGTCTTCGACTTCCTCGAGGACGAGGCGGGCGCCCAGTCGGTCGGCGAGCGCCGAGGCAAAGGTCGTCTTTCCCACCCCGATGGGACCTTCCACCACGATGTGACGTGGGGTATCCGCCCTTTTGCGCTTCGGCATCGAAGTGGAGCGCCCGTCGGAAAGCGTCTACATTCCACGCCGACGTCATGCAAATCCGCAGCTTGACCATCGGGGTCTGCGCCCTGGCCATCGCCGTATCCGCCTGCGGCGAAGAGCTGAAGGAGGCGACGAGGTTCTTCGACGTCGAAGTCGACCTGGAGGGCGCGGGCGCGGTCGTCGTCGACTTGCCCACGTCGGTGGTCATCAGCGGCGGGTCGGGGTCAATGCTGACCCTGACCGGCACCATCTCCGTCTTCACCTCGAGTGCCGCCCAGTCTCAGGCCCTGGCCGACGACCTCCAGGTGGAATCCGACGTTTCCGGGGGCACACTGACGGTGCTGATCCGACCCACCGGGTCCGGGGCGGGCACACCCTTCCCTGAAGCAACCTTCGGCGGCACTTTAGACGTTACCCTGCCTGACGACGTCGACCTGAGCGTCATCGAGCGGGGGGGTACGACCCGCGTTTCTGGTGTTTCCGGCGACATCGACGTCCGGTCACTCGGAGGCGTGATCGTCGATGACGCCGAGCGCAACGTCCGGGTGCGCGCCGAAAACGGTCCGGTCCGGGTCGAGGCGGCCGCCCGATCCGGCTCGACCACCGACCTCTGGGTGGGAAACGGGGACGTCGAACTCCGGTTGCCGCCGCGGCTGGATGCACGCGTGACGGCCGAGGCCAAAATCGGGACGGTCTATCTTTCCCATCCGGAGCTTCCGGTGCGGCCAGCCACGCCGTACGACGTCACGGTCGGCGGCGGCGGCGCGACCGTCGAGGTGGCGTCCAATCGCGGCAACATCTTCTTGCTGGCGCGGTGAGCGCCGCAGCGCCGAACTCTGGTAGGTGTCTTTCGTGTCCGAGTCTTTTTGCATTGAAGGCGGCGTGCCGATCGCGGGGTCGGTTCGACCGAGCGGGAACAAGAACGCGGCGCTGCCCCTCATCTGCGCGGCCCTCCTGACCGACGATACCCTCGTCCTCGACAACGTCCCCCGGATCCGTGACGTCGAGATCCTGCTGGAGCTGCTGGTGGATCTGGGCGTGTCCGTCGAATGGACCGGCGACCATGAGGTGACGCTGTGCGCAGGGAAGGTCACCGACCGCGACCCGGATCCCGGCGCCTGCCGCAGGATCCGGGCTTCGGTTCTGCTCGCGGGGCCCCTGCTCGCCCGTCGCGGGCAGGTTCGACTCCCGCCGCCGGGGGGCGACGTGATCGGACGTCGCCGGATCGATACCCACGTGCTCGCCCTCGAGGCCCTCGGCGCGGAGGTCCGGCCGGACGGCATCGAGCTGGAGTTTTCCACGAAAGGCCTGAGAGGAGCGGACCTCTTCCTCGACGAGGCCTCGGTGACGGCCACGGAGAACGCCATCATGGCTGCGGCCCGGGCCCACGGAACCACGGTGGTCTCGAACGCCGCGAGCGAGCCTCACGTTCAGGACCTGTGCCGACTGCTGGTCGCCATGGGAGCCGACATCGACGGGATCGGCACCAATCGACTCACGATTCGAGGGCAGCCCTCCCTGCGCGGAGCCCGATATCGGCTCGGCCCCGACTACATCGAAGTCGGCTCGCTGATCACGCTAGCTGCCGTGACGGGAGGACATCTTCGCCTCGTGGGGGCCCGGCCCAACGAGCACCGAGCGACGCGGATGGCGTTTCAGAAGCTCGGGCTCATTTTCGAAGGCGACGGCGACGACATCGTCGTGCCGCCGGAGCAGCGGCTGGCGGTGCGCGGAGACCTCGGAGGGGCCATCCCCAAGATCGAGGACAGCCCGTGGCCTGGCTTTCCAGCTGACCTGACGTCCATTGCCGTGGTGTCCGCGACCCAGGCCGAAGGCACGACCCTGATCTTCGAAAAGATGTT
>CAYYOT010000098.1:0-14928 GCA_964473255.1 uncultured Myxococcales bacterium | reverse complement strand
CGAACCCGGCGGCGACGGATCGTTCGAGGCGCCATACCGGGCTATCGGTGAAGTCGTCTTCGAGTCACTCGAGGCAGGTGCGATCGTGGCCTTGGGAACGGGCGTCTACGAGGACTTCGTGGACCTTCGAACCGACGACATCACGCTTTGGGGCAGGTGTCCGGCCGAGACCGTCCTTTCGGGGGCCGGCGGTTTCAGCGGCAGCATCACCTCGTCGGTGAACGATGCGATCATCAAGAATCTCACCGTCAGCCAAAGCACAGCGGCAGGAATCTCCGTGCGGGGCGGTCGGGCCAAGATCGAAGGGGTCGTTGTCGAGGCGGCGACGGGCTCGGGACTGTCGGTCTCCGGTGGCGCGGTCGTCGACATCGATCGCGTTCGCGTCCACGGCAGCAGGTCTCCCGTGGGCCGGTTCGGCGAAGGCCTGTCGATTACGAACGGGGCGGTCACCGCCGATCGAGTGGTCTTCGATGCAAATCAAGGTATCGGGGTTCGTGTATCCAATTCTTCGAGTTCTCTCACGATTCGCGATTCGTCGATCTACGGCACCGACAGCCAGGTCTCCGCCGGACTCGGAGGCTGGGGCTTCTACACCGAGCCCAGCCCTCGGGTCGTGGCCGAGAGACTCTGGGTGAGCGGGAATCGTATCTCGGGCTTCGTGGCTCGCGGCGGGAATTTCACTCTCACCGACGTTACCGTTCGAGATACACGCGGTCAGGCGGCGGACAACGCCTTCGGCAAGGGCATCGAGGTAGCGCAGGGTGCCTCCGGAACGTTGCTGCGTGTCTTCGTCGATAATAATCGCTTGGTCGGGATCGACGTCTTTCTAGATCGACCCGACGTAACGCTCGACCATGTCATCGTTCGGGACACCCAGCCATCGTTTCTGAACGGTGTGCGAGGCGGAGGGGTTGGACTCGGCGTGTCCAATCAGTCCCGAGCAACGATTCGGAACAGCCTGTTCTTACGAAATCGGTCGACGGGGATCGAGGTGAACGGCGAGTCCACACGACTGTCGCTCGCCGAAGATGTCGTCATTCGGGATACGCTTCCCATGGAGAGCAATGTCGCGGAGCTGGACGGTGCTGGTGGCGTTGGCCTGGAGCTCAGGTCTGGAGCTTCGGGTACGCTGCGGCGGGTCCTGGTCGACGGAGCCAGCAGCGCGGGGCTCAGCATCGAAGGCGGAAGCACGGCGTCGCTCCTCGAAGACCTCGTCATTCGCGGCGTCGAGAGCCGGGCCTCGGATGGGTTCGGGGGCTTCGGGCTCGTGGTTCTCGGCGACTCCAGCGGCAACTTCGAGCGCCTCTCTGTCATGAACGTTCGGCATTCAGGCATCGCGATTCTCGGTGGCTCGATCCTCGATGGACGTAACGCGTACGTCGTCGACGTCGCCGACCCCGAATGCCGTTTGGACGACAACCCGTGCGGTGGAACCACGGCGGGCGCTGCCAGCGAAGATGGCTCCGTCTTGACGTTGCAGCAGACGCTCATCGGAAGGTCGAGCGCCGTCGGCGTCATGGTCGGCGAGGCTTCGGACGTGTTCTTGCGTTCCAGCACCATCAGCGAACACGACACGGGAGCCTCGGTCCCCCACGACTTCGATCCAGCTCGAGTTCAAGGCCCGTCGAACGTCTACGACGGGAACGGTCGCGACCTCGAGGTTCGGGAACGGCCGGCACCCCAGGACCCGAATCCCGGTGACTGGACCATCTTTGGGTCCTGCGGCGGCTCCCCTTACGTGCTCTCCTACTGCGGGCCAATCTAGTCACGAACCCGAAGCAAATCGGAGTCGCCTGACGCTTGACGGTTCGCTTCGAGTATGAATTATTCATACCATGTCGGGCTCAGCAAAGGTTGCCATCAGCCTTGATGGGGTGACGCTCGAGGCGGTGGAGGCTCTGCGGGCGCGGACCGGAGAGTCCCGGAGTGCTCTTTTTTCGCGAGCGGTGCGGGCGCTGATCGCTCGTGAAGACCACGAGCGATCAGCTCTCGAGTACGTCCGAGCCTATGAGCGTACTCCGGAAGGGGAGACCGAGGGATGGTCGGATGCAGCACGAAGCGTGCTCGCGGACCAAGAGTGGTAGGCTTCCATGAAGCGCGGAGAGATATGGTGGGCTCAGGTCGACAAGCGTCGGCCGGTGGTTCTCGTGTCGCGGGACGAAGCCTACGCGGTTCGGGCCAACGTCACCGTCGCGCCGGTGACGACGGTGGTGCGAGGGTTCGCCGTCGAGGTGAGCGTAGGGAAGCGGGAAGGCCTTCCCAAGCGCGGCGTCGTCAACTGCGATGCGCTCGTGACAATTCCCAAGCCCACTTTGGTCGAGCGAGCAGGTAGCCTCAGCGCGCCCAAGCGGCAGGCACTCGACGCAGCCCTTCGATTTGCGCTGGCGCTGGATGAACCCGAGTAGGCCGCGGGCGGTCCCGAGAGGAGAGCGTCTCGCCGCATCAGGGCCACCGACGCAGCCTTTCGGCCTGCCGAGGGCCGCGGCTTTGCGACGGAATTGCTTGACAGTGTCTAGCTCTTGATCGACCGTTTTGATATGACAGTGTCAAGTTCGCGGGTGGCGCCGAGATGGCAGAAGTACGGGCCGTGGGCGGTCGTGACGGGAGCGTCGGACGGCATCGGCCGGGCGCTGGCGGTGCAGCTGGCGGGCAAGGGGCTGAATCTTGTGCTCGTGGCCCGACGGGAGGCGCGGCTCCGGGAGCTGGCGCACGAGCTCGAGGCAGGGCAGGGCGTCGAAACCCGGGTGGTCGCGGCCGATCTGGCCCAGCCTGACGATGTGAAGGCCGTGCTCGATGCCGCCGCCGACCTCGACGTGGGGCTGCTCGTGGCGTCGGCGGGCTTCGGAACGTCGGGGCCGCTCATCGAGGCCGACCTCGACGACGAGCTGGAGATGGTCGACGTGAACTGCCGCGCCCTTTTGCAGATGACGGCCGAGTTCGGCCGGCGCTTCGCTCGTCGGGGGCGGGGCGGGATCGTCTTGCTGAGTTCCCTGGTTGCGTTTCAGGGCGTGCCCCGGTCCGCGAACTATGCCGCGACCAAGGCGTACGTGCAGTCTCTTTCCGAAGGCCTGGCTCTCGAGCTGAAGCCATCCGGCGTGGACGTCATCGCCTCGGCGCCCGGGCCGGTCGAAAGTGGCTTCGCCGCTCGGGCCAACATGAACCTGGGCTCGGCCTTGGCGCCCGAAGTGGTGGCCCAGGAAACGCTTCAGGCGCTCGGGCGAAAGAGCCTGGTGAAGCCGGGCTTCATGACCAAGTTCTTGCTGTTCTCGCTCGCCCTCTTGCCCCGAGCCCTCCGGGTCCGAGTCGTGGGGATGGTGATGCGCGGAATGACCAAGCATCAGCTGACCCGAGCCACCGCTTGACTCGTCGGGCCGAGGATCGCTCGCGGTGAGTCGCCGATACTCGGCTTCGACCGACGATGTCGACGTTCGTCGGGCCATACTGGATAACGCCGTCGTGCTGGTGGCCGAGCGCGGGGTCCGAGGGGTGAGCTTTCGCGAGGTCGCCCGCCGGGCGGGCGTTAGTCACCAGGCGCCCTACCACCACTTCGGAAACCTCCACGGCATTCTGCGTGCGTTGGCGCGGGAAGGATTCGACGCACTGACCCGAGCCATGCAGAGAGCGGCTCGAGTCGACGATCCCATCGAGGCCTTCACCGGCATCGGCGTGGCCTACGTGAAGTTCGCGACGAAGAACGTGGGACACTTCCGGGTGATGTTCCAGCGATCGCTGGTCGACCTGCACGATGATGACGAGCCCATCGACGAGGCGGCGGCGACCTACCAGACGCTCGTCGACTGCACAGAGCGCGTGGTCGAGGCGGGCTACGCGCCTCAGCTCGACCCGACGAGCCTGGCTCACCTGGCCTGGTCGGCCGTGCACGGGCTGTCGGTCTTGATCGTCGAAGGAACCCTTCAGACGAAGACCCAGCGCGAGATCAACGGAGAGGTCCGCCGCGTGGTCGAGGGTCTCACCGGTCTCGTCGCTCGTGCCCGCTGAGGGGCGGGCTGGCTCGACGCCGAAGGCACGTCGCAGACCACCGGGACGAGCCCTGGCGATGGCTAGTTCTGGCTTTGATCCGCTTGGGAGGCGGCACCGGGGCGGGCGAGATTGCGCTCTACCCACTCGTCGGGGCGGGCGCGAGCCTGGTCGCAGATATCCCCGAGCGCGTGGTGCAGGCGGTGCTGGGGGCGCCAGTCGAGCTCGCTCTGCGTGGCGGACAGGTCGAACTCGAAGTGCTCGCCGGCGAAGTCGACCATCCACGGCTTGACGAAGCCGCGGTCGCCGGTCCAGCGGCCGAGGCCGTTGAGAAGCCGAGCGCCACCTTTGGCCAAGAAGCGCGGGACGCGGACGATCGACGCGCCCTGGCCGTGAATGTGTTCGGCCGCCGTGCTCTGGATTTCTTTGTAGGTCACTGGCTCGGGCTCCCCGATCAGCAGGCGGATCACGCCCTCGCGACCGGGGAGGCGCTCCACCGCCCGGCCGAACGCATCGGCGGCATCCTCGACGTGAACGTAGGTGAGGCCGCGGTCGACCGGACCGGGGTAGAACAGCGACTGCGGGCTCCCCGAGCGCACGCGCTCGATCTGGTGGAACAAGGGGACGAGTTCGCACCATTCGCTGTACACGCCGGCAAGAACCAGCTCGACGCGCGGCTGGGGAGTGTCGGCGCTTTCGATGAGCCGCTCGGCGCGGAGTTTGTGCGCCGGGTAGGCCCATGCGCCGCTCCGCGGGCTCTCGGGCGTCTGCGGTTCGCCGGGATTCGTCGGGGCCATCGCGGCCATGCTCGAGGCGTAGACGAAGCAGGCTTCGTTCGGGAGGGTGTCCGGTAGTCTCTGTAGGAGATGGGCGAGACCCTCCTCGATGGCCGTGTAGCGGGGATCCGGACGGTTATTGAAGTCGTAGTAGGCGGCCAAATGGACGACCCCGACGACCGATGAGGCCTCGGGCTCGATGGCGTCAAGAAGCGCATCGATTTCCGCCGGCTCGCCAAGGTCGCAGCGGAGTCGCCGCTCCTCGCCCTCGCTCGGGAAGTCGTCCCCGGTCGGGATGGGACGGTTGTCCACGCTCAGCAGCCGCCATCGGTCGCGGAATCGACGGCGGAGGGCCGAGCCGATGAAACCAGCGGCGCCGAGGATGATGACGGTCGGCTTCACGAGGTTCTCGGAATGACGTACTTGGCCATGCGCCCCAGAAGCCGGTCCGAAACGCCGGGAAAGGAGCGAAAGACCTGAGCCGCCATGCGATTCATGACGCCGGGGACGACCACGGCTTCCGAGCCCCGATAGGTCCGAACGACGGCCTCGGCCACGGCTTCCGGAGTCATCGGGGCGAGCATACTCGAGTGGTCCTTCGTCATGTCCGTGTCGGTCAGTCCGGGCAGCACCATGCCGATCTGAATCCCTTGACCCTGGACCTCGAGGCGTAGACCTCGAACCAGCGTCAGGAGCGCGGTCTTCGAAGCCGAGTAGCTGGCGTTGCCCGGGAAGGGGACGAAGGAAGTCAAAGAACCGACCACCACGATCGCGCCGTGGCGGGCGTCGACCATGCTCGGCAAGCAGCGCTTCAAGAACTCGGTCGGGGCCAGGTAGTTCACCCGCAGCTCGGCCTCGATCAGCTCGGACGTCGTGTCGCGAAACGGCCGATTGTTGGCCACGCCCGCGTTCAGGACCATTCCGGTCACTCGACCGTACCGTGCCTCGACCCGGTCGATGGCCTCCGCCGGAGCACCCGGAATCGACAGGTCGACCGGCACGGCCGCGGCTCGTCCTCCGAGCGCCTCGACTTCACGGCAGCGTTCTTCCAGCTCGTCCTGGCTCCGTGCCATCAGCACGAGCTGGCGCTGTGGCGATGCCAGTTGTCGGGCGACGGAGGCGCCGATTCCGCGCGAAGCGCCGGTGACTACGGTGATTTCGGCGCCCACGCACATCTATTCGTCCGGAACGCCCGTCTGGATGCGGTCACGGTCGCATGGCGCGGAGTCTTGCGCCCTGGGGCTTCTTGGCCGGCGGCGAGCGAGAATCGTCTTGACCGGAGCATCAGCCGACAGCTGGCGTGTCGTTCGTGAAGACCTGGGTGCTCGTCGTCCTGGCCGTGGTCGTCGGGCTGTTCATCATGAAGCAGCTCCGGCGTCCACCGTCGATGCCGCCGGAGAAGGCCCGACAGCTCGTCGACCGTGGGGCCGTGTTCGTCGATGTTCGCACCCCCGGCGAATTCGACCGCGGCCACCTGGCGAGCGCCATCAACGCTCCCCTCGGCGAAACGGAAAAGGTCCTGCGCTCGCAGGGCATAAAGAAGGACGCAGTTCTCGTCCTCTACTGTGCGAGCGGTATCCGCAGCGCCACCGC
Source organism: uncultured Myxococcales bacterium (assembly GCA_964473255.1). Lineage (GTDB taxonomy): Bacteria > Myxococcota > Kuafuiibacteriia > Kuafuiibacteriales > Kuafuiibacteriaceae > Kuafuiihalomonas. The sequence goes on along the minus strand of CAYYOT010000098.1, from coordinate 8,581 downwards.
CGCTTCCCGCCTCCGATCCGCGGGCTTCCAAGAAGTCTACGACATCGGCACCGCCCGCGCCTGGCCTCTGCCCGCGGAGTAGACCGTCAGTCGGCTGTGACACGCGATCGGAGCGTCACCCGAAACGTCGTGACGTTCACGGTGCCGGGCCTGGCGGAGCTTCCGAGACCCGCGACCGGCTGCACGCGAATATGAATCTTGCCGTCACCGGAGACCCAGTGCGCCACGTTCTCGTCGGCTCCCGACGAGAACGTGAGAGGACCGGGAGCGTCGGGGCCTCGGTCGGTCTGCGTGAGACTCACCCACTCGCTGATCCAGGCATCCCAAACCAGGAGTGCAACCCCTTCGACTGCGGGCGCCGGGTCCACTTCGGAGACTTCATGGCCGCGGCCTCCGGCGGTTGCCTCGACCGTGAGTCCTCGGAGCGCCTCGACGGCCAGGCCGGACGCGCCGTAATCGATGTCGAACCGAGCGCTGGGTCGTTCGGCTATGGCGCTGGGGAGGATCCACGTCTCGTTCGAGCAGCTGGTCGCGAACTGGCCGCCGTCGAGGATCATGCCTTTGCGGACGGGATCGTAGAACCACGCGAAGCTGATTCGACCCGAAGGTCGCGGGCCTTCGTTCACGACGCGAGACCACGAATCACCGGCGTACTCCCAGACGTCGTCGATCAGCAGGTTCTCGGCGTTTCGGCCGGAGGCGAGGATCAGCCTTCGGCGCTCCGGGTCCCAGGCGAGGCCGTGACCGGCCCGGGGACCAGGACCGGCGCCGTCCAGCGCTCGTAGGAGCCAGGTTTCCGAGTCCGCGTCGAAGTGCCAGGTCTCTTCGCTGACCTGAGTGGGGGACGTCGATCCGCCATACATGACGTCGACCGGGTCGCCCGCGCGGGGCATGTGCGCGAAGGCGTGTTCGTTTCGAGCGCTGGGACCGGTCGCTTCGATCGGGCGCGAGGCACCGTCCTCGTCGAAGGCGAACATCTCGGCCGTCAGCTCGAAGTCGATCGGCGTCACGAGGCGTTGACCGCCAAACTGATAGACGAGTCCGGCTTCCCGATTGAAGGAGCTTTCGCCGCCGATGACGGGAACGCTCTCCGTCACCTCCCAGCTGCCATCCCGGAACAGCATGGTCCGCTGATTGGGAAGCGTGGCTCCGGTGAGGAGGAACTCGCTCGGGCGGGCCGTCGGCGCCAGCGCGTGATCGCGAGCGGGGACGCTGGGCAAGCGAGACGACCGCTGGGTCCATCCCGCCGACCCCCACGACCAGGTGAGATCGAGACCAGGCAGACAGAAAGGAACGGTGCACCCGCCGTACATCAACGTCTCGTCCGTTACCGGGTGGGTGACCGCGCGGTGATTGCATCGCGGACGCTGACCCCGCGTGACCTCCCGCCACTCCTCGCTGGAGAAGACCCACGTGTCGGCGTGATATCGGTTGGGCACGTCTCCGCCGCCTCCGGTGAGGGGCAACCCTTCGCCCGACGCCACCACCATCCCGCGGAGAACCTGATGGTAGAGGCCGACGCCTCCGGAGCGCGCAGCGGGTTGATTGGATGCGGGCGAGAGCACCGTCCACGTATTTCCGCCCCACGCCCACATGTCGGATTGACTCAAGTCGTAGTCGAAATCCGCGCTCGTCGTTCCGCCGAACCGCAAGAGGAGCCCGCTGACCGGATCCCAAGCCATCATTGCGTCGACGCGCGGGGGGACTTCGTCCTCGACGAGCGTCCACTGGCCGTCTCGGCGCAGCCACTGATCACGCAGGACCGGTCCGTTTCCCACGCCGCCGACGAGCATGGGGCCTCGCAGATCCTCGATGCATCTTTCACACCCGCCGAAGAAGGCGAGGTTGTGTCCGGTTCGAGCCTCGGGCTGCGGGACGTCGGGCGCCGGCAAGAACTCGGTCCAGCCGTCGCCATCCCACTCCCAAGTTGAAGTCGGTGCGTTGCTCGTGCCGTTCACCCCGCCGAAGAGGACCACGACCTGGAGGTCGGGATCGTAGGCCATGGCTCCGAACGCTCGGAGACCGGGGGTCTGAGCGGGCGGCCCCGTGCCCGAATCAAGCAGCGTCCAGCGCTGGCCGTTCCATCCCCACAGGCTTTTGAAGATGCGGCCCTCGACGAGGTTGGCACCGCCGTGGAGAACCACCGTCCGCCGAGCGGCGTCGTACGCCATCGAATAACCTAGGCCGGGCTCGGGCCGGGGCTCGGGCGGCGTGATCGGAATCCAGCCCGTTCCATCGAACTCCCAGACGGTGTCCGAATAGCCGCTTCCGTCGAACCCGCCGAAGAGCACGATTCGATCGCGTCGGGAGTCGTAGGCGGCGGATGCAAGGGCCGCAGCGGGCGCCCGTCGGTCGACGCGCTGCTGGCGCACCAACCACCGCTTCCCGGACCAAGCCCACGTGCGCTCGTCCTCCGCGGCGGAAAAGCCCCCGAACACGAGGGTCTCTTTCCTGATCGGATCGTAGACCTGAGCCGGGCGAACGCGCTTTCCGGGGCCGTCCTCGAGACCGTCGGCCGACGTGACCCTCTGCCACCCGCGGTCGTCGAACGACCACAGCGGTTCGGCTTCGCCATCGAAGGTCTCCAGCAAGAGAACTTGTCCGCGGTCTCGGTCAAAGGAGGCGACGCTGCCGCGGGTGGAGGTGGGCCCGCCGGTCCCGTCGTTGATCTGTCGCCAAGACGCGCCATCCCAGGACCAAATGTCGGCCACGCCCTGAGCTCCGCCCGGCCCGATCCCTCCCACGAGCAGGATCCGCTGATGCTTCGAGTCCCAGACCAGGCTCGCATCGAAGCGCGGCGAGGGTCCCACGGCCCCGGACGGAACGGCTCGCCACGATGCTCCGTCGAACTCCCAAACATCGTCCAACGGGATTCCGCAGGACGGGTCCGGACAGCCGCCGTACAGAACGAGCCGGCCGCGCACCGGGTCGTAGGCCACGGCGGCGTCGGTGCGAGCCGACGGGCCCTGAACGTTGACTTCGGCCCAGGAGACGCCATCCCACGTCCAAAGGTCGGCCCGGGGAACCGCGTCGGACCCGATGCCCCCGAAGAGCACGGCTTTGCCCAGCCGACCCATGAAGGCAAACGATGCGCCTTCCCGGGGCGACGGGCCGCTTCCCGCGTCCAGGCGGAACCAGGCCTCGCCGTCCCACTGCCAAAGGTCGGCGAGCTGGTCCGAGCCCACGAGAAGTGAGGTTCCACCGAAGAGCAGGGTCACGCCCCGAACCGCGTCGAAGGTCGTCGAAGCGTTTTGGCGAAGCGCTGGCGAGCCGTTGTCTTCAAACCTTCGCCATCGACGTGCGGCGGTTCGGCGAAGGTCGGCTGCACCTACGGCGAGGCCGTCGAGTTGCTGCTGAGAGGGCTCCTCGCTCGTACGAGGGTCGAGGGCAAGGATGCTGCCGGACGTGGACGCGACCGTTACGGCATGGGGGTTGGGAAACGATGAACCCCGCTGTTTGCCGCCGAAGGCCGCGACCCACTCGCTGCGGGACACGAACGCCGCCTGCAGGCCCGGTGCTTCCGGGTCGGCGTCGCTCAGGCGTCCGTCTTCATCGGAGAGACCCACATAGATTCTGGTCGGAGCCGCCAAGCCGCCGGGAATCGCGAGCGAGAACGCCTCGCTCGATGTGGGGCTCGTCGAGGCCAGGACCAATGCCCGGTCGGTGGAATCGAGGTTTGGTGCGTCGACCTGTGGACCATCGAAGACGAACAGCGTCGTGCCAGGATTCGTCCATCCTGCAGGAACCCGCACTTCGGCTCTCGGTGCTGCATCGGATGTCCCGTCGCCCCACGGTAGGCGCGCATAGACCAGCCCTTCGGGATCCGGGAGATCGGGACCTTCGGTCGCTTCGTCGTCGACGCGTTCGAAAACGATGACGACTTCCTTCTTCTTGCCGAACTCGTAGGTGAAGGGCTCGCTGCTTCCCCGAAATGCGGCGGGGGCGTTGCGGAACCGCGAGCTGCGGATCTCGGCCACGAGTCGCCGTCGGGGGCCGAAGGGCACGCCGGCAAGACGGAGCTGAAGGCCCGAGGTCAGAAGCTCGGGCCCGATGCGACGCAGCTCGGCTCCGGCTCCATCCTCGACCCGGACTTCGATGAAGCCGTCGGGACGCTCGGTTCCGCTCGGAAAGGCCAGGCGGACCGAGAGCGGGACGTCGTCGTCTCCGCAACCCGCGACGCTCGCGAGCACCAAGGCCACGAGCACCAAATCCCGCACCGCGAGCAGAGGCATCGTCCCAGTATGCCATGTTCCACTGCGGCTCCGAACCTCGGTGGACGGTCTCTCGGCTCGATGGCCGGGTACCTCTCGGTCGTCGAGTCGTCTTCGCCGCGACCAGGGCTAGCGCTTGTCGAGGCCGAAGGTGCGCATGATGTGGACGGAGTTGTCGCAGGCGGTTCGACATCCCTAAAAGGCTCGAGGTGCGCCGTCAGCACCGGACCGCTATTGAGGCGAGACCGCTCGAGGCTTGGGGAGGGAATCGATGAAGGCGGCGATGTCGGCGATGTCTTCGTCGGTGAGGCGGTCGGCGCCGTAGAAAGGCATCCAAAGACCGGGTACGCGCTTACCGCGCATGAGGCCGGTGCCTTCGCGGATCTTGGCTGCGACTCGGGCGCGCGGCACGCCGGCGACGACCTCGCCGATCCCTTGCCTCGTGCCGAAGGGATGGCAGCTGTGGCAGGCGCGGTAGAACAAGCCTCGACCGAGATCGGCGCGGCCGTTTCGATACTTGGGTAGGTCGTAGTTGCCATCGGCCTCCAGGCTCGGCTGTAGCTGGAGAGCCGCCGGCCGCTGCTTGGACCTGGAGCGAAGCGAGCCGATGTAGGCGACGATCGCCGACTGCAGGCGCGGCGCCGGGCGCTCGCCCATGTAGATGTCGTAGCAAGGGACGACGGCCGCCCCCAGGTTCTTGAACTCGGATTTCTGGGCGTCGCCTCGCCAGTAGGGGCGGCGCGCCACGTCGAACAGGGAGTGTCCGGCGCGGATGAGGCCGTCGCCTTGGCCGTTCCTGGTCGTCGCGTGACACGTGTTGCACGACACGCCTCGCCGAGCGAGGCCTGGGTCGTGAAAGAGCAAACGGCCTTGGTCTACCTCCGAAGCATTCGCAGACGCGGCCAAACCGATGACGATCAGCAGCACGGACCGAAGCTAGCAGCTTTGCTCCGGGGTCAATACCGCAGGAGGAGGTGGATGTGTTTCCGTTCCCAGGTGCGGGCGCGGGTGTAGTCGGGGTGTTGGCGTTCCTCGGCGCGGAAGGCGGGGGAGTGGAGGATCCGGCGGCCCGTGGGCGAGACTCCGGTGCCGTGTCGCTCGTGGAGCATTTCGTGATGGACGACCGACTCGACGAAGAAATCCGGCACGAACGGCTGGTCGAGCGCGGGATGAATGCGGATGAGCCCCAGATCGGCGGAGTACGTCCCCAGGCACATCGCGCTCCGGCGGCGCTTTCGGCGTGATGCGCGCGACCAGGTGATGCGGGCCTGAATGGACCCACCGAAGTACCGTTCGTTCAGTCGATCGAGAATGCGCTGGAGGTCGTGGTGCTGGCCGCGTGGTCTCAGCTCCACGGCGCGCCGTGCTCGGGGGCAGGAAGGAATACCGTCGATGAACCGGTCGAGCACTTGCGCGCGCCGAGAGGTGAGGCGCCCGCCCCCCAAGAAGCTGGCGACCGCCTCCAAAACCGGTACGGGAGCCGTTCCGAACGAGCGGTGCAGCCGGACGTAACGCACGCCGCGCCGGGTTCGGACCGAGATCATCGTGCTCCGGTTGTCGGTGAGGCGCACGACCAGCTTGGGACCGAGATGCGGGCGGAGCACGGCTTCGATCCAGGCGTGGCGGCTGGCGAGGCCGGGGCTCGCCGCTGGCGGCGCTTCGGCTCTTCGGGGTGCGGGTGGGGTCGACCCAAACAGCGAAAGCTGTCGCGCCACGGCGTCCTGAATACCCTCGGTCGGAGCGAATGAACAGCCCGCCTAACGCCGGCGCCTGGTCTGCCCGCGGCGTGTGAGACCTTCCACGGGCTTGAGTCGTGCGGCGGTGAGCGCTGGAAACGTCGTGGCCAACGTGGCCAGGAGCATGGCACCGCCCACGATCAGGAGCAGCTCCCATGGATTTACGACGACGGGGAGATTTTCCAAGTAGTACACGCGCGGATCCAGCTTCAAGCCGTAGCGGCCGAGCAGCGCGCAGACGGCGAGGCCGACCCCGAGCCCCAGCGCACACCCGACCAGCCCGACCAGCTGTCCGTCGATGACGAAGATGGCCAGGATCGATCGGTTCTTCGCGCCCAACGACTTAAGGAGCGCGATCTCGCGACCCTTCTCCAGGATGAGGAGAAAGAGTGTGGCCATGATATTGAACGCGGCCACCAAGACGATGATGAACAGCACCAACGTGATCAGCGTCTTCTGCTGATTCACCGCTCCAAAGACGCCGCGATTGGTCTGCGACCAATCCTTCACGGTGAAGGCCACCGGGTCGGTCGGATCCAAAGGCCGAACCGCGGCGTTCAGGAGCTCTTTGCTCGTCATCGGGTCTTCCGTCCACGCCTCCAGCCCGGTCACCGTCCCGTACAGACCGAAGAAGGATTGGGCTTTCTTCAGGTCGATGAACACCCAACGCGAGTCGAACTCGAACATCCCCGAATGAAAGGTACCGACGACGGTGAAGGAGGCGGTGCCGGCCTCGCTGTTCGGGCTTCCGTAGGGACTGATGATGGTGACCGTATCACCCACCTCGATGTGGAGGATCTCGAGCAGGTCGTTGCCCACGAGCATCCCCGGGTGGGCGGTCCCGGTCTGCGTGTGGAGGCCGTCGAGGACACGGTCTGCATCCTCGTCCTCGCGGGCGATGTATTGGGCGAGGTCCGAGCGCTTGGTTTGGTCGGGGTCGATGCCCTTGATGACCACTCCCTGCACACCGCGCGCGCTCTGCACGATGACCTCGTTGTAGATGAAGGGCGAGACGCGCGTGATGCCGGGTTGGACCCGCAGGCGCTCGGCCACCTCCTCGTGGTCGCGGAAGACGTCGCTGCGCTTCAGGATCACGGCGTGGGCATTGACGCCCAGGAGCTTGCTCAGAAAGGCCGTTTCGAACCCGTTCCAGACCGAGGTGACCACCGTGAGTGCGGCCACGCCGAGCATGACCCCCGCCACCGTGAGGAAGCTGGTGAGCGAGATCCCGGCCTTACGGTGCGCGCGCAGGTAGCGGAAGGCCACCATGAACTCGAACGGCACGTTGGCGGCCACTATCAGGCCCTGGTGCAGCGGTCACGCGTCAATCATGAACTCGGTTGACTGGCCGGCCGGCGGTGGGCCTTCTATCGCCCTCGTGAACGTCGTTGCCCTGGTGACCTCGATCCTGGCCGTCGGGTTCCTCATCATCTTCCACGAAGCCGGCCACTACCTGGCCGCCAAATGGGGCGGCATGAAGGTCAGCCGGTTCTCCGTCGGCTTTGGTCCGGTGATCTATCGGTACCAGGGGGCCGAGACCGAGTTCGTGCTCAGCTCCATCCCTCTGGGCGGATACGTCGCCATCGACGGCATGAACCCCGAAGACGAAGCCGAAGCCGACGACCCTCGGTCCTTCCAAAACCGTCCGTTCGCGGCGAAGTTCGGGGCCGTTCTCGCCGGCCCCGCCGCCAACTATCTGTTGGCGTTCATTCTCTTCTTTTTCTTTTACGCCTTCTTCAATGCGGTCGAGGCGCCGCCGGTCCGCGTCGTCGACGTGATCGACGAACAAGCGGCGATGGAGGCGGGCCTGCAGAAAGACGACCTCTTGGTCGGGGCCGACGGCACGCCGTTCGTGGCTATGCAGGACCTGGACGACGCCATCCAGGGGTCCGACGGAAGTGTGGTCCGGTTCGACGTTCGCCGCGATGGCCGAGACCTCGTGGTTCCGGTTCAGCCTCGGCCGATGGGGGGGCGGTACCTGATCGGGATCCGGCTGCAGGGGACCGAGTGGGAGTCGGACCCGCTGGGGATCTGGGGGGGCTTGTCCACCGCAGGACGGGCCTTGTGGGTGCAGTCGGGTCGAATGCTCGACCAACTGGCCGCCCTGCCCGCACTTCTCTTCAGCGGCGGCGGCGTCAAAGCGGTCGACGGACCGATCGGGATCGTCAAGGGCCTCGCCGATTCGGTGGAGCGGTCATCCGTGGGTGCCTTGCGGCTGATCGCATCGCTGTCGCTGATGTTGGGGCTGTTTAATCTACTCCCGATTCCGGCGCTGGACGGGGCTCGACTCATGTTTCTTCTGATCGGCGCCGTCCGCCGGAAGCCCGTCGAGCCCCGTCTCGAAAACTGGGTTCACCTGGCGGGTTTCATTCTTCTGTTCGGGCTTCTCCTAGTCGTGAGCGTCAACGACGTGTTCGAGTAGCGTGGCATTGACAATCCCCCTCGCATTCGAGATGAGCGCCAACCCTGGTGTCCGCCACCGCGGCGGACGAGGAGCGACCATTCGATGATGATCCTGAGGCTTTCCCGGGCGGGCTCGAAGAGGCGTCCGGTCTACCATCTCGTCGCGGCGGACCGCCGCTTTCGCCGAGATGGCCGTTTTGTCGAAAACCTTGGCTACTTCGTTCCCCAGAC
>CAYYOT010000097.1:0-14945 GCA_964473255.1 uncultured Myxococcales bacterium | reverse complement strand
GGGGCCCGGCTTCTATCTTGGAGATGTCGAGGAGCGAGCTTATCAGTTCGAGCAGAGTCCTCCCTTTGTCTCGAATGGTCTGGACGTAGTCCTGCTGATCGCCGGACAGCCCGCCGGCCATCCCCTCGAGGAGCATCTCCGAATAGCCGATGACGCTCGTGAGAGGCGTGCGAAGCTCATGGCTGAACATCGCTAGGAAGTTCGACTTGAGTTTGTCGAGTTCGCGCAGCTTCTCGAGACTGACCCGCAGGTGACGGTTGGCTTCGCTCAGCTCCTTGTACGACGCCGAAATCGACTCGACGTGCAGCTGCTGCGTCATCAGGGCCTTCATCGCTACGAACGTGACGGTGTCGATGACGCCGCGGAAGTTGTTGAGAATTTTGATGATGGTTTCGTCGGGAGCGCGCCGGATCTTCCCGCCGTAACTGGCGAGCCGATTCGGGTCGAAGTCGGGGAACTCGTATACCTCGTCGGCGGGCCGCTTGAGATCCTGCGGACGAAAGGGGCCATAGATGACGCGACCCAGGTAATCGCCCCCGTACATAATGGGCATGATCACGTACTTCAGACCGGAGAAGCACATCTGCTCGACGACCTGGCCTGACTCGAGCCCAGGGTACGGGTGCGATTTGATCTTCCCGACGAGATTGGTGCACATGGGCCGCCCGACTTTGTTGGAGAAGATGTAGCCGCACCAGTCACCGCTTCCCACGCGAATGTCGATCAGCTTCGTGCCGTCGGAATCGAAGATCTTGATTCCGATTTTGTAGAGATCGACGAAGCTGGTGCAGATGTCCCGAAAAGCATCCACGTCGAGGAGCTCGGCCAAGTTGATCTGGCGGTCGAGGATGGAGCCGCTGGACGAGGCACGGCGCTCCTCCCCGAGATCTTCCGGGAGTATCGGAAGCCGGCGGTTCCCGGTCTCGAAGCCGGTCACGGTCGCTCCTCGCTAGCTGGATCGGCATCCGGATCCGCCCGGTCACTCGGCCGGAACGCCCGGAATATTCCATTCATGAACTCGTCCCGCTGGATGCCGAATTTGCGCTGGAACTCGTGCTCGGCTTCGAGGCGTTGCCACAAGAGCTCGAGGCAACCTCGCAGCGTCTCGACGACGCCGAGACCACGTATCGCCACCGCCTTGAAGATGGGCTCTCGCCCGGCCCGAGCGTATTCTTCGATCTCCTCTCCGGAAATCACGTTGGGGAGGTCGAGCTTGTTGAACTGGATGACCGTCGGAATCTCGTCCGGCTTCATGCCATTGGCCCGAAGATTCTTGTGAAAGCCGGAAAACGCTTCGTTGTTGGCCGCGAGCTGCTCCCGCTGAGCATCGGCTACGAAGATTACCGCATCGCACCCCGCCAGCACGATGCGACGCGTGGACTCGTGCATGACCTGGCCGGGGACGGTGAAGAGCTTCATCTTCACCCGGAAGCCCGAGCGTGTCTGAAAATGAACGGGCAGCAGATCGAAGAACAGGGTTCGGTCGCCCTTGGTGTCCAGGGACATCAAGCGCCCGCGCGCCGATGTGTCGAGCTGAGTATGGAGGGCTTCGATGTTCGTCGTCTTCCCGGATAGACCCGGCCCGTAGTAGACGATCTTCAGCGTCAGCTCTTTGTTGGCTACGTTGAACTGCACGCCGACCTCACGCTCGCCCCGACCTCAAGCGGTCCCGACGGCCTCTTCAACGCTGCGGAAACCGTCGCGGTGCAGACGCTCCAACAGGCCCTCGGTGAGATTCCGAACCAAGCTCGGGCCACGATATACGAAAGACGTGTAGATTTGCAGAAGTCGGGCACCGGCCCGGATGCGCGTGTAGGCGCTGTCGGCATCCATGATGCCCCCCACCCCCACGATCGGCACATCACGACCCAGCCGCCCGTGGAGCCGACGGGTGAGTTCGAGGGCTCGAGGCTCCAAGGGCCGACCGGAGATTCCCCCTGCGATCGGGAGCCCGGCGCCGGGTGGAGCCTGGATCGTCGTGTTGGTGGCGATGATGCCATCGAGGCCCGTGCTCGAGGCCAAGTCGGCGATCGCATCGACGTCTTCATCGGCGAGGTCGGGCGCGATCTTGAGCAGCACCGGGCGCGACTCTTCGCGCGTGAGCTCGTCCCGCACGGACACGACCCGCTCGACGATCGGCCGTAGAGCCTCGATCGACTGCAGATCCCGTAGGCCCGGTGTATTCGGGCTGGAGACGTTCACGACCAGGTAGGAAGCCCGGTCATGAACATCGCGGACCGTGGCTTCATAGTCGTCCACCGCGCGCTCCAGGGGAGTGACCTTGGCCTTGCCCACGTTGACTCCGACGGGAATCTTGGTCCGGCGTTTGGCCAGCCGCTCCGCCAATGCCGCCGAGCCGCGGTTGTTGAATCCCATGCGGTTCACGAGCGCATCGTGGTCCACCAGGCGCGCCAGCCGTGGCCGCTCGTTCCCCGGCTGGCCGGTCCCCGGCGTGACCGTTCCGACCTCGACGAATCCAAATCCGAGCGCGGCCCACAGGTCGACGGCGACCCCATTCTTGTCGAGCCCGGCGGCCAGGCCGATCGGATTGGGGAACTTGAGACCCCAGATCTCCTGGGCCAGAGCCTCGGCCGGACGCGGCGCGAACCAGGCGTCGGCCATCCAGCAGGCCCAGGGGCGTTCCGCCGCCCAGGCCGCCCACTTCAGCGTGAAGTCGTGGGCGTCCTCGGCGTCGTAGCGAAACAGGCGCGGTCTCACCCACCGGTACAGACCATCGGCCGGTGCGAGACTCATACGGAGTCCGTCCACCACCGGCGAAGCTCGGGAACCGAAGCCACGCGAGGGACGGCGGGGAGTGCGGCGGTGAACTTCGCGCCGTAACCGCGCGTTCGGACTCGGCCATCGAGGATGGCCACGACGCCGCGGTCCGACCGACTCCGCACCAGCCGGCCGAACCCTTGCTTGAAGCGCAGGATCGCCCGCGGGAGCTGCAGCGCACTGAACGGACTCTCGCCCTTTTGCTGCAGGAGCTCGGCCCGCGCTGCAAGCAGGGGATCTCGGGGGCTGTCGAAGGGCAGTCGGTCGATCACCACGAGCTGGAGCGCTTCGCCGGGAACGTCCACGCCTTCCCAGAATGTGGCCGTCCCACAAAGGACGGCGGGCGACCACTCGACGAAGTTTCGAAGAGTTTCGCGCTTCGGCTGCTGTCCCTGAAGCAGCACGGGATACGGAAGCCGATCGACGAGCCGGTCGTGCACCCGACGCATCATGCGATGGCTGGTGAAGAGCAAGAGCGCGCCCCCACCAACGAGAAGCACCAGGTCTTCGACCTCGCGAGCCAAGCGCGCATCGGCATCGCTGGCATCGGGCGAGCGGCCATCTTCGGGAACGTACAACGCCGCTTGCCGGGAAAAATCATACGGTGAATCGAGGACCACGACCTCGGTTTCGGCCGGCGCGCCCACCGAGCCAAGAAAGTAGCGAAGCCCATCGTCACCCGCGGAAAGCGTCGCGCTGCACATGGCGACGGCGCCGAATCGTTCGAAGAGATGCTCGCGAAGGAGACCGGATACCTCGATCGGGGAAGCGCCCAAAGAGCCTCCGCCTCGACCACGTTCGCTCCAGTACACGTAGCTGCGGTCTTCGGCATCCAGGACGAATCGCAGGCTGGCCGAAAGCTCCTTGGTTCGATCGACGAGAGCCTGAGCGCGAGGGTCGGACTCGACCGCTCCTTCCAGGCGTTCGGCGAGCGTGGAAAGCGCCGACTCGGCCCCGGGGAGCGCCCGACGACTGTCGGCCATCACCTTCGATTCGGCCCCCGATGAGAAGCGGAACCGGCCCTCTGCCGCCGGCAATGTCGAGAACACGCCTTGGACTGCGGTCGTTGCGCGCGTGAGCTCGACGGCGCCCGCGGTCGCATCGAGCGACGTACCCGCTTCAGCCATGAACCTCGTCACGTCCCGGCCCAAACGCTCCACCCGCCAGGTGGAGACCCTTCCGCCGAAATGCTCCGACGCCGCCGCCTCCAAGGTATGCGCTTCGTCGAGGACCAGCGCCTCGGCCGCCGGGATCACTTCCCCGAAACCCACCACTCCCGCTAGCTCTCGCTGCGCGCGAAGAGCCAGATCAGAAAGCAGCAGGTGATGATTCACCACGATCAGGTCCGCGAGCTGCGCTTCCCGGCGCATGCGGCCGATGAAGCATGGGTCGAAGCGCGGGCAGCGTGAGCCCACGCAGATCTCGGATCGAGCGTCGATCTCCGGCCACAGAGGGTCGTCTTCCGCCAGACCCGCGATCTCCGCTCGGTCCCCGCGGGCGGTGGTCCGCGCCCAGTCGCGGACGATGGGCAAAGACCCTCGCGCGGCGAAGGAGAAACTCGTCTGCTCCACCTGGCGGTCGAGTCGCGAAAGGCAGAGATAGTTCGACCTCCCCTTCATGAGCGCGTACCGCGTCTCGTTGCCACCGGGCGGTCCATCGTCGACCTCCGCCCTTCGCAAACGCCGTCCGACCGCCGCGAGCAATCGGCCGAGGATGGGGAGGTCCTTGTCGATGAGCTGGTCCTGCAGCGTCTTGGTATGCGTGGAAAGGATGACCCGGCGTCGACTGACCACCGCTGCAACGAGGTAGGCCAGCGTCTTGCCCACGCCGGTCGGGGCCTCTACCGCCACCACGCCACCGTGCTCGAGCGCTTCGAGAACCGCGTGAGCCATCCGACGCTGAGCCTCCCGGTCTTCGAACGTAGGCAGACACCGACTGGCTGCACCGTCCGGTCCCAGCAGTCCGTCGATACTGATATCCGGCAAGCGATCGGCGGCGTGCATGCGCGCACCTCTTGGTTTGGCACCCATCGATCGCTTGCGCAAGCCGCCATCGATGCTTCATGAAGAGGAATCGTGACTTCCGACCGGCCCTCCCCGCCACTGACCGACCGGGAGCTATCGTGGCTGGAGTTCAATGATCGCGTCCTCGCTCTGGCCCAGCGCCTGGACGTCCCTCCGCTCGAACGCCTGAAGTTCATCGCGATCGCCTCCAGTAACCTCGACGAATTCTACATGGTACGCATCGGCGGGCTGGAGCGAAGCCATATCCAGGACACCGGTGAGACGAAACGCAGACGTCTGCTCGGGATCGGGGAGCGAGCGCGGAGCCTCGGTTTGAAGATCGCCCGAACGTTCGAGTCGGAGGTAGTTCCGGCTCTGGATGAGCGGGGCGTTCGCTTCATTCGTCCGGACCAAGTCGACACCGAACTAGCGGCGCGGGTCAGCCAATACTACCAGCGTGAGGTCCACCCTTGTCTCACGCCGATCGCCATCGATACCGCCCATCCCTTTCCTCTCCTCCGCAGCGGAACGCTCAATCTGGCACTGCGGGTCCGAGTGGAGACGTCGGCCGCAGAAGGCTTCGACCGACCGTCGGAGCTGCTGGCCCTCGTCCAGGTTCCATCGGTGCTGCCTCGCTTCGTGAACTTCCCCACCGACGACGAGCCGTATCGCTTCATGGCGCTCGAGGACATCATTCGGCGCTTCGCCGGCCAGCTGTTTCCGGGCCATACGATTCTCGAAGCCAGCCTCTTCCGGGTCACGCGTTCCAGCGATCTCGAGATCGCCGAAGAGGAAGCCGAAGATCTGCTGTCCACGATCGAGGACGAGCTTCGGCGGCGGGATCGCGGTGATCCGGTCCGACTCGAGATGTCCGAATCCACGTCGTGGCTGTTGGCCGAGCAGCTGCGCGACCTCGTCGGACTGGAGGACCGACAACTTCTGCGATGCCCGGGATTCATCGACCTCGCCAAGCTCTGGACCGTCTACAAACAGGTCGAGAATCCCGAGCTGCGCGATCCGCCGTTTACGCCCTCCCCCGTCGCGCGGCTTCGCTATGCACCCACGATCTTTCGCACCATCCGCGAAGGCGACATCCTCCTGTATCATCCCTATGACTCCTTTCGCCACGTCGTCGACTTCATGGACCAGGCGGCCGCCGATCCGGACGTCGTAGCCATCAAGCAGACCCTCTATCGGACGAGTGGAGACTCGCCCGTCGTCAAGGCGCTCGCTCGAGCCGCCGAGCAGGGTAAAGAAGTCACGGCCTTGGTCGAGCTCAAGGCTCGGTTCGACGAGGCCAACAACATTGCTTGGGCACGAGCGTTGGAGCGCAGCGGAGTCCATGTCGTGTACGGATTGATCGGTCTGAAGACCCATTCCAAGGTATTGTTGATCACTCGTCGCGAGGATGGTGGATTGCGACGCTATCTGCACCTCGCTACCGGCAACTACAATCCCTCGACGGCCCGGCTCTACACCGACCTCGGCATGTTCACCGCCAACGAGGACCTGACCCACGACGCGATGCTGCTCTTCAACGTTCTCACCGGGTATGGAGAACTGCCCGAAATGCGAAAGCTCGTCGTCGCGCCGTTTCAGCTCCGTCAGCACATCCGTGACCGGATCGAAATCGAGATCGCGCACGCCCAAGCCGGACGACCTTCGGGACTCGTGGCCAAGATGAATTCGCTGGTCGACGAGGAAATCATCCGCGATCTGTACCGGGCCAGTCAGGCCGGGGTGCCCGTAGACCTGATCATCCGCGGGATCTGCTGCCTGCAGCCCGGCATACCCAAAGTCAGCGAAAATATCCGGGTCCGGTCGATCCTCGGTCGCTTCCTCGAGCACGCTCGAATCTTCTGGTGGCGAAACGGCGGCGACGACGTCGTCTATTCCGGTAGCGCCGACTGGATGCCGCGGAATCTCGATCGGCGCATCGAAGTCGTATTCCCCATCGAAGATGAGGAAGCCAAGCGCCGAGTCATGGACGAAGTCCTGGGGACGGAGTTTCGCGACAATACCTTGAGCTGGGACTTGATGCCCAATGGGACGTACGTGCGTCGATATCCCGGAGATGAGCCGCCGGTCGACGTTCAGGCGACGCTGATCGCTCGGGCCGACGAGCGCGGCCAGCGCAAGCGTACCGCGATGCGTCCCGAGGTTTCTGCCCGACGCTTCACCAATCCAGCCGAGCGGATGACGTCGGCTCAGGCCCGCCGGCAAGAACCGACCGCGGTCAAACGATCTGGGCCAGCGACCGCGGACGATCACCAATGACGGCGAAGGCTGCGTTGATCGCTCGCCGGATGGACGTCTGGCGCTGCGGATCCTCGATCTTGGCCTGGGTCTCCGAATCGACCACGTAGAAGGCGTCGGCGATCCGGTCTCCCTGGGTCGAGATCTTGGCCAGCTGAATCTCGAGCCCTTCGTCGGCGAGCGCCTGAGCGATCCGATACAGTGCTCCAAGGCCATCGGGTCCGAACACGTCGATCACGGTCTCGGCCGCCGTCTCTTCGTTCTCGACTCGCACCTCGATGTCGACCACGGGTCGGGCGCGCGGTGTGATCGTCGGCGCCGGCCGGCGGGCATCGAACAGCTCGTTGAGATCCGCGCCATTGAGCATGACGTCTTCCAGGTCGCGGCGGAATTGTGCCCACCGCCGATTGTCGTCGCAGAGTCGCCCCTGCTCGTCGGTTGCATAGACGACGTCTACGAGCAGTCGTCCCGCGAGCTGTTCGTCATCGGCGCTGATCAACTCGTAGGTCCCGGACTCGGCTCCGGTGTCGTTTTCCGGGATGACGATCTGGGGAACCGAAGCTCGAGAGACCGAAAAGCCTTGGGCCGAGGCGATCTGCAGACCGTTCGCAGCCAGCGTACCGGCGAGCAGGGCAAGATGCCCGGGCTGGTCAGGACCGACGACCGTAAGCCGAGTCGTGCCCTCTCGCCGGAGATGACTGGTATGAACCGCCAGTCCTCCCAGTCGCGAAACCGAGCGCCACATCTCGACGTGGCGCACCATTCTCCGCGGGTTGAATCCCAGGAGATATCGCGACGGAGCCAAGCTGACGAATTCCTCCACTTCGTCTGGACTGACTGCGAGGTCGGGGCGAGCCGCGGCTTCGACCTGCAGCTCACGGGTCAGTCGACGACGTAGGCGTTCCCGATCCTCGGGGGCCGCAGGCTCCTGCTCGGTCAAGAGCCGCGCGGTGCCCCGGTAGAGTTGCCCCAGGAGCGTTCCCTTCCAGGTCGTCCAGACCTTTGGTGAGGTACCGAGCATGTCGGCGAAAGTCAGGATGTAGAGCATCCGTAGGCGCTCGAGAGTGCCGCAAGCGGCGGCGAACTCTGCGATCAGCTCGGGATCGGTCACGTCCCGTCGCTGGGCCAAGTCGGACATCAGCAGGTGGTCACGAACCAACCAGG
Source organism: uncultured Myxococcales bacterium (assembly GCA_964473255.1). Classification (GTDB taxonomy): domain Bacteria; phylum Myxococcota; class Kuafuiibacteriia; order Kuafuiibacteriales; family Kuafuiibacteriaceae; genus Kuafuiihalomonas. The sequence continues at coordinate 6,744 of CAYYOT010000097.1, read as the reverse complement.
CCAAGTCTCTGGTATCTTCGGACGTCCATGCGTCGATGCCGGCAGCTTCGAGACGTGCCCCCACGGCCCGAGCTACACGCTCCCCTCGAATCGAGTGATCGTCGTTGGGCCAGCCCTTGCCCACATCGTGCAAGAGCCCTCCCAGATACAAGACGTTCGAACGCTCCACATCGGCCATCCATCTCGTCAAGTCAGGTTGCGAATCGGCGAATCGACCCGTGCGCAGCTGCTTCAGGTTTCTGAGCACGCGGATGGAATGAACGTCGACGGTGTAGACGTGATACAAAGAGTGTTGCCAACGTGCCGTCACGCGAGCAAACTCGGGGATCATCCCTTTCAGGACACCCAAGTCGTGCATCTCGCTCAAGATCTCGCCGTCGGCCTTCGGGTCCTCGATGATGGCCAGGAACTCTTCCACGACATCGGCGCGACGGCGAAAGCCGGCGTCCATGAGCCGCCGCGAGGCGCGCACCAGGTCCTTCGTGTAGGAGTAGATCTCCATCGCTTCGTCTTGCGCGACGCGGAAGATCCGAACCAGCGCCGCCGGGTCCCGCGAGAACTGGTCCCGATGGGCCACGGTCAGTGTGTCGTTCCAGGTCTTGAATCCACCGGGAGCCGCTCGCGAGCGGATCGCGGGTCGCCGACGATGGGACGTCGCTCGCTCGATTAGGAGCCGGGAGAACAGCGTAATCTGACCGGCGTGAAAGTAGTACGCCCGCATGAATCGCTCGGTCGTGCGGCGGCGGTGGGGCGTATGGTCGTGGTCGGTACCAAAGCCCAGACTCTCGGCGAGATGCTCCTGGAGGTCGAATCGCAACGCATCGTTGCGCCGACCGTCAGCCATGTGCATCTCGGCACGGACCCGGAGGAGAAACTCATAGGCGCGCTCGATCGAGCGTTCTTCGACGCCGGAGAGCACACCCAGCAGCAGTAGCTCATCCGGCGGAACTCGCCACCGAGCGCGAGCGATCCACCACGCGGTGTGGAGATCCCGCAGACCGCCACGTCCCTCTTTGACGTTCGGTTCGAGGAGATAGACCGTATCGCCGTAGCGCGCACGCCGTTCCCGGGCCTCCTGGAGCTTGGCCTCGATGAACGCGGAAGCCACCTCGGGCCGGGCCAGATACGCATCGACTCGCTCGACGAGTTGGGCCAACCGCCCGGCCTCCGCCGGCTGGGTCTCGGCTTTCGATGGCAAAGCTCGAGCCTCCAAGAGACTCGTGAGCACCTTGGGGTCCTCGGCGGCCAGCGTCAGAGCCTGGTCGGGCGTGCGCACCGCATGACCCACGGTGAATCCCAGATCCCAGAGCCCGTAAAGACTCCGATCGATGAGCTCGAGAACCTCGTCGTCTTCGACGCGCCCGGGATCGAGAAGGAACATGAGGTCCACGTCGCTATAGACCGTCATGTCTCGGCGACCGAAGCTGCCGAGGGCGACCGGACAAAGAACCTCCCACGCGGCATCCACCGACCAGCCCGCCGGCTCGACGGCGTCGAAGATGGTTCGCCGCACGATCTCTTCGATCAGATCCGTGGCTCCTTCGACCAGACTCGCCTGCCTGGAGGGCGGGTCGCCGGGCTCATCGCTAATGATGGCTTTCAGCTTATCGAGATACGGAAGGGGCATGAGGACCTCGTCCAAATACGAGAGAGTATCGTCATCTCGTGGTAGCCTGAGCGGCCGTGACGCTCAAACGGGCCCACCGGAAAACGGGCAAGAAGCGCGGGCGGAGGCGGGCTTCCCCCCGTCCCACCGACCGGAGTGAGCGATTCCTCGTCCGAGAGGTCCATTCTCGGGATTTCGAGTCCGTCCATCGGCTGGCGTCGTTCCTCAACTCCGTCAACATCCCCCATGACGCCGACGTACTGAAACGGATGATCGGGGCCGCTCGCGATAGCTTCCTGGGACGCATCGAAGATCCGTCGCGAGCGCTCTACATGTTCGTCATGGAAGGGACCGAGTCCAAAGCCGTCGTGGGCACATCTCTGGTCTACGCGCAGCACGGACACCTCGACGAGCCGCACGTCTTCTTCGACGTCATCACCGACGAGCGCTACTCTTCCACGCTCGACCGGCACTTCCAGCACCCGACGCTCAAGCTAGGCTTCAACTACCGGGGCCCGACCGAGATCGGAGCGCTGGTCTTGCACCCCGAGTACCGATCCCTCGGACTGGGACGCCCTCTGTCTTTCGTCCGATTCTTGTTCATCGCCATGTTCCGCGAACGGTTTCGCTCGCACGTCATCGCCGAACTCATGCCGCCCCTCGATGACGAGGGGCGGTCGCTCCTCTGGGAGCACCTCGGACGCAAGTTCACGGGACTCGGCTATCAAGAGGCGGACAAGCTATCCCACGGAAACAAGGAGTTCATCTACGCCTTGTTTCCCCAAGTGCAGCTCTACGCCTCGCTGCTCCCTCCCGAGATCGCGGGGCTCATCGGGCAGGTCGGTCTCGAGACCGAGCCCGTGCGTCGGATGCTCGAGTCCGTCGGATTCGAATACAGCGAACGCATCGACCCTTTCGATGGTGGCCCACACTTCGAAGCCAAGGTGGAAGACATCATCACCGTTCGAGAAGCTCGCCGCCTTCGCGTGTCGAGCCGGGCTTTGACCGCCGAACAGGAAGAAGACGTTCTGGCCCGCAAACCGGTCTCCGGCGTGGAGCGTCGCCTCGTCGCCGTCGGCCAGCCCGACGGGAGCACCAAGTTCCGAGCCCTCGTGGCGGCGGTGGCGTTGGAGGGCGGCTATGCCGCCTTGAGCGAAGCCGCGCGCAAGATACTGAAAGTAAAGGAGGGCGACGACGTCTGGGCGACCGTGCTCTGACCGACCGCTACAGTCCCTTGCCCAAGAAATCTCGAATGGACGTGTAGATCGCTTCCTTGTCTTTGATCTCCGAGGTCAGGACCCGCTCGTCGGCCCCATTGGGGAAGGCTTCCTTCAGGTCCTTGATGAACTGACCAGAGCCATACGGGGATTCAACCTGGCCGTAGCAAAACGCATTGGCGTTGGGGATCATCTGTTTCTTCAGGATCTCGATGCACTGTTGAGTGTCGTCGGCGGACCAGTTGTCGCCATCGGAAAAATGGAACGGGTATATGTTCCATTCCGAAGCCGGGTAGTCTTCTTCCATGATCCGCGAGCACAGCTTGTACGCCGACGAAATCATGGTACCGCCCGACTCGCGGGTATGAAAGAAGGTCTCGCGATCGACCTCTTTCGCCATCGCATCGTGGATGATGTAGCGCGCCTCAATACCCTTGTATTGACTGCGTAACCAAGTATCGATCCAGAACGACTCGATTCTGACGATCTCCTTCTGCTCGTCGCCCATCGAGCCCGACACGTCCATCATGTAGATGATTACGGCGTTGGCCTGCGGTTCGATCACTTCCTTCCAGGAGCGATAGCGAACGTCGCTACGGGTCGGAATGACCATCGGCTGGGCGGGATCGTACGTGCCGGACGCGATCGTCCGCTTGAGCGCCTGCCGATACGTACGCTTGAAGTGCCGCAGAGATTCGGGACCAACCGGGCTGACGCCGGTGTATCGGTACTTGACGTTCTCGATGCGTTCTTTGCCTCGAGGCTCGATCCGCGGCAGCTCGAGTTCCTCTCCCAACATGTCGGCGAGCTCCTCCATGGAGACGTCGACTTCCAGAACGTGCTCGCCGGGACTCTCGCCCGCGCCCTGCCCCTCACCGGGCTCTACCTGGCCGGGCTGCAGGACCTCACCAACATCGCCATCACCCTGGCCCACGCCTCCCGTATCGCGATGACCGAACTTGAAACGAGGAAGCTCGATGGAAGGCACCGGAATGGAAACCAGGTCTTTGCCCTGCTTGCCGATCATCTCGCCTTTTTGGATGTACTTCTTGAGGTTCTGCTTGATGCGACCGCGAACGATGTTTTTGAACCGCGCGTGGTCGGTTTCGATGCGCATCGCCATCGAGTCCTTTTAGCGCGGAGTCATCGACAGGCCAACGTCAACGTCTTCGAGGGCCGAAAAGACCGCTTCAGGCGGCGCTCGAGCCGCCCGTTGCAATAGATGCGGACCACTCGCCGACCGGGTGCGATCGGGCGGTCCACGGCCGGGGTTCGCCCCGCACACACATCATCGACCAAGATCGCGCAGTCCGCTGGACAGCGGAGCGTCGTCAGACGGGACATGCCCGCCCACTCGGAGTCCTGGCAGCTTCGAGCCAGCTCCCTCCGGTCGACCGTGCCTTCCTCGAGGTCGATCTTCATGCCTCGCGGCCCGGACACCACTCCGCTCCGCGGTCGACGACGGCGCGGGCGTGTCCGCCTCGCATCCGACGGTGCAGCGTCGGCGAATCCGGCCTCCGGCGACCGAGCGTCGAGCTCGGAATCCGGGCCAGCATCGGCCGGTCCGGCCACGAACGCCATCGAATCCGGATCCGGCACGCCGGCCCCCCCGGGCGGAACGCCCCCGGGACTCGGCGCGTCCGCGTACGCAGTCGGGTCGCCCGAGGACCGCTGAAATCCCAGGAAGAACGCAGCCAGGCCGAGCCCGACCGCGACGCCCACCGCGGCCACCCAGGTCATCCTTCGCCGCGCCGGGACCGTATCGGGCGGCGCCCCGCGATCGGCTCGGGTCAAGGCCGTGCGCGCCTCTTGCGTCGGAGCCGGCTTCAAGACGGCTTCCGTGGTGCTCCCTTTGATCTTGGCCCGCAGGCCGGATGCGAGCTGGCGGACGGTATCGGCATCGGGCGGACGCTGATTCGGGTCCTTGCTCAGGAGCGATTCCACGAGCTCCTCCAGCTCGGACGGCACATCCGTCCGCAACTCGGTCAACTTCGGTGGCGGCTCCGTCGAGTGGGCCGCCAGGAACTGGATGGCGGTCTGCGCCTGAAACGGCGAACGCCCTGTGACGCACTCGAAGAGGATCAGCCCCAGAGAATACAGGTCGGCTCGGGCGTCGACTTCGCCGGTCGAAAATGCCTGCTCGGGCGCCATGTACCGCGGCGTACCGAACACTTGACCGGTGCTGGTGAGGCGCGTCGCGCCCTCGTCCATGATGCGCGCGATCCCGAAATCGAGGACCTTGCAGAAGATCTGATCCGAAGCCCGGGTGACGAAGATGTTGGCCGGCTTGAGGTCACGATGAACCAGCCCCAGAGAGTGGGCTTCGAAGAGCGAGGCCGCCACCTGCTCGACGATCGTCAACGAGTCGACCAATGACAGGCTTCCCATACGATCCATGACCTCGTTGAGCGGCTCACCGACCAGAAGCTCGGTCACCATGACGGCCATGCCATCTTCGGTCTCGCCGTAGTCGACCAGAGCAATGGTATGAGGGTGGCGAAGGCGCCCAATGATCTCGGCTTCTCTTCGGAAGCGGTCGCGCAAGAGGGGATGGCTGGTGAAGTCGCTGCGCAGGACCTTTACGGCGACCGAGCGTCCGACCGCGAGCTGGTTGGCCTCATAGACGGTCCCCATACCGCCCGACCCCAGCCGGCGATCCAGACGGAATCGTCCTTCCAGGATCGTGCGGCCGAGCAGCGGGTCGGCGCTGCTCAGCGTTGCGTCGGTGCGGTGGTCGTCGCCGGACTCGGAGCCCCCGCTCATGCCGAGGACAGCATGGGCGGGGTCTGCGGCGCCGTCAATATTAGCTCTTCACGTCGCCCCGAGCGAAGATCGACGCCACGTAATTGAGCACGTCGGTAGCCGACTCCTCGTTGTAGCCGAAGTTGCGGATCATCCGTTCCTTCACGATGTCGATCTTCTTCTGGGTTTCCTTGTCCACGACGTTCGAAATCAGCGACGAGAGCTTGATCGTGTCTTTCTGGTCCTCGAAGAGCTTCGCCTCCAGCGCCTTGTGGAGCCGCTCATTGGTGCGATAGTCGAACACCTTTCCTTCGATGGCCAGAGCGCCGATGTAGTTCATGATCTCACGCCGGAAATCGTCTTTACGAGACTCGGGAATGTCGATCTTCTCTTCGATCGAACGCATGAGCCGCTCGTCTGGCTCCTCGTCTTGACCGGTGTACTTGTTCTTCACCTTTTCCCGCTGGGTGTAGGCCTTCACGTTGTCGATGTAGTTCGCGCAGAGCTTCTGCACGGCTTCTTCATCGGCCGAGATCGCCCGCTGCACCTCGTTCTTCACGATGTCTTCGTACTCCGCCTTCACCATCGTCATGAGCTCACGGTAGCGCTTACGATCTTCGTCGTTCGTGATGAGCGAGTGGCTTCGCAGCCCGGCCTCCAGCTCGTTCATCAAGAGAAACGGATTCAAGTGGCCTTCGGACTTCTCCGACACCAAGGCGTTCGAGATCTTATCCTGTACGTAGCGCGGAGAGATTCCGTTCATCCCCTCGCGCTCCGTCTCTTTTCGCAGCTCCTTGACGTTGTCCTCGGTGTACCCGGGGAGGCTCTTCCCGTTGTAGAGCTTCATCTTTTGCACGATCGCGAGGTTGTGTTTCTTCGGCTCTTCCAGACGGGTGAGCACCGCCCACATCGCGGCCACCTCCAAGGTGTGCGGAGCGATGTGCTTCTTGATGCGTTCCGGGTTGTAGTCCTTCACGTAGATCTTGATCTCGGAATCGAGCTTCGTGATGTACGGGATGTCGATCTTGACCGTTCGATCGCGGAGGGCCTCCATGAATTCGTTGTTCAGGAGCTTGTTGTATTCGGCCTCGTTCGTGTGGCCGATGATTACCTCGTCGATGTCCGTCTGGGCGAACTTCTTGGGCTTGATCTTGTGCTCCTGGCTGGCGCCCAGGAGGT
>CAYYOT010000096.1:0-15064 GCA_964473255.1 uncultured Myxococcales bacterium | reverse complement strand
AGCTCCAAGAAGATGGCACAGACGGCGAAAGCGACCCGCTTGTTCCCATCCAGAAACGCGTGATTCTGAGCGAGGCTCTGCAAGAGCGCAGCGGCTTGTTGCGACATGCTCTCGTAGTATCCGGAGCGTGGTCGGGCCAGAGCGCTCTCGAGCAGGCCGAGATCGCGAACGCCCGTCGTGCCGCCAAAGACCTCGATGAGCTTCGCGTGAAGGAACAGGGCCTCTTCGACGGTGGGGTAGAACGTTGCCGTCACTTGGCGAGACGCTCGAGTAGCTCGCGATGCCGGTCGAAGATCGTGTCCACGGCCGATCGAAACGCGGGACGAACCGCCGCGCGCTCCAGGTACTCGCGGCCGGCTTCGGTCAAGACCGACGCCAACGTGCGTCCCGAGGCAGAAGCATGCTCCCGGAGAGCCTCAAGCACTTCGCGCTCGATCTTGGAGCTGAACTTCACCGACTCAGCCATCGTCCCAGATGATGAATCGGGTCGGGAGAACACGTCAAGACAAAACCTGACACGTCAAGAACCCGAAACGTGGCTCTGCGGTCGAATCACGCGCGGCCTGTAGGGGTGAACTTTGGGCGACGCCCGGCGCGAGCCAAACCAGCAGCCCTGGACCGGCACCCGACCCGCGGGAACGACGCGCGACCGAAGACGCGCCGCCGGCGCCAACACCCCGGCGTACCGAAGCGAAACACGGAACATAGTCCTCGCTGCGGTCCTGGTCGGCGCAACGTGTGCCGGAGGTCATGGTCGAGCTCTTTGCCCTATTCAGATATCGCATTCCGGGACCAGGACTGTATCTCGGTTCGGTGGGTTCTGATCCTCCGAGGTCCATACGGACATCTGAAACGTAAGCGTGCAGCTGCGAGTGCCACACCAGGACAGCATGGCTTCTGCCTCTGCTACCGCCAATCGCTTCTTCCGAAACGTGAGTCGCGCCGTCTCGCAGGACTGCAACTCCAGGGTCGTGACCTCCCAGCAGAACGGCTCTTCAGCCCAGGACTCGCAGCTAGGTACCCCATCAGCGGTCACTTGGAGTTCCAGGACACGGTTCGACAGGTTTTGAAGCGAAACCGTCTTCCATTGCTCGCAATTGCCGAATCGTAGGGAGGGCTCGGCGGAACTAGTCAGGATGGGGTCAGGCGACGTAGCGCATTCCAAGTCTCCGGCGCAGCCAATCAGCATCCGGGTCAAGAGCCGGGAAATCGCCGGACCGTGACGATGGGGCGATTTCAGCTCCGGGGGCCATTGCATCCTGTCCTTCCGGCCGACCAGACTCCGAGGCCTCGGGCGACGGGCACGAACGACAGGAGACTCCGATGTTGCTCGAGTCGGGGAGGGCTTTCACGATGCGTCATCCATGGAAGAGCGCCGGGCTCATCGTGGGGCTCTGCATGGTCGCGTGCGGCACGGACCCTGCGGCACAGGTCACGATTCGGTTCGACTGGGCTGACGCTCCACCGGCTCCGTCCTCCGAGTACATGGTGGAAGTCGCCGTCGAATCCGCCAACGGCCAGCGGACCCCGGCTTCGCCCATCCGGTATCGTCCGGGAGTCGCGATCGAGCTCGACCGCGTTCCCTTCGGATCGGGGCTCGTCGTGGACGTTCGGTTCCGGGAAACGGAACCGCCGCAGACCGTGCGGTACTTCGGCCGCTCCACACCCTTCGATCTGTTCGAAGCTACGACGGTCGACGTCCCCGTCGACATTCACCTGACGGATGCCCCCCAGCTCGCAGGTGCAGCATCGATGGGGCTTCAGATTCGTAACGTCATCGACGGAAGAGTCGCCGAGGCCGTGCTCGACCTCGAAGTCCGGGGTCGAGGGATCGACACGCTTGAAGTCGCTCAAGACTTCCTCTTCGAGCAGGGCCGGGTCGAATACGCGGCCGACGAGACGAGGTTCGGCGATCCGGATCCCGACGGCATGATCACACACCGACTCGCCTACGACCTCAACGCAGCTAGGGCTGAATGCCAGGGAGCAGGGAACGACCCGTCGGGCTGCGAAGGTGAACGCCAGATCTTCGTTCGTGGGCATCGTCGCTACCTCACGAGCCTCACGGAGACCCTTCGACTCATCCTCGATACGCGCCCCCCTGGGATCGCCCGGGCCTCGGTCAGCTACACGGCCGAGCTCGACAATCCCCTCCCCCAGGTGAGCGAAGCGAAGGACGGTACGGTCGTGGTCGTGACCATCGTGCTCGATGAAGCGATCGACGTCGAGAACCCACCGCCTCGACTCGAGGCTTCAAGCGGAGACGTCGTCCTCGACTTCGAGCTGGTGGAGCCCGACGGCACGCTGACGAACTCGGTGTCGTTCATGGCGCAGGTCGACGCAGGTCGGCACCCCGACGGGACCTACGTGCCTCGGCTGGCGATGCGGGACCTCGTGGGCAATCGGAATCCCGCCGCCAGCTTCACCGAGCCTCCAATCGAGATCGACACCAGCAAGGACGTCCTCGTCGTGGCCCAGGACGAGGTCAGCTACATCCGGTCCCCCGTCGGACGGGTGGAAGCCGAGACGCTGGTCGATGGCGAGGGGGAGCCGGGCTTCACCATTCCTGCCGGTCCCGCCTACTTCGCCCTGGGCCCGTCGGATGGCCTCGATCCATCGCCGGTGTTGCCACCTTCCGCCTTCTTCTTCGAGAACGGAGATCCTCCATCCATGATCCGGATCTGGGGGGACGCCGGCGGGCAAGATCTATTGCAGTCCGCCGAGCCCACGGGGGACGGCCGATGGCACCGGGACCGTCTTCGGCTCCCCAACATCGATCGCCCCCGGATCTACGTCACCGGTCTCGATGCCGCGGGCAACGAATCGGCGCCGGTCCCCATCCAGAACGCATGGTACGTGGCCACGTCGGCCTCGGGCCGCGACGGACGTACGCCTCACCTGCTCGCCACAGCCGGAGAACCGGCGCCACCGATGGGCCGGCTCTCCCTGCTCACGAATCGAACCGGACTGGGAGCCCCTGGAGGTCGGGTGCTGGAGCAGACGGCGGAGGTTCGCTGGCGGGAGCGGGCGGTCCAGGAGGGGCCGCCACCCACCTTTTACACCCGGATGTCGCCGGACCTCGCCAGGGGGCGGATGGTCGTCATCGGCGGCGACGGCCTGTCCGATCCGTGGGAACGGGGCGACGCCCGCTGGGTCCAGGTCGAACCCCAGTCGGAGCAGCCGGCTCGGGTCACCGGACACGCCTTGGCGTACGACGCCGCCCGGGGGCGGACGGTGATCTTCGGGGGCTTTGGCTCAGGTGGGCTCGAGATCGGCGAAACCTGGGAGTGGGACGGCGCCCGCTGGACCGAGATTCCTCCGTCTACACCCGGCCCCCCCGCCCGGGCTCAGCACAACATGGTCTACGACAGCCGGCGGGCGCGGGTGGTGATGTTCGGGGGGAACTTCCAGGCCCAGGAGCCCTGGTTTACGGACACGTGGGAGTGGGACGGCCGAGCCTGGCACGACGTCACGCCCCCCGGACCGAGCCCGACCGGTCGGACCTGGCCCGCCTTGGCCTACGACGCAGCCCGGGGACGGGTGGTTCTGTTCGGGGGATACAACGAGCAGGACGGGATTCTCGACGATCATTGGGAGTGGGACGGGGAGGCGTGGACCCCGATCACCACCACCAGCACGGCCCCAGGGGCCCGTTGGGGTGCGGGCCTTTCGTACGACCCCGAACGACAGCACGTCGTGCTGTACGGTGGGGGTCGCGAGGTCGAAGAGATCGTCAACTGGGCCGACACTTGGGAATGGGACGGCACGAGCTGGACCCGCCGCGAGATCGTCGGACCTCCAGCCCGGGTCAATCATGCGACGGCCTTCGATCCCGACCTCGAAGGGATCATCCTCTACGGAGGGAGTATCAACCGCTCCAACCAGAGCTTTGGGGATCGCTGGCTGTGGGACGGCTCGACCTGGACCCAGCTCGACCTCGTCGAACGCGAGGTACCCTCAGCCCGGACGGCCCCCGCGCTGGTGTTCGATCCGGCGCGGGAGCAGCCGGTGATGTTTGGCGGCAACAGCCAGCTTGTCGGCGGCGTGGGGGACGCTCCGATCTACGATGCCTGGGCTTGGACCAGCACCGTTTGGCGCAAGCTCGACACTCCGAATGCGCCGCCGGCCCGGGCCCATTCGATCATCCTTGTCGACCGCGGTCGGGAGGAGGTCGTGATGTTCGGGGGGATCACCGAGCAAGACGAGCTCCTGAACGATACCTGGGTGTGGGACGGCGCCGAATGGACGGAGCGAACACCGGCGACGCGTCCACCGGTCCTGGCCTATGCCGCCGCCGCCTACGACGAGGCGCGGGGGCACGTCGTAATGTTCGGAGGGCTCAGGGAGCAGAGTGTGCTTTCGGAAGAAACCTGGGTTTGGAACGGCACCACGTGGAGCGAGGAGAGCCGATCGGGCCCGGGACCCCGGACGAACCACGCCATGGCGTACGACGCATCGAACCAGCGGGTCGTGATGTTCGGGGGGCTGGCCGCCGGCCGACTCGGTGACCTTTGGGAATGGGATGGACAGACGTGGAGGCAGCGACTGGTCTCGGGCCCGCAACCGAACCCCCGGAGTCTTCACAGCATGACCTACGACCCGAGCCGTCAACAGATCTTGCTGTTCGGCGGGTTCGACCCGTTCAACGTGCTCTTCGACCTGTGGGCCTGGGACGGGAACGCTTGGACCGAGCTCACGCCGGCCCAGGGCAATCCTCCGCCCCGGGGGCAGACGGCGTTCGTCCACGATCCGCTCCGAGGCACGTCGCTGTTCTTCGGGGGCGTCCCCTTCTCGGAGCTCCTCGGCGACACCTGGGAGCTGCTGCCTCCAGACCGCCCCGTCATCCAGTTCGCCCCCCGTCTGCCGTCGGACCTCAGCCGGGAACAACTGCAGGACGTCCGTGTCCGGGCCCATTGCGCCGGAGCCTTCACCAGGGACGGTGACGTCCACGAGGGGGCGGAGCTCGCCGTCTGGAAAGTCATCGGTGAGCGGGTGGGATGGCAGGTCGTGGACGACAACGATGCCAGGGTTCCCAGCGAGGATGTGGTGCTGGGGTTCGAGCTCCGTGGGGAGCCGGAGGAAGAGGTCCAGTCGACCTTCGTCTCCCGGGAAGAGCGCCTGTTCTGGCAGTGCCGCCCCAAAGGGCAAAGCGATCCCGCCGGTCCCCCGGCGACCGTGGCCCTCGACTACATCGAGGTGAGGGTGAAGTATGCGGTGCCGTAGCTCGACCTTCGTAGCGGGCCTCATCCTGGCGACACTGACTGCCTGTACCCCGGACGAAGCCCGGGTCACGGTGCGGTTCCAGTGGTCGGTGCCGCCTCCGACCGAGCCGGATCGATTCCGGGTCGAAGCCGAAGTGCGGGCCCCCGGCGGCCAGCGGACACCGGCTGCGCCCTTCCTCTACGCGCCCGGGGCGAGGCTGGAGATTGGTCAGGTTCCGGTCGGGTCCGGGCTCGTCGTCCGTGTTCGGTTCTTCGATACCTTCAACGAGAACTTCGTACGGTACGTTGGAAGCTCGGAGCCCTTCGAGTTTCGAGCGGGCCAAGACATCGAGGTCCCAGTGGAGATCGGGTTGACCGATGCGCCGGAGCTTCCGGCAGATTCCTCGCTAGCCGTGCGGGTCGTGAACGCCCGCCGGGGTCGGGTGGCCGTCCCGCAACTCGAGCTCGACGTCCGTGGCCGAGGGTATGGGACCATCGAGGTCGCCCAGGATCTTCGCTTCGAGCAGGGACGCGTCGCGTTTGCCTCCGACGCCCAACGGATGCCCGCAACCTTGGACGATGACGGATTCGTCACCCATCGCCTGACCTACGACCTGAATCAGACCCTCCCTCAGTGTCGAGCCGAGGATGGTGGCGACCCGAGAAGCTGCGAGGGGCTGCGGCAGGTCTTCGTTCGGGGACGCCGTTCCGACTTCCTCGGCGCCGTGCAGTCGGCCACCGTCACCTTGGACACCCGGCCCCCCGGCGTGGCCCGGGCCTCGGTGGAGGTTCAGCCGTCCGTGGGCAATCCCGTGCGACAGGCGGAGGGTGCCGCTCCAGGAACCCGAATCGTCGTGTCGGTCCTGTTCGATGAGGCCATCGACGCGGTCGCCGGTCCTGGGATGGTAGCAACCAACGGCATCGACACGGTCGCCTTCGAGATCCTGTCGACGAACGCTGCGGTGACGACTTCGGTGGATTTCGCGGCCACCGTCACCGACCAGAGCAGTGGGACGTACGTGCCTCGACTGACGCTTCAGGACCTTGCCGGAAACCGCACCGTCGACGCGACCTTCTCTTCTCCCGCCATCGTGGTGGATGCCGACGTCCCGACGCTGGTCGTGGAGCAGGACGCCGTCAGCTACATCCGAACCCCGGTCGGTCGGGCCACCGACGAGCGTCTGGACGCAGACGGGTTCGTCATGCCCGGCGGGGTGTATTACGGGCTGGGCCCGGCCGACTCCCTGAGCCCGGCGGACCACCTTCCCGCGTCGGTCTTCCGCTTCGCCGACGGGAGCCCCCCGATCGGCATCCAAATATGGAGCGATGCGCTCGGGCAGGAGCTGCTCCGAACGGTCCGACCCTCGGACGATGGCCGGTGGGCCCGGCTCGACCTGCGCCTCCCCAACGCGGATGCGCCGAGGGTCTACGTGACGGGCTTCGACGAAGTCGGGAACTCGACGGATCCGGTCCTCATCGAAAACGCTTGGTTCATCGCGACCTCGGCGGATGCGCCCAGCGGCCCCACGCCCCATGACGTTGCCACCGCTGCGGGGTCCGCCCGACCACGATCTTCCCTCAAGCCCATCGCCCAACGAAACGACCTGGAGACCCCGGACGGCACGACCCTGCTCCAGGCCTCGACGTCTCGGTGGACCGAACGCGCACAGGATGAAGGCCCCCCGAGCAACGCTTCCTTCGAGATGGTCTTCGACGGGTCCCGGGGGCGGTTGATGCACTTCGGCGGAATCGCCGCGGCCTCGCCCTGGGAATGGGATGGCTCCCGGTGGATTCGGACCACGCCCGTGGGCGAGCAGCCGCCCCCCCTCCGTTTCTACGGAATGGCGTATGACGCCGCTCGGGGGAGGATCTTGGTCTTCGGGGGCTTCGGCGCCGGAGATCAGCAGAGCGGCGACACGTGGGAGTGGGATGGGACCCAGTGGACCAATGTCACTCCACTGGTGGGCAACCCACCGACCCGGGCCGGGACCCGGATGGTCTATGATCACCACCGGGGCCGAGTCGTCATGTTCGGCGGCCGTCAGAGTGACGCCGACGAGACCATCCTGGGCGATACCTGGGAATGGGACGGGGAGGCCTGGCAACCGATCGTTCCATCCGGCGACGGACCGGAGTCCCGGCTCGATCATGCCTTGGCGTACGACGGCGGGCGAAGACGGGTGGTGCTGTTCGGGGGTCGAGGCCCGGGCTCCGTGGAGTACGACGACACCTGGGAGTTCGACGGAGTCACGTGGGTCCGTCGGTCTTCGGCGAGCTCACCGGGCGCGCGGTGGCGAGCGGGCATGGCGTACGATCCCGAACGACAGCGCGTCGTGCTGTTCGGCGGGGGCGGCGACAACATCAACCAGGAGGGGACCTGGGAGTGGGACGGCACCGATTGGACGAGGATCACCGACACGGGTCCGACCCCCCGCAACGATTTGGCGATGGCGTATGACCCGACCGCCGGTGGGGTCGTGATCTATGCCGGCTTCACGGAAGACGATCTGCCCCGGGACCTCCAGGTCTGGGACGGACAGAAGTGGTCCGTGCTTCACTCGAGCGATGCAGAGCAGCCTTCGCCCCGGGTCGGATTCGATCTGGTGTACGACTCGGTCCGACGGGAGCACGTCATGTTTGGCGGGACCGGTCTCCAGGGATCGGAGCGGGTGGCTCTCGGTGACATGTGGCGTTGGTCGGGCAGCGCCTGGACCGAGATGACCGCACCCAACATGCCCCGCCCGCGGTCGAACCACGCCGCGGCGTTCGATCCCAACCGGGGTGAGATGGTCATCTTCGGCGGGTCGTTCGGGCCGGGCTTTTTTGGCGAAGAACGCTCGAACGAGACCTGGGTTTGGGACGGCACCACTTGGACCCAGCGCTTCCCCGAGCAGCATCCGCCGGCCCTGCTGTCGGCCACTATGATCCACGACGCCGCCAGGGACCGGGTGGTTCTGTTCGGTGGGCTGGTGGACGGCGAAGTCTTCTTGGACGCCCAACGAGACACCTGGGAGTGGGACGGGGCCAGCTGGACGTTGACCAGCACCCGAGGACCCGACGCCCGGGGCGATCACGCGATGGCCTACGATCCGGTGACGGAGCGGGTCCTCGTCTTTGGTGGCACTCCGCTGACCTTCCCCATCTCGTGGTTCAACGACCTGTGGGCGTGGGACGGGTCCACCTGGGTCCAGCTGGACGGCGAGGCGCTGGACGACCCCGATGAGGACGAGCCGGTTCCCCGCCCCTCGCCCCGAAGCCTGGCCCGGATGACGTACGACGCCGGCCGACAGCGGATGATCCTGTTCGGAGGTTGGGGCCGGGGCGGAATGAACTTCGACGCGTGGGAGTGGGACGGAGCGTCGTGGACGGAGGTCACGCCCGATCAAGGCAGCCCGCCCCCACGCATGGGTGGCGGGTGGGCGTACGATCCCGCCCGGGGCACGTCGGTTCTGTTCGGAGGTCAGGCGTTCGGACCGGTCTACGGGGACACCTGGGAGCTGTCCCCTCCCGGTCGACCGGTGGTTCAGTTCGCTCCGCGTCTCCCCGACGACATCGAACGCCGAGACCTTCTCGACCTTCGCGTCCGAGCCCACTGCGGCGGGTCCTTCGCCACCAACGATGGTCCGAGGCACGGCGCCGTCCTGAATGGATGGCGGACCACCGGTGCTCAGCTCGGGTGGGCGCGGCTGGGCCAAAACCAGGCCGCAGCGTCCAGCACGCCGGGAGGCCCGGCTCTGATCGACTACGAGCCCATGCCCGACGATTCGGTCGCCGCGACGCAGGGTCTGTTCCTCGGCCGTGAACGCCGCATGTACCTCAAGTGCCAGCCCCTGGAGGCCAGCGCCGATGGTGACATCCCCGCCACCATCGCCGCCGACTACTTCGAAGTCCGGGTGAAGTATGCCACCGAGTAACTATCCGGGCACCATCGGATCGGCACTGCATCAACCAAGTTCCTCCGGCGGCGACCTCGCGCGGCTCGTCGCGGCCGTCGGGGTTCGTGGTGCACGCGGGCGTTCGCATTCGTACGGGGGACGCGAGGGGTCGGGAGCAGCTGTGCCGGTACGCGGCGCGTCCTCCGCTGAGCGAAGCGCAGCTCGAATGTCTGGACGACGACTTCGTGCGTCTGACGTGCCGGAGCCCGACGCGCACATCTTCCTTTCGGCTCGAAAGCCGGCTTGCGTACACAGATGGTGCATCGAGTCGAAGAGGATGCCAGCCCTGGGCTTGCCCAGGAATCGAGACCCACAACGCCATCGCAAGCCCCGGGCTCGGCAGAGGAGGCACGATCAGCCTCCAGAACCCGTCACGAACGGCACTTCCGTAGAATACCTAGCGTCCAAAACCGTTCTGAACCTGGTACTCCTTCACGACCTCGGGTTGCCGAATGACCTTCGATTTCGATACGACGCGACCGGAGTGCCGACTCGCTGCCGACTCCGAAGGCAACTGATCGAAGCCTCTGGCCCACGTCGACCTAAAGGGTGAGCGCTTTCGGCGCCGGCCCTACCCGGAAGTCGCCAATTCGCCCCCGCCATGACGGCCGCAGCGGGGCGGGCAGCCGCGCCTGGCCGCGAGTGCGTATCTCGCTGCAGCGCGCTGGCCGAGAAGGCTGGCGATTGGCGGCTCCGCCAAGTACGGAAGGCCGTGCTCCCTCTCGTCGTCGCCATGCTGGCCGCTCCGCCCGACGTCGACGTGGAGGGGCCACTGGACTGCCTGCCGAGTGGCTTCGCCGCGGCCCGCGAACACCTAGGGCCATCGGGTCGTCTCACCGTCGAGACCACGACCGTCGGAGCTCGTTTGACCGCGTGGCGCGACGCCCGCGTCGTCTGGGCGACCCGCGTCCGCAGCCCAGATTGCGCCGTGCTCGCCGAGATCGCCGATATCGGCGTGGAGCGGTCGATTCGAGCGCCCACGGTGACCGTCCCCGTGGGCGATGTGCCGTCCCTGTCTACGCCCGCGCCCCCACCCTCACCGCAGCCGACGGCTCGGTGGCATCTCGAGCTCGGGGCGGGTGCGCAGGTCGAGCTTGCCGCGCCTAGGGTTGGCGGCGCCGTGGATCTCTACCTGCGGCGTCGCGGGTTGGGGGGATGGGTCGAGCTAGGTGCGTTTGCTCCGCGCGCGGGGACCGTCAGCGTCGCCGAACAAGAGATCGGAACCTTCGACTACTTCACGGTGCACGGTCTCCTCGGCCTCGAAGGCTGCCTCCTCGGTGCGTGGTTACCGGACGCGTTCAGGCCTTGCGCCGGGCTGGGGGGCGGCCTCGAATGGGTGGACGCTCGAGCATCGGGGGAGCGGGTGTTTCAAACTGAGCCCCAGAGCCGAACGGCGGGTCGGCTGGACGGAACCCTGCGTTTGGGCTGGGCGCCGGGTCCGGGCGGCCTCGAAGGTTGGGTCCGCGCGACGTGGCGGCCCAGCCGTCCGAGCTTCGAAGTGGAGGGCGCGTCGGTCGATGGGGAGTTGCCCGAATGGACGGCGGGCATCGGCGTTCGGGGATGGCTGCGGATTTTTTGAAGTTGGCACGCACCCCGCGTCATTCACCCTCGAGGCTCATGGAGAGCCCTAGCGGCATGGGCCTCGGGCCCGCAGTCGCGTTGGCAACGTGCGACGCGACCGAAGACGATCTCTCCATCGTTCGGCGTTGTCGTGCGGGGGAGGCGTCCGCCTGGCGCGAGCTGTACGACGCCCATCACGGGTTCGTGTTCCGAGTCGCGCGGCGCCTCGGGACGCCGGCGGAGGAGACGGAAGATGTGGTGCACGAGGTGTTCATCGTGGTGCTGAAGAAGATCGATGACTTCCATGAGGGCCGATTCACGACGTGGATCTACCGCATCACCGCCAATGTCGTGTCCCATCGCCACCGTAAGCGTCGAACTCGGCGAGCCGTTGCCGAGATGGCCCAGCGCATCGGCCTCGCCGAGCCGCCGACGCCAGAGGCCATGAGCGCGGCCGCGAGCGACGCGCGGGCCGTTGAGAAGATCCTCGAACGCATGAGCAAGAAGAAGCGCGCCGTTTTTGCTCTGTACGAGCTCGAGGGGCTGAGTGGCGAAGAGATCGCGGAGCGCGAGGACTGCCCGCTCAACACGGTCTGGTCGCGGCTGAGGCACGCACGTGCGGACTTTGCCCGCATCGGAGCCAAGATGGGTTTGATGGAGGTCGCCGAGTGAACGAGCGCAGATGGACTGAGCCCGAGTCCGATGCGCCGGGGCGCGTGAGGACGGCTTTGGCCGCGTACGACGCCGAGCCAACCCCGGAGAGCCGGGCCCGAGGGTGGGCACGGCTTCGGGAGGCTCGCGAGCCCGAGCGTCCGCGGCGGGTCTGGCGGACAGCCGCGCTCGCGGGAGGAGGCATGGCGGGAGCCGTCCTGGCGGCGGCGATCATCATGGTCGTCGGGGGCCGCGAGCCTGCCGACCTGACCGTCGTCGAGGTCGACCGGGAAGTATTGGGCACGAAGGGGCCGCTCGCAGCGGGGCAACGACTTCAGGCTCCGGCGGTGGTGCGCGTGGGTTTGGGCGGACGCGCGGTCTTGGAGACGTCCGCGGGCGACACGCTCCGGGTCGGCCCTGCAGCTCGTGTCGAGGTCCGCGGGGAACCGAGCGTCCTCGTCGACCTGACCTCAGGTACCGTCGAAGTCGAGGCCACGCCCCGCAAAGACGCGGACCGTCTCACCGTCGTTGCGGGGCCGTGGCGGGTCATCGTGGTCGGTACGCGCTTCTCCGTGGAGCGGCGGTCCGACGACCAGATTCGGGTCGAGGTTCGCGAAGGCCGGGTTCGGGTGGTCGGGCCTGACCACGACGACCAGCTCGGCCCCGGCGAAGCGTTCGACTCTCAGCCTCCGATGCCGGCCGAGCCCACGGAACAGGTCGAGCTTCCGCCGCCGCCCCCGGCCAACCAGCCGACGGAACGTACCCCCCCGCGCCGAAAGCGGGTCGACCGACGAGCGGCTCCGATGCCCAACCCCGTCCCGTCCGCGCCGGACAAGGCCCCGGAGCTCACGCCTGCAGAGGAACAGGCGGTCTGGCTGGAGCAGGCCGAGCAGACCGACAGCCTGGATGCCCGGATCGAGGCGCTCGAACGCGCGGCCTCGTTCGGACCGCCGCTCGACGAAGTGGCGTCGTACCGGGCGGCGCGGGCTCTGCACGACGCCGAGCGCTTCGCCGCGGCTGCCGAGCGCTACGCGGAGGTCATCGCGCGTTGGCCCGCGGGTGAGCTGACTCAGGTGGCCCACGTCGACCGGGTCGAATGCCTGCTGGCGAACGGTGCTCCCACTGCGGCCCGCGCTGCGGAGCAAGACTTTATCGATGCCTACCCGGCCGCTGCCACCCTTCCGCAAGTGGTCTTTCTCCGCGCCGAGGTCGCGCGCGCTCTCCACGAGCATGCGCAGGCCGCGAACTTCTACGCTCGGGCCGCGCGCACCGACCGCTATGCCGAGTCCGCTGGTTTTCTCGCAGCGCTGAGTTATGCGCGCGCGGGCGAAGTGGCGAAGGCGCGAGACATGATGCGCGTCTACCTGGAAGAGTTTCCAAAGGGTGCGCATGCCGACGCTGCGCGCCGCGCACTGGAAGAAGACGCCCCGTGAATCGAACTTTGAAGTTCGAGAGCGACTTCCGTCATTCACCCTCGACTTTGAAGGAGGTCCTACTCATGAACTTGAATCAACGAACCCTATACACCTCGATCGCCGCGCTCGTGCTGGCCGCTGCGTGCGGCGACGACACTCTCGATCTCGGGTCGCGCTACATGAAGTCGGCGATGGTGTCGGCGAGCTCCGGCGGCGGATTCGTCGTCACAGAGTCCGATGCGGCCGAATTCGCTGGTGTTGGCATCGACGTTCCCGCGGGGGCGCTGGCTGAAGATACGACGATCACGGTGGCGCCGAGCGATGATTTGCCGAGCGAGCAGGGGGTCCAGTGGGTCGGTCCTGCGATGGATTTTGGTCCCGATGACCTCGAATTCTCGATTCCGGCCACCGTCACGCTGCGCGTGGATGTCGCCCTCGGAGAGGATGATCCGGTGGTGCGCATCGTCAGCGCCGATGGCACGTCGGAGTGGATCGAAGCCGCAGACATCGACATCAACGCCGACGGCACATGGTCGTTCCTCGTGTCCCACTTCACGACGTTCCAGCCCGGGAGCACTCCGACGACACCACAATCCTCCGGGTGCACGACCGATGCGGACTGTGGCGCCGGTGAGCGCTGCACCCCGACCGGGATCTGCGTGCCCTCTTCCCTAGCCGAAGTGACGGGTGGGTCCACGAGCGTGCTGCTCGACGTCGCCGCTCTCTCGGCGGCCGGTCTCGACCTCAGCGGCGTCTCCGACGAGGTCATTGCTCCGGGTGACCTGGGGGCCAACTCCGTCGCCTTCCCGATCAACTCCCGGACGAGCCGTCAGGTGAGTACCGTCCAGGGCAACGCGCCGACCACGTTCGTGTACGACTTCGTCAACTTCGCCCCCGTCAGCGGGACCATCGAGCATAACGGCGTGCTGTACTTCGACCAGCAATTCGGGTCCGGCAACTTCTCCATCGGGTTCGACCCGGCGCGGGCGAACGGAACCAACAGCGGCTTCTTCGTCGAGAGCACCACGGAAGGTTTCCTTCTCATCCCGGGGATCTTCTTCGACGTCGAGAACCCATCTTTCGTCGACGCTCAGTCTTCTTCGCTGACCATCGAGGCCGACCTGGTGGTGGCGCCGGAGCTCGCCGCCTTCCTGACCAGACCGGCCCTGACGGGTGCGGATGTGGGAGACGCGCGGATCTCGGCCACCGCTCAACTGTTCACGGGGCCCCCTCCGCCTGTCGGCAACATCGTCGAAGTGGCGCAGGCCGCCGGGAACTTCGGCACGCTGCTTCAGACCGCGACGGACCTCGGTCTGGCGGGCATCCTGACCACCCCGGGTCCCTTCACCGTGTTTGCGCCGACCGACGCCGCGTTCGAGGCGCTGCCGGCCGACCTGAGCCGAGTTGACGACGCCATCCTCGCGAACATCATCTTGGGCCACATCGCGTCCGGTGAGTTCGACGCGGCGGCCCTCTTATTGGCCGGCTCCGTGACCACGCTTGCCAAGGTGACGCACGAGTTCTCCTTGTTCGGGATCCGGGGGGCCTCAGTGAGCACGTTCGACGTCGAGGCCTCGAACGGCATCATTCACGTCCTCGACCACGTCATCGTTCCCCCCACGATCGTCGAGGCCGCGCTCGAGAACGATTTGACCGAGCTCGTGAACGCGATCGTTTCGGCTTCATTGGCGACGCAGATCGCCGTGGAGCCCGATACCCTCGGAGGCGACGCGCCGGTCACCGTCTTCGCCCCCACGAACGCCGCATTCCAGGCGGCAAACCTGCAGGGACAAGACCTCGACGCAGTCCTCGCGACCCACGTGGTCCCGGGCCAGCTCCTCGCGTCCGACCTGACGCCCGGCCGAATCATCACGACCGTCGGGGGCAACCAGCTCACGGTCGGGAGCAGCGGTGGTGTCGTGTCCCTCACGGATGAGCGGGGCAACACGTTCAGCGTGCTGACCGCCGACATTCGAACCCTCAACGGCGCGGTTCACGTCATCGATGGAGTCCTGCTGCCCGGGCAGTGACGCCGGGGGTTCACAGCGACACCACTCCGTGCGGGGCTACGCCCCGATTGGGGCCCCGCTTTCCTCCGCCGGCACCCGCGCGTGGCGTGAACCACACGGGGACGCGAGGGGTCGGGAGCAGCTGTGCCGGTACGCGGCGCGTCCTCCGCTGAGCGAAGCGCAGCTGGAAGAGGTGGAGGACGACTTCGTGCGTCTGACGTTCCGGAGCCCGACGCGCTCCGGGCAAGACTCGCTCGTACTTCATCCGGTGGCATTGCTTCGTCGGCTGGCTT
>CAYYOT010000095.1:0-15952 GCA_964473255.1 uncultured Myxococcales bacterium | reverse complement strand
CTGTTTGAGCAGCGCCGGAACACTGTACCAGTACAGCGGATGCTGGAAGATGACGACGTCGTGGCGCAGCAGGGCCGCCTGCTCGGCGTCGACGTCGACGTCGAAGTCCGGGTACAGCTCATAGAGGTCTCGAACCTCGACTCCGCCGAGGCCGGTGATGGCCTCGAGCAGCACCCGGTTCACCCGGGACCGCTCGAGGGCCGGATGCGCGAAAAGAACGAGAACGCTCACGCCCCGGTCGGTCTACCCGCCTGCGCCTTCCGAGGAAAGTATGGATGGCCGGACAGCCGTCGGTCGCGGGCGTACGCTACGGCTCGAGGCCGGTCGTGATCATCAGATTGGGGCCGGAGTCGTCGTACGCCGAGGAGCGCCCGAAGTAGCGCGGGTCGTACCGCAAGTGGAGCTTGTGGTTACGCATCTCCATTGGAGTGAAGGCCTTTTCGCCCCGCTGATCGAAGATCAGGTGCAGCGACTTGGGCCCGCGATGATAGTGAAGCGACTCCGTCGTCCACTCGTCGAAGTCGCCCTCGTGATACCAACCGGTTCCGTGTCCGTTCCGCTGCGCGGGCCGGAATTGGTAGATGCGGAAGTCCGTGCCACCGCCACGGAGCTTGCGCCGATGCATCCACATGCGAGCGAAGGGATCCTTGGTCGAAGGCCCGATCGTCTGTCCCGGGTCGGCACGGCGGCGATAGCGAGTGGTCTTGCCGTCGCGCAGCGGATCTTTGTCCAGCTGAAGCCAACGCCCCCCCTTCGGATCCGTCACGACTTTGAACGGCGTCGTGACCTTCCGACCGGTCTTGCGAAACGTGAGCTCCAGCCCCCGCCACGAGACCTTCTGGTCGAACATCTGCGTGTGGTTCAGGGCGCTGGTTCCGAACCGGAAGAGGCCCGACCCGTCGTTGTGGAAGTAATAGAACCGGACGCGGTTCGAGCCCTTGTGCTCGACGCGCTCCCAGATGCCGTGGAGGTCGGCCTCGGGCGTGGCCCACGGGATGTCCATGGAGAAGGACAGCCAAGCAGCGACGAGCAGGGGTGCGAGCAGGAGCGGCGCGACGCGGAGCATGGAGAGGAAGTTAGCATGCTCACGTGACGGAGACCGGCGATTCCCGCCGAATGAAGGTGTGCGCGAAAAAGGCGACTCAGCGAAGACCCGCTTCCGCGAACCCTTTCGCCTCGACGTCGCCTTCGGCCAACACCATCGCGTACAAGAACGGCGGCAGCGCCTCGCCTTCCCGCCCGTTCAGAACGACCACGGGTGTTCCCCGGGGATTGAAGAGCTTGGCGTACTCGACGTCCTCGGCGAGTCGAGCGGACGTTTTCGGCGAGGCGACGCAGGACTCCAGATCTGAGCGACTTCGGCCCGTCGTGCTCACCGCCATCGCATAGAGATCCTGCTCCGTGAACTTCCCGTGCTTTTCGAAGACCGCGTCGGTGAGGTCTTCGTACGCGGGGTCTCCTTGAGCGCACACGAGAAGCTTCGCGCCCAGACAGCGAATCGACTCGCCTCCGCGCCCAGCGCTCGGAAGCGCGGAGTTGCAGGCACCGTCGAGCGGGAAGAAACGGGTCTCGACCGAAAACGCTCGGTCGGGCAGCTCCTTGCGGATGGCGGCGAGCGTCTCCCGTAGATGCGCGCAGTGGGTACAGCCAACGTCGACGAAGTCCACGATGCGCAGGGGCGCGCTCTCCGGACCGTGGACCGGGCGGTCGCCGAACGAATCGCCCGAGACCTGGCGCGACGTTCGATAGCTGGCGAGAGCGTCGGCGACGGCCCGCTTCGCGGGTCCCGGTAGCCGCGTCAAGAAGCGACCGAGATCGGTCGTCGCCGTCTCGGCCTTCTCGTTGCGGATACGCTCCTTCTCTCTTCGGAGCTCGGCGAGATTTTTCTTCTTCGCCGCATCGCCTTCGGTATCCGCGCGCTGATCTTCGAGCGCTTTTCGCACCGCGTCGTTGGCCGACAGGGGCGTTTGCATCCCGGGCCAAAGCACCAGAGCGTACGCGACCGCGACCGCCGCAACCGGCAAGCGGAGGCCCGACGGGTCGAGCCAGGTCTCGGCCGGCAGCTGAAAGGCGGAAACCGCGTAGAGCGCGACCAGCACGTACGTGGCGGCGCAGGTCGGGCAGAGCGAACCGAGAGCGATGCTGACGCCCAAGAACACGATACACGCGCCGACACCCGCCGCCGCAACCCAGCGAACCGCCGCCACGCCGGACGACGTGGGTTTGCGGGCAAGGCCCTGGTAGACGAGCCCGAGCGACGACGCGAACGCAGCCAGGCTCCACATGAGGCCCCACCCGGCGAGCGGCACGAACGTCAGACGGTGGATGCTCTTGGCGAAGTCTGAATGCCAGACGCGGCTACATCCGATGGCCCCGCTGATGTCGCAGACGACCTCGGCCCCATCGAGGCTCCGGATGAGCTCGAGCCACTGCACCATGGCGAGGGCGCCGGTCGCGAATGCAAGGGCGACCAGAGCGACGGTCCATCCGGGAGAGACGCCCGACTTCGAGCCGTCGACGGGCCGGGTATCGCGATGTGCGCGTGCCTTCGCCATGGGTCGAGGACGCCCTCGGCCCATGTGGTTGCCCAGGCTGCGGCCAAAAGGCCAGTCCAAAGCTGCCCAGTCGTCCTGGGCTACGCGTCGTTCGACGCTTGGGGCGGCTCCAGGCCATGCTGCCGAGCCAGGTCCACGAGATCCGGCGGAAGCGGAGCCTCCACCGACATGAAAGCCCCCGTGCCCGGATGACGAAACCTCGTCCAGTGGGCGTGGAGCGCCTGCCGCGGGTGTCCCACCGCCTCCAGGATCGCGTCCGCGTCATACACGCCGTCCAGCGCGTCCATGAAGAACTGCTCGCCCCCGAGGTACAGCTTGTCCCCGATGATCGGATGGCCCCAGTCGTGCAGGTGGACGCGGATCTGGTGCTGGCGCCCCGTCTTGGGCCGCGCCTCGACCAGCGCGGCATCCCGGCCTCGGGCGAGCACCGTCACTTCGGTCACGGAGGGGAGGCCGTGCGGTACGACTTCCATGACGCATTTGGACTCTGACTGCGCGAGCTGCATCGGCGCGTCGAGCACCGCTTCCGTAGCCTCGGGCAGGCCGCGGACGATCGCCCAGTACGCCTTTTCGACGCGGCGATACTGAAACTGGGTCTTCAGGTCCGAAGCCGCCTCGAAGTCGCAAGCCATCAGGATGACTCCACTCGTTTCCTTGTCGATCCGGTGAGCCAGATCGAGGTCCTCTTGCTTCAACCGGCTCCGCATGATCCTGATCAGGGTTCGTCGATAGTGCGAGGCCGTCGGGTGAACGACCAAGTCGCCGGGCTTGGAGACGGCGACGATACGGTCGTCCTCATACAAGATCGGAATCTCGATCCCGTCGGTGTCCCCCTCGTCGAGGGGTCGGCGCTTCACGACCACTACCTCCCCTTCGAACACCCGGGTCGCCGGACGCAGGTCGACGGTGGTCCCGCGCTTGCGCACCCGGCCCAAACGAATGAGCCGCGCCGCCGTGCTGCGCGACATCCGAGCGATGCGGCGAGAGAGGAACACATCGAGCCGTGTCCCGTGCTCGTGTTCGCGCACCGGGAACGGGATTTCGATCAGCGGGTCGACCACCGCGGTCATCATGCGGAGAGGGTGGGGCGCCGTCTACGGGGCGGATAACGACCGGCTACCGGAAAGCAGTCCGATGCTTCGGTCCGAGAGCCGCCATTCGACGCGGGTCTTTCGGCCGTAGGCCTCGCCGGCTACCTGTACCGGAACCTCGGCCGAGGCCTCGACCCGAACGCCTTCCACGAGGAAGTCCTTGATGTCCGGGGTGTCCAAGGTGCCCCGCCACAGATCGCCGAGGTGGGTCAGCAGGTACGTCGCCGATGCGGTCGAGATCCGTACGTGCATCCGGTCAGCTCGTCGCTGAGCGTAGGGAAGCGCTTTGATGCCGAACCCGTAAAAAGGTGACGTGCCCACGGCGACGGTTCGAGCCTTGCCCTCGAACAGGAGAGCCCCCGGCTCCAGCGGCACTTCCTCACCGGTCGTGGGGTCGATCGCGGAGACGTGTCCAATGGCTTCGAGCCGCAGTTCCGGCGCGCGGTGCATGAGCTCCTTCGGCAGAGTCCGCGTAGCGATGGACCAGGCGTAGCCGGCCAGCGACCGACCGAGCCTGCGGCTGATGGGATTGTGCCAACGCTTCGAAGCGTCGGCATAGTCGTTCAAGACCTGAGCGTCGTACCCCATGCTCGCGAACGGAAAGAGGAACCCGTCGCTCTCGTCGCGGACCAAACCCAGCCGACCTTCCGAGCGGGGCTCCTTGGCCGCATGGAGAGCCAGATCGAGCCGAAGGTCCCCGGCGCCGGTGAGGTAGCCGAGCGCGTTGCCCGTCCCCAGCTTCAGGACGCCGAGCACGGGCACGAAGTCGGCGTGGCCCTCGTCGTACAGCTCGAAGAATAGATTGGCCGCGTACGCGAAGGTTCCGTCCCCCCCGCCGACGAGAACCCCCCGATACCCGCGGCGCACGATGGTGGCGATGTGGCTCCGAGCCTGAACGAGGTCTTCCGACCAAAAGACGTGGGCCGAGGAGAACGTCCGCAGGACCTCGGCGTAGGCTCGCTTGGTAACACCGCTCGCTCGAGCGTTGAGGAGCACGGCCAGCCGGCCGGTCACGTTCAGTTCATGGGCGTCGCGCGCGGCGGCGGGCGACGACGTTTGCCAGGTCGGGGAAAGAACCATGGAGCGGTCCGTGCTGGGCCGGGCCCAACGAATCAGGCTCCGGAGGACCTGTCCAACGTCTAGACTCGCCATCGGCATCTCCGATGGCGGCCTCGAACGTTCATACGAGGGAATTCCACGACGAACCTGGCGCTACCCTGAGCGGGAGCGATGACGGAACCCGGGAGACCAGGCGACAATTTCGGCAAGAGCCCAACGGTGCTCAAGGGCACGCTGGCGGTGGCCCGGATTGCCGATCGTCGGTCGGCCCGACCTGGTCGAGCCGGATCGTCGCCTGGGGAAACGCTACTGTGTGCACCGCTCCCGCTCCCGGTTCGAGCTCGGCCTCGGTCGGGAGCTCGAATACCGTTCCCAGGTCGGCGACGGGTCCGACGGACTCCAGATTGATGACGCGAAGCCACAGGAGAAAGTTGCACTCCCCGCCTTCGGCGTCGGTCAGGGTGAGGGTGCGCGATTGATTCGCGCCGAGAACGGCAGTGCCCAAGCTGACGTACTGGTCGCGACAAAACCGGGATTGGAAAGGCTCGCCGCAGCGCCCCGTGGCGCCCTCCGGGGGCGCCCGCAGCTCGAGGGTGGCGTCGAGATCGATGCGGCTGGTCAGCTCCATCTCTTCGGCCGCGCCGCAGGCGACCAACGCTGCCGTGACCAAGGCGAGGCTCCGCACTCGCCAAAGATGACCCCATCCGGACCGAAGCGCAAAGGGCCGGCCCGCTTCAATCGAGCGGGCTAAGGTCGAGCCCCTCGGTGTCCGTCCCGAACTCGACGTCGATCTGGGCGAGCTGGAGCCGACCCGCAAAGTCCTCGTTGACCGAGTGCCACTTCGAGTAGGCGTCCAGCACCCAGATCCCCGACTCCCGCGTTCCGTTGCCCGACCAGCCGTTTCCGCCGAACGGCAGATGGGCCTCGGCTCCGCTCGTCGTGTTGTTGACGCTCGTCATGCCCGCCTTGATGCCGTTTTTGAACTTCAGGATCAGGTGCGGGTCCCGGGTGTAGATCGACGAGGACAGGCCGTATGGCGTGCCGTTGGCGGCGGCTAAAGCCTCGTCGAACCCATCGACCTCGATGACGTTCACCGTCGGCCCGAACACCTCGGTCTGGGCGATCTCGGAGTCGATCGAAACGCCGTCCCACAGCGCCGGGAACACGTAGAAGCCCGCGTCCGGGTCGCCTCGAAAGCCGTCGGGCTGCCGGTCCCTGGTGATGCGGCCTTCCTCCGAGATCAGGTTCGTCCCGCCCGAGGCTCGGGCGATCTCGAAGTGCGCCATGAAGCGCTCGTAGAAGCGCTCGGCGATCAGCGGACCGTACAGCGCGTCTTCCGTCTCGGTGGGATTGCCGATCGTGACCGCGCGGAGCTTCTCGATCAGGCGGCTCTTGAACTCGGCGGCGATCGGCCGGTCCAGGATCAGATTGCCCAACGAGGTGCAGCGCTGTCCCCCGGTTCCGAAGCCGGAGAAGAGAGCGCCGTCCACCGCGAGGCCGAGGTCGGCGTCCGCCATGACGACCATGGGGTTCTTGCCACCGAGCTCGAGCGACGGCACCTGGAGGTTTCGTCCGCAGACTTCGCCGACCTTGCGACCGACGGCCGTCGAACCGGTGAACGAGACCTTCTGCACCAACCCGGCATCGACCGCGTCGAGGATGGCCTCGCCGGCCCCGGAAGCCCCGCCTCCAAAGACGACGTTCAGCGTTCCGTGCGGCAGGCCAGCCTGCAAGCAGATCTGTGCGAACAGGTACGCGATCGTGGGAGCGTCCTCCGACGGCTTCCAAACCACCGTGTTACCGCACACCAAAGCGGGAATGATCTTCCAGGAGGGTACGGCGATCGGGAAGTTGCCCGCGGTGATCATGGCTGCCACGCCCAGCGGCCGACGGTAGGTGAACAGCTCCTTGTTCGGCATTTCCGAGTGGACCGTCTGGCCGTACAGGCGGCGCCCTTCGGATTGGAAGAAGGCGGCGGTGTCGATCGCCTCCTGCACCTCGCCCCGGGCCTCGCGCATCGTCTTGCCGATCTCGCGGCAAACCACGCGGCTGAGTCGCTCCTTGTGCTCCCGAAGAGCGACGCCGATGCGTCCGATCGCTTCGCCGCGCACGGGAGCCGGAGTGGTCGACCACGTCTCGAAAGCGCGACCGGCCGCCGCACACGCCGCCCGAACATCCGCCGGTGCGGACTCGGGCGCGGTCGCCACCAGGTCGGAGCGATCGCACGCCGAACGCGCTTCGAACCGAGCGCCGCTCGCGGACGGAGTCTCTTCCCCTCCCACGAGGTTTTCGAGGATCAGGGTGGGC
Source organism: uncultured Myxococcales bacterium (assembly GCA_964473255.1). Taxonomy (GTDB): domain Bacteria; phylum Myxococcota; class Kuafuiibacteriia; order Kuafuiibacteriales; family Kuafuiibacteriaceae; genus Kuafuiihalomonas. The sequence goes on along the minus strand of CAYYOT010000095.1, from coordinate 8,940 downwards.
GGAAACGCGCCGTTCGGCTGCGTCCTCAAGGTCTGGGCCATGGGCCTGGCGGTAACAGAACGCGCGCGACGGTCCAACCCGGTACCCCCTGCAGCGGTCTTTGGCAGTCTCGCCGGGCCGGACCTGCTAGCCTTGCGGAGCCATGGGCAAGCGAGACGAGCCGTTCAACAACCCGTTTCGCGATCTCGAGACCTCGCTGCGACCCAAGGCCCGGAATCGGCCTCGAGCGGCGCCCGCGAGCCCTCCGTCGGGCGAGCCGCACAGACGAAAGCCACCCGCTCGCCCATCGAATGCGCCGGCAACCCCGCCGGCCCGACCGGCTTCGCCCGAGCCCGCGCACGCGGAGGACGACGTCGAGGTTTTCCTGGCCGCCGTCGCCGACGTGCAGCGATTCGACGACGACCGGGGTTCCTTGCCGACGCCGCGGTCGACGAAGCCCAGCGCCGCCGTCCCGTTCGCGGCCGAAGAGCAGGAGGCTCTCGAGGCGCTCACCCGCCTGGTGGAAGGCCGAGATACCTTCGACATCGTCGACTCCGACGAGTTCATCGAAGGCTGCGTGCGGGGCCTCGACCCACGCATCATCCGCCGACTCAAGCGCGGTGAGTTCACGTTTCGCGAGCATCTCGACCTGCACGGCATGACGAAGGAGATGGCGCGCAAGGAAGTCGAAATCTTCATCGAAGAGCAGCGGGCGGAGAAGGCGCGGTGCGTCTTGATCGTCCACGGCCGCGGCAAGAACTCGAAGGACAACGTTCCCGTGCTCAAGGAGGCTTTGAGCGCCTGGTTGTCGCGAGGGCGCGTCGGTCGTTCCGTCCTCGCTTTCTGCACCGCCCGGCCCCATGACGGCGGCGCCGGCGCGATGTACGTGTTGCTCCGTCGATGAGGTGGTACGACACCTTCCGCTGGGCGAGCCACGGGGTCCTGCGGTCGCTGCGGACCGAGCGAAACCTCCGCATCCACTGGATCTCGGCGACCGCCGTCATGCTGGTCATGATGGCGTTGCCCCTCTCGCTGCCGGCGAGGCTCTCCCTGTGGCTTGCCTCCGGAGCCGTGGTCAGCGCGGAGCTCGTGAACACCGCGGTCGAGCAGCTGGTCGACGGCCTGAGCCGACAGAGAACGGCCTGGGCCCGCGCCACGAAGGACGCCGCCGCCGGAGCCGTTTTCGTGCTCGCCGTGGTCGCAGTGGCGCTGCTCGTGACCGTCCTGATCGCCGAGTGGACCGTCGTCGAGGCCTCGGGCCAGCGCGTACAGACCACCGTGATCTGGGGGCTTCCGCTGCTCGTGGTTCTCGCCTGGATCCTCTTTGGAGGGCTCCCGCCGCTGCTGACCGGGCTGGCCAGCCTGGCCTTGACCGGTCTGTGCGCGGTGTTGGTTCGCGGCAGCGTCGATCCCGTCGCGGCGGCCGGTGCCGCGCTCCTCTCGGGAACCGCGATGCTCAGTCGGATTCCGCTCGGTAGGGACTGAACGCCAGGAGGAGCCCCGCTCGGCCGAGCAACGCGCCGAACGCCGGCTCCATGAGGCCGACCGCAGCCAAGCCGGCCGCGAGCACGACGGCGAGCCCTTGAAGAGCCGCCGCCCGTCGGGCCCCCGCGGCCTGAAGACTTCGCCCTTCGGCGATGCGCAACGGCAAGGCGTCGAGGACCACTCGGGCAAAGCTCGCGCCGTCGGTCCGAAGCTCGGTGCGCTCCTCGCGGAGCACCCATCCCTTCTCCGGGCGCGGCCCCTTCTCGGCGAGCAGAACGGCGTCGGCGGCCCGCGGCTCTCTGGTTCCCCCCACTGCGCCGACCACCTCGGCTAGCTGCTCATGAAACAGCCCCGAGTACGTGGGGAGGAGCGCGGCCTCCATCGACGAGCTCCAGCGCCGGATGTCGTCGCGCGCCGCGAGCCGGACGCCCAACAGGCCGATGGTAGCGCCGTCGCGGTCCGCGAGCAGAAGAGGCTCGAAGCCGTCGCCGCGCAGTCCATCGACCAGCGTTCGCAGAGCGTCGCTGGCTTCGATGTTCAGTTCGGCCACGACTTCATCGAAGGGACCGAGCACCAGGCGCTCGCCGTCGATGCTCCCGCGATAGATCTCCCCTTCCCAGTCGGGGTCCGTGACCTTCGGCGTCTTCGCATCGCGGGCGGTCGGGATCCCTTCCAGCGTCGAGCGGAGCGGCGATCCGAACGGTCCGATCAGGCCGAGAGACAGGCGAACGATCTCCTCGATGGTGGCCGTGGACAGGACGCGAACCTCCACCGTACCCACGGCAAGCGCGAGCTCCGGGTCGACCCACCATCGTCGAGCGCCGAGACACCGGGACACGTCCTGGGGACTGGTCAGCCACAGCCCGCCCGCCATCAGCTGCTCGACCGCTTCGACCGCCGCCCGTCGCAGCGCCAAGAGCGGCATCGCCGGCCCCAAGGCGAGCACCGCACCGGCAGCTCCCGTGGTAGCGAGAACCCACGCCGAAAGGCCCTGGAGCCAGTTGGCGAGGGCGACCACGCCCAGCCCCAGCGCGACGACGAGAACGGAGAGCGCGGTGCCGGCGAGATGGGCTTTGACGAACCAATCTCGGATCCGCTGGACGTCGTCGACCGCCCGGCGCAGCCGCGTGCGTTCGCCGACGGCTTCGACCCGAACCGAGGCTTCGCCGGCCGTCACCTCCTCGCCGGCATAGAGGAGCTCACCGTCGAAGACCTCGCGCTCGGGACCGCGGCCGAGGGGCACGGTCCGGTCGGTCCGGAGCCGCCCCTCGACGATCGTCCCGTCCACGGGCATGAGGTCGCCCTCGCCCAGCTCGAGGGTGTCGCCCTCGGAAAGCGCGCTCGCAGCAACCTTCGTTGCGCCCTTTTTGGCATCCACCCGCTTGACCTTGCCGAACCGGGGGGCCCGGGGCGGACTCGCGAGCCCCCGGCGCAGTCGACCCTGGTGGGCGCTGGCGGTGGCCGTCAGCCACAGCGCCCCTCCGCACAGCTCCAGAGCGCGGGGCAACAGCTGGATACCGTCGAGTTCGTAACCGAAGGTGATGGCGATCGCGAGCCCCACCCCCCAACCCGACGCGAGGAGCATGGGGATTGTAGCCAGCCATCCGAGCTGAGCCGGGCGAGCGAGCCAGGCGGCGAAGAACGCAGCGACCGCGATGATCGTTGCGACCGCCGCTTCCTGAAAGCCCGCGGAAGCGAGCCCCGGCCAAAAGCGGAGCCCGGAGCCCACGAGCAGCGTCAGGACGCCGGCGCTTCCCAGAATGAACGTGGGAAATCGACCGTCCGCCGCCATCTCAAGGTCGGATTAGCACAGTCGCTGCGTTCATGCGGCCGATGCCGGCTTTACGATCTCCGCATAGATCCAGTAGCGCCCCAGCCCGAACTCGACGACCGTGTTTGGGCCCTCCAGAAGCTCGAGCGGCAGCGGCGTCACGTGGAACGCATCGAGCCAACGCTCGAGCATGCCGCGACCCGGGACGTCAGCCAGATCACCGAAGTCCGCCACGACGACCTTGCCCTCGGGGGCCAGCAGCTCGAAGGCGTGATCGAGGGCTTTTCGGGGGTCCTGGACCATCGACAGACTATACGAGAAGAAGATGCGCTCCGGCGGGCCGCCGACCAGACTTCGGTAGTCGGCGTCTTCGGCGAAGCCTTCCATCACCGTGGCATAGGGGCAGCGGCGGCGGACGCGACGAAGCATCTGCCGCGAAGGCTCGACACCGCCGAGCGCGGCGTGCGGGCGCTTGTCGTGCAGCTTTTCGAGATTCCGGCCCGTCCCCGGACCGATCTCCACGAGCCGAGTCCACGGCTGCGCCAGAAGACGTTCGAGCGCGGGTTCGCGCCCCAGCAGGTAGTATCGCCGCGTCAGGTCGTAGATCGGACCCGACCAGCCGTAGAAGCGATCGAGGAAGGCTTGCTGAGCTTCCTTGTCCAGACCGCTCAATGCACCAACCGGTAGAAGTCGACGCGCTTGTAGAGGCGCGCACGATCGAGCGCCGTTGCGACCTCCGAGGCCTCGTCCATGCGCTCGAAGCGATGGTGGTAGCCGTGCTTGTCGACCACCGAGTCCTCCTCCACCGAGCGCACGAGCATCACCGCTCCGTTCCGCCCCGTCCGCACGACCTCTTCCAAGAGCGTCCGCTGGATGGGCTCCGACATCCAGTCGGGTGCGTCGCAGAAGGTATAGTGTGACCAGGTGTTGGGACCGGCCTCGGCCAGGAGTGAGAAGAGGTTTCCGAGGTGGTAGCGCACCGTGGTCGGCGCGCCCAGGCTGTTCTCGTGCCGGTCGGCCCGCAGATACGGGGGGGTGGCCGTGGGGTTCTCGTGGTCGAAGCCGCCGGTCGTCACGTACCACGCGATCCAGTTGTTTCGCAGATCGGTGGTCGCCAACTGCATGATGGTGTCGCGGAAGGCACCCGTCATGGTGTGGTGCTCCTCCCCCATGTAGCGGCCCTTCTGCTCGAAGTTGATGCCCAGGCTGAGCAGCTGGAGCGGCGACTCCATGAACGCTTTCACCAGCGGGCGCTGGAGAACCGGCGTGATCCACTCGTCGATCGCGCGCTGGCGCTCCTCCAGCGGCTGGGTGATGACCCATCGGTACCAGTTGGCGTCGATTCCGGTCTGCTCCCGGAAGAAGCGGAGCATCCGCGCGGTGAGACCTTCTTGGTACAGCGAGCGCTCGAAGCGCGTGTAGTGCTTCTTCCAATAGCGCTGCATCCAGGGCGGGAGGTACTGCGCGAGCTGTCGGACGACCGGCTCAGGGTTAGCGTGCCATCCTCGACCCAGCAGATCATAGAACTCCGTGTAGGACCTCATTCGCTGGGCGGCCGCCATCTTCAGCGCCGACAGCGCAAGGTGATGCTTGTTGATGTCGACCGCATCCACCCGCGCCGGACGCTTGCTCAGCATCCCGGCGACGCCGCAGCCGGCGGCGGAGATCCCGAGGACGCTGGAGTCCTCGTCGATCCCGAGAAAGCGTTCGTCGACCTCGGAGTCCTCCCAGAGGATGTTGTAGACGAACATCCGCGCAAAGGTGTGTTGGAAAGCCAGATCTCGAAGGCGCATGGAGCGGACTGCCCTATATCTACGACTTGGCCGGATTCCAAGTCGCGGAACGCCCGGTCGCACGGAGCTGCGACTCGGTCAAGTTTCCGGCGGGACTTGGCCCCTCAGGAAACCCTTAAAAGGGCGGTCAGCGGCCGAAATAGTCGTCGATGGGGCCCATCATCTTGGGAACCTGACGTTTGCATAGGCGATACGCGCCGGTCCGGACCGCCCGCTCGAACGTGGGGCGGGTCGACTTCTCCGAACCGCGCACCGTCTCGATGACCTGGTCCTTGCGCACATCCACCAGCCGCAGCTCCAGGGCGATCCGCACGACTTCGTCCCCGGCGATCTTGCCCTCGGAGTCGGCCCGGACCTTCCCTTCGACCCGCACGTCGAACTCGGCCCCCTGCCTCGCCGAGCTCACGACCTCGATGGCGTAGCCCCGGTCGGTCAGCGCCTCTTCCAGACACGCCTGGACGCGGTCGGCGCCCGGCCCCTCGACGGCGAGGCCGAAGCGAAGCTGGGCCGAGAGCTGGTCCAGACGGCTAACGATGTCCTCGAGCGGAACCACCGGTGGAATACCAGACCGGGCCACCACACGAAGGTCGCCGTTCTTGGCCGAGCGCTCCGCGCTGGCGGTCATCGCCCGCCGCAGCGCCCGCAGCTTCTGGATGGGCACGAGAGCACCGTCGGCCTCCTGCACGGCGGCGAGGATCTTTCGGTCGAGCGCCTCGATCTCTTCGGTCAAGACGGTCGATGCGTGGTCGCGATCGATCAGGGCGAGGGCGAAGATCGTCCCCGACGCATCGACCCAGCGCTCGTGGATCTCGGACATGCGCACGACCTTGTCCGAGCTCACCATCGAGTAGGAGGAAACCTCCTGCACCTCCACCCATTCGTCTCCCGTCTTGGAGGAGGCTTCGACATTCGCGCTTTCGAAGCTCTCCTGAACCGCCTGCACGTTGGCCACGAAGATGCGGGCGAGCTCCGCGCGGGCTTCGGCATCGGCCGTCGTCCGGTCCGGGCCGCGTCCCACGCCGCACACGTAGCGCGACCGGTCACAGGCGCCTTCGGTCCAAGCCGGCTGGGCACCGCCCGAGGTTTCCGGCGCCTCCGCGGCTGGCGGCGGCGCCGGCGCTCGAGCCTCGAGCTCCGACTCGAGCGAGCGAAACACGTCGTCGGCGTTCTGCTCGACCCACGATTTCATGGTCGAGGACAGCATGGCCGACGCTTCCGCCACCTGGCTTGCCTTCTCGAAATCGAGAACCGCCTGCGCGTACCAGGTCTGTTGGGCCACGTCGTTCCAGTAGTCGGTGATCTCGATTCCGGTCTGGAGCTGCGCCGAGTAGGTCTTGATGACTTGCTCCACGCGCTGCTCTTCCGAGCTCGCGTCGAGGTCGCCGGTCGAAGCCTGGTAGTCCTTCATCAGCGACGCGGAGTACACCTCGAGGATGCGGCTGATCTCGGCCCGCGCTCGATTGCTGGCCGTGGTTCGCGCGAGCGAAGTGTTGCGGATGCCCGTGGAGGAGCCGAGGCCGTAGACCCGTCCACCTCGCACGCCGCTGCCGCTTCTCACCCAGTCGGGAGCGGTGGCCGAGGCCCCAGGAGCCCCACCTCCGGACACTCCGGAGGCCGACGAACACGCGGCGACCGCACCGAAGGCGACGGTGACATACAAGACTCGGATCATGGCTGGGGGAAAGCGTAACCTCTTCATCGTGATTTCCTAATTCCTCGCGTCCCGGTGACGGCGCTCATACATCAGTAGATCGTGCGCAGGCTGACGATCCGTCGCTCTCCCGGCACGAGCGTGACGACCTTGGTGACCGGCTTGCCGACCGGCGTGCCGCCCCGGCCATGGAAGGTCACGCGGTACGAGTGCTCGCCCGGTGGGACCCACAAGCGAGCCACGCCGAACTCCGACGGGAGCGTCGTCCAGGTGCGCAGATCGGCGGCTTCGGTCGCCGCCGCCGCAATGTTGCCGATCAGCGATACCAGCGCTCCGGCCAGCTGCCGCTCGGTCGACGAATCCTTGCCTCCTCGAACCGCCGCCGCGGCCCCCTGCGTGGCGGCGTACTTGACCGCGGCTCGAGCGACGGCCCGAGCCTTGATCGCCGGCTCCTGCGCTTCGTGCTGTGCTTTCGCGATCCGGGTGACCGGCTCGAGCAACTGGGTTTGGGCACTGTACTCCGTGACCTGGATCCGAGCGTAGTAGACCTTCGAGGGGACGGAAACGAAGTTGGGCAGCGCGATGCGTACGTAGTAAGGATTCACGCCCGGAACCACGGCTTCGACCATCTCTTCCTCTTTGTAAGGTGCCTCACCGCTCCCATGGACGAGAATGAGCTCCGACCAGCCTTGGTCCAGGCGATCGATCGAAAAGCCGGACGCTTCACCGCCTTCGCGCAGAGCCCGCGCTTCGGGCTCGAGGCCGGCGAGCGTCGCTGAACGGAACATGTCCTCGGCCAAAAAAGTGGGCGCGACCGCTCCGAACTTACGGCGATATTCCTCGGCATAGACGCGCTGGGACTGCCGATAAGCGAGATACGCGTCGTTGTAGCTTCCCTCGATCTCGTAGAAGAGCCCGACCATCCAGAGCATGAAGGCATCCTGCACGTAGACCGTGCCCAGTCCTTTCTTCTGTTCGTAGGCCACGCGCATCCGCTTCAGCTGTTCGTCGGCTCGGCGCGCCTCGACCAAGGCATCGGTCAGCCTACCTTGCGCCAAACGGTTCATTGCCGTGTAGAAGTAGATGAGGACGCGCTCGTGGTCCTCGCCGGGATATGCTTGGGTCGTCTCGTTCAAGACGAAGCGAGCGATCTCGCCGGAGACCGACTTCGTCCACAGCTCCTGCATGGTCTCCTCGGCCTTGATGAAGTTTTCCATCGAGCCCGCGGTGTCGCCTGCGTAATGGAGTATCGTGCCCAGGTTGAGCCAGTACATGACTCGGTCCTGCTCTTTGTAGACGTCGTTCTGGGCCGCGCGCAGCTGCTCGGCCGCGTCGTCCCAGCGGCCGGCAGCGATCGACGGCCGCATCTCCTTATACTGTCGATTGATGGCCGACTGGCTGGCACAACCAGCCAGCCCGAAAGCGACGACGACGATCCCTGGGATGCGGCGGATCGTCATGGACGGTCTACCAGCGGGCGCTGGCCTGCTCGATCGCCTTCCGGATCTTTTCTTCGCCGATCCAGACCTTCTCGTTGGTTTCGACGTTCACGAGTTCCATGTTGATCAGGTAGGCCCGCACCGACTTGCCGCGGCCGTCGGTCTCGTTTTGGGAGTTGATGATGGTCTGGAGCGTGAAGTCCGCTCCGGTCTCGTTGCCTTGGGTCTTTGCCGTGTCGTCGCTGGCCTGCTCAGCCTGTCGCGAGCGCTCGCGGACGTTGATACTCTCCTGGCCTTCGGCAGCCACGACGCGGACGCGCCCCGAATTCAGGAGCTGACGCTCGATCTGCTTCGTGAAGTACTGCTCGTTCACGTTGCGATCGTCGGTTCGCTTGATCACGCCCATCAGCTTGATGATCGGCTTGGCCCCTCCGCTTTGTTCCTGAAAGTCGCTGACCCAGGCGCTGTCCATGGCCTGCTCGATCAAAGTCTTGGCAACGATTTCGGCATCGATGTCGTTCCAATAGCCGGAGAGATCGCCCCCTTCGGTCGACCCCGAAGCCGTCCGGGTGACCTGAGTGGAGGCGCATCCCCCGAGAACGACGAGCAGTGGCAGCATGATGATGGCGTTTCGCATGAACGACTCCCGACGGGCCGGGTAGCACGGCCCTGCCCTCCGTACAACGTCACCACAGCCCGAGGCCCGGCGTCTCGTTCTTCTGCTTCTTGCTCTTTTTGCGCGTCTTCTTGTCGATCGAGCGCCGCGCATCGTCCATCAGATCTTCGAGCTCCCGGATCTCCGCGATGCGCTCCTGCACGAAG
>CAYYOT010000094.1:0-16246 GCA_964473255.1 uncultured Myxococcales bacterium | reverse complement strand
CGGCTTCGAGACGCCGTCCGCCATCTGGTGGTCGCCCACGGAGCCCTCGAAGAGACGAGGCGCCCATGCGGCACTGAGCTCTCGATCCCGCGCGCGTACGCGCTGCTGGAGCTCTTGCATCACGAGCAGATGACCGTCTCCGAGCTGGCGACGAGGCTCGCGATCGATCGCACCAACGTGTCGCGGCTCTGTGCCCGGATGGAGGAAGCCGGTGAACTCGCTCGAGGGTCGCACCCCGAAGACGGCCGAGCCCGATCCCTTCGGCTCACAGCCCGAGGCAAGAAGCTCGCGCGCACGGTCGACGAGCAGAGCGCCGGCCATTTCGAACGTCTCGCGAAGCAGCTCGGCGGCTCCGTCGGCGACGTCGTGTCGGCGCTCGACCGCTTGGCCAAGGCCATGGCGCTCACCGAGGAAGACGAATGACGACGAAACTGCTGAATCCGAGCGCCACGGTGGTGCTCACGCTTTGCGCCGCTGCCTGCCAGAACAAGGACCCCACGCCGGCGGCGGTTCAGGAGCAGCCCCGACCATTGCCCACGGTCAGCGCGTGTCAGCCTGCTGCAGAGCTGGCGGGCCTGGACCACCGCACGCCGGTTCCCTTGCAGCCGATGATGGCGTGGCATCAGAAGCAGAACATGATGGAGCACCTCGTGGCCATCCAGCGCATCACCGATGGGCTCGCACGCCAGGACTGGGAAGAGATAGCGAGCGCATCGGCACTGATCGAGTCCTCGCCGCAGATGCAGCAGATGTGTCAGCACATGGGGGCCGGCGCTGAGGGTTTCACGGAGATGGCGCTGGACTTCCATCGCCGCGCCGACGCCATCGGCGTGGCAGCTCGCGCTCAGGACGGGGCCGCCGTGTTGCGAGCAACGTCGAACACGCTCGAGTCCTGCACCGGCTGCCATGCTGCGTTCCGGCAGGAAATCGTCAGTGCGACCGAGTGGCAGCAGCGGACCGGGCAGGCCCACGACCCCGCGATGATGCACGGCGAGCATTGAACCGCGAAGACTCACTCCCGATCGCCCAGATCGTCGAATCGGTGATCGCTCGAGACATCGGCTTCAGCCTCGTCGCTCGCTCACCTTTCGATATTCAGACTCGCCGTGCGACGAAGAAGGTGTGGCCGTCGTGGCGCCTGCTTCGCCGATGCATCGCGGGCTTCCTTGGATGGCCAGACGATCCACGACAAGCAAATCGTCTCGTCGTCCTTCTTCTGCACGGCCTTCGGGAACGACGTGACCTCACCGTCCGGAACGTCGTCGCCCCAGCACTCCACCACCTTCGTCGCCATCGGTGACCCGTCCGTCCTCGACTTCTTGGGACCAAAAGCGCGTCGCTCAGGAAGCGAGCGGCTCGCCTTGTCGTCGAAGTGAACCCGGTCCTCGGCTCATTCAGCCGAAGACCAGGAGGCCGGCGACGGTCGCGGCCGAAAGAGGCAGCCCGAGAGCGACCGCGCGCAGGGCGCGCTCGCCGTCGAGGTCGTATTGGGCCGCGAGAAGCCCGGCCGTGACCATCGGCGGCATACTCATCTGGAGCGTTCCGATGCTGGTCTGGAGCGCCGTCAGATCGAACCCACGGAACACGCCATGAGCCAGGGCGGGCACGGCGAGCATCTTGGTAGCCAGCGCGAGCCAAGCCCACCGGTCGAACAGGTCGGCGTAGCGTAGGCGCAGCTGGAGACCGAGGGCCAGCATCGCTACGGGGGCGACGCTTCGGCCCAGCATCGCAACCGGACCGGCGAGCGCAGTGGGGAGCGAACGGTCCATCGCTCCCATGATCACCGCAGCGAGCAAAGCCACGAAGGGCGGGAACGTCATGACCCGGCGGAAGACTTCTCCGAGGTTGGGGCGGCCGGTGCCGCTCGCCGTCTGTGCAACGAGTACGCCGAGGGTGGCGAACGCGAGGAAGGTGCCCGGCTGATCGACAATCACCGCCAGCTCGAGCCCGGCGGTCCCGTGGATCGCCGACACCACTGGATAGCCCAGGAAGGCGGTGTTCCCCAAACCGGTCACCAGCGTCATGCCCCCTACGGTGCGTCGGTCGATGGACGACAGCCGCGCCGCCACCTGCCACACGATGGCGGACACCCCGAACGCGACCCAGGGGACCGCGGCGAGCACGAAGAGGGCCGGGTCGAGCTCCAGCTTGGGCACCACGTCGAGCACCAGCGAAGGCACTGCGATGCTGATGACGTAGGTATTCAGACGCGGCGTCAGTGGCCGCAGGCGACGGAGCCCCTGCAGGAGCACGCCCAGCACGAAGCACGCACCCACGAGTCCGAGTGACGTCACGCCTCGCCTTATGCGCGGCCGCTCTGACTGACAAGGCATCCCACGCGCGAGGACGCATACTCGGGGCGAACGGCCGACTGCCGCCTGACCGAGCCTTGACGTCTGTCGCCGGGCCATGTCCTCGTGTCGTCGAAGCGATAAGGAGATTCCGATGGTTTCACCCGGCAACACCTTGAGCGTACCGAGCAATCAGACGCACAAGCTGGTTCGTCGATGGACCATACGACTGACGTCGCTCGACTTCATCTCGGGCCACAAAGTCATCAACGACAACGACCAAGACTGGACGAAAGACGGAGCGCAGTACTCCCGTCCGGACTGGAAGCGCAAGTCGGATACGAACGCGCCGATCACCCATTCGCGGAAAGAGGCCGTGGAGGCCAAGGCCGCGTTCGAATTGAACCCCAAAGTCGACGGGTTCACGGGCAAAGTCGTCGGGATCGGGCCGCGTCGCTACGTTACCTTCCGGTCCGACGGCGAGCAGTCCTTTACCCCCGGTGCCGAGACGGCGGTCGATGTACGCGCAGTCAAGCCGATTCCGAGCAGCATCGGTCGGGCTCGCGTGCGTTTGCGCTGGCGGATCAAGGTCGCCAAGAGGCGAGTGGCCGCGGGCGTTTCCGGTCCCCACACCATCTACATCACGATGGGGAAGCCCATCGACAGCGGCCTCGTCGAGGACGGCGTCACCCTGCGACGCATGGAGAAGGCCATCGAATGGGCCGAGTCCGCTTGGCGTCGGGGCTGGAGAAGACCCGACCAGATCATCGAGTCCATCTTCGAACGTTTCGATGCCTACATACTGAGCGAAGAAATGTTGCCTCGGCATCTGCAGCTTCGGCTCCATAGAAACAAGAAGCTGCACCAGCGACTCTTGGGTGCTGGTTTCGCTGCTTACCAAAAGAACGACGCGGGCGGCGCTTGGCCACTAGCGCAGTTCGTGAGGTTCGGCGGGGAGTGTCAGGCGATCGTGCGACTGACGCGGGCCATCGCCCATCAGATTGGTTTGCCCGGAAAGATCGAAGTCAAGTACGTAAGCAGCGAGCCCAACGACCCGATGAAAACGCGGATTCTCGACGATCCTCACCGGCCCGAAGGGCCTCTGCCAAACTATCGATATGCGCTCGTCGACGGACCGGTTCGGGTTGGGAAAGCTTATGGAAAAAAGGACGGTGTCGGGTTCAATAACTATGAAGCTTATATGAAGTATACCTCGCCGAGGAACAAGGTTGCTTGGTTTGGCGGCGGTATCGGCCGGATGAACGTTCCCGAGAGCGAGCTCGTGAAGGTCTTCTGGGGGTTGGCTGCCGTTAAAGGCGTCACCGTCGGAAATCAGCGAAAGTGGAAGATCCATAAGGTATGGAAGTACTGAGCAGGTCGCGGGTTCTTCCGGGGGCTTCCTTGCTCTCGGTGCTCCTGGCGGCATGCGCGGGCGCGACGCAGCCCGAAATGGCCTCACCGGAGAGGGCGCAATCGATGGATGAATCGCTCGAAGACTACGTGATGCTCGTCGATGCGGCCGAGGCCGAGGGGTTTTCGCCGATACCCAAGGACGAAGACCTCTTCGAGCCGGCGCTGATGTCGTCGATCGGATGGTGCAACAGAGTCTTCCGGATCCCCGTTCACCGGCCGGGAGAGAGCAGCGCCCATGAACGCGCTTTTCACGCCGCAGGTGCCCGAGCAGCCGCAGACGTCCTTCGGCATCGCGTCACCGTTCCCCACCGAGTCGACGAACCACCGCTCGATGCAAACATCTACGAAGCGTCTTCGTTCTTCGTTGCTCGTTTTTTCATCGAGCGTTCTCCCCCGGATCCTGAAGCTTACCTCGCACGACTTGCTCTTATCACGTTCAATCTCGGCGCAGCCGGTACGTCCGCGAGTTCGGCAAGGAAGCCGTCGTTCGCGACGGTTTCTCAGGCGCCGGACCGTACCGTTTTTTCCACGGCCCCGGACGTCCAAGTTGGCCTGGAATCGTCATGGGATCAGCGAATCGATGTGGTGGTGACTCCGGGCCAGGTCAACTTCATCGTGCTGAAGGTAACGCTCGACGATATGATGACCTTGACGAGCGATCCCGAAGACTGGTTTCAAAAACTCGAGCGGGCTTCGGGTCGCTGAGCGAGAGGCGGAGCAGGCGCAGCGAAAATGGAGCGATGGGGGCTGACTGCAGGGCTGCTCGCGGTTTGTTTGGGGGCGGGCTGCGAGCCGGATGTTCCGCCCCTGATGCAGGTGCGGCTGCTGTGGCTGGTACCGATCGAGGACCGGCCCGCCCCAGGGAAAGTGTTCATGCACGTCACCCTGACGGGCGCGAGCGGGAACGTGAATCGCGTCCAGCCGTACCAGACGGATGTCGCGCTCCAGCTCGATGGCGTCTTGCCGGGTCCGGGCCGTCGGCTCGACATCGACTTCCGAACGACGGAGGACCCCGCTTCTCCCAGCTGCTGCGCAGGCCGGTCGCCCGAGTTCGATCTGGTCCTGGGCAAGACGCGCATCCTCGACGTCACCATCGAGGTTACGCCGCAGTTGGCGACCGACCAGTCCGCAGTGAGTTTCGTCCGGTCGCCGGTGGGACGCGACGTACCGATGCCCCTGTCGGCCGGTGAGAGCATACCGGCCGGCCCCTTCTTTGGACTGGCGCCGGCCGATGGTTTCGGCTCGCCGGATGCGGTCGCGGCGACCGCCTTTCCCACCGTCGGCGGCGTTCGCCCTTCGGCCATCGAAGTCCTCGATGAGTCGGGTCGCGTGCGGGCCGAGCTGCGACCCGACGCCGAAGGCAACTGGCCGCGGGCCCAGATGGACCTGGGCCGCGACGAGCCTCAGCGTGTGTCGCTTCGACCTCGTCTCTCCGATGGCCGGGTCGGTCCGTCCGTGCCGGTGAGGCGAACCTGGTACGTATGGACCAGCCGTGAGGCAGCTTTACCTGCGCGATCCAGCCTGGTGTCGACGCCCCCCGATGCGCCGCCGGCGCGGGCCGATGCTTCCCCCATGGCTCAGGACCGAGCCGGAGCTGCCGACGGCGTACGGGCCTCGGCGACCGTCTTGTCGTGGGCGGCCTTCGGACAGCCTTCGGGGCGCGCGTACCACGCCGCAGCTTACGACCAGCGTCGGCGCCGACTCGTGATGTTCGGCGGCCTCGATGGCTCGACCGTCCTGGACGAAACATGGGAGCGGCGCGAGGACGGTTCGTGGCTCCGCGTTCCCACCAACCCGACACCGCTGGCTCGTACGGATCACGCCATGGCCTACGATGCCAGACGTGGTCGTGTCGTCATGTTTGGAGGAGCGTTTCGCGGCGGCGTGAACTTGCAGGATACCTGGGAATGGGATGGACAGACTTGGATTCAACTCGAAACCGAGGTTGCGCCCGCGCCCCGCTCGTCTCACCTCATGGGGTGGGACGGGGAAAGAGTCATTCTGTACGGCGGTCGCCGGCCGGACGGCAGTTATTCGGACGGTACCTGGGGTTGGGATGGGTCGAGCTGGACTCTCCTCGACGAGGGCGGACTGCCCGGTCAGCTTCAGTCCGCGGCCGCGGCGTACGGTGACGGAAGGCTCGTGCTCTTCGGCGGCTACAAGGCGCCGGACTTCCGGCCGGTCGACGAGACCTGGATCTGGGACGGTACATCATGGAGCCCGGGGCCATCCTCCGGGCCATCATGGCGGTATGAAGCCGGCATGACGTACGACCAGCGTCGGGGGCGATTCGTTCTGTTTGGGGGCTTCGAGCCCACGGGACCGACCCCGAGCGTCTGGAGCTTCGATGGGCTTTCGTGGACCGAGGTCGTCGCTCCTTCGGGCCCACCACCGCGGTCCGCACCCGTCGTCGTCTACGACGGGGCGCGGGAGCGAACCGTCGTGTTCGGCGGCTTCGGCTTGGACGCGTTCTCGGAGCTGGGCGACACCTGGGAGTGGGACGGCACGGCGTGGGAGGAGGCTCCGAGCTCGGCCGCCGAGCCCGGGCTTCGCGGACAGCATCAGATGGCGTCGGACGGGGAGAAGGTGGTCCTCTTCGGCGGAGGCAGCATCTTTGCACCCACGAATGATACGTGGACTTGGTCGGCTGGCACGTGGCGACGCGTTCCTACCGCCGTCTCGCCCTCATCTCGTGCCGACGGCGCCCTGGCCTTCGATGGACGGCGCTTCATCCTCTTCGGGGGCGTCGGCCTAGGCGGGCTTGGGAACCTCGTCAGCTATGGCGACACCTGGGCATTCGAAGACGACCGCTGGACGCGGCTGAGCCCGGCCGCGTCTCCGGGCGCGCGAAACGCGCACGCGATGAGCTACGACCCTGGCCTCGACCGGATTGTCCTCCACGGGGGCTACGATGGCGTCCGCCAGCTTGCCGACACCTGGCTGTGGGATGGGGAGGAATGGAGCTCGACCGCCGCGGGTCCAACGCCCCGGAGCAGCCACACCTTGGCCTACGACGGCTCCCGGACCATCGCGTTCGGCGGAGCGCCTTCGGGCGAGGGGCTACTCGACGACGTCTGGGCATTCGATGGTCTCGCCTGGACGCAGCTCGAGGTGTCGCTCCTACCCGAGGCACGTCAGCAGCACGCCGCCGTTTTCACCGGAGAGCGAATGCTGCTCTTCGGGGGCTTCGTCCAGGATGACGACGTCTGGTCCTGGGACGGCTCGGAGTGGAGTCGGCGCCGACCCGCATCCGTCCTTCCGGCCCGCGCGGAAGCCCAGATGGTGCAGGTTGGCTCCGATATCGTGCTCTACGGCGGTCAGGCCGTCTTTGCCGGGGAGCAGGACGGTTCGATGTGGCTTCTCGACGCAACCCAAGGACGCGTCGCCGAGTTGAATGGGCCAGCCGCCCCGTATCCGTCGCGCAGCGCGCTCCGGTTCGAAGTCGAGGCCCACTGCACGACCGGCGCCGGAGAGCCGGCCTCCCTGTGGATCTGGGACGGCGAGACTTGGCACCAGCGGGGGATCGGCGCCTCGCCCATCGAAGCCGTGCTCGAAGGCGATGCGGCTCGAAGCGTCCTTCGCGACGACGGTGTTTCGATTCAGTGCCGAAGCCCTCGACCCAGCGTCTCCGTCGACGTCGACTACATCGAGATCCGCGCCCTCTTCGAGCTCGACTGACGCGTGGGAGGATGAGGGGCGACGCGAAGGTTGCGCGGAAACAGGGGACCTGCTCGGGTGGTTGGACCAGGACGCCGTGACGGATGTGAACGATCGGCTTGAGACGGCAGCCTCGTCGAGCGAGCCCGACGCTCCGGCGCAGCGGCTCACGCGCGCGCTGTGCCGCTTGATTCTTAGAGGGTTTCGCGAGGCGCGGAAGAGCTCGGTCGCAATCACCCGTGGTGCCCGCGGCCGTTTCGAAAGCCGCGACTGGCGCGGAAACCAGGAGGCGATCGGCTCACGCCTGGACCTTTATCGACGGGTCGTCGATGAGGTCTGCCGGCAGATCCAAGGCGAGCTCGGACCGAACGCCGATCGGGAGCTCTGGGCGCAGGTCAAAGACCGGTTTGCGCAGTCCGTCGCCGACAGCGATGTCGAAGAGCTGGCCCAGACGTTCTTCAACTCCGTCACCCGAATCCTCTTGGGGACCGTCGGCGTAGACCGCCGTACCGAGTTCGTTTGGTTCGAACCCGAGATACCGCTCACGGGAGCGGAAACTCCGGTCTTCGTTGCCTACCATTACACACTGACGATCGCGTCGACCATTCGGCGGATCCTCGACGATAACGCCTTTGGCGTGCCCTACGAAGACGAAGGCCGCGACGCGAGGCGTGTCGCGACCGCGCTCGAGGCCCACCTGACAGAAATCTGGGGCAGCAGTCACTTCGATGCCATCGAGCTGGTCGAAGACGTCTTCTATCGCAGCAAGGCAGCTTATCTCATTGGCCGTGTTCGGAGAGTCGATCGCATCATTCCCTTCATCCTTCCCCTACTCAACGAGGAGAGGGGTATCCGCGTCGATGCTGCAATCCTGGTCGAGGAGGACGCCCATTCGCTGTTCAGCCTCACTCGCAACTACTTTTTCGTCGAGGTGAAGCGGCCCGGCGAGCTGGTCGGGTTCCTGCGCTCCATCCTTCCGGCGAAGCCGGTCGCCGAGCTCTACATAGCGCTCGGCTTCGTGAAGCACGGCAAGACCGTGATGTACCGCGATTTGAACCGGCACCTCCGGTACTCGACCGACAAGTTCGAAGTCGCCAAGGGAACCAAGGGCATGGTGATGGTCGTGTTCACGCTTCCATCCTATCCGCTGGTCTTCAAGGTCATTCGCGACACGTTCGATGCTCCCAAGGATACGACCGCCGACAGGGTGAAGGAACGATACCGACTGGTTTCACGCCAGGACCGCGTCGGTCGCCTGATCGATACTCAGTCGTTCGAGAACCTCTCTTTCGATCGCGACCGCTTTGGGCCCGACCTGCTCGAGGAGCTGACGACCAAGGCATCACGATCGGTGACGGTTGCCGCTCGTGAAGTGGTGTTTCGGCACGTCTTCGTCGAGCGACGGGTCGAGCCTCTCGACGTATTCCTTCGCGAGTCGTCAGCGCAACGGGCCCAAGCCGCGTTCTTGGACATGGGGCAGGCGATCAAAGACCTCGCCGCGGCGAACATTTTTTGCGGCGATCTGCTCATGAAGAATTTCGGCGTTACGTGGCACGGGCGGGTCGTCTTCTATGATTATGATGAGCTTAGCCTCCTCGAAGAGATCCGCTTCCGACGCCTTCCGGAACCGACCGACGACGACCTATACTATGGCGGCGATCAAGTTGCGTTTCACGTGGGCAAGAATGACGTCTTCCCGGAGGAGTTCAGCACGTTTCTGGTTCCCGACCCGAACCTCCGTGGGCCCTTCGTCGAACGACATGGAGAGCTCTTTACCGTCGAGTTCTGGCAGGAAACGAAAGAGCGAATCAGCCGGGGAGAGGCGATAAACTTCTTCCCGTACCCCGACTCTCTGCGGTTCGACCGGTCGAGTAAGGAGGAGGCGTAGGTCACACGCGGGCGGTCGAGTCCATCCGGTCGGGTCCCGACCAAAGCTCAGCGATCCTGCGCGCCAGAGGCTCGACCGCAGCCTCGACCGGCGCAGACAGCTTCTCCGTCGGGCCGATGACCTGAACCTCGACAGCGAAGAGGCGAAACCGAACCTTCTCGAACCGGGCGTCGGCAACCCTCAGCCATGCGATGCACTCGGGGAGGCTCAGCCCGTGCGCAGACTCGTGGCGCTGCCTTCGTCGGGACAAGCCGTCGTGGGAGGTCTCGGTGACGGTGCCCGGCACTCCATCTGAAGCCTGGCCGTCGATGAGCCAAACTTCTTCCTCTCCGTGCCAAAGTTCACCCACGGTTAGTCCGTCGGTGTGACCGTCGGCCAAACGGACGGACGACGGCGGCGCGAGAGCGGCGAGCCGACGAAGGACCGCCGTACCGACACCGTCGTCTCCCATGAACGGGTTGCCGAAGCCTACGATGAGGATTCGATGGATCATGGCTCGCGAAGCACGTGGACCGAACACGAGATGCAGGGGTCGTAGGCCCGGGTCACCATCGCCAGGTCGTGCCTTAGCATCGCGTCGTCGGGCGGTGGGTCGGTTTGGAGGAGGTTCGTCACTGCACCGCGGAGATCGTGCTCCACGTTGGCAAGGTTCTGCGAGGTCGGAGTGACCACGTTGGCCGAAACGACTCGTCCGTCTTCGTCGAGTTCGTACTCGTGAAAGAGGGTGCCGCGGGGAACCTCGATCGCCCCGATCCCTCGACCGGCCTTCGGAGTGTAGTCGGTCATCTCGCTCGCGACCTCCGGCATGCCGAGGAGAACGTCGCAGCACGACATGCATCGCTCGAGGCTGTGAACCAACTCCACGACCTGCGCCCAGTTGTTGAGGAGAATGTTGTCCTCGACCCCCCGCGGGAACAGCACATCGAAAGCATCCCGACCCCGGCCCTTCATCAGCTCGCTCCATAGCTTCAGGCGAGCCAACGACCCGACCATGTAGGTGTCGCCGGAGGGCATCGCCGAGTGCTTTGCATGGGAGTGTTCGACCGAGAACTCCCGGACGACGTCGCGGTACGACGTCAGGGGGTACTCTTCGCCGTTCGAGGTGCAGATCGATCGTCCGCGAAAACGGTAGGCGTCAACGTACGGTCTGAGCGCCAGGTACACCGTCGGCTGTGCCGCATACGCTGGAATATCGACCGTCGACAACGATTCGACATATTGCATTAGCGGGTCGATGAATCGAGCGACTTCCTTCTTCAGGTTGGCCAGGTCTTGGTGGCTTGGAAGCTTTCCGAAGCCCCCGACCAACGTATTGATCGGGTGCACGGCTCGGCCGCCCACGAGCGTCTGAATTCGATTACCGAGCTGTTTGAGCTCGAGGCCGAACTTGACCGCGTCCGGCTGCTTTTCGGCCAGCGCGATGACCGAGTCGGCGCCGAAGAAATCGGGCAGAGCCAGGGCGAAGACGTGCAGCGCATGGCTTTCGATAGTCGCTCCAAGAAGAAGGAGGCCGCGAAGCTCGTGGACCCGGGGTGACTTCGGGATGTCGAGAGCATCCTCCAGCGCGGTCAACGCCGCCACGGTATGGCTTCCCGAGCAGATCGCGCAAACCCGCGTGATGATACCTTGAACCGATAGGAAGTGGCGACCCCGGAGCAGGGCTTCGTAGTACCGACTGCCTTCGCTGATCCCCAGACTGACGTCATGGAGCTGGTTTCCCACCACCTTCACGAAGATTCCTCCGTGGCCCTCGACCCGGCCCAGATGTGAGATACTGATGGTTCTAGTTCCGGTCGCGCTCACGGTCGATCTCCTGTTCGAGCCCCAGCTTCATCCAGACCGGAGCAGAAAAATCGGACATCCTTTGGGCGATCTCTTTCCAAGAGATCCGGCGGCCCGCGAACATCGTGATGTTGGCATCGTAGTTGGGCTCTTCGACCGGCCCCCGACAGCCCGCGCAGGCCACGCCATGACTCGGGCAGAGTGCACCACAGCCACCTCTCGTCATAGCCCCCCAGCACACCTCGGCATGGTAGACGACGCGGCAGATGTTCTCCTTGGCTTTGCACTCCCAGCAGACGGGTGTCGTGGGAAACTCGGGAAGTGTCCCTTCGAGAAGAGCGTACGTCGTCACCAGGAACTGGTCGCGCTCGATCGGGCACCCGGGAAGGGAGAACTCGAATGGGACGAAGCTCGTTGCCGGACGGGCCTCGACGGTGTCCAGGTGTTCCGGCGCCGTCCCGGCGTAGACTTCTCGCTTCAGGATGTCGCGTGATAGTTGATTCTTCATCGCGGGCAGGCCCCCCCAGACGGCACACGTTCCGATGGCGACGAGCGTCCGGCTTCGAGCGCGGATGCGGCGAAGCCGTTCCAGGTCGTTCTCGGTTGCGACGACTCCTTCCACGAAGGCGATGTCCAGCCGGCCCGTGAAGTCGTTCTCGCTCTTCACCATGACCCAATCGACGATGTCGAGTTTTGACGTCAGCTCGAGCAGTTCGTCTTCGCAGTTCAGAATCTGAAGCTGATCCCCGGCACAACCGGTGAGTCCGAAGATTCCAACCTTGGGTTTTCCGGTTTCGGGCATGAGTTCACTCCTTCAGTCGTAGATCAGTTCCGGGAGGTTGAGAGCGTCCCACAAGGTGAATACGGGACCGTGGAGGCACGTGAACGTATAGCCCACCGCGCAGTGGCCGCACTTTCCGATTCCACACTCCATCCGCCGCTCGAGGCTCAAAAAGATTCGATCTTTTCCGAAGCCCGAGGCGATCAGTTTTTCGACCATGAACTTGTAGAAGACTGGAGGACCACACGCGACGACCATCGTTCGGTCGACGTCCACATCGACTTCGTCGAGCAGCTCGGTCACGACGCCTGTGCGGCCCGACCACGGCTTCTGTTCGGTCGAGTCGACCGTGAGGTAGATCTCGGCGTCTCCCCGTCGGCGCAGTCCGAGAAGCTCTTCTCGGAAAAGGACCGAGTCAGGCCGGCGAGACCCATAGAGAAGAATGACCCGACCGAAGTACGAGCGCAGGTCCATCATGTACTGGAGCAGCCCTCGAATCGGGACCATTCCCAGGCCGCCGGCGGCCAGAAGGACGTCTTGTCCCTCGAAGCGCTCAACGGGAAAGCCATTGCCGAGGGGGCCCCGAATCCCGACTTCGTCGCCTTCGCTCATGTGGTCGAAGAGGTAGTCGGTGAGCTTTCCGGCTCGACGAATCCCGAGCTGGAACATCCCCCGACGCGTTGGCGAAGACGGCAAGGAGAACGGTCCCTCTCCGACGCCGAGGATGGAGAGCTCGATGAACTGTCCGGGGCGATAGTTGAACGTCTCCGCCAGGCTCGGGTCCGCAAAGCGAAGGTCGAAGAGGCGGACGTCCGGCAACAGATGCCCGACGCGCATGATCCTGGCCGGAGCCGGTAGATACGGATTGGTCCCCGTCGGTAGAACACGATGGCTCACACTTCGGACGGGTGCCGGGTCGGGAATTTTTGCTGGCCTGCTCACAGGTCACCTCTCACGTGTTCGAAGACCTCGACCACGTTTATCCCGGTCGGGCAGTTTTCGATGCAGCGGCCGCACCCTACGCAGGAGGGCATGCCGAACTCGCGGACGAAAGCCTCCTGCTTATGATAATATCGATTGCGAACTCGGTCGGCTCGATCCGCACGAAAACTATGGCCGCCCGCGACCATCGCGTAGTCGCGGTACAGACAGGCATCCCAGGTCCGAAGGCGTCGTGCGCGACCTTCGCCCTGGATCTCGTCATGGACGTTGAAGCAAGCGCAGGTCGGGCAGACCATGGAGCAAGAACCACAGCAAAGGCACTTTTTGCCGAGTTCATCCCAGACCGGGTCGTTCTTCTTCAGCTCGAGGATGTAGGGCAAATCGGTCGTGTCCAGATGAAGCGTGAACGCGTTCTCCCGTTCCTTGACCCGAGATAGGTACGCTCGAGTGTCATGGTGGGTTGCGCGCTGGAAGAGACCGTCGGAGCCGTGGACGATATCGTCGCCGCGGGAGCTCCCGACCGTCACGATGAAGCGGTTCTCGAGCGGCGTCAGAAAGAGGTCGAAGCCGCGATCGACCGTAGAGACGTTCATCGACGCGCAGAAGCACTTGTCGTCAGGCCAGCAGCCGTAGCCGACGACGGTCAGGCGGTCGCGGTTACTCTTGTAGTAGGGGTCGACGAAGTCGCTCAGATAGAGAAGGTCGAGAATTCGGAGCGCATGGATGTCACAGGGGTGCGCCCCGAAGAAGACGTTCGGCCCGAGCTCGCCTTCCGGCGAGTCTCGGACTTCGCCGGTCGGTGCGCGCTCCATCATGGTGAAGCGCGGGGGTAGGAGTAGTTTCTTGAAGGGCACGACCGTTCTGAGGGCTTCGGGCCGGGCGTCGAGCGGGTCATCGATCTTCTCGAGCTTGAAAACGCCGGGTCGGCTCTCGGTTGGTGACCAAACCACTCCCCAGTTTTTTAGGACTTCGACGAGATCCGGAAGGTGGTGGGCGTCCATCCGCCAGGTTTGCACAGCCGGCATCCCCTTTCTGACGCCCGCTACAGCCTCGAGCGGACGCCGAAGCATACGCATTGTGCCACGTCCGACCTCGCTTGAGCCCGAAACCGTCGGCTCCGATGTCGATTATCGCCTCGCTCGTCGCAGCCTTTGCAGGCCTCCACGACGAGGGGCAGGCTCAGCGCGAAGGGCGGAGAGGGCCAGAGATCTGTCGTTTGCGTTCGTCGTCTCGAGACGACAGCGCAGACGACAGCGCAGACGACAGCGCGTCAGGAAACCTGACCGATGAGATCGTTGATGCAAGTGCTTCGCAGATTCGGCAGAGTCGTCGGGTGACGATCTTCGTCTCGCTCGTGGGCGTCATCCTCGTCGTGGGCGCGGTCTTCGTGGTTCGCCGCCTCCGCGATCGTGCTTTTCAGGACATGCTCGAGGCGGTCGGACGCGACAACATCGTGCTGATCGAGTCGGCTGCGAACTGCTTCGGCGTCGAGAGTCGGGGGGCGCGGCAGGTCCGCGGGAACGGCTGTTTGTGCCTGACACCGCGAGAGCTCCTCTTTTTGCGCTGGCTTCCACGGAACCGGCTGGAGATCGCGGTCGCCGACCTCCGAGGGACCGACGATCCCCGGAGCTTTGTGGGAAAATCGAAGGGAACCCGTCTCCTCCGGATTCACTTCGTCGGGGAGGACGGTCGTTCCGACGCCATCGCGTTCGCGGTGCAGGACGTATCTCTTTGGATGAATGCCGTCGAAACCGTCGTTCGTGGCTCATGATCCGGCCGTCTCCATCATGCGGTGCGCCGGCCGGACCGGCTCGAGCGTGGCCCACCAGGTGAGCGCGAAGAGGATGGAGTTGAGGATCAGGTTCGGAGCAGCGCCCGCCGCAACCGATGCGAGCCCGTCGGTCACGAACCCCGGCGAATGCTTTTTTCGCGCGATCGACCCTCAATGAGGGCCGGGTCCGACCCAAGCGCTTCCCGGAGGCCAGCGGCGAACAGCTCGGCCACCTCGGGGAGCTGTTCCCCCAACGCGGAGCTCGGACGCCACGCGAGACCAATGGTTCGAAAGGGTGCAGGCTCGCGGAACGGGCGGATGGCGACGCGGGGATCGCGGCCCACCGTTTCGGCGGCGACCGACGGGAGGAGCGTGACTCCGGAACCAACCGCCACCATCTCCATCAGCGTGGCCAGGCTGGTGGCTTCGAAGCCCTCGTCTCCGCCGCCAGAGCGCTGACACACTGCGAGCGCCTGGTGCCGAAGACAGTGCTCTTCCGCCAAGAGGAGCAGCCGTTCATCGTCCAGATCGTCGATCGACACGGGCGCCTTCGCGGCGGCAAGCCGGTGGGAGTGCGCCACCGCCACCAGGAACGGGTCGCGATGGATCGGGTGGGTTTCGAGCCCTCCGAGGTCGGCTTCCAGGGCGAGGACGGCCGCTTCCAGGCGGCCGCTCGCCAGCTCATCGACGAGCTGTGGGGTGGGCGCCTCCCGCCAAAGGATCTTCAGGTCGCGATGGGTTCGATGGAGCGATGGGGACAGGCTCGGGAGCACGTAGGGCGCGATCGTGGGAATGATCCCGAAGCGCCAGGTCGTCGACCACGGGTCCTTCAGGGTTTGGGCGGCTCGCTCGAGCTCCGAGCTCACCTGGAGAACCGAGCGCGCGCGCTCCAGAAGCGCCTCTCCGGCTGGAGTGACCACGACACCGCGTCGAGAGCGTTCGAAGAGCTGCACGCCGAGCGCGTCCTCCAGCTGGGCGATCTGCGCAGATAGCGCGGGTTGGCTGACGTGGCAGTGCTCCGCGGCCCGCGAAAAGCCCTGCGTCGCTTCCACGGCCAGCAGATACTGGAGCTGGCGAAGCGTGAACGGGAGCGGTCGGTCGACGACGGTCATAACCCGAGACTATGCAAAGCATTTCTTTAATGTCTTGGTGTTCTGACCTTCGATTCGCAAAAACAGGGGCCTGTTTCGTGTAAGACCCGAAGGAGGAAGACATGGGATTCTACAAGCGACATCCGATCCTGATGAATGGGGCGGCTCTGGCCGCGGCTGTGATCGCCGGCTGCCAGGGGGCCCCCAAAGCCAACGCGCCGGAGCCGAGATCCGAGGGCACCGAGGAAATGAGTGCCGCGGCGAAGGAGGACTCGGCCCTGGCCCTGCAGCCGGGCGAGCCCAAACCCAACGACTTCTGGTGGCCGGAGTCCGTGAACCTCGAGCCGCTCCGCGACAACGACCCACGGTCCAACCCTCTCGGACCGGACTTCGACTACCGGAAGGAGTTCGCCAAGGTCGACTACGCCGAACTCAAGCAGGACCTAGCAAAGGTTCTCACCGACTCGAAGGAGTGGTGGCCGGCCGACTGGGGCAACTATGGTCCCCTCTTCATCCGCATGGCGTGGCACAGTGCGGGAACCTACCGCGTCAGCGACGGTCGGGGCGGAGCCGACGGCGGGCAGCAGCGCTTCGAGCCGCTCAACAGCTGGCCCGACAACGCCAACCTCG
>CAYYOT010000093.1:0-16386 GCA_964473255.1 uncultured Myxococcales bacterium | reverse complement strand
GCTGGACGGCCGTGCGGGATCACCGTCCGGTCCATCGGCGTGTACGCCAACACCGCGCCCCTCGAGCGTTCGGGGTCGGGATTCCGGGACCTTGGAAGCAAAGCGTCAGCTCCACCGGGGCGACCGCTAGGTCGCCGCGGGATGGTCGCCGTGCCGGTGAGCGCTTCATGCGCCGGGCGGTTAAACGCCAATCGAATCAACCGGCACGGTCGTGTTTCCCACACTGTAGCTGCTCCCCCGAGGGAAAGCCACGTTGTTTTCGGCGAAGACCTTGAGCCGACCTCGGGTTGACCAACCTTGCGCGACCGCCTAGGGCCATCCTGCAAGATGAACCCCGAGCATCTTGCCGAAGGACTCGCATTCGACGATGTCCTGTTGACCCCAGGCTACTCTGAAACCCTCCCCAAAGACGCAGACGTGGGCTCCCAGTTCACTCGCGGCGTGCGCCTGAACATCCCGCTCGTCGCTGCGGCCATGGATACCGTGACCGAGGCGCGACTCGCGATCGCTCTCGCCCAGCTTGGCGGGATAGGGGTTATCCACAAGAACATGTCGCCCACGGACCAAGGGAGTGAAGTCCGAACGGTCAAGCGGTTCGAGGCCGGCATGATCTCCGATCCGGTCGTGGTCGCGCCTTCCGACCCGATGTCACGCGTCATCGACCTCCGGGATGCTCACGGCTTTTCGACGTTTCCCGTCGTAGCCGACGGGCGCGTCGTTGGCATACTCACCGGCCGCGACATACGCGCCGGAGCGGCCAGCGACCCGGTGGCCGACTGGATGACCGCCGACCCGGTGACGGTCGCGGTCGGGAGCAGCGCCGAGGAAGCGCGACGGATCATGCACGAGCACCGCAAGGAGAGCCTGCCGATCACGGACGCCGAAGGTCGCCTGATGGGGCTGATGACGCTCAAAGACGTCGAGAAGAGCACTCGTCATCCGAATGCGGTCACCGATGAGCGAGGTCGACTGCGGGTGGCCGCGGCGATCGGCGTCGGGCCCGACCGCGAGGAGCGATTGAGCGCGCTGGTCGAGGCGGAGGTCGACGTCGTCGTCGTCGACACCGCTCACGGCCACAGTCGTGGCGTCATCGATACCGTCAAAGCCATCAAGCGCCAGCATCCAGACCTCCAGCTCGTCGCGGGGAATGTCGGCACCGCCGAGGGCACCCGAGCGTTGATCGATGCCGGCGCCGACGGGGTCAAAGTCGGGATTGGCCCGGGGTCGATCTGCACGACTCGGATCGTCGCAGGAGTTGGCGTGCCCCAGATTTCGGCCATCCTCGCTTGCGCGAGAGCGGCCCGGGGAACCGGCGTCCCCGTGGTTGGAGACGGTGGCGTGAAGTACTCCGGTGACCTGGTCAAGGCCATGGGCGCGGGTGCGGATACCGTGATGGTCGGGTCCCTGCTCGCCGGCGTCGCCGAGTCGCCCGGGGAGGTCGTCCTCTACGAAGGCCGCGCGTTCAAGGCCTACCGCGGAATGGGATCGCTCGGAGCCATGCAGCAGGGGTCGAGCGACCGGTACGCCCAAGCCGGAGTGGCGTCGAAGAAGCTCGTTCCCGAGGGGATCGAGGGCCGCGTCCCGTTCAAGGGACCGCTCGACGAGACCATCTGGCAGCTGGTCGGTGGCCTTCGTGCGGGGATGGGCTACGTTGGGGCGGCGAGCGTGGCCGAGCTCAAAGAGAAGGCTCGATTCGTACGGATCAGCTCCGCCGGCCTGCGCGAATCCCACGTGCACGACGTGGTCGTGACGAAGGAAGCTCCGAACTACTCACGCTGAGACGCGCCGCGAAGCTGTCCGTCGATGTCGACGTTCCCCTCGAAGACGGCCCTCGCCGGCCCCTCCAGCCATACCCGATAGCCTTCGGCTTCGGAGGCCACCTCGAGGTGACAGGTGCCACCCGGCAGGTCGACTTCGACCCGCTGGTCCGCTTTCGCGCGTCCGGAAGCCACGGCCGCGGTGGCCGCCGCGGCCGCTCCGGTTCCGCACGCCCGCGTGATGCCACTTCCTCGCTCGTAGACGACGAGTTCGATGCCGTCGGGCTCTCTCCAGCGCGCGAAACCGACGTTGACACGGTTCGGGAAGGCTTCGTGGTGCTCGAGCTCCTGCCCGTGGCGCTGAGCCCGCTCCATCGGATCGCTGGCTCCCCACAGGACCAGGTGCGGGTTGCCAACGAGGACCTCCTGACCGACACCGGCCTCGTCCTCGACCCCTTCGATCGTCCGACCGACCTCGGCGCGGCCGAGATCGGCGCGAACCCATCCTGGCGACGTCACCCGGCCCCGCCGGGGTCCCGCCGGCGTGCCCACGAGG
The DNA here is from genome assembly GCA_964473255.1 of uncultured Myxococcales bacterium. Lineage (GTDB taxonomy): Bacteria > Myxococcota > Kuafuiibacteriia > Kuafuiibacteriales > Kuafuiibacteriaceae > Kuafuiihalomonas. Next base: position 14,073 of record CAYYOT010000093.1, on the reverse strand, counting down.
ATGCCGGGTTCCGGCAGGGGGGCGGGCTCCAGGGAAAGGATGGCGCAGCGCAGTCCGTTGCCGCACATCTCGGGTTCGGTGCCGTCCGCGTTGTAGATGTGCATGAACGCGGCTTGACCTGCATCGGGCGGCAGAAGGGTCAAAACCCCGTCGGCACCGACCCCCCGACGACGATTACAGAGCTCGGCCGCAACTTCCGGCCGGATCCATCTCGGCTCGTGCCGGGCGTCGAAGAGGATGAAGTCGTTCCCCAGACCTTCCACCTTGGTGAAGGGGAGCCTCATAGCAGGATTCCGCCCGCAACGTCCGCCGATTGACAACGATAAATGCGGGGTTTGCGCCACGATCCGGGCGCGGGTGGGACGGCGCGAGGAGCTGGCGTAGTACAGTCGGGGCTGTCGTGTTTCGAGTCTGCATCGCCGACGACGATCCCGACGACCGGAGGCGAGCCGCCGCGCTGTGCGCCCAGCTCCGAGTTGAAGTCCGCTCGGTTTCGGACGGCTCGAAAGCGTGGACGACGGTCGAGTCCGGTCTGACCGACCTCCTGGTGGTCGACGAGGACGTTCCCGGTCTGTCGACCCGAGAGCTCATCACCCGAACCCGACAGCAGTCCGACGTCCCTGTCCTGGTCCTGACGACCGATCGAGCCGGGTCGCGGGTGGCCGAACTCCTCGAGGCCGGGGCGGAAGACTTCGTCGCGAAACCACTTCAGCCCATCGTCTTCCGGCATCGACTTGACGCGCTGCTTCAACGCCTCCGGGACCGGACTCGCCAAGACCGCGTCGAGCTTCGGTCCCATGTCCTGGAAGGCATCGTCGGCCAGTCCCCCCAAATGCGGAGCCTTCGACAACAGGTTCGCACGCTCGCCCGCACCGACGTCTCCCTGACCCTGCTGGGAGAAGTCGGGACCGGTCGAGGCATGCTCGCACGAAGCATCCATCGGTTGTCCGAGCGCAGCCGACAGGCCTTCGTCGTCGTCGATTGCTTCACCCTGCCCGACAGCCACTTCGAAGGAGCCGTTTTCGGCCACCAGCCCGGGGCGTTCGACGACCAGCCGCAGCGTCCAGGCCTGGTGGATGCGGCCTCGGGCGGAACGATGTACCTCGACGACGCCTCGGAGCTTTCTCCACCCGTGCAGGGCCGCCTGCTGCGATTCTTGCAGGACGGACGGTACAAGCCCGTTGGGAGTGACGGACAACGACAGGCAAACGTGAGGGTGCTCGTCGCATCTCGGAGCGATCTCTTGGCGAGCGTTCGCGAGCAGCGCTTTCGTGAAGACCTCTATGAGCGCCTGTCCGTGTTCACCCTCCGGATTCCGCCGCTTCGCGACCGCCGCGCGGATATTCCCATCCTGGCAGTCCATTTCGTCACGCGGCTGAATCGTCGACTGGCCAAGCAGCTCTACCTAGCCGAAGACGCTCTAGATTTTCTGACCGAGCAGCCCTGGCCGGGCAACGTCGCCGAGCTCGAGTCGTTGCTCGAGCGGACGGCCCTGCGCCGGAACGGCGTCGTCCGGGCGGACCACCTCCGATCTGTGGACGATCGGTCGCCCCGGCCGGACCAGCCCTCGTCGGCCGAACTCTCGATCCGCCCGTATCAGGAGGAAAAACGAGCCGTTCTGGCGCGCTTCGAACGGTCGTACCTGGAGCGTCTTTTGGAAACCGAGCAGGGTCACTTGTCCCGAGCGGCCCAAAGAGCCGGAATCAACCGCAAGAACCTGTGGCAGCTCCTTCGGCGGCACGACATCGACGTCCGGAGTTTCAAGCCGGCCAAGATCGCCCGAATCCGCCCCTGAGGAAGCAAACACCAGCTGCTGCGAAACATTCCGTCCTCCGCCGGACCGAGGGGCGACCTCGAGCCCATCGACAGCCCGCGGGGCTGTGCGCCCGCCGGCAATCGTGCGAGACGATCGACGGATGGGGGCCGCAGGACTCATCGTCGTCCTCGTCACGGCGCCTCCGGATGCGGCCGGTCCGCTGGCCCGTGAGCTGGTACGGCGTCGTCTGGCGGCCTGTGCGAACGTCGTCTCGGGTATGAACAGCGTTTTTTGGTGGGATGGCGATGTGCAGGCCGAAGCGGAGAGTCTTCTCGTCTTGAAGACGACGGTCGGGTCTTTCGACGCGCTCCGGTCGGCGGTCGTCGAGCTGCACCCCTACGACGTGCCCGAGGTCATCGGACTGCCGGTAAATGTGGCCCTAAAAGCCTACGCCGATTGGGTGTCGAGCGAGGTGGAGGAGCCCGCTTGAAGCGACTGTTGATCGTTGCCGGCGAACGCGCGCTCACGCGGTTCATCGGAGAAGCGCTGGTCGGCCAGTCGCTCGAAGATCTCGTCGGCAAGAAAGACGCTTCGTGGGACCTGTATCGAGCCCATACCGCGCTCGAGGCCGAAGTACTCGTCACCAAAGGGCGACGTCGCTTTCACGCCATCATCATCGACCACGACCTTCCCGACCAGTCGGCGCTCGAACTGACCCGACGGCTCCGCCGGTCGGAGCTCGCGGAGGATAGCTCGATCTTCTTGGTGCTGGAACGCGGCCGAGACGTCCACACCCGACGGACGGCGACCGACAAATACGGTGTCTCGGGCTTCATTCAGCGTCCGATCACACCCGAGGCTCTGCGCTGGACTTTGAAGCTCCTCGAGCGCCGCCGCCGCGTGCTGCTGGTCGACTCCGACGCCGAGCGCGGCGAGCGCTTCGCACAGCGCTTGCAGAATCGCGACTTCGAGGTGGAGCTCCGAGCGAGTCACGGGAGCGCCGTCCAGGTCTTGCCCAGCTTCGCTCCCGATGCCGTGGCCGTCGCTTTGGTTCTCGAGGATGGCGAGGGCGTAAGCGTGTGCGCCGACATCAAGCGGACCTCGCCCGAACGGTTCATTCCGGTGCTGCTCTACGGGCAACTGAACGACCTCGCGGCTCAGGAAGACGGCGAAAACTCGGTTCGCGCCGATGACTTCATCCAGGCTCCCTTCGACGACGGCGTCCTCATCGACCGAGTCGAGGCGCAGATAGGCAAGGGAGCGCTCCGCGACCTGTCCGGCGTGGAGTCGGGCGACGACTCGATGCCGGAGAGCCACGACCTGCCCACCGGCCCGGGTCGTGTGCCCAAGTCGAGCAGCACGGCGGCGATGACCGCGCCCCCCGCCGCTGCCGCGAGTGTACCGACTTCCTCGCCCGGACAACGTCTGACCCGACGGGTGCCCTGCTACACGTCTTTGCGGGTTCGCGACGGCGACCAGGTCATGGAGTCGCAGACGCTGGACATCAGTCATGGTGGAATCTTCTTCGAGATGGAGCCTCCCCTGGCGGAGGGCACGGTCGTCGAGCTTGCGTTTCAACTGCCCGACCAGGACCGGGTCATCGAGGCCGTCGGACGGGTTGCGTGGACTCATCCCTCGGGGGTCGGAGTCAAGTTCAGTCGGATCGACAAGACCGATCTCCATGCGATCGTCGGCTACGTGAACCGGGTGGCCCGCCTTCTGTACTCCCCGGTCGCCAATTCTTGACCCAGCTCCCCGCGACCGGCGGAATCCCGGCATGTACGCCCAAGTCAAAGATCGGTATCGGCACGAGCTCCACGAGATTGATTCAGCCGGACTGACCAAGCGGGAACGCATCATTCAGACGCCGCAAGACGCCAAGATCACCACCGAGCCCGGTGGCGAGGTCCTGAACTTCTGCGCCAACAACTATCTCGGTCTCGCCAACCACCCGGACATACTCGCCGCGGCGCACGCCGCGCTCGACCGCTACGGATTCGGGCTGGCCTCCGTCCGTTTCATTTGCGGCACGCAGACGATCCACAAGGAGCTCGAAGCCGCCATCGCTCGATTCCACGGGACCGAAGATACGATCCTCTACTCCAGCTGCTTCGATGCCAACGTCGGTCTGTTCGAAACGATCCTCGGTCCCGAAGATGCGGTGATCAGCGATAGCCTCAATCACGCGTCCATCATCGATGGGATACGGCTGTGCAAAGCAGAGCGTCACCGATTCGCCCATGGCGACATGGCCGATCTCGAAGCCAAGCTCGAGGCCACCAGCGAACGGCGCTCCCGCCTGATCGCCACCGACGGCGTGTTCTCGATGGACGGCGATTACGCAAAGCTCGACCAGATCTGCGACCTCGCCGATCGCTACGGCGCCATGGTGATGATCGACGACTGCCACGCGACCGGGTTCGTGGGAAAGACCGGTCGCGGGACGCCCGAGCACTGCGATGTCATGGGCCGGGTCGACATCATCACATCCACGCTCGGCAAGGCTCTCGGCGGGGCGTCGGGTGGATTCACCACGGGTAAGAAGGAGATCGTCGACCTTCTTCGCCAGCGTTCGCGACCGTACCTCTTCAGCAATACGCTGGCGCCGACCATCGCCGGCGCTTCACTCGCCGTCTTGCAGCTGCTGGATGAGTCGACCGAGCGACGAGACCGCCTCGAGGCCAACACCGGATACTTCCGGTCCAAGATGGTCGACCTGGGGTTCGAGATCAGCGGCGACTCCCACCCGATCGCTCCCGTCATGATCGGAGACGCTCGCCTCGCTTCCGAGATGGCCGACGACCTCCTCGAGCGAGGGATCTACGTCATTGGATTCTCCTATCCCGTGGTTCCGAAAGGAGCGGCCCGCATTCGAACCCAGATGTCCGCCGCCCACTCGAACGCCGACCTCGACCGAGCCATCGAAGCATTCGCTGCCGTGGGTCGCGCACGCGGCGTGATCGCCTAGTCCGTCAAACGTCGAGGCCGTCCGAAGTCACGCGAAAGACCTCTTCGTACGTCGTCACGCCCTGCGCGAGCTTCCTGATCGCCGCGCTTCGCAGGGTCATCATACCGTCGAGCTGAGCGACCTTGCTCATTTCCTTGGAGTCCGCCTGCGCCGCGATCATCTTTCGAATCTTCGAGGATACGTCCATCATCTCGAAGATTCCGGTGCGGCCATATAATCCCGTGTTACGACACTTCACGCAGCCGCGCCCCTGCTTGACGGGTAGCTTGCGCTCTTCGCCAGGCTCGACCGGGATGCCCAACGCGAGAATCTGGTCGTCGCTCAAGTGCGTCGGTTCGGCACACTCGTGACACACCTTTCGAACCAGTCTCTGAGCCAGGATCCCGTGGAGGACCGAGCCGAGCAAGAATGGCTCGACGCCCAGGTCCAGCATCCGCGACACCGACGAAGCCGTATCGTTGGTGTGCAGTGTCGAAAAGACCAAATGACCGGTCAATGCCGCCTGCACCGCCATGACCGCAGTCTCGCGGTCGCGAATCTCACCCACCATCACGATGTCCGGGTCCTGACGCAGGATCGTGCGCAGCGCCGCGGCGAAGGTGACATCGATTCGGTTCTGCACCGCGACTTGATTTAGTGGCTCGAAAACCATCTCGATGGGGTCTTCGACGGTCACGATGTTGACCCCGGGTTTTGCGAGATACTTGAGCGTCGAGTACAGCGTCGTGGTCTTGCCGCTTCCCGTGGGGCCAGTCACCAAGATCATCCCGTGCGGGCGCAGGATCCAGTCTTCGTACAGCCGTCGCTCTTTGCCGGTGAATCCGAGATCGACGATCTCGGCCAAGAGAACCTGGGGATCGAAGATTCGAATCACGACCTTTTCGCCAAAGGCCACCGGGAGCGACGACACCCGCAGCTCGATCTCGCGCTCGCCTCGCTGGGTCTTGATCCGGCCATCCTGCGGTCGGCGTTTCTCGGCGATGTCCATCCTCGCCAGGATCTTGACGCGGGCGACGAACGCAGGATGAACGGCCGAAGGAATCTCGCCGATGTCGTGGAGGATACCGTCGATGCGCAGGCGAAGGCGCGAAACGTCGCGCTTCGGTTCGATGTGAATGTCGCTGGCCCGATTGTCGAAGGCGAGATTGAGCAGATGCTCCACCGCGGCGACGATGTTCCGGTCGGTCGGCTCGATCTCTTCGGAGCTTCGAACGCGGACCAGCTGCTCGAGGTTGCCGAGATTGACGCCACCGCGACTCTCGGCGGCAGCGCCCTTGACTGCCTGCTTGAAGCCATAGACCTGACTGATGATGTTGACGATGTCGCGCTTGGCGCTGACGACCGCTTCGACCTTCCGTCCGGTTGCTCGCGCGAACTCGTCGAGCGCCTCCGTGTCGTAGGGATCGGCGATGGCAACCACGAGCCGATCCCCGTCTTGCTCGAGTGGGAGCATGACGTGTCGGCGGGCGAAGCCTTTCGGGAGGGCCTTCGTGATGAGGCCCATGTCGAGCTCGAGGGGGTCGATCTTCTTGTAGGCTAGTCCGGCGGCCTGCGAGAGCAGCTGAGCGAGTACGTCTTCGTCGATCGATCGCCCCTTGGCCTCGGGGTGCGGTAGTTGCGCCGCGTCGATCAGCTCGGTCGGCGCGACCGAATAGCTCTTCTGGTTCTTCAGTGCCTGGGGCCCATATCGGGAGCGAAGAAACTTCGCCCGCAGACTGGACTCGCGGGCGGCCAGGTCGCGCCTGGTCGGCTCGTCGATCGCGCCGGCCCGCTCCAGTAGCTCGAGAAGGACGTCGAGGGTCAGTCGGCGTATGGGCGCGGCTTCCCGGCCCGGCACTGCGGAGGCGTGCAGCGGCTCCATCCCGTAAACCTACCGCAAGAGGGCCGGAGGAGCGGAATCGAGTCCGCCCGGTCCAAACCCTAGACCCTTCGCCAAGCCACGGCCGATGCCGTCACCGACCGACTCCAACAGGAGCTCGAGAAACGGCGGCGTCGGTCCTCGCGGATACACGAGAGCCGGTTCTTCGACCCCGTCCATGGTGGAGGTCGAGGTGCCAGCAGCGAGCTCACCCTTCCGCTCCAAAGCCAGGAAGAGAGCCCGATGAGCGGCACGATGCAGGCCCCCCAGCTCGTCGACCAGGCCCTCCTGAAAGGCTCGACGACCGGTGAAGATCTGGCCGTCAGCCAGACGCCGAACCGTCGCCTGGTCGAGTCCACGACGCTCTGCGGTGAGATCCACGAACTGGTCGTAGATGTCGTCGATCAGTCCCATGAAGACTTCCTCATCTCGCTCTGTCAGCTCACGAAGCGGATTGCCGAGGTCCTTCACGGGCCCGGATTTGAAGGTCCGCATCCGAAAATCGATCCGCTCGGCCAGCCCCCGCAGGTCGGGGCTCTGCGTGATCACGCCGATGGAGCCGGTGATCGTCCCCGGGTCGGCGACGACCCAGTCCGCTCCCAGCGAAACCCAAAACCCGCCGGACGCCGCCACACTGCCCATGGAAGCCACGACCGGCTTCCGGTCCGAGACGGCGCGCAGCGCATCGTAGACCTCCTGCGAGGGCGCCACCGCTCCACCCGGAGAATCGATGCGCAGGATGACCGCTCGCAGGTCTTCGCGGTCACCGAACCGCCGGATCTGCCGGACGACTTCGTCGACCTCCATGATGGGGCCCAGCAGCTCGACCACCCCCACGCGCTCGTCGCCCGATCCGTAGACGCGGTCGCCCGCGACGTCTAGCGAGGTCTGCGCGCACGTCACGCAGCTCGCACCCATCACCACGCCGAGGAGAAGGATCCACACCATGACGAGGGGAGAGCGACGCGGAGCTGGGGCAACCACGATCGCGGGCTCGGACGGCGACTGCGTCATGGAAAACGAATATCCCGCCCTTGCATGCGGGTAAAGATCGGCTCCCACGAAGGTAGACTCCGACCATGGTTCCCACCACTGCACTTCGGACGTCTCAGCTCGTTGGCGTGGTTCGTGCGCCGTCCGCGACGAGCGCCGAGTCGATCGCTTCCGGCCTGGTCGACGGCGGGATGAAGGCCATCGAGATCACCACTGGAACGCCGGGCGTCTTCGACGTCCTCGAGCGGCTCATCCCCCGCCACCCCGACGTGTGCTGGGGAATCGGAACGGTGCGCACCCGCATGCATGTCGTACGGTCGACGGATGTGGGGGCCGCATTCATCGTTTCGCCGCACACTGACCCTCACTTGATCGATGGCGCCAAAGACCGCGGCCTGGCCGTCATCGCGGGGGCTCTCACTCCGACCGAAGTCCTGGCCGCCCATGACGCGGGGGCAGACTTCGTGAAGGTCTTTCCCATCAGCAGCGGCGGGGGCCCCGCTTACGTACGTTGGCTTCGCGGGCCCATCCCCGACGTTCCCCTCTGGGTGTCCGGCGACGTCGCGGTCGATGACATCGCTCAGTTCCTGTCGGCGGGTGCGACGCTGATCGGACTCACCTCGGCCTTGACCGGAGGGCTGGGCGCCGATCCGCGCGCGGAAGCCGCCGAGCGAGCGCAGGCTGCCCTGCGCCGGGCCCAGACCCTCCCGAGCTCATCGACGGTCGAAGTGATCGGTGACCAACGTGTTCGAATCTCGGTCGAGGCGCTCGCCGCCGCTCCGCGCCATGACCTGGCCACGCTGCTCCCTGGACGCGGCGGCCGCGTGGTCCGACTCGAACCTTGGCTGGTCGAGGCACGAATGCCGCGAGGTATGGTCTGCCGGGTGACGTCCGACGACGGGTTCGAGCGTGAAATTTCGAGCGACCTCCTGGTGCGCGGCGGCTATCTGATGTTCGAACGGAACGGCATTCCGCTCACCGCCGCCGAAGGTGGTCCGTTTCGTCTCTTCGTGGTCGATCACGACGACCCTTGCATCAACGTCAAAGGCCTCGCCCGCATCGAAGCCGCCAGCGAGGTGTGACGGATCCGTGCGGCCCTGCTAGCGTGCAGGCATGCTCCTGTCGTTGGCGCTCACCGCCTTGGTTCAGCTCGACGGACCTCCCCCTCCGCCCCCGGAGCGGAGCGAAGCGAATCGCGGCGAGACGACAACCGCCGTCTCTTCGCCGGAAGAACGTCTGGTCGCTGCCACCAAGCAGCGCCCCAACGAAGCGACCGCGTGGCTCGACCTGGGTGCGTATCGACTGAAGGAGGGGCGCGCGCTGGAGGCCATCGAAGCCTTGGAGCAAGGTGTATCGCTGGATCCCAGCTCCGGCGTCGGACTGTACAATCTTGCCTACGCCTATCGGAGCGTCGGGAGAACCAAGGACGCCGTCGCGACGTACGAGCGGTACCTCGCCGGTAATCCGAACGATGCCGACGCCTGGTATGCGCTCGCCGAGACCAACGAGCGTCTGCAGCGGTGGGGAGCGGCGGCGGATGCCTTCGATCGATACGCCGCTACGGAAGAGCGCCCGACGCAGCAGAAGTGGGTCGAGCAGGCGCGCAAGCGCGCCACTGAGCTTCGGGCCAAAGCCGCCCCATCCTCGACGCCCGACGCTGCGTCCGGGCCCGCGAAGACGGCTGCGCCTCCGACCAAGCTGGACCCCGCGATCGCAGCGCTTCGAAGAGGCGAATATCGACAGGCGCTCCGCCGCTTGCGGGACGACGTTCCGAGCCCGGAGGACGGCTTCAGCTTGGCCGCCTACGGGAGCGCTCACCTCGGGGAAGGGGACTTTCGAACGGCCGAAGCGTTCTTTGCTCGAGCGGCCGCGAGCCTGTCCGGCCCCGGCAAGGCGGGCGCGCTGTTCGGGCAGGCGGAGGCCCTCTTCGCTCGAGGCAAAGTGGAGGAAGCGCGGACCCTCTACCGGCAGGTGCTCGAGGTCGACGCCGTGAGCCCCTGGGCCGACCATGCACGCGGACGCTTGGGACGCTGACCGTCGACCGAGAGCGCCTGGTCACTTGACTTCGCGCTGATCGACGGCTCCGACACCGTCAGCGACGGTCGCGACCCACTTCCACCCGCCCACCGGAAGCGGGTCGGGCGCGCGTACCGAGACCGAGACTCTCTTCGACGACCCACCGGCAACGACGTGCGCCGAAGCGCTCGTCGAATGGGTGATATTGTCGTCATCCCAGAGTTCGACGTCGAGGTCGACGCTGGTCGGCAAGGACAGGTGGTTGGTCAGCGTGGCCGTAACCGTCAGCTGGACGCCGGGGGCGGTGGCTCCGGACAAGGAGGCCTGTCCGATGGTCACGAAGGGCTCCTTGATCGTGACCCGGTTGTTCGTGCCGACCCCCATCAGCTGACTTTCCACGCCGGATGGCCATCGTACCTCGATCTCACTCGCATACAGCTCCTCGGCCGCGCCGATGTAGATCTCGGTCGGGGACGACGACAGGTACGTCGGGCGAACGCCGTACTCACGGAGGGCGTTGAAGTCGCTGAAACGCGTGGTCACCAGCGCGTTCGGGGCATGCGGCGGGCTCAGCCGGCCTTCCAACGTCAGGACCAAGTACCGCCCCTGGTCGGGCGAATCGTTGCGGAAGAGTTCTGGCGCTCCCTTCATGTTGACCACGAAGACATCGATGTCTCCATCTTTGTCGTAGTCGCCAGCGGCCATTCCTCGACCGAGGTGTTCCGTCGCGACGCCTGCGGATTTCGAAACGTCGGTGAACGAGCCGGACGCGCCATCGTTGCGCAAGACTTTGTTCTGCTGGTCCAAAGGATTGCGGATGGAAGCCGCCGCCGAGATGTATCCGTTGGCCACGAAGAGGTCCTGCCAGCCGTCGAGGTCGAAGTCTTCGAGGACGGTCGCCCACCCGGCCTGCAGGTCGGTGGGAACGCAGTCATCGAACTCGAGGCGCGTCCCCGTACCCGACGCTACATCACGGAAGGTTGAGGTTGGGGTTCCGGAGAGCAGGGAGTGCCGCCCGATGCTCGTATGGTAGTAGTCCAGCAGCTCGTCGCGATTCCAGTCGCCGACCGCGATCCCCATACAGAAGAGGTCGACGTCGGCTCCGGTGGCCGCGCTGACGTTGGTGAACTTGCCGGTTCCGTCGTTCTCATAGAGCTGGTTTCGCACCACGGTTCCCCCGAAGTCGTTGCAGTCCATCAGGTCGGCATCGCCGTCCTGATCGAAATCGGTGAAGGCCACCACGAGCGTGGTCCCTTGGGTGCTCGTGCCTGCACCGCCGATGTTCAACGACCCCGCGACGTCGGTGAAGGTGCCGTCGCCATTGTTCCGAAACAGCGAGTTGGCCGCCCCGTTATGAAAAGGAAAGGAGCTCGGCGGCGTGATGTAATTGCCCACGTACAGATCCAGGTCGCCGTCGAGATCGTAGTCGCCGAAGACGGCGCCCGTCGACCAGCGGGTGTCCTGCGTCCCGGAAGCCGCCGTGACGTCAGTGAAGACGGCCTGGCCGTCGTTCTGGAAGAGAATGTTGTCACCGTTTGCGGTGACGTACAGGTCCAGGTCTCCGTCGCCGTCGTAGTCCCCCGCCGCGACACCCTGCAGGGTGAAGATGTTCGCGTGCGAGGGCGCAAATCCCGCCGTGGCCGTCTCGTCGGTGAAGCCGCCCAGCTGGTCGTTGATGTAGAGAGTCAGGTCGGCGTTTTCGCTGCCCACGACGATGTCGAGCCAGCCGTCCCCGTCGAAGTCGGCCATGGCCCCGACCGCCGCGTGGTCGTGGATCGGTACGGCACCCGACGTCCACGTGATCCCTGCCGAGGTCGTGACATCGGTGAAGCAGATCCCTTCGCTACAGGGCACGCCCGTCCAGGGCGTCTTCGTTCCACCCTGGCAAGCCCGCTCGGAGCACGTCTCTCCTACGGTGCAGATGTTGTTGTCGCTGCAGCTCTCACCGTCGGCCTTGTACGTACTGACGCAGCGGCCGTTTTCGGGGTTGCACACGTTGGACAGCATGCAGGGCGAGGCTAGGCATTCGACCTCGCGCAGAGCGATGCACGTCCCCTCGTCGCAGACCGTCTCGAACGTGCACTTGTTGTCATCGTCACAGGGCGTTCCATCGGCGACGTTCGCCAGAGCGCAGCCGCCCAGGTCCTCGTCGCAGACCGAAACCTTGCAGGTCGGTGGTTCGGGGCAGATGAGCTCCTGACCGACGCACGCACCGTCTCGGCAAACGTCGTTGATCGTGCAGCTCTCACCATCGGCGCAGCTGAGGCCATCCTCGAGGTTTTCGTACTGACACCCAGCGATCGGGTCGCAGCCGAGCCCCGTCTGGCACGGGCCTGCGGACGGACAGAGTACGGGTCGCCCCCGACACTCACCGGAGGTGCACGTTCCGCGGGTCACGCAGGCGTTCTCGCACGCGGTGCCGTTTTCGGCCGGCTCGCCTTCACACGCGCCGGTATCCGGGTTGCATACGCCGACCACGCACGTCTCGGTCCCGTCGCACACGACCGCCTCGCCGGGCTCGCAGGCTCCCGCGACGCAGGCGTCATCCCGAGTGCACAGGTCGCCGTCGTCGCACGCAATCCCATCGTCTGCCGGCTGCGTTTCACACGCGCCGGTGGCTGGATTACAAACCGCCTCCTGACAAGCGCCCCCCTCGTCGCACACCTTTGGAGTACCCGAACACTCGCCGGCACTGCAGGTATCGTTGTCCGTGCAGGGGGCTCCGTCGTCGCAGGCGTCACCGTCGACCGCGCAAACATCGGCCGTCGCTCCATCGAACTGAGAGCCGGCGTCGGCGGACGGGCTGGGGGACAGCCCGTCGGGACTGCCGCCGCACGCCGCGATCAGGCACAGCCCGATCCAGCCTTGACCGACCCGTAGTCCCACGGCGCTGGAAGCTAGCAGGCCAATCCTCATGGCGAGAACACCCAACCGGGCTTTTTACCGGGTCGAACCAAACTCGGGCGCACGGTCCCCTTCGCCGACCGAGGGATAGCGGGTTTTTCGCCCATCATGCACAAAGCGTCTCGACCTCCGCCCCGAGGTTGGCGAGATCTGGGCTCGTGACCGACCCGTGGTCCATTTCGGCCCTACGACAGCGGTTCGTGGAAGACGCCCGGCCCCTGCCCCGCGACCTCGAAGCCCAACTGCGGTCCGATCCGCGGGCCGGCGTGCAGGCGGTGCTGGCGGCGGTGGACGCGCGGCGGCGAGCACGAAGGGCCGAAGGGCAGCGGCGGCGACGCATGCTTCGCTACGAGCGGGACCTTTGGGCTCGCTCGCACGGCCGGGTAGCGGGCGTCGACGAAGCCGGAATGAGCCCGTGGGCGGGTCCGGTGGTCGCCGCCGCCGTGATCCTGCCCGCCGACTTCGATGTCCCTGACATCGACGATTCCAAGCGACTCACGGCTGAAAAGCGCGATTCGCTCGCCGAGATCATCAAGGCTCGGGCGATCGCCTGGGCGACCGGTTCCGCGTCGCCGGAAGAGGTCGGTCGCTTCAACCTCCACGCGGCAGGCCTTTTGGCGATGCGCCGCGCGGTCGTCGGTCTGCGCCCAACGGCCGAGGCGCTGATCGTCGACGCTCGCACCGTCCCCGGATGCACCGTGCCACAGGTCTCCCTGATTCGAGGAGACCAGCTGAGCTACTCGGTGGCCGCAGCTTCGATCCTGGCGAAGACCACTCGCGACCGACATATGGCGCGCCTCGATGCGCTCTACCCCGGGTACGGACTCGCGCAGCACAAGGGATACGGCGTGCCCGAGCACCGACGCGCGCTGCGAGAGCTGGGCCCCTGTCCCATCCACCGCCTATCCTTCGACTGCGTCCAGCGCGAGCTCGACGACCGTCATTGTCAATCAGCGTGCAAAACAGGTGAGCTTTTCCCATGAAGACCGCCGAGATGTGGCTGGCCGAGTATGGCGAGAGCCATCAGAACCCCACGAACAAGCGTTTTCACTGGATTTGCGTACCGGCGATCATGCTGAGTCTCCTCGCCCTCCTGTCGCTGGTGCGCACCCCGCTGCCCGGGATCGACGCGGCCGTCGTTCTCGTGGTCGGCGCCACGGCCTACTACGCCGTCCTTTCCATTCCTTTAGCCGTGGGCATGGCCGTGATCGGCGGCCTCATGCTGGCCGTCATTCCGGTGCTCGACGCGATGCCCGGGCCGCTGTGGCTCACCGCCTTGGCGATCTTCGCCGCGGCGTGGGTGGGTCAGTTCATCGGCCACAAGATCGAAGGCAAGAAGCCTTCGTTCTTCCAAGACATCCAATTTCTCCTGATCGGTCCCATGTGGCTCCTTTCGCATATGTACCGCGCGGTCGGCATTCGGTACTGATATGACGACGTATCGACTCGGCGATACCGCCCCTCGATTCGCTTCGGAAGACCATTGGATCGCCCCCACGGCCGTACTCATCGGGCGGATCCACATTGGCCACGAAGCGAGCGGCTGGTGGGGGAGCGTCCTTCGGGGGGACAACGAAC
>CAYYOT010000092.1:0-16432 GCA_964473255.1 uncultured Myxococcales bacterium | reverse complement strand
ACTGCTCACACGTTCACCGCCGTTGTTCTCGAAATTCGTTCCGAACACGCGGCCCCATCCGCTCTCGATCGGCCGCCATTCTCCAGGTTGGCGGACACCGCCAGGGCCCGCCCGCACGTCCGAGATTCGAACGGCTCGGGTCGGAAGGCCCGCTACGCCGTCATCTACGCTTACTGGGCTTACGGCGACAAACGCGCGGTCGAAGCGGTCCAGACCATCCTCGACGAAGAGTCCTCATCCGCTGACTTCGTCCGCGTAAACGAAGACCTCAAGCGCCTCCTCGTCCACCTCGAGCGCACCTAAACCGGGCCGCACCCAACGGCGCGGGTTGCCGCGCGCGTTAGCGGAGGCCGAAGAGGCGGTAGTCTTTCCAGGCCATCAGGCCTTGTTTGCGGGCCTCGAGTACGGTTCGGCGAAAGGCTTCGGCGGGGGTGGCGCTGCCCCCGTGTTCGTAGAAAGCCTGCGCCATGGCCAGCGCTTCTTGGTCGAGGACGCGGCGGTCCGTGGCTACCACCGTGCGGGAGCCGACGACCAGGAAGCCGTCGGCCAGGCCTAGGCTGTGGGTGCGGCTGAGCTCTTCGCGGGCGCCGGTTTCGCAGCCGTTCAGGAAGACGAGCTCCGCCTTGGGGCGGGTGACCAGGACGTCCTCCAGGCGCAGGCGGTCGCCCGAGGCCAGCCGCAGGTGGGCGTCCCATGGGCTCGACGGCGCCAGCACCCCGTGCCCCGAAAAGTGAAAGACCGACGCGCCGTCGAGCGCGGCGACCAGCGGGGCCCGCGCGGCCGCGTCTCCCTTGAGGACGGTGCCTCCGGGGCCGAGCTTCTTGGCCACCAGGTCCGCTTCTCGACGGGCTTGCGGCAGGTCGCCCTCCGGATCGCCCACGACGACGACCCGCCGGCCCGGCATCGGGTCGCCGCGCACGAGGAACCCGGCGTGGGGAAGGTACGAGACCGTGGCCGACTCCAGGACGAGCCGACCGTCGCGCGTGGGCGCCGTATGCACCGCGCGCAGCTCGGGCACGGTGCCGGGCACCACGTACAGATGCCGCACCGACCCCAGACGAGGGGCCAGGTCTTCGCGCAGGAAGGCGTCGACGGTCTGGGTCGAGGTCTCGACTTGGTCTGCCGTGATCCACAGGGGCTGAAACCGGTCGTCGTCGTGCGGTACCGCGGTCAGGAGCATCTCGTCCGGAGCCAGGCTCTTTTGAATCGCCTCGGCGTCGGTAGCGCGCACCTCGGACGAGGGGGCCACCTCGTCGAGATAGGCGTAGATCGCGGCGAACGCCTCCGAGCGCGCTCGGCCCAGTGGCCGCAGCTCTTTGATGGCGGCCTGGCGAGCCTTGCCCCGGAGCTGGGCGATCTTCTTGCTCTGAGCTTCGTAGGCGCGGCGGGCCTGGGCGTAGACGCCGGTCTTGGTGGCCAGCTCCATCGACTGTTCGGCGTCGAGCCGCGAACGGCGAGCCTGGGTGTCGAGCCCGCGGAGGATCGCCGCCAGCTCCGCATCCCACACCCGAAACGCGTCCGCGGGCCGGTCCCTCGTCAGATAGAAGGCCGACGCGTCCCGCACCACGCCGGTCCGGTCGGCCAAGAACGTGGCCCGACTCTCCTGTAGCGACGCCCGCTGAGCTGCCGCGCTCCGCTCCCGCAGCGCGATCTCGAACGTGCGCTCCGCCTTCGACGCCCGACCGCTGGCCGCGTGCACCCGCGCCAACCCATGCTGCGCCCGCCACACCCACTCCGACGGCTCGTCGCTGGAAAACGTCGACGCCGCGTCGAGCGCCACCTTGTAGGCAGCCTCGGCTTTCAGCAACTTGCCTTGCGCGAGGGCTACATCGCCCCGGAGCTGACGCAACTTTGCGGTTTCGAAGCTCGCCATCTCGATTGTCTCGGCGTCGATGCGGTCCAGCGTTCGTTGTGCTTCGTCGAAGAGGCCGAGTTCGTAGTAGGCCCAGGCGAGGTCAATGAGTGCTGTTCCAACTTGGACGGGGCGTCCGAGGCGAAGCCAGTCTTCGACCCGAGCTGACATTGCACCGATGATTTCCGCGTCCGAGAAGCTCACTTGGCTGCCGCCGCGGGCCGTAAGCTTGACGTGGACGGTGTAGGCTTCGAGCGATCCTAGAGTGTAGTCATCCAACAGATCACGTTCGCCGATTGGAATGCTGGCCAAAACATCGAGCGCCCGGTCGTGCTGACCGAGAGTTGTGTAGACTTCCGCGAGTGTCATCGCAGCAATGACTCGCCCCGACCAGTCCGCGGCAAGTGAGCCTTCGTACAGGCGCGATGCACCCAGCAGATCACCCGTTCGCTGTGCTAAGAGTCCTTCATAGTATTGGCAGTGAGGCTGGTGGGCCGCCATCGATGGCAGTGAACAAAGGCGGCTCATCTCGGCGATGCCCATCGAGGCCTGTCCGAAGTAACCTACAGCCATGAACTGAAACGCCGCAGCTGCGAATCGACGGGTCGCTTCCGCAATGGCACCGTAGCCTTCAGCCCAGTGCCCCCCTTCGACGTAGGCAGGACCTGCTTTGGCGTTGCCTTGGATCCAGAGACTCCGGGCCTGTTCGCGGCGGAGCCACAAAGCTATCCAAGGGTCCGCACTCGAAAGGAACTCGCTCGCGAGGTGCTGTGCCTCGCGATGCCGACCGGAATCGACGAGCTCCCGGACTCGTCGAATCTCATCAAGGGTCTCCGGGGGGGTGGTCACCAGCACCGTCTGCTCGAAACGCTTGGGTTCAGAGCCGACGGTGGCGGTGACGGTCGCCTTCAGGCGCCAGGGCCCCGGGACGTCCGGCTGCGCCGTGAGCCCGACCCGCGGGCCATTCGCCGCCGGATCCTCCATCCCCGGAACTTGAACCGTACAGCCGTTCGAGCACAGGTCGCCCCGAGCCGTTAGCGGGAGGCTCGGATCGAAGACGTGGATCACCTCGCCCTCTGGCGAGCGGAAGGCGAACCGCCAACCCTCGATTCGGAAGCTGGCGGCTGCGCTGGCGTTGGCCCCTGGGCGGGTGGCGGCGGGGGGGGATGGTGCGGGCTCGCAGGAGCCCGAGGCCACCGCCGCCATTACCGCCAGGAGTAAGCCTCTCTGCACCGGCACACGGCAGTTACATGGGATCCAACCCGTCCGTGACAAGGGTCCCCGAGGTAGGGTTGGCCACATTCCCGTTTTCGCGGGCTTCGAGGGTCAACTGCAGGTTCGGGGTGAGGCTGCAGTTCAGCAGCGCGCTCGGGAGGGTTCGCTGCAGCTGGGCCCCAGGCGCCCAAGCCGTCGGATCGTTGTCGAGGTCGATGCGCACCGGGCCCATGGGGACGCTGGGATCGACCGCGATCAGTGCCGGGAAGGTCACGGGCGCCATCAGGCCGGAGTGCAGATGGAAGTGGGCCTCGACCTGCCCTCCGTTGCAGCGCCACCCGCACCAGGAGCAGACGGGATCCGGGGTGGGGCCGCCCGAGCCTTGCATGGGGAGGTCCTTGGGCAGCTCGCCGAGCGCGCGCGTCATCGACTCGGGCTCCTCCTCCCAGGCTTCCGTCATGCCCTCCACCGAGCACATCGCGCCGCGGGGCCACCGGTTGGCGACCCAGGAGCCATTTTCGGGCTCGCACGAGGCGGTGGCCGGGAGCCCGCAGGCGGTGATCGCTTGCTGGCAGTTTGGGGACGTCGCGGCCTTCCACGGCGGAAGGCCCTGACCGCAGGTGAGGAGCGCCGCGCAGGCCGGGGCGCCGGGCCCCAGGGCGTAGACCAGGTTCTCATACGACGGGAGGCGCACCTGCCACTCGTCGTCCTGGCAAGAGCGCGCGAACACGGGCTGGCTGCAGGTGTCGCTTCGGTCGCAACCGACGCCGGTCATATGCACCAGGCGCAGCAGCGCTTCGCTGCTGAGTGGCTGTTTGCCGTCCTTGAGCCGCAGCGCTTGGGCCTGGGCGGCCAAGCCCGAGACGATGGCGGCCGCGGCCGAGGTGCCATTGATGTAGCGCGGGAACGTGTGGTCCGGCTGGGGCGGATCTTCGCACACGAGGCGCGGGTTGGGCGTACCGACAGCGGGTGCGACTACGTACTGTCCGGGCGCCACCAGCGGCGACTCCGGCCAGCTGACCGAGTTGTGGGAGCGCTTTCCCCGGTGGTCGATGCTGCCCACGGCCCAGGAGAGCAGGGCGGGCTCGGTGTTCATGGCGCAGTCGTCGGAGGCCATCCAATGGCCGGGGTAGAACCACTTGTTCTCGCACGTGGTGCCGGTCGACGAGGCCGGCGGGTCGCTCTGCGTCTGCGGGGGCGTAGCTTCGGACGTGGCGTCGTCTCGTCCGCTGTTGCGCTCGTACAGGCGATTGCCGGCCGCGGAGACCACCACGATGGGCGCGTCCGTGTTCACCGAGTCCTTTACGCCCTGGGCCCAGGCCAGGAGGTACTTCACGGATTCGCCGAGCGGCGCCTCATCGATCGCGCAGCCTTGGCCCTCGGAGTCTTGGCCGGCAGGGAAGAGGCCTTTCTCGAGGGAAGGGGTGCTCTTCTCCGGAGCCCACCCCAGGCTGAGGTTGATGACGCGGGGCCGTGCGGCCGCGATGCCGTCGGAGATGACCTCGTCCAGACAGCGCGCGATGGCCTCCGAGGTCGCGAAGCCGTCGTTGTCGATGGCGACGCAGCTCTTGATCGAAGCGCCGGGGGACAGCTGCTGCACCAGGCGAGACACCGCGGTTCCGTGCACGGGGGGTACCGTCGACCCGGAATGCGCTGCTTTGGCGTGGCTCCACTGATTCAGGCCCGCGCCGGTGTCGATGATCTCGGTGTCGATGACCGCCACGTCGACCCCGCTGAGCGTCTCGATGTCGTAGGTGCCACCGCCGTCTTTGGGGACCGACAGCGCATCCAGATGCCAGGTCTCATAGTCGGCCGTCGCCGGGTCCGTCGGCCCCCGCGCGGCCGCGCCGACGCCGTCGCACTCGCGGCCCACGAAGACGGTGTCCATCAGCACGTCGTCTACATCTCCCGGAAGCTGGTCGGCGAGCGACTTGCCGAGATACAGACGCCCGCCTTTATGGATCTCGAGCTCGAAGGCCTCCACCAAGAAGTCGGTTCGGATCGCGCTGAGCATCGCGCATTCGGCCGGGTCGACGATGCTCAAGGTGTTGTCGTCGCCGTCCTTCATGCGCACCCGATAGAAGCGCAGGTGGGCGTCGTTCTTGCCGTCTTCGTCGTCGAGTCCCGGACGGGAGCGCTCCTCCAGCAAGCGCGTGACCTCCACCTTCAACTCGGTAGGCTTCTGCGACCCAAAGAAGAAGCCGAGCTCACTCGCGATGCGGGTCTGCAGGGCATCTGCGACCTTGTCTTCGAGGTTGGCGACACCGCCCCACTGAGGCTGGGAGTCATGCGGCACCTCGATGAAGAAGGCGTCGGAACGGCAACGACGGTCTTGGTCCTCCTGGGCTACCAGCTCCTCCTTCTGCGCTAGGTACTCGGCGCAGAACCGCTGGCTCCGGAAGGCCTTGCAAGCGTCGCCCGAGTAATCCACCGGCGGTGGAATCCGTGTGGCGCAGCTGAGCGTTTGCCCCACTGCAGTCGCGAGAATGACGAACCCGAATACCGTGACCCTTCGCATGACAAACCCCATTCGTTTCGTGGCCGATCGACCTGATTGACCCTGATAGGTGCGCGCTACCTCACATGGATCCCACTGATCCATACCCCGGTCCCGCGGGTTAGGCCTTAGGGACAGGCCCCAGCCATGGAGCGACTGATCTTTGGCTACGAAATGAGCGGAAGGAAGAGCCCCTCACGACAGACAACGGGGATGGCCCCATGGGCGGCGGGCTCGGACGGGCTCCGGCATCGCGCGTTCCGGGGCCGGGGGCTTCGAAGGGCGGGCTACATTCGGCCTTGCAGCATGCCGTGCCAGTACATCTGGGGCAGGCCGTAGGCCTTGAGCGCGTACATGCTGTAGCGCTCCTGGGCCTGGTCGAAGGAGAAGGTCTCCATGATGACGCCGTCGTAGCCGAACTCGGCGAGGATGACTTTGCCGTACCCGGTGACCAGCGGGCAGGAGGCGTAGCCGTCGTAGCGGCCGGTCAGCGGCTGGCCGCTGCGGAGCGCCATCAGGTTTTCGACCAAGACCGGCGCTTGCTTGCGGACGGCGGCGCCGGTCTTCGAGCAAGGCAGGCTGCTGCAGTCGCCGAGCGAAAAGACGTTGGCGTAGCGCGTGTGCTGCAGCGTGTACTTGTCCACGTCGACCCAGCCCGCGTCGCCGGACAGCGGGCTCTCCTGAGCTCCGTCCACTCCTGCTGAAAGCTCCAGGTGTCGGCACGACCCGTGCCGTCGGTACCTCCAAACAGCACAGCCGCGCCCCGAATGGGATCATGTACGAATCCCATACCGCGACGCGGGCCTGGACCCTCGAGCGAGACTCGCTCCCACGACTGGCCGTCCCACCGCCAAGTGTCTCGATAGAGCTCTGTGTCGGTAGTGCCGCCGTAGACGAGGACGCCTCCGGTCTCGTTCTGGTACGTCATGCCCGCGTAGACCCTTGGAGGGGGACTCCTCGCTGACTCGACCTCGGTCCATGTCTCGCCATCCCACCGCCAGGTATCTCCCAGAACTTGCCCCTGGCTTGAAGCGCCGCCGAACAGGATGACTTCACCGCGGGCCGCATCGAACGTCATCGCATGGGCGAATCGTGGAGAAGGTGAGGACGGCGGGTCCCTCAACCGCCATCCACTCTCGTTCCAGGTCCAGGTCTCATCCGTGAGACCTTCCTGCAAGATTGAGCCTCCGAACAGGACGAGTTCGTCTCGGGCCTCGTCATAGACCATACGAGCCTCGATCGTAGGCGGGGGCTCGAGGGGGCCCGCCCTCGACCAGCGAGACCCTTCCAAGCGCCACGTGTCGTTCAGCGAGCTCCCCCCAAACAGGACCACGCCGGAGCCATCGGGGCTCGTGGTCATGGCCGCCGAGTTTCTCAGCAATGGACGGGGGAGGCTGGCAGCGATCTGCGTCCACGACCTTCCATCCCAGCGCCACGTATCATCGCGACTCGCGACCTGAAGAGTGGGCAGGGTCTGCTGAATGACAAAGCTCAGCGGACCGCCACCATGGAGCACCATGGTGCCGTCGAAGTCATCGAAGGCCATGGCAGCCAGGCCACGAGGCTCGGGACCGCTCGTGCTTACGAGCGTCCAACGCGTCCCGTCCCAGGTCCAGGTGTCTCCGAAGTTGGTGAGCCCCTCTCCAGCGTCGGTGGTCCCTCCAAACAAGACCGATACCTCCCGGAGTGGTTCGTAGGCGAACGAGTGAAAGGCCCGCCGAGTGGGACGAGGGCCCGTGGGCGTGAGCTTCGCCCACGCTTGGCCATTCCAAGACCACAACTCGTCGAGCTGTCGGCCGGACGGTTCGCGGCCTCCGAAGATGAGCACGACGCCTCGCGCTTCATCGAAGACAGCCGCTCCGGATTCTCGGGCTCCCGGACGCTGGGCGACCGACCGCTCGTGCCAGCCCGACGCGTCGAAGATCCAAGTGTCGTCGAGTCGGAGTTGCTGCGAACCTACGATCTGCGTCCCTCCAAAGAGCATGAATTCGTCGCGGATGGCATCGTAGGCCATGAATGCACTTCGTCTGGAAGGAGGCGAAGGACCCCGCAGGCGCGTCCATGTCGTGCCGTCGAACATCCAAGTCTCTCCGCTCGTGACATTAGGCGCTTCCGGCGAGGGATTGCTGGCTGTGCCCCCGAAGAGGAGGATACGGCCGCGAAGCGTGTCGGTCGCCATTGAGGCTTGCCCTAGCGCGGGCGGACGACCCAGCACTTCCCAGTCTGCGCAGCCCGAGGCGACCTCCGTGTCGCCGTCTGCGGCCGCCAGAGACGCGGGCTCGACCGTACTCCCCCCATCGTCGGGGACGAGGTCCTCGCCGACCGCCTCCGTCGTTCGCACCGCGAAGAGCGAAGTCTCTCGGTCGGCCGTGGTGCTCACGAACCAGCCCTCCCTCACTACGACCGGAGGAGAGCGCACGTCTCTCGGGCCCACGCCGACGACGCTGATTTGCTGAGGATCCTGAAGTCCGAGGTTCGCTCGGGGCCAGTCGCCGTCTTCATTGGGCTCGAGGGTCGTTCGGGGCGTGCCGCTCGCATCGAGGACCTCGATGGCCCGGGGCGTGACGCCTCCCACGAATCGGAAGGCTTCCGCAGGGATGACGTCCACGTCCGCAAAGGCATCCTCGGGCGCCAGACCAAAGTAGGGTCCCGAGGGAAGAACGAAGCGATTCTCAACCGGAGGCCGGTCCATACCGAAGGGCGAGCGAATGAATCGGACGCTCTTCGAGATCCGCTGTGCATCGAGGGTCAGGTCCGGCTGCAGGGCCAGTTCGACCGTGACGGCGACGTTCTGGCCGGCCTCGAAATCGAAGGCATCGGATGCGCCCGAGCAGCAGGAGGGCGAACGCGGATCCTGGGACTCACGGACCACCGCTTCGATGACGATGCCCTCCCCGTAGAGCACATCCGGTACCTCGAACTCCGCGCCGGGCACCAAGCGCGGGGGCTCGGCGACCTGCTGGTTCCCATCAGCCTGCCGGATGCTCATGTGAAGCCAAGTTTCGCCGGGCGCCGGTCGGTCCTGGGGCGCCTCGGCCCAGCGAAGCTCGACCGCGACCGAGCCGCCCTCCGAGCCGCAGCCGACCAACATGGCCCAGGCCCCGACGGCGATGAAGCTGATGCGACCCATGACTCTGAGAGCTAGTGGACGGAACGACTCGGGTCGATCAACCCATCTTCACGGGTCGTTTGCTTCGAAGGCGAGGGCGAGGCGTTCTGGTGCCGTGGTCGGCATGGTTTAGTCGACGGTGCTGTAGCGGATGCGAAGCTCGGCGGCGTCTGCAGCCACGACGGCGTTCGCATTGTTGTCTTCGCCGAGGGGGCGACACTGAAAAGTGAACTGTCGGCCGGCGAAGAGCCGTTGGGCCTCGACAGGGGCGTCGATGCTCCAGGTCAGAGCCGTTTGCTCGGGGCCATCGTCCGTGGAAGCCGAGTGGACTGCCACGGGGAGCGAGTCTTCTTTTGACCGGACCAGCAGCTGAGCTCCAGGGCCACCGTCGGCACTGATTCCGCCACAGAAGGCCTCGACGCTGACGCCGCGGAGCGCGTCGGTCGTGAGACTGTCGGGAAGAGGCATCTCGAACTGGATGGCGGGTCGGCCGCTGGCCGAGCGAACGTAGGTGTCGCCGCGGTTCTCGCCCCCGTAGAGCACCATTTGTTTCGTGCCGGCGTGGTAGGCCATGGTGTGCTCCGTCCGAACCGGCGGCGGCGCCGAGCCGCAGTTTGAGGCCTGTGACCAGGCTTGCCCGTCCCACTCCCACGTGTCGTTGGTCGTGAGTCCTCCTCCAACGAATCCACCGAACATGACGATTCGCTCCCGCGCCTCGTCCCAGGCCATGGCGTGGTTATATCGCCGGGAAGGCCGGGGACTGGGCGGGTTCAGCTTGACCCAGTCGTCTTGGAAGCTCCACGTGTCGTTCAGGCCCGTCGGGCCGTCGATCCCACCGAACAACAGCGATTGTCCGCGGACCGGGTCGTAAACGATGGAGGCTGCCCAGCGGGCTTCCGGCCCTGAAACTGGCAAGGGTGTCCACGTTTCGCCGTCCCACTCCCAGGTATCACCGAAAGCACCCGTGCCAAGGGCGACTCCACCAAAGAGCAGAGCGCGACCCGTCATGGGGTTGACCGATATGGACGCTGATACCCGGGGAGAGGGGGTGTCCTGAGGTGTCGCCTCGAACCATGTGTCGCCATTCCAACGCCAGGTGTCGGCGAGCGGTTCGGTACTGAGGCCGCCAAAGAGAACGACCTCCTCACGAACAGGGTCATAGCCGAGCGCCGCAGCGAAGCGCGGGGCTGGCGCATTCGCGGGCTCTCTGAGACGCCACCCCTCTTCGTTCCATGTCCAAGTCTCATTCAGGAACTGGCCGCTGGGCCTCCGCTCTCCACCAAAGAGCACGAGCTCGTCACGGGCGCCGTCGTAGGTCATGCTGGCCCAGTTTCTCGGGGGTGGGTCGCCGGTGTCCTCAGAGAGCCAGCTCGACCCACGAAGAAGCCATGTGTCGTTCTGCAAGCCTTCTGCACCTTGGCCGCCAAAGAAGAGGACGCCATCCCCCTCTGGGCTGGTGGCGAGCCCGTGACGGACGCGAGCGGAGGGCCGATTCACGCCCGCGGCCACCTGGGACCAGCGGTCCCCATTCCAGACCCAGGTATCCGCGAAGCCTGGAGAGTTACCGGTGGCGTCGATCCTGAAACCTCCGTAAACCACGATTCGGCTTTCAGCGGGGTCGTAGGCCATTCCGTGCTGAAGACGCGCAGGCGGACCTGCAGGGCCCTCCGTCCAGGCAGTCCCATCCCAGCTCCAGGTATCGGCGAAGGTCCGAGGTCCCGTATTGTCGTACCCCCCAAACACAACGACCTTCTGCCGAGCGCTGTCGTACGCCATGCCTGCCCCGGAGCGAGGTGACGGGGGACGGTCGCCGTCGTCGACCTCCGACCAGTTCGAGCCATCCCATGCCCAGAGCTCATCCGTCGGGCGTCCCTCGGGCCGGTCACCTCCAAACACGAGTACGCGGCCTCTGGCCGCGTCGTAGGCGGCTGCACTTTGGGTGCGCGGTCTGGGGACCGTGGTGGGCGCGCGGGGGTGCCAGCCCTCCTGATCCAGCACCCATGTATCGTTGAGGAGCTGCGGCTCTGCTGTGTTTCCTCCGAAGAGGACCATCTCGTCGCGGGCGACGTCGTACACGAGGACCGCACGGCTTCGAGCGGGGGGCTGCACGCCGTCCAGGCGAGTCCACGTGCGACCGTCGTATCGCCAGGTCTCGTTGGTTGCGGCGGCAGCGTCATCCAAACCGCCGAACAGGACGACTTCGTCCCTGAGGGTGTCAGTCGCCATGGCGGCGAACTGGCGAGCGGGGGGGCGTCCGACGGGCCTCCAGCTTGCGCAGCTGGAGGCTTCCCAGGTGACGCCGTCGGCGGCCGTCAGCGATGCCGTTTCAAACAGGGCGGTTGTCAGCACGTACCAGGCGTCGGTGACGGGGACGGCGGGGGAGCGCACGTCTCTCGGGCCCACGCCGGCGACGAAGACCTGGCTCGGATCCTGGAGGCCCAAGCTCGCCCGGGGCCACCGTCCGTCGATGTCCGCCTCGATGCGAGCGAGCAGGCGGCCGCCCGCATCCAGGAGCTCGACGGCCCTCGGGGCCACGCCGCCCACGAACTGGAAGGCGTCGGCCGGAAGGGTGTCCACGTCGTCAAAGGCATCGCTCGGCGCGAGTCCGAAGTAGGGTCCTGGGGGTAAGTTGAATCGGCCGTCGACTTCGGGGCGCTCCAGTCCAAAGGGCGAGCGGATGAGGCTGACCCTTTCGCTGATGCGCCGGGCGTCCAGCGCGAGGTTCGGGTCCAGAGTCAGCTCGATGTCGACGGCGACGTTCGAGCCGGCCTCGAAGTCGAAGGGCTCCGAAGCGCCCGAGCAGCATCGCCCCGACCCGGGGTCCTGGCTCTCGCGCAGGACGGCCTCGATGACCAGCCCCGTTCCGAAAGGCACGTCGGGCACATCGAATGCGACGCCGGGCGTCAGCCGTAACGGCTCAGCCAGCTGCTGGTTCCCATTGGCCTGCCAGATACTCAGGTGGATCCACGTCTCGCCCGGTGCCGGTCGGTCCTGAGGGCCTTCGGCCCAGCGAAGCTTCACGGCGACGGAGCCGCCCTCGGAGCCGCAGGCCGACAGAGCCAAGACGGTGGCCCAGACCGCCGATGCGAGTCTTCCCATCATTCGGGAAGCTAGTGGAACGGGGCAGGCGGGTCGATCACCCCGGGCGCCGAAGTCCGTCCAAGGCTGGGGGGCCCCGGCGGATTTGGGGATGGCCGGTAGCGATGCCAGGTGCTCGCAGGGCAAACGGTTCGCCCTCGTTTCCGAGGAAGAGGGGCTCCTCCAGCTGTCTTCACGGAGCGGGGGCTCGCTGCTAGATGCAGAAGGCATGGCTTCGGACGCTAGGAAGTCCAAGCGGGTTTGAGGTCTGAACCCTCGGTGGCTGTCGCGGCGGGGGTACGTGACTTCGGAGACAGACTCGGATGACGTCAGACCTCAAACCCCCTTGGAATGCCTAGCGTCCCGGAAGACGTTGGGAGCGAGCCCGGTTTCGGCAGGCCGAACCGAGATGGGGCTACTCGCTTTCGGAGCTCAGGAGGTAGTGGACGCGGACTTCGAGGTAGTCCGCGGCGACGGTGGCGTCTTGCGAACGCTGGCTCGAGCCGGCGGAGCGGCACTGTACGAACGCACGATTCCCCAAGACCACGAGCTGTTCGGGGCGATCCGTGCGGAACACGTCCATGAGCTTGGGGCTGTCGACGTCGGCGGTATTCGATGCGAGCAGCTCCCAGCGGCCGGGCGCCAGCCAGCCGAACAGTTTGGCGCCCATACCCTCGGGGGAGTTTCCAGCGCAGACCGCTCGGATCCGTGCGCCTCGGACCTCCTCGTGTTCCAAGGCAGGGTCGAGAGCGACGCCCAGTTGGATCGCGGGTCGATCGGACGGCTCGAGCTCCCAGGTGTCGCGGGCTTCGTTCCTCTCTTGGCCGCCAGACAGAACCGTTTGCTGTCGGTCCCAGTCGTAAGCCATCACGGCTTGCTGCCGCGGGTTGGGCTGAGGTCCGGTGGCGATGATCTGTCGCCACGTGTTGCCATCCCATTCCCAGGTGTCGCCGAGTGCGCCGGCTCCCAAGGCGTTTCCGCCGAAGAGAACGACGCGCTGACGGCTTCCGTCGTAGGTCATGGCGGGGAACACGCGTGCGGTTGGGGATGACGCGGGATCTGCGGGGGTGAGGTCGCGCCATACATCCCCGTCCAGTTCGAAGGTGGAGCCAGGCCCGGACCCCGTTTCGAGCTCGGCGCCGCCGAACAGGACGACCCGTCCTCGCTGCTCGTCACAAGCGACCGCAGAGTTGCCCCGATTGCCCGGTAGGCGGTTGAGCTCCTCCCAACGGTCTTCTGCAAGCCGCCACGTTTGCTGTTCGCCCGAGTCCATGCCGATCGCGAGCAGCCGGTTGGCGCCGCAGTCGTAGACTCGGTGGCTGAAGAAGTTGTTCGCCCAGCTTGGAAGCTCGTTCGTGACCGGTAAGGCAGTCCATTGGCCCTGGACCCAAGACAGCAAGTCCCCATCCTCTCCAACCTCGAAACCCAGAAGACGCCCTAGACCCGTGTCATAAAGCAAGTGGACGCCGGGGGCCCTTCCGGTCGGGGTGATGTCACGCCATCGGCGCCCGTCCCAGGCGTAGTTTGCGGGCCCCACGTCGATCGGCGGCGTCTCGTTCAAGGGACGCCGCCGCGCGAGCACCATGCGTCCGTCCGCGCGGTCGTGGATCATCGATGCTGCGCCGATGAAGACCCCGTTTTGCCACAGCTCGACCAGCGGAGGCTCATCCTCTTCACGGGACGTCGTCCGATCACGCCACCTCGTGGCCGATCCGAGCCAGGTTGATGTGACGCTATCGCGAAGCTCCGGGTCCCATTGCCGGGACACCGTGACGAGGCCTCCAGAGGGAGGGAAGGACGTGGTCGGACCGGTGGATGGGGTAGATGCTGTGGAAGTCAGAGCCCACCCCGCCGGGCCGAGGGACCAGATCGCGCGACCCCTCGTCCCATCGGGCGCCCGCCGATGGCCCCCCAGGAGCAGGCGCTCGTCGGTCCCCGACCACGCCATGAACCCGTCTGACAGGAAGTCCGGAGGGTCGGCGTCCGTGATCGACGACCACGTGCCGTTGCGCCACAACCAGGTCTGCGTCGCGCACGGCTCATCACAATCCCCGAAGAGAACCACACCACTCCGGCTCGGGTCGTAGGCAAGTCTAGCGCCGCTCAGTGCCGGCGGCGCAGGACCGCCGGTCCCATCTCGCTCTTGCCACCGCCTACCATCCCACGTCCACAGGTCGCCAACTGTGCCGACGCCGATCTGGAAGCCGCCAAACAGGACGAGCACCTCATTCGCAGAGTCGTAGGCCAAAGCGAATCCTTCGCGTCGTGGTGGTGGCCGAGTCGCGGCGGAATGCGGGCTCCACGCGGAGCCATCGAAGCCCCACACCTCCAACCCTCCCGAGGTTGAGTTCACGCCGACGAGCAGTACATGCCCCCGCTTGGCGTCGTAGGCCAGGCCGAAGCTGCCTACCAGTGGAGGCCGGGATATCGAATGGTCGAGCCAGCGGTCGCCGTCCCAGGTCCACGTTCGGTCGCCGTCGAACCCGACAACGACGCCGCGACCCGCATCGAATGCCAAGGCCAGATCGCTGGAGGTGGGTTGAGGGCCGGTCTTGGGTCGCCACCGCGGTTCGGCTCGGACCCGTAGCCCCCAGCCGTCGGGTGCGTCGAGCTCGGGCGCCGGCTCCGACCGGGCTCCGACCGCCAGGGGGGCGTTGATCTCCGTGGTTTGGCTGAGGGTATGGGGACTCGAGCCCGAGGGGGCTCTGGCGCTGGAACCGACCCACCACACGCTTCGAACCAAAACTGGGTCGGAGCGGTTGCCAGCTTGGTCGACACCACGCACGTACACGCGCGTAACGTCGGCCCGCCCGATCCCGAACTGGTCGCGCGGCCACGTTCCGTCGGGGTTGGAACGGGCCGTCGCTAGCAGATCTTCGGCGTCGAGGGACGTCGAGCGCCAAACCTCAATGCGTAGAGGGGCGTCCCCATTGGCAAAGAGAAATGTCTGTGGGGGGAAGGTCGCCACCGGCTCCAGCCCATCGCCGAGCGACAGCTCGGCAGCCCCGACTCCCGGGGGTAGAGTGAAGACGACGACCCCGTCGGGGGTCTCCAGGGGCTCGGGAGCCGCGTTTCCCCACGGCCTTCGAATGTAGCTGAGCCGATCTTGATCGACGAGCAGGGTGTCGTCTCTTGCGTCGACGTCAATCGGTGCTTCGAACGTCAGCCTGTCGCTGACGTTGCCGGCCTGATCCATGGCCTCGACGCGCGGCACATAGGTGCCGTCCCTGTGTTCGGCACCGGATACGATGGCGACGAAAGTGAAGGTCGTATCGAGACGGGCCGTACCATCGAGCGAGCGGAAGTCCAGTGCGGAGTCTCCCAGCGTGGCCGTGAGCTGCGGCAGTCGGTCGCGGGCGTCCACCAGTTCGTCGAAGACCAGGCTCACTTGAACCCGGCCGCCGTCGGGTGCAGCCGTCACGTCGCCTAGCACGACGCCCGAGGCATCGAGGTAGCGAATCGACGTCGACGCCAAGCCGGGCGGTCGCATGTCCAGTCGGACGCTGGTCGAGACCGCGGCGGACCGGACGCCTCGATCGTCCACGAAGCGCGCGAACACACGTCGACCGCAGAAGTCCTCGGCGATGCAAGGGTCGTCGACTCCGTCATCCAAGTCCCAGGGCACCCGATACACACATTCGCTAGGGGCCGATTCGCCCGGTGCGAGTGGGCACGCGGCCTCAGTGCTACGACCAGCAAGGTCGATCTCGACGACCCCGGCCACGAAGTCTGGCAGATTCGAGAGCTCCGCGAAGACGGCCGTGTCGGAAATGAGAACCAACTCGACTCGCGGGTCGTTGATGACCTCTGGGCGGCCCGCGATTCGAAGGGAGTCTGTCCCGGCGCGCGGCGGAGGCTGCAGACGAACGACGATGATTCCTCGGACGCCGTCGGCATCGAGATCGAAGGGAGCCGACCGTCCAAAGTAGAGGACGACCTCGGAGTTGCGCTCCTCGGTGACCTCGACTTCGATCACGTGGCCTCGGCCGAATGGGGCATTGCCGATCGAGAATCCGACCGTGGACCCGAAGTCGACGGGACCCACCGACTGCTCGCCGGCGGTTCCGGCTTCGCCGGCGAGGCGGACTCGTCCCCTAAGGTGCACGCGCCGTGGGGCACCTTCGGCGGCCGGCCAGTCGATCCGGACCCGGATGGCAGGGCTCTCCGGGGCACAGGCCCCTCCGACGAGGGCACATGCCAAGGCCGCCGCGCCGAAAGCAACCCCATGGCTGCGGTGCGGGACGAGTCCTCGGGAGGCAAAGCGCTCAGGAAACCACATGCGATCGTCGAGACCTGCCGAGATTGTGCCGGCATTGCCCCGAATCGATCAACGAGGCGCCAAGGGCGGCATGCACGATCCATTTGCCCGCCCTTTGACAGTTGAGCTGACCCTGAAGGTCGTCGCCTAGCCGCTGCGCCACGGACTCGACCGCGGACACTCGAGCCCTTGGACCAGGCGCTGATGTTCGTGCGCCCGATGTCGTCGCCCCAGATGATGACGATGTTGGGCTTGTCTTTCGCCCCGGCCGTCGCGGGAACCAGGGCGAGAAGCGTGAGCGTCGAGAGGGTGGATGCAGCTTTTACCGGTTGCGGTCCGTCGCTTCAGTGCGGCGCGGTGGTGTTCGTGCAGCGGTTCACGAAAGCGCTGGGGTGCTTTCCGCACCTTCACGTCGTGGTGTTG
>CAYYOT010000091.1:0-16455 GCA_964473255.1 uncultured Myxococcales bacterium | reverse complement strand
AGGATGGCGCCGTCGAGTACGCGCAGCGACCGCTCCACTTCGATCGTGAAGTCGTCGTGGCCCGGCGTGTCGATGATGTTGACGTGATGGTCGGCCCACATCGCGTGCGTGGCGGCCGAGGCGATGGTGATTCCTCGCTCGCGCTCCAGCTCCATGGAGTCCATCTTGGCGCCTACGCCGTCCTTGCCTTTGACCTCGTGAATGGCGTGCACCCGGTTCGTGTAGAACAGGATCCGCTCAGTCAGCGTGGTCTTGCCGCTGTCGATGTGAGCCGAAATTCCGATGTTTCGGAGGGTTGAAAGGTCCTTGATCACGGCAGTCCTCGAGTTGGGCGGCGTAAACAAAAGGCGGTGCGGAATGTAAAGCGGTTTGGGCTAGATGGCGGATGGGAATGCTCTTTTGCGCTGGCGGAGGCGGGGGCGAAGGGATATCGCAGGCCGAAGGTCCAGGGTGGCCGACTCGGGCGCGTGGAATCCCGCTTTCTGCCCATCCTCCTGCAATAACCGGTCATGCGTCCCATCACTGCCACCCTCCTCGCTGGTATGGCCCTCACCGCCGGCTGCGACGCCGGCTCTCAGGCGGCTTCGCCTAAGGGTAAACGAAGAGAATCTCTCGTCCGGGTGGCGCCGGCCGTCGAGGGCACCTTGACGACGACGCTCTACTTTCCGGGGGAGGTCCGCACCGAGGCCCGCGCCCGACTCGCCGCCGGGGCGGAAGGAGAGGTCCGGCGCGTCTCGGTGCGAGTCGGAACGCCGGTCGAGCGCGGCCAGGTGGTCGTAGCGGTCGACGCGCGGCTGGCTCGCGCCGCCGCCGCGGTCGCGGAGGCGCAGCTCGAAAGCGCGCGTCAGCGAGGGCTGTTGGCCGATGAGGAGGCCGCCCGATTGTCCGGCCTCGAGCCCGGAACGGTGTCCGACCTCGAGGTCATCCGCGCTCGCACGGCAGCCACGGTCGCCGCCGCGGAGGTCGCCTCGTCCGAGGCTCTGGTCGAGCAGCGACGAGCGGAGCTCGCTCGGTTGCGGGTCACCGCGCCGTTTGCCGGGGTCGTATCTGCCCGGCTGGTGGATCCGGGGGATTGGGTCAGTGCGGGCGACCCGGTCTTGGAGCTCGTGTCGACGGAAGGGCTCGAGGTCATCGTCGATGGTTCGAAGGCACTGGCCGGACGCGTCGATGCGGGAGATTCGGTCCTCATCCGAACGTCGGCCGGGGCCGTCGAGGGGCGGGTCGGCGGCGTCGTTCCTGCCTTGGACCGCGTGAGCCGAACGCTCCGCGTCCGCGTCAATCCGTCGAGTGACGTGGAGCTCTTGGCGGGCGAGGTGGTCGAGGTGGGCTTTCGCGTGACCCTCGACGACGGAGGGCTGCTCGTGCCGATGGACGCCCTCCTCGAGAGCCCCGACGAATCGCGAGTGATCCAGGTCGAGGACGGCGTCACTCGCCTTCACGCCGTGCGCGTGCTCGGTCGCAGTGGGGACCAGGCTCTGATCGAGGCCGAAGGACTGGAGGCCGAGGATCTGGTGGTCACTCGGGGCAACGAGCGGCTGCGTCCAGGACAGGAAGTCCGCATCGAAACCACGGCGGAGGACTGACCATGCTCGAGGTCGCGATCGGACGTCCGGTCACCGTGATCGTGGGCGTCATCTTGGTGTCGCTCTTCGGCTACCTCGCGCTCACGCAGCTTCCGATCCAGCTGACCCCCGACATCGCGGTTCCGACGCTCAGCGTTCGTACCGGCTGGCCGGGGGCAGCGCCGTCCGAGGTCGAATCGCAGATCATCGAAGAGCAGGAGGAGGCGCTGAAGAGCTTGAGCGGTCTGGAGCGGATGGAGTCCTCCTCCAGCCTGGCTTCGGGGCGCCTTACGCTGGAGCTCACGGTGGGGACGCCGATTCAGGAATCCTTGGTTCGCGCCACCAATCTCCTCAGTCAGGTGCCGGCCTATCCCGAGGCCGCGTCCGAGCCGGTGCTGACCACCTCGAACAGCACGGGCCCACCGCTGGCCGTCATCACGCTAACCGCCGATGATCGGCGAAATCCCGAGGCGTTCCGGACCTGGGCGCTGGACTCCATCCAGCCCAGCCTCGAGCGGATCCCCGGCGTATCGGAGGCGTGGCTCCGAGGCGGACGGGACCGCGAACTCCGTGTGGAGTTCGACCCGCACGCGCTCGCCTCACGCGGCATCACCATTCGCGAGCTCTCGGAAGCAGTCCGGCGCGAGCTCACCGACCTGTCCGGCGGGGACTTCACGCTGGGGAAGCGGTCGCTGCTCGTTCGCACTCCACTCGAGCCCGAAGTGCCCGAGGACTTGGGGGCGCTCGTCCTGGCCAACCAGGTCGACGGCGGCCCGATCCTTCTCCGCGACGTGGCCCATGTCGCGTACGGTCTTCGCGAGCCGGACGCGATGGTTCTGTCCGACGACCGTCCGTCGATGGTGTTCCTCCTCTTTCGTGAAGCGGGCAGCAATGTCCTGGAGACCACACTGGCCATTCGGGAGGAGGTCGAGCGCATGCAGGCCGAGCTTCTTGCTCCCCGCGGATTGCGGCTCGAGGTCGTCTCCGATCAGGTCGAGTACATTCAGGGTGCCCTCGACCTCGTTCAGCAAAACCTCCTCGCGGGTGGCGTTCTCGCCATCGTGGTGTTGCTGATCTTCTTGGGCAGTCTCCGGGCTTCGGCGGTGGTCAGCATCGCCATTCCGGTGTGCACGCTGGGTACGGCCCTCGGCATGGCGCTCCTCGGGCGGACGATCAACGTCGTCTCCTTGGCGGGTATGGCGTTCGCGGTCGGTATGGTGGTCGACAACGCGATCGTCGTGCTCGAAAACATCGACTCGCATCGTGCCCGAACCGGAGACATCAAGCTGGCTGCGGCTCGCGGCACCCGCGAAGTGTGGGGTGCGGTCTTGGCCAGCACGCTCACGACCGTCGTGGTCTTCCTTCCCATCATTCGCTGGCAGGACGAGGTCGGCGAGATCCTGCGCGACGTCGCCGTCGCCATCTCTTTGGCGGTGAGCTTCTCCTTGGTGGTCTCGGTGCTGGTGATACCGAGCCTGGCCGCCGCCTTCGTTCCCTCCAAAAAATCGTCGGTTACTCCCCAACGAGTCGTTCGCGCGGCCACCGACTTGCGTCGGAGGCTGGCCGAATCCGTCGGCTGGATCATCCGTTCACCGGCGCGCGCTTTCTCCATCACTCTGCTGGTGATCACGCTCACCGGCGCCAGCATTTGGGCTTTACTCCCCCCACTCGAGTATCTGCCGACCGGCAACCGGGCGTTCGTCTTCGGCATCCTGGTGCCCCCTCCGGGCATCGCGATCGAAGAGATCGAAAGGGTCGGTCGCGACCTTCAGGCCCAGGTGCTGCCGCAGGTGCGTGCCCGACCGGATCGGGTCCTTCCTCGGGGCGGGCCCGAGGCCGAGCCCGACGTCCCTCGGCTCGAGCGATGGTTCTTCACCGGCGGCGGGGGGCGCATTTTCTCCGGGGCCGGCCTTCGTCAAGGCGACGACGTCGGTGCCGTCCTCGACTGGTATCGCGGACTCTTGAGCCAGGTCCCGGGAATGTTCGGCATCGCGACGCAAGCCAGCCTCTTCGGCCGCAGCATCGGCGGGAGTCGGTCGATCGAGATGGAGATCCAGGGCGGGGAGCTGGAGACACTGGTCGACGTGGGCGCCCGGCTGCTCGGTCGCGTGCGATCCGTCTTGCCCGAGGCCCAGGTTCGACCCATCCCTTCGCTCGACCTGGGAGCCCCGGAAGTTCAGGTCCGCCCCCGACGCGAGGCTGCGGCTCGACTCGGCATGAGCGGCTCCGACATCGGACTGGCGGTCGATGCGATGGTAGACGGCGCCATCATCGGTGAGGTTGGCCCGCGCGGCGACCGCAAGGTCGACGTCGTCGTCGCCGCCGAAGGAAGAGGCGTCACCACGTCGGAAGAGCTGAGGACCGCCCCGGTGGCTACGCCGCTCGGTCGGGTGGTCCCGCTCGATGCCATCGCTTACGTCGACACGGGGATCGGTCCCACGGAGCTGCGGCGGGTCGAGCGCCGCCGCACGATCGCTCTGGCCGTCAGCCCACCGGAGAACCTCGCCCTGGAGGAGGCGATCCGGCTCCTGCGGGAGGATGTGGTCGGAGCGGCGCTCGATGCGGGCGAGATTCCATATGGGGTGGAGGTTCGATTCGAGGGAACGGCCGGCGACCTCGAGCGAGCCAAGACGCGACTCGGTACGGTCCTGCTCTTGGCGGTCCTCATCAGCTACCTCCTCATGGCTGCGCTGTTCGAGGACTTCATTGCGCCGCTCGTCATCATGGCCTGCCTGCCCTTCGCCGGCAGCGGCGGCATCCTCGGCCTGTTGGCCGTCGACCGCTGGCTCGGAAACCAGCCCTTGGACCTGTTGACGGCGGTCGGATTCGTGATCCTCGTAGGCGTCGTGGTGAACAACGCGATCCTCGTGGTGGACGGTGCGCTCCTGCGGCTCCGCGAAGGGGCGGGGCTGACCGATGCGGTCGTAGGCGCCGTCGAAAGCCGCATCCGGCCCATATTCATGAGTACGTTGACGTCGCTCGCGGGGCTTTCGCCGCTCGTGCTCTTTCCCGGTTCGGGGTCGGAGCTCTACCGCGGGGTAGGCAGCATCGTGCTAGGCGGCTTGGCGCTGTCCACCGTGCTCACCCTTTTCGTGATCCCCGCTTTGTTCTCCTTGGTTTGGCGGCTTCGGGGGGCTCGGGGGTGATCGTCTTCGGACTGACCGCGCTCGCCGCAGTTTCGGCTCCGACGAATCTGCTCGACCTCATGGACGAGGCCCAAGAGCGAAACGAGACCTTCGGTATCGCCCGTGAACAGATTCAGCAGTCGGAGGCCGATGTCCGTCGTGCTTGGGCCGCGCTGCTGCCCACGGTCGAGTTGAGGGGATCGTACACGCGGCGCCCACCCGAGATCGTTTCCGGCAATCAGTTCCTTCAGGCCGACGCACTGGCTGGACAGTTCGAGGTGGGGCTTCGGGTTCTCGATGCTCCGCAGATACCGACCATCGGCGCCGCCGATGACCGCCAGTCGGCGCAGGCAGCTCGTAGTCGTGACCTGGAGCGTGGGCTCCGCTTCGACGTCGCCGATGCGTACTTCACCGTGCTGGTGGCCGAGGGCGCCGAGGAGGCGGCGCGGGAACGTTTGCGCTTGGCCGAACGCTCCTATCGAGATGCGGACCGACGATTTCAGGCCGGTTTGTCTCCGCGCAACGACGTGAGCCGTACGGCTCTGGAGCTAGCCGACGCCCGCGTCACCATGACGCAAGCTCAAAATCTAACTCGTCAGTCCCGCTTGCGTTTGGGCTTCTTCGTGGGGCGACCCGTCACGGAGGCGCTCGCGCCACCCGAGGCCACGTTTTCGGTGCAGACGGCCACCATCGCGGTCGCGGACCGCGCCGTCGATCTCCGTCCCGACCTGGATGCACTGCGCAGCGAGCGCCAGGCCGCGGGAAGGGACGCCGTCGAGCCGTGGCTGCGACTGATTCCCGCAGTGGAGGCGCTGGGACGAGGCGCCATTCAAAACGATGGATTTTTGCCCGACGAGATCCTGTGGAGCATCCAGCTCACCGCCATCTGGCGGCTGTACGACGGAGGCGAGCGCTATGCGGATGCGCGCGCGAACGCGGCGCGCGAGCGAGAGCTGGAGCTCTCTTTGCGGCAACTCGAGCGTCAGGTGCGTCTCGAGGTGGAGTCGGCGCTGCTCGAGATCAACGCGGCGGACGCAGCGCGCGCTCAAGCCGAGGAGCAGCGCCGGATTTCGGACCAGAACTACCAGGAGGTTCGCGAGCGATTCACCCAGGGCCTGGCGACGGCGGTCGAGCAGGCCGACGCGGCGGTCCAGCGCTTCGAGGGCGAGGTCGCGCTCGAGACGGCGATCTTTGCCCAGCGACAGGCTCGCCTCAACCTGGGGCGAGCGCTCGGGTTCGATTCGCCGGTGGAGCTGATAGGCCCCCAGGGACCATGAAGATGGTTCGCCGGACGATGGGGCTTGACTGCGGCCCCGGGCCGCTCGTTTCGTAGATCATGTGGTTTCGCGCTCCAGCGAGCATTCAGCTGCGGCGGGCTCAGCTCACGCTCATGCTGGCCATGCTGGTGCCGACCATCCTCATGACGGCCTTGGGCGTGGTGTTGATCGCCCTCGGCTCGACCTCGGTGAACCTGAATCTCGTCGCCGGTATGTTGGTGCTCACCTTCTGTACGACGTCTCTGACCGGCTACATCTTGGTGTCGATTTTCGTCAGTCGCGGGGCATCGCTCGCCCGCGTACAGAACGACTTCGTGTCTTCGGTCTCGCATGAACTGCGAACCCCTTTGACGTCCATCCGCATGTTCATCGAGACGCTGCAAGACGGCCGGATTCAGGATCCTGAAGAGCAGCGCCAGGTGCTCGCCGTGCTCTTTCGTGAGGTCGAGCGTCTCGAGGGCCTCGTGAATCGCGTCATCGAGCTGTCGCGGATCGAGACGGGTAATCGCACCTTCATGCGGGAGCCAACCCGGGTGCGAGACGTGGCCGATGACGCGCTGCAGGCGTTTCGGGTTGCCTCGCTGAGTGGTCCCACGGAGGTCGAAGTGGACATCGAGCCCGACCTCTACGTGCGCGGCGATCGGACCGCCCTCTCGCTCGCGGTCAGCAATCTTCTCGTGAATGCCTGGAAACACACGCCCCCCGAGGGCCGGAGGATCTGGTTGACCGGTCGTCGCAGCCGGGGCCGACGGGTCGAGGTCGCCGTCCGGGACAACGGTCCGGGCATTCCGCGGGATGAGCGCGATCGGGTCTTCGGAGAGTTCGAGCGAGGGCAGGCCGCGATCGATTCCCGGGTGAAGGGCAGCGGTCTCGGGCTCGCAATCGTCAAGGCGATCGTCGGAGCCCACCGCGGCAAGGTCGAGCTGAAGAGTCGTCCCGGACGGGGCGCCGAGTTCAAGATTCGGCTCCCCGAAGGTCGACCCGCATGACGGAGGGGCGAGATATCCTGATCGTCGAAGACGATGAATCGATCGCGGCCGGTCTGGCCATGAACCTCAAGCTGGAGGGCTTCAAGCCGACCGTCATCCACGACGGCCAGCGCGCGTACGAGTCGATTCGGTCCGCCCCTCCCGACCTGGTCCTCCTCGACATTTCGCTACCCAACAAGGACGGACTCGCCATCTTGCGGGAGCTTCGTCAGGACGGGGTCGAGGTGCCGGTGATCGTGCTTTCGGCGCGGGTCGACGAGTTCGACAAGGTCGCGGCTCTACGCTTCGGCGCCGATGACTACGTGACGAAGCCCTTCGCTCTGGCCGAGCTCATCGCGCGAGTGCAGGCGGTCCTCCGGCGAGCGCGGCCCACGCGAGACAACGGCACGTTGACGTTCGGCGACGTCGAGATCGCGCTGACGGAACGGACGGTTCGAAAGGCCGGGAAGGACCTGAAGTTCACGCACCTGGAGTTCGAGCTCTTGGCCTATCTGGTCCAGCGTCCGAACCAGGTGGTGTCTCGCGAAGAGCTGCTGGGGTCGGTCTGGGGAGTTCGCCCGTACGGATCCAAGCGGACGGTCGACAACTTCGTGGCCCAGCTGCGGGCCAAACTCGGGGACGACCCGGAGGCCCCTCGTCACCTCCAGACCGTCCGCGGTGCCGGGTACCGCTTCGTCCCGTAGCGTTCCCGGGAAGTCTGCCGTCGGTCAGTGAGCAGCCGCCCACGTCGGGCCCGATCCAACGTCGGCGACCAGAGGAACGTCCAGCTCCACCACGTTCTCCATGACGTCCTGCACCGCGTCGGCGGTGGGTTCGAGCTCGGCATCCGGGACCTCGAACACGAGCTCGTCGTGGATCTGCATGATCATCTTCGCCTTGAGGCCCTCTTCTCGAAGTCGCCGATCGATGTCGATCATGGCCTTCAAGCAGATATCGGCGGCCGAGCCTTGGATCGGGGTATTGGCGGCGATGCGTTCGGCCGCGGTACGCTCCATGAACGAGTTGCTCGTGAGCTCCGGGATGTACCGCCGGCGTCCGAAGATCGTCGTCACGTAGCCGGTCTCGTGGGCCCGAGCGATGGTTCGGTCCAGCCACGTTCGGACGCCAGCATACGCTTCGAAGTAGCTCTCGATGTAAGCCTGAGCCTGTTTCCGAGGAACGCCGAGAATCTGGCCCAACGCGGTGGCTCCCTGCCCGTAGATGGTCGCGAAGTTCACCGTCTTCCCGCCGCCCCGCTGCTCGGGAGAGACCGCATCGGGCGCCACGCCGAAGAGCTGGCCGGCCGTCCTACGGTGCACGTCGACCCGATCGCGGAAGCTGGACCGTAGGAGCTCGTCGCCGCTGACGTGGGCCAGGACGCGGAGCTCTATCTGGCTCCAGTCGGCGGAGAGGAGCTGGTGCCCGGGAGGTGCGATGAAGGCCTTGCGAATCCGTTTGCCTTCCGGCGTACGGATCGGGGTTCGCTGAAGGTCGGGGTCGGTCGAGATCAGTCGGCCGGTCTGGCTGGCCGTCTGCTGCCAGTCGGCGTGAATCCGGCCGGTGGCGGGCTGAACGGCATCAGCCAAGACGTTCGTATACGTCGAAATCAGTTTGGCGAGCTTACGGTGAGCGAGGATCAGCTCGGCGATCTCGTGATCTTTGGCCAGTCGCTCCAGCACGTCCACCGCCGTGGAGTACCCCGTCTTGGTCTTCTTGAGCACCGGTAGGCCCAGCTCTTCGAACAAGACCTGACTCAGCTGCTTGGTGGACGCCAGGTTGAAGGAGCGGCCGGCGAGCGCGTGGACCTGGCTCTCGACCGCGCCGAGCTCGGCTCGAAACTCCTCCCCGAGTCGGTCCAGGTCTTCGGCGTCGACGAGGATGCCGTGGGCTTCTACCTCGGCCAAGACACGAGCCACCGGCAGATCCTGCTCCAGCATCTGGTGCCGTTGACCTTCCGCATCGAGCCGCTCCGCGATGTGTGGCCAGGCGGCGATGATCGTCTCGGCTCGCTGGCCGACATGCGCGGCGACCGCACGCGAATCGAGTGTCCGCGGGTGAACCTGGCTTTGACCGGTTCCGACGAGCCGCTTGCGGGGAGGCAAGGTCCGCTGAAGATACTCTTTCGAGATCTGATCGAGACGATGCGGGATGAGCTTCGTGGGGTCGATCAGGAACGAAGCGAGCATGGTGTCGCCAACGATGCCCTTCACCGCGACGCCTCGGCGCAAAAGGAGAATGTGGAGCTTCTTGGCGTTGTGAACGAGTTTGGGGCGTGATGCATCGGAGAGCCAGTGCACGAGTGGGCGGGGAAGCGGTGCGTTCTCGGGAAGGGGGAGATACTTCGAGGCTCCTTCAGCCCGGCAGAACGCCATCCCGACGAAGTCGGCGATGGGTGCGTTCTCCGGCTCGTAGATGGGCTCGATGGCCGTCTCTAAGGAGTCCTGAGCGAGGAAGGCGCGGAGGTCTTCGGCGGACACGACATCGTGGCGGGCCGGATCCTCGGTTTCTGCGGCCACTCGATCGCCCTCAGTGAGAAACGAGAAGAACTCGAGCTCCTTGAACAGAGCGTTCAAGTTCTCGGGGTCCGGCGGAGGCAGCGCCAGTTGCTCGATGCCGATGGTCAACGGCACGTCGGTGTCGATCGTCGCTAGTTCTCGCGACAGTAGAGCGTCGTCTCTATGGGCGATGAGAGCCTTTTGCTGCCGGCGGGTGAGCTCCTCGCGATGTTCGAAGATGCCTTCCAGGTGCCCAAACCGGGTTAGCAGGTCGGCTGCGCCTTTGGCCCCGATGCCGGGTACGCCCGGGATGTTGTCGATCTTGTCGCCGGTGAGAGCCAGGAAGTCGACGAACTGCTTGGGTGGGACTCCCCACTTTTTTCGCACCAGCTCGGGGTCGAAGGTGACTTCGCGGATCGGCTCGAGCATGCGCACGCGCTCGGTGATCACCTGGGCGAAGTCTTTGTCTCCGGAAACGATCAGGACTTCCATTCCTCGGTCCGCGGCGGCGCGGGCCAGGGTCCCGATGACGTCGTCGGCTTCGTAGCCCGGCACGCGGTAGCGAGGAAATCGGAAGGCGTCCACGAGCTTGTCGATCCAGGGGAGCTGACCCGTGAGCTGCTCAGGCATCGCTTCTCGTGTTGCCTTGTAGTCCGCGTATCGCTCATCGCGGAACGTCGACCCGGGGGCGTCGAAGATGACGGCACCGAAGTCGGGCTTGCGGGCGGCGAAGATCTTCCGGAACATGTTGGCAAAGCCGTATGTGGCATTCGTGTGGATGCCGGTGGACGTGCACAGGTTCGACGGAATGGCGTAATAGGCGCGGTAGATCAGGGCCGTTCCGTCCACGAGGACCATTTTCGGCACGGCGGCCACCCGAGGTTCCTTAGCCTTCTCTTCACCCGCCGACCAGCGGGACGTGCTTGCCGCCGGGTCTCGACGCCGCTACACCCTCGGAATGTCGGACTCCTTCGAGATACGTGCGGCTACGCTCGACGACGTCGAGGCGATCGTCGAACTCAACGCCAGCGTGTACGCCTCCGACCACGAGAGCGACGTCCGGTGGACCGCCGAACACGTCGGATCGCACCTGGCGCGCTTCGGCGAAGGACAGTTCGTCGCCATCGTCGATGGCAAGGTGGTGGGCAGCAGCAGCAACCTCGTCGTCTCCTTCGGGCGAGACCCATTCCGCAGCCACACCTGGCCGGGTATCACGGACAACGGCATGTTCTACTGCCACGACCCCTTCGGCGACACGCTCTACGGCGCCGATACCGTCGTTGCCGCGGAGCATCGGCGGCGGGGCATCGGGCGAGCGCTCGACGAGGCCCGTCGTCGGTTGGCTCGCCGCCTCAATCTACGCCGAGTCGTGCTGGGTGGACGGCTGTTCGACTACCACGCCGTGGCCGACGACATGAGCCCAGAGGAATACGCCCGACGGGTGGAGGCCGGCGACCTGCACGATTCCGTGCTGAGCTTTCATCTGGCCCAGGGCTATCGCCTGGAGTCAGTCATGCCGAACTACGTGAAGGATCCACAGAGCTTGGACCACGGAGCGTTCTTGGAGTGGCTGAACCCCGACTTCGTGGCTCGCTATCGAAAGGCGCGGTCGATCCGCGTGAGCGCCGTGCAGTATCGGCTCCGGAAGATTCGCGACTTCGACGGCTTCGCTACGCAGGTACGCTATTTCGTGGATGCTGCGGCCGGTTACGACTCCGATTTCG
Organism: uncultured Myxococcales bacterium; assembly: GCA_964473255.1. Taxonomy (GTDB): domain Bacteria; phylum Myxococcota; class Kuafuiibacteriia; order Kuafuiibacteriales; family Kuafuiibacteriaceae; genus Kuafuiihalomonas. The sequence continues at coordinate 5,304 of CAYYOT010000091.1, read as the reverse complement.
TGGTCTTTCCCGAGCTGCTGACGGCGCAGCTCATGTCCTTCATCGAGGTCAAGACCGCGGTGGAGGCCATCCGGCGACTGACCGACTTCACCGAACGGGTCGACGCGTTGTTCGGTGAACTCGCGGCCGAGTTTCAGATAGCGATCGTTGGTGGGAGTCATCCGACCGCCATCCACGACCGCATTGAAAATGTGGCAACGCTGTACCTGCCCGACGGCCGTTCGCTGCGACAGCCGAAGATCCACATGACACCCAACGAGAGGCGAGCGTGGGGCATGGAAGGCGGTGACACGCTCCAGGTTTTCGACACGCCCAAGGCGAGGGTGGGCGTCCTCGTGTGCTACGACTCCGAGTTCCCCGAGGCGGCTCGTTATCTGGCCGACCAGGGTGCCGAAGTCATCTTCGTGCCTTTCTGCACCGATGATCGGCAGGCCTACCTGCGGGTTCGCTACTGCTGCCAGGCACGGGCCGTCGAGAACCAGATCTATGTCGTCATGGCGGGTACGGTGGGAAACCTGCCGGACGTCGAGAACATGGACATCCAGTACGCGCAGTCCGCCATCCTCTCGCCCAGCGACTTTGCTTTCGCTCGGGACGGCATTTTGGTGGAAGCCACGCCCAATACCGAGATGGTGGTCACGTCGGACCTCGATTTCGAGGCCCTCCAGGAGGCGATCCACTCGGGCTCGGTCCGGCAGCGCGCCGACCGACGACCCGACCTGTTCCGGTTCGGCACGAGCCTGACCGGCTTCGAGGAGGGATGAAGTTCGCGCGCCTTGCCCGCGGCGACGCCTTCGATCGATCCTCGCCCGCATGTCCGATCTGAAGCGCCTCCGACATGAGCTGCAGACGATCTTCGAGGCTCTAGAGCAGGAGATTCAGGAAGAGCGACCGGAGCTTCCCCGGAGTCAGCGACTCGAGCAGGCGCGATCGCGTCTGTTGACCCTGGTCGACGATGCCGTGCGTGACGTCACTGCCGGCTACTGAAACTGCGGGTTAGTACTAGCTCTTTTCCGAGTTTTTCGCTTGAGGGACCCGGCCGGCTTCCGCTAAGTCCTCCCCTCTTTTCGGAACTCGAGGTCGCCATGGCAGTCCCACGCAAACGAAAGTCCAAGAGCCGTCGCGGCATGCAGCGCTCGCACGACGCCCTGAAGAGCCCCAACTACGGCGGATGCCCCAACTGCGGCGAGCCGAAGCAGCCCCACCGTGCGTGCCTGGCCTGCGGCTTTCACAACGGGAAGCAGGTCATGGAGGTGGAGGCCGAATAGGCCTTCGCCCGCGAGTCACCCGGCGAGCCTCTCGCTCGGCCGCGGCTCGATGACTCACGCCTTCCACTTGATGTTGCAGCCCATACTGGGGCTCTGATCAGGGACCGGTCCTCGACCGGAAAGGACGGCCTCGGCTGCGGCCCGGAGGTCGGCCCCCGTGACTGGTCCTCCACCGCTCGGGCGGCTCCCGTCGAACTGGCCGCGGTAAACGAGGCGACGCTCACCGTCATACAGAAAGAAGTCCGGCGTACACGCGGCATGGTACGCGCGGGCGACCGACTGGGTCTCGTCGTAGAGATAGGGAAAGGTATAGCCCCGAGACTCCGCTTCCTCCTTCATCTTGTCGGGAGCGTCCTCGGGGTAGTCGTTCACGTCGTTTGCGCTGATGGCGACGATGCCGAGACCGCGGTCCTGGTACTCGCGGGCGAACTCCACGAATGCATCCGCCACGTGCTTCACGTATGGACAGTGGTTGCACCAAAACGCCACCAGGAGCGCTGGACGCTCCGCGAAGTCGGACAGGGCCACGGTGCTGCCGTCGACGTTGGGGAGTGAAAAGTCTGGAGCTGCAGTTCCGAGCTCCACCATCATGCTTTCGGTTCGAGCCATGAGCTATCCCTTCTTGGCGACCTTGGCCCAGGTGTCCTTCAGGCCAACGGTGCGATTGAAAGCCGGGCGACCGGCCGGTGTGAGAACCGAATCTACGCAGTAGTAGCCGAGCCGCATGAACTGAAAAGCGTCCCCGGGTTGGGCCGTGCCCAAGCTCGGCTCCATCTTGCAGCCCTGGATGGTCGCTTTCGACTCTGGGTTGACGATGGTCATGACGTCCTCGACCTCGCCCGGTGTCGGCGTCGTGAAAAGATGGTCGAAGTGGCGGACCTCGGCCTCGACTGCGTGTCGAGCGCTGACCCAATGGAGCGTTCCCCGCACCTTGCGGCCGTCCGGTGCCTCTCCGCCTCGCGTTGCGGGATCATAGGAACACTGGAGCTCGACGACGTTTCCCTCGGCGTCCTTGATCACCTGTTCGCAGGTGATGAGAAAAGCGTGCTTCAGGCGGACCTCGCGCCCGGGAGCCAAGCGGAACCACTTCTTCGGAGCTTCCTCGAGAAAGTCATCGCGTTCGATGTAGATCTCTCGGCTGAACGGAAGTCGGCGCGTCCCGGCCTCGGGATCCTCCGGATTGTTCACGGCTTCCACCTCTTCATCCTGGCCTTCCGGATAGTTGGTGATCGTCACCTTGAGAGGGTTCAAGACCGCCATGACGCGAGGGGCGGTCCGATTCAGCTCCTCTCGGATGCTGAACTCCAGCTGCGGATAAGCCACGAGGTTGTCCGCACGAGCCACGCCCACTCGACGACAGAAATCGCGAATGGCGTTCGCCGTATAACCGCGGCGCCGAAGGCCGGCGAGGGTCGGCATGCGCGGATCGTCCCACCCCTCGACGATGTGCTCTTCGACCAGCTGACGGAGCTTCCGCTTGCTCATGAGCGTGTACTCGAGATTCAGCCGCGCGAACTCGGTCTGACGGGGGCGGGCAGGGAGGGGGAGATTCTCCACGAACCAGTCGTAGACCTCGCGGTTGTTCTCGAACTCCAGGGTACACAGCGAATGGGTGACGAGCTCCAGCGCGTCGGAGATGGGATGGGCAAAGTCGTACAGCGGGTAGATGTTCCAGGTGCTCCCGGTCCGATGATGCTGCACCTTCCGGATGCGGTACATCAGCGGGTCCCGCATCTTCATGTTGGGTGCCGCCATGTCGATCTTGGCCCGAAGGGTGTACGCACCCTCGTCGAACTCTCCGTCCTTCATCCGCGCGAGCAGCTCGAGGCTTTCATCGGGACTGCGGTTCCGATCTGGGCTCGGCCGGCCGGGTTCCGTCACCGTGCCGCGGTAGCCCCGGATCTCCTCCTCCGTCAGGCCGTCGACGTAGGCTTTCCCTTCGCGGATCAGGACCTGCGCAAGCTCGTAAAGCCGCTCGAAGTAGTCGGAGGCGTGATACAGATGGCCTCCCCAGTCGTAGCCGAGCCAATGGATGTCGCGTTCGATGGCGTCGACGTAACGCTGCTCTTCCTTCAGAGGGTTCGTATCGTCGAGACGCAGATGGCACCGGCCCTCGAACTCTTGGGCGAGATCGAAGTTCAAGCAGATCGCCTTGGCGTGACCGATGTGCAGGTACCCGTTGGGCTCGGGCGGGAATCGGGTCACCACCCGTCCCTCGTTACGATTCTCGGCCCGGTCTTTTTGAACCAGGGTCCGGATGAAGTCTTTGGGGGCCGCCGGCTCGACCGTCGCCGTCATCTCGCGAACATAGCGTGAGCGGCCCCAACAAGTGAGTGACTTCTCGCCAAATTAGTGGCTGCGGTCAGCGGTCGATCACCACGTAGATGGCTCCCCCGCCGCGCACTACGCGGAGCAGGATGTTCCCGCGGACGGAGCTCAGTAGCTGCATCGCGTCTCGCGGACCGCGAACGGCCTTCCGATTGACCTCGGTGATGACGTCGCCAGGGCGAAGGCCTGACTCGGCCGCGTCGCTTCCCGGCGCAACCTCGACGACCACCGCTCCCGACCGGACCCGGTCGTCGAGTCGGAACGCCTGCCGGGCGCGGTCGTCGACCGGAGCCAGACGGACTCCGAGCTCCGACGTTGGCTTACTGGTATTTTGGGCGACCGCTTCGGATTCCTTTTCACCGAGTGCCACGGTGATGCGCTTCTTCTTTCCGCCGCGAAGCACCGTTAGGTCGGTCTTCTTGTCCGCTCCCTTCGATGCGATGAGCAGACGCAGGCGCGAGGCGGAATCGACGGCCTCGCCATCGATGGCCGTAACGATGTCACCCTGCTCGAGTCCGGCCTTCTCCGCCGGGCCATCTTCCATGATCTGGGATAGCAGAACGCCTTTGATGCCTTCGGCGTCGAAGGAGGCCGCGAGCTCGGGCGTGAGGTCCTGGATGAAGACGCCGAGGAATCCGCGGCTCACTTGCCCATCGTCGAGAAGGTCGAGCATCAGCGTCTTGACCATGTCTGAGGGGATCGCGAACCCGATGCCCTGGTAGCCTCCGCTGCGGCTGAGGATGGCGGTATTGATGCCCACGAGCTCCGCCCGCATGTTCACCAGGGCGCCGCCCGAGTTCCCGGGATTGATGGCGGCATCCGTTTGAATGAAGTCCTCGTAGTCGACGATGCCGACGTTGGCTCGGCCCGTGGCCGAGACGATCCCCATCGTCACGGTCTGGCCGACCCCGAACGGGTTACCGATGGCGAGGACGGTTTCGCCCAGGCGGAGACCGGCGCTCCTTCCCAGCGGCAGGGCCGTGAGGTCCTGCGGTGGCTCCTTCAATCGGATCACGGCAAGGTCGCTTTCGGGGTCGGTACCGACGAGCTCGGCCTCGAGCTCGCGCCCATCGGAAAGGGTGACCGCGATCTCCTCGGCGTTGGCCACGACGTGGTTGTTCGTCAGCACCACGCCGTCCTCCCGAACGATGACGCCCGACCCGAGGCTCTTTTCCCGCCGTTCGGGGGCCGACCGGGGACGCTGACCGAAGAAACGGAAGAATGGATCCTCCAGGTATGGGTTTCCACGAGCGACCTTGGTGGAGCTGATGTTGACCACGCTCTTCACCGCCTTTTCCGCGACGTCGGGCAGCCGCTGCAGGATGGGCTCGAGTTCGCTCGTCGGCAGCGCGTAGGCGGCCGTGGTCGCTTTGGGCGCATCGGGGTCGTTTCCTGCCTTCGCCTCGCCGGGAGCGAGGTCCGTATTGGGCGCAGCCCCCGCCCAACAGCCGAGGGCGAGGAGCAGTCCGAGAAAGGGGGTGGTCCATCGGATGGGTTTCGACATGGGTTCGTACCTCTGCAGCCGGGGCCCGGCGCGTCGGACTCTAATACGGCTCGGTGGACCCGGGTATTCCGATGTTTGGAAGGGAAGTGCGGCCTGTCCCATCGTCTGGGTCTTGTCGAGTCCGGCCTTCCCCTGCCTGAAGGTTCCAGACTAGCATGCCCGGGCTGATGGGTGCCGGTGTCCGCGAAGACGGGGCGCGCGCGG
>CAYYOT010000090.1:0-16779 GCA_964473255.1 uncultured Myxococcales bacterium | reverse complement strand
ATCGCCGGTCCCGCCCAAAGCCCGATACACAGGATCCAAGTCCAGGACTCCGTCTTGAGCCAGCACCGTAAAGTTCGAGCTCAGCATCATGAAAAACGATCTAGGATCGACCGAACCGGCGGCCGGACTCGCCTTTAGGACGGCCGTGAGGCCCTTGCAGATGGCTTTCTTCCGCTCGTCGAGCGTGGACTCCGACACGGGACCGGAGTCTGAGGCCGGATGGTCCGCGGCGCAAGATACCGCTTGTTGACGGCAGCGAAAGCCATCTGTTAGCCCGGCCAAATCAGCTCGCTCGACGCGCCCCGCGGCATCCATGGCAAGCCCGGGGCCAACGACTCGTCGGGCCCAAATGGAGAAACGATGACGCTCAAGAACTTCGTGTTTACGTCGGAATCGGTCAACGAAGGCCATCCCGACAAGGTCAGTGACCAGATTTCCGACGCAATTCTCGACGCACTGCTCGAAGGCGACCCGAACTCTCGGGTCGCGTGTGAGACGATGTGTCTAACGGGCATGGTCATGGTCGGCGGGGAGATCACCTCCAAGACGACCATCGACGTGCAGGACGTTGTGCGAGGTGTGGTCGCCGGCATCGGCTACAACCACTCGGGGATGGGCTTCGACCATCGATCGATCGCGGTCCTGAATGCCCTCAACAAGCAGTCACCCGACATCGCTCGCGGCGTCGATCGTGAATCGAGCGACGAGCAGGGCGCTGGCGACCAGGGCATGATGTTCGGCTTCGCCGTCGACGAGACGCACGAGCTCATGCCCATGCCGATCCAATACAGCCACCAGCTGATGCGACGACTCAGCCAGGTTCGTAAGGACGGAACCGCGCCCTTTCTTCGGCCCGATGGCAAAGGCCAGGTCACGGTGCGCTACGAGAACGGCCGGCCCACCGAGGTCACGACCGTGGTGGTGTCCACCCAGCACGACGAAGAGGCGAGCAACGAGCAGATCCGCGACGCGGTGATCGAAGAGGTCGTCAAAAAGGTCATTCCGGCGGATCGGCTGGCCTCGGACTGCATCTTCCACATCAACCCCACGGGTCGTTTCGTCGTGGGGGGACCGCACGGCGACGCGGGCCTCACCGGCCGCAAGATCATCGTCGACACGTACGGTGGTATGGGGCGTCACGGCGGCGGTGCATTCTCGGGCAAGGATCCGAGCAAGGTCGACCGGTCGGCCGCCTACATGGCTCGATACATCGCCAAGAACGTCGTCGCGGCGGGTGCGGCCTCGCGCTGCGAAGTGCAGCTGGCCTACGCGATCGGCGTCGCCAAGCCGGTTTCGATCCACGTTGATACGTTCGGGACCGGCAAGGTCGAGGAGGACCGGATCGCGGAAGCGATCGACCAGGTCTTCCAGACCACCCCCAAAGGCATCACTGACACGCTCGACCTGCTGAAGCCCGGGTATCTGCGGACTGCGGCGTACGGACACTTCGGAAACCCCGAGTTTACTTGGGAGAAGACGGACAAGGTCGACGCGCTCAAGGCCGCGCTAAACCTCTGAGTCCGGATTTCGAGGTCGGCGCCCGCTTCGTCGTCTCGGTCTTGCAATCGAACGAACGTTCGATTATGAGTCACGGGTGGGCCGCGGGGACGAGACCCGTCAGCGCATCGTCGACCGAGCGCTGGAGCTGGCGAGTTCGGATGGGCTCGAGGGCCTGACCATCGGACGTCTGTCGTCGGACCTCGGCCTTTCAAAGAGCGGGCTGTTCTCCCATTTCGGTTCCAAAGAGGGACTTCAGGTGGCCGTGCTGGAGGCGGCTGCGGTCCGCTTCACCGACGAGGTTCTCCGGCCGGCCTTCCGCGCTCCGCGCGGTCTGCCCCGGCTGTGGGCTTGGCTGGACCGATGGATCGCGTGGGACCAGGGCGCGGGCCGGCCCGGCGGCTGCGTTCTTCTCGCGGCGGGGTTCGAGTTCGACGCCCGCCCCAGCCCCATGCGGGAAGCTCTCGTCCGGCATCGACGCGACCTGATCGCCAGCCTCGTGTACGCCCTGCGTCTCGCCGTCGACGTCGGACACCTGGACCCGGCGCTCGACCCCGAGCAGATCGCCTTCGAGATGATCGGTCTCATCCACGCCCACCACCATGCGCGGCTCCTCCTCGAAGACGCCCGCGCCGCTGAGCGTACCCGCACCGCCTTCGAGCGCATGCTCGAGCCGTACGTCACCGCCGAGGCCTGACATGACCCATGCGTCCCTCGCTCTTGCGCGCTCTTGCGCTCAGATAAAAGAACGAACGTTCGAAAAGGAGAATCCACCATGCACCCTGCTCACCTGACCCGCTCCATCCAGATCGGAGGCCGACCGGTATCGGCCCTTTCGCTGCTCGCTCGGGCGAGCCCGCGCTTCGCCGCCCGCGTGCTCGTGCGGGGGCTCGTCACGCCCCCGCGGCGGCCGCCCTCCCCGGCGGAGGCGGCGTTCGCCGCATCACTGGAGCCACCGGAGAGTCTCGACGGACTCGCGGTGCGCACGCTGGGAGAAGGTCCCAAGGTCCTCCTCGTGCATGGTTGGGGGTCGCGTTCCACTCGACTGTTTCGCATCGCGGAGGCGGTCGCGCGTCGGCGAGCGCAGGCGGTTCTCGTCGATCTGCCGGCCCACGGGGCGAGCGACGGCCGAGAGACCAACGCCGAGGCAGCGACGGCAGCGCTGCTGAGGCTCGGTCGGGTCCTGGGGCCGTTCGCCGGCGTGGTCGGTCACTCTTTTGGGGGCTCCGTGGCGGCGATGGCGGTCGCTCGCGGTCTTCCGGCCAAGCGGCTGGTGGTCTTGGGGAGCCCGAGTCGGTACGCCGACGTCGTCGACGTGTTCGCCGACCGTCTCAAACTGGAGGTGGCGGTCGTAGTGCAGCTACGGCGCGAGCTCCAGCGACGCATCGGCGTTGACATCGATACGCTCGACGTGGCCGCGATGGCGGCCCCCGATGACCGGCCGCTCTTGGTGCTCCACGATCCGGAGGACGCGGAGGTCCCCTTCACCAATGCCCTTCGCAACGCGCGCAGCTGGCCCAAGGCGCGGCTCGTCCGCGTCGAGGGGGCCGGACATAGCCGTATGGTCGACCGCCCGGACGTCGTCGCTGCCGTGGTCGACCACGTGCTCGGCTGAGGTGGACGAGCTACACGCGAAAGAGCCGACACGCGTTGGTGCCGGTTTGGTCCTGGACTTCGCCGAGCGACGTTCCCCATAGCTCGGCCAGACAGACTGCGGTCTTGACGACGTACGACGGCTCATTGCGCTTACCTCTGTACGGGACCGGAGCGAGGTAAGGACAGTCGGTCTCCACCAGGGCGCGATCTCTTGGCATCGAAGCCGCAACCTGGCGGATCTCGTCCGACTTCTTGAAGGTCAGGATTCCCGAGAAGCTGATGTAGAAGCCGAGGTCGAGGGCCCCGCGGGCCAGCTCGGCCGTTCCGCTGAAGCAGTGGATCACGCCTCCGACCTGGTCGGCGCCCTCGGTGCGCAGGATCTCGAGGGTGTCGGCCTCGGCGTCTCGAGTGTGGATGACCAGCGGCAGTCCGCGTTTGCGAGCCACGCGGATGAAGGCGCGAAACATCTCCTGCTGTGCTTCACGCGGAGAGTTGTCGTAGTAGTAATCGAGCCCCGTCTCGCCGACCGCCACCACCCGAGGCTCGTCGAGCAGTGCCTCGACGTCGGCGACCGCGTTCATGCCCGCTCTTTCGGCGTCATGGGGGTGAATGCCGAGGCTGAGATGGATGCGCGGCCGGTCCGAGGTGACAGCGATGGTTTCGAGATTGCTGCGGAAGCCGTCGGAGGCGCCGATCAGCACGATGTCGGTGATCCCAGCCTCCGCGGCTCGCTCCAGCACCGCGGCTCGATCCTCTTGGAAGCTGTCGCCGTCCAAGTGCGCGTGGGTATCGAAGAAACGGCTCACCATCGGCGGGTAGGGTCCTTTGGCTTTCCAGGTCAACCGGGGAGGCCGTTTGGGGCGCGTCCGCGCCGGGCGATCGCCTCGGTGGCCTCCAGGCGAACGTCCTCGGGCTCCGTTTCGCTCCCGGCCATCGACTCCAGGCGGGCATCGTCGCGCGGGTCTTCGAGCAGCCCCAAGGAGCGCACGACCGTGGCGCGAAACGGCGTACGGCGATCATCCAACAAGGCCAAGAGGTCTTCGCGAGCCGCCTGCAGCTGGGCGTGGCCCACCAGATAGGCGGCGTACGTCCTCTCCTCGCGCCGCCCCCGCGCGAGCCTTCGCCGGAGGCGGGACAGCGCCTCCGCACGACCCATCGACGCGAGCGTCGCCCAAGCCGCCAGACGATCCGACCACGGGGTCGAGAACCCTCGGGCGACTCGCTCCAGCGGAGCGATCGCCGAAGACCCACCGAGCTTCCGGAGGCCTTCGATGGCGAAGGGCCGAAGGGCGGCGTGGGTCAGTCCTCGGACCAGATCGGCTTGTCCTGTCGCATCGCCCCAACCGCTGAGTGCGAACGCCGCCTCGAAGCGGACCTCCGAGTCCTCGTCGCCGAGAGCCTCTCGAAGAGCCCGGGCCTGGGCCGCGCAATCGAGGTCACCGAGTGCGGCCGCCGCTTCCTGGCGCACGCGGGGATGAGCATCGAGCAGAGCTCGGCCGAGCGGATCGCAAGCATCGAAGGCGCCGTCGACTCGGAGCAGCGCGAGCGTGGCGCAGGCCTCGGCCCGAACCTCGAAATCGGCAGCGCCCAGGAGCTCGACGACGCGGTCGGCCCAGTCGCGGCCCACCACGTGACGCCGGAATTCACACCAGTAGCCGATGAGCTCCAGGATGCACCGGTGTTCGGCATCCGGGGCGAAAAGCTCGGCCCCTAGCTGCCTCGTCGCCGCGCTGCGCTCTTCGTCGGACGCGTCGCGGAGGCGCTGGAATCGATCGTGGGGACGGCGACTCACTTCACTTCGGACCCGGGCTTTGCCCCGGCGTCCACGCCGAGAAGCTGGATGTCGGCCCCTCCCGGACCAGCGGCCAGAACCATGCCCTCGCTCGTTCCGAACTTCATCTTTCTGGGGGCGAGGTTTGCGACCACGACGACCTGACGGTCGACCAATGTGCTCGGGTCGGCGTAAGCCTTGGCGATGCCGGCGAAGACCGTTCGCGGCTGGGGTTCGCCGATGTCGACCTCGAGTCGAAGGAGCCTCTTGGCGCCCTCTACGGCCTCCGCCTTTCGCACGTTGCCGACGCGAATGTCGACCTGCGCGAAGTCGTCGATCGTGATCTCGGGCCGGAGCTCGGCCGGCGGGGCATCGGAAGCGAGGGGGACGCCCGTATGAGGAGCGGCGGTCGGATCGGTAACCTTCGAGTCTTCGATCAGGGCATCGAGCGCCTTTCCCGTCATTCGGTCGAGTAGACGCACGGGCTCGCCGACCGGTCGCTCCACGAGGTCGAAGGCGCGGGCTTCGTCGAAGTGAGTCGGAGGACCGTCCAGACCCAGAACGTCCATGATCTTGGCCGAGAGCTCCGGTACCACGGGAGCGACGATCACCGCCGCTGCGCGCGCCATATTGGCGCACGTGGTGACCACCCTCTGCGCTTCATTCTGATCGGTCTTCACGAGCTGCCACGGGGCTCGGTCTTGGAACAGCTTGTTGCCCGCGTCGGCGATGTCCAGGCCGGCGCGAACCGCGGCGCTGAGGTCGAACCCCGCATACGCCGCTCGCGCGGCGGCAAGCTTGGTCTCGACCAGAGCTCTCATCTGTGGGGCCTCCGCCGAAAGCGAGCCGTATCGGCCGCCCAGTTTGTTCTTCACGAAGGCCGCGCTGCGGGCCACGAGGTTGGCCACGTTGTTCACGAGCTCAGCGTTCACCCGGTTGACGAACTCGTCCGTCGAAAGATCCATGTCCTCCGGCGTCGGACCGACCTTCGAACCGATGTACCAGCGCAGATAGGTCGGATCGAGGTGCTCGCGATACTTCGCCGCCAAGATGAACGTGCCCCGAGACTTCGACATCTTCACGCCGTCGACGGTCAGCATTCCGTGTACCTGGATTCGCGTGGGCGTGGCCAAGCCCGCCGCGTGGAGCATCGCCGGCCAGAACAGCGTGTGGAAGTACGTGATGTCCTTGCCGATGACGTGAACGATCTCGGCCTCGCCCCTCCGCCATATCTCGTCGACGCGTTCGGGCTGCCCGATGCTCTTGGCCCAGTTCTCCGTCGACGAGATGTAGCCGACCGGCGCGTCGAGCCAGACGTAGAAGTACTTTTCGGGAAGGTCGGGGATCGGGAAGCCGAAGTAGGGCGCGTCGCGGGAAATGCACCAGTCCTTGAGTCCGTCGTCGAGCCAAGTTCCGATGAAGCGACGCACTTCGGGCTGCACTCGTCCCGGAGCATCGAGCCACTCGACGATGACGTCGCGAAAGTCGGACAATCTCACGAACACCTGGTCCGATGAACGGAGGACCGGCCGCGTCTTGGACAGCACGCTGTACGGATCCCGCAGGTCGGTCGGCTCGTAGGTTTTGCCGCAAACCTCGCACACGTCGCCGTACTGATCGGCCGAATCGCAGTTCGGGCACCGGCCCTTCACGAATCGGTCGGGCAGAAAGCGTCCGACCTCCTCGTCGTAGAGCTGCTCCATCGGCCGGCTTACCAGGTGCCCCTTCTTCTTCAGTTCGCCGTAGATCTCATTCACCCATCGGCGGCTCTCCTCGGAGTTCGTCGTGTAATACGAGTCGAACGCGACTCCGAAAGACTCGAGGTCCTCGACGTGCTCCTGCTGAAAGCGAGCGACGAACTCTTCGGGGGACTGACCCGCCTTGCGGGCCGCCACCTCGACCGGTGTACCGTGGGTATCGTCGGCACAGACGTAGATGGCCTCGTGTCCTTCGAGTCGCCGAGACCGCGCGTAGATGTCGGTCATCACGTACTCGAGGAGGTGCCCGAGGTGAATGCTTCCGGATGCGTACGGCAGTCCGGCGGTGATGAGATACGTCGCGTTCGTCATGTCGGAGGGTTCACGCTGGGACGGGCACCATGCGGCCTCGGCCCACGAGGGCGAGACACAGCTGCTCCGCGATCAGCTGGGCATTGAGATTGTACGGCAAATCGAGCTGCCGGCGAGCTTCGAGCACGCTTCGGGCTCGCACCAGAAGCTCAGCCGGGCCGCGCTGCGCCAGGCGGCGCAGGTCGCTTCCCAGAGCGTCGTCCTCGGCGGGAGCCTCTATGCCCCACGCGTAGACCAGCTGGTCGCGAAGCCAGACCAGCCAAAGGTCCAGTGTTTCGGCGAGCTGGGCGCGGTCGAGGTGCAGCTCCTGGGCCGACTGCATGGCGGCGGCGATCGGGGAGGATCCCAGTGGGTCCAACCGGGCATCGATCTCGGCCACCGCGCGGCGCTGCTCGCCGAGATCTTCGGGAGAGGCCGCTCGGGCCCGTCCCACCGAGCCTTGGCTCAGCCGCGCCACCCAGCGGGCGGTCGCGGGTTCGACCCCGTCGTCGCCTTCGAGCAGCGCGGCGACGACCTCGTCGGGAACCGGCCCGAAGGCCACGCGCTGACAGCGCGAGACCACCGTGGGCAGCAGCGCCTTCAGGCGCGACGTCGTGAGGAGTAACACCGTCTCGGGTGGGGGCTCCTCGAGTGTCTTCAGCAGCGCGTTCTGGGCGCCGAGGGTCAGCCGATGGGCATCTTCGACGATCAGCGCCCGCCGTCCGCCTTCCATCGGCCGCAGCCGCAGAGTCCGCTCCGCGTCGCGGATGGCGTCGATCTTGGTGTGGCGACCCTCAGCGGCAACGATCTCGAGGTCGGGGTGCGTACCGGCCTCGACCTTCACGCATCCCGAACACGCGCCACACGCCGTTCCGTCTCGCGGAGTTCGGCAGAGCAACAGTTGGGCGAACGTCTTTGCGGCGAGCATCTTACCCACGCCGTCGGGGCCTTCCAGCAGCAGGGCGTGCGGCACGCGGGCCCCGGCCAGCAAGGCTTTCAGGCGGGCGGTCGCGGCGGACTGGCCGCGCACTCGGTCGAGGCCCACCACCCGTGGAATCTACTCGGGATCGTCGGTCGGTAAAACGACTTTGTCGTCCTCTTCGAGATCGTCGGCTTCTCTCAGGCGAGCCAGGTATTCGGCTTCGTCGATCGTTCCGCGCGCCACGCACAGCTCGAAGATCGCCTTCATCATGCGCTCACAGCGCTGGTGCGCCTCCGAGGCGGCGGCGAGCTCCGGTGAGTCGATGGAGCTCGGGTTGGCGATGTCTTCGCCCCGGACCAGATCGAACCGCAGGAGGAGCTCTTCGACGGTCCCAGCCCCGGCCGCCGCCTGCTCCTCGACCCATCGAGCTTGCGCGGTGGCCAGGGTCCCCCGCTGGACCAGACGCTGCAGCAGACTCGACGGGTCCATGCGGAGACCCTAGGCCAGGCTGGCCGCGGGAGGAAGCCGCCTACAGTCCGGAGACGATCCGCCAGTTCTCGCCGACCCGCTGCAGCTGCAGGCGCGTCCGGTCGGCGGTCCGCTCCCATTTCACACCTGACGGGTATTCGTTCTGGGCGCGGATGTCGTAGTAGAGCTCGGCGTAAGCGCTCTCGTCTTCGACCTGGATGTCGTCGACGCGGATCTCGATCTGCAGCGAGCGGGTCCGTTCGAAGTCGGCGTGGAGGGTTCGAGCCAGCGCCTCATAGTCGTAGTCGTCGGAGGTATCGGCGTTGCCGTTGTCCTCGTAGTATTCCGGGCTCACCAGCGCCAGGACCGCATCCGCGTCCAGACTCTCGAGGGCGCGATGATACGCCTCGACCAGGGACAAGATCTCGCGATTCTCCTCGGTGTCGTCGATCTCGGTTCCCCCGATCTTCGAGGTAGCGCAGGCGGCGACGAACGCGAGCGTGCAGGCAGCGATGATGCGGTTCATGAATCCTCCGGTGTCTTGGCACTGTCCTCGGGGTTTGGCCAGCGGAGGATGTGCTCGATCCGCCGATGCTCCTCATCTGCTCGGTGCCTCACTGCCGGCCGTCCGGGTTCGTCGAGGAGTTCACGCACCGCCGCGAGCGCCGCCCGTGGTCTCCCTGAGTCCCTGAGATAACGCACGAGCATCCAGCGAGCTTCCGGTACGAGCGCACGGGGCAGCCGGGCATCGCTCAACGCCTGTCGGACTCTGGAGAGGGCCAGCCGCGTCGCTCCGGTGGAGGCGAAGCGACGAGCGAGCAGGTAAGAGACCAAGCCATCCCCGGCGTCACGCTCCAGCTGCGAGAGCTCGATCACGGCTCGCTCCCCGGACCACTGACCGTCCAGATACGCGAGGAGGGGCACGGCGACGGTGGCGGTCCGCGTTGCCGCTTCGAGGCGGGCGGCGCTGAGGCGCTCCTCGTCGTAGGTGGTCGCGCGCTTCAGGGCTCGCCGGTACATGCCCCGAGCCGTCGCCAGATCTCCGGAGCGCCAGGCGAGGCTGCCGCGGAGCTCCATTGCCGAGCGAGCCTGCGCGGCGGTCAGCGTTGAGCTCACCACCTGGTTCAACCACGATTCGGCCGCCTCGAGGTGCCCTCGGCGGGCACCCTGGGCCGCCAGCTCGAGCAGTCGGGAGGGATCGGGCATGAGGCGGTAGGCGGCTTCGAGGTCGATGACCGCATCCGACCATCGATCTTCGGCGAGTGCGCGCCGGCCTCGCTCGGTGAGACGACCGACTTCGCGGGGACAGGTGCGGGCAAAGATGGCCGGGCGCCGGTAGCGCTCTTCAGCCCAGGTGATGGCCTGCGGCGGCAGGGTCAGCTCCGACAAGAATCGGTGCCATTCCTCGACCACCTCGGGGGTCGAGCGTCCCAAAGCCGACGCGACCGACGCGGTGGCGTACAGCCGCCGGACGGCGGGGGAGCCGTACCGCTCACGAATGAACGCGACGAACGAGCCGGCCGCCGTATACGCCCGCCCCGAAGCGTGCTTCCAAAAGCCGCTCCAAGAGAGGATTCCAACCACGTCTGGAAGGAGCGACAGCTCGGCCAGCGCCCGAGCGCGCTCGTGAACGGTGAGGCCGCCCGCCGGTGGTTCGGCGGCCACGGCCAGGCCCTCGACGAGACCGATCTGGATCTGAAAACCTCCCCGCACCGGCACACCGAGAGGATTGTCCACCCACGCAGCGGCCAGGACGTGGGCGAGCTCATGGGCGAGACTGGGCGGCTCGTCGGTCACGCCGTGCATGTGAATCTCTTTGGCCCATGGGCGCGCGATCTTGGTTCCGAAGGCTCCCATGAGCCGGCCCTTCTGCGCGGGATTCGCGTACAGGTAGCTGTGGATCCGGATCCCGTCCGTCGCCGGTTCGAAGAGGTCGGTGAGCTGGTCGAACTGGAATTCATGCTCGCGAGCGACCCGCGCCGCGAGGTCGGCGGACGTCCCGGACGGGAGGTAGACGACGAAGTGCGGGGTCTCGACCTTGACCGACAGCTCTCGCTCGATCGCCGAGTATCCCGTTCCGAAGCCGAGCTCGAAGCGACTGGACGCCAGCCAGACGGAGACGATGACGCCGACCAGCGACAGCGCCGCCGTGGTTGCTCGGTGGGAGCGGTCGAAGACGGTCGCTGCCGAGAACGCGAGGGCCAACCCGACGACGACCGTCAGGGCCCGCTGAGCGACCAGGGCCGAGCCGATCGTGAGCGCCTCATCGTATAGAGACCCGGGCCAGTACCCCCAGAGGAGGTCGAAGACCCAGATCTGGGGATACGCATAGAGCTTTGCCCCGATGACGACCAGGTGGAGGACCGCCACGGCGACGATGCCGAGCCAGCCTCGGTCTCCGAACAGTCGGCGGAGCCACACGCCGGTCGCCGCTCCGTACACGGCCCCGGCGCCCGGCAGGAGGACGAAAAACGCCAGGCCCGACTCGGTGTTACAGGTGGTGGTGGCCGCCTCGCGCAGGAGGCCGAAGCCGATGGAAGGAAGGGTTGCCGCCCAGCCGAGGACGACGGCCTGGCCATAGCCCACGAGCACCGATCGTCCCGCGGACCGCGCCCAACCGAGGAGAGGCACCGTCGCCGCGCCGATGACGCCCGCGACCAGGGCTCGCTCGAAGCCGAGGTCGCCGACCAAAGGGATCGCCGTGATGAGGGCCCCGACCGAGGCCTGCAGGACGAGGACGGTGATGGCGATGAGGTCCATGCTCGAAACCTCGTCCCTCATCGAGTATGGGGCCGGACATGGCCAACTGGATGTCGTATTTCTCGGGGCGCCACGCGCTCGTGACCGGGGGCTCGAGCGGGATCGGCAAGGCGCTCGCCCTCGACCTCGCTTCCGCCGGCGCTCGCCTCACCTTGGTCGCCCGAAGGCCCGAGCTGCTCGCGTCGGCGAAAGCCGAGATCCTGGCCGCGACACCCGACGCCGCGGTCGACGTGATCCCTTTGGACATCTCGGTCGAGGCCGAGGTGGAGGCGAAGATCGGTCCCCACCTCGACGCGCACCCGGTTCAAATGCTGATCAACAATGCGGGCATCGCTCGGCCGGGTCGCTTCGTGGAGCAAACCACCCAGGACTTCCGCGATCACATGGACATCAACTACTTCGGGATGGTGCACATGTGCCGCGCCGTGGTGCCGCGGCTCATGGAGGCTCGCGAGGGACACGTCGCCAACGTGGGCTCCCTTCTGTCCAAGATGGGAATCTACGGCTACAGCGCGTACGCAGCTTCGAAGTTCGCGATGCAGGGCTTTTCGGAGTGTCTGCGAGGTGAGCTGAAGCCGTTCAACGTGCACGTGACCATGCTGAATCCACCGGATACCGACACGCCGCAGCACACCGCCGAAATGGAGCTTCTCCCTCCGGAGACCAAGGCCATCGCCGGGACGGTGAAGATGCTATCCGCCGAAACGGTGGCGCGCTCCCTTCTCCAGGGCATGGCTCAGCAGCGTTTCGAAGTCGTCCCGGGCCTGGACGGCCAGGCCACGGTCATCGCTCACCGCGTATGGCCCGGTCTCGTCCGGTGGGTGTGCGACCGCTCTCAGGCCAAGGTTCTGGCCGGCTGACCGGGACCGACCTCGAGCTGAGCGGACAACGCCATTCGCCGCTCGACGGGCCAACTTCACCTCGACTACGATCCTCCCCGTGCGACGCGTGGCCGCGGTCTTGAGTCTGGGGTTTGCCTGTGCGTCGGCCGAAGGTCCCGACGGGGCTGAAGGCATCGTCGACGATGTCTTTCGCATTCCCGTGACCATCGAGACGGCGGAGGGGCCCGTCGCCATCCGGGCGGAGATCGCAGACTCGGTGGAAGAGCGGCGCCAGGGACTCATGTTCCGGGACTCGCTGGAGCCCAACGAGGGCATGCTGTTCCTGTTTCCGTACGAGCAGCAGCAATCGTTCTGGATGAAGAACACGTTGATCCCCCTCGACATGATCTTCATCCGTTCCGATTTCACCATCCTGGGCATCGTTGAAAACGCAGAGCCGGAGACGCTGACGCCGCGTCAGGTTCGGGGCCTGTCTCAGTTCGTGCTGGAGATCCTCGGTGGACGCGCCGAGGAGCTCGGTATCGAGGCCGAGCAGAGCGTCCGCTTCATGGCGCCGGTGCCGGAGCGCTGAGCCGTGCGGGCGGGGGCTTTCATGGTTGCTGCTCTACTCGGGTGGATCGCACCCGCCGTGGCTCGTGGCGACACCGTCGTCTTTCGCGAGGGCGACACCGTCGAGGGACGGGTCACCGAGACCGACGAAGGTATCCGCATCGAGCTGGACATGGGGGTGATCGTCGTCGACCCGGAACTCGTGGTCGAGATCCGGCGCTCCGACAGTGCGCTCGACGAGTTCCTTCGTCGGCGTCGCGCGGCCGGGTTCGAGCCCGCGGCGCTTCTCGATGTTGCGCGCTGGGCGACGCGCCACGGTTTGGCCGCCCGCGCCCGAACCATCTGCCGGGAAGTCTTGGTGCTCGAGCCGGGCAACGATCTCGCCCATGTCTGCCTGGGCCACGTCTTCGAGAACGGCCGATGGTTGACGGAGCGCGAGGTGAAGTTGGCCGCGGGCTTCGTGATGTACGGCGGCGTGTGGTTGACCCCCGAGGACGTCAAGGCGCGCGAAGATGCGCAGGCGGCGCTGCGCACCGAGCGGTCCAAGGCACGCCGCGAGGCGCGGGTTCCGGAGCGTCGACCGCCCTCTCCTCTGCCGACGACGGGGTATTGGGGCTATGGAGCGACCTGGCCCTGGTACTGGGGCGTGCCGGCTCGGCCGCTTCCCCCGCGGCTGCGAAACCGCGCTCCTTCGAAGCCGCCCGTCGTGATCCGCCCCGGCCGGCCTCCATCGTCGAGTCGCCCGGGAGGCCCGGCCCGACCTTCGCGCCCCGCGCGCTCGGCGCCGGCGCGTGCCGCTCCAGCGTATAGGGGTCGATGATCGCCGCGCTCCTGCTGGTGTCCTCCGCCGCCGGGGCTCTTCCCACGCTCTGCTGGAGTCGGGCCCAAGCGACCGACAGCGCCTTCATCGCGCTCGAGGCCGAGCTTCGAAACGCGGATCTCCGCTCGGACTGCTCGGTCCAGACGTGTCGCGCTGGCCGCTCGTGGTGTTTGCGATGGCGTGCCGACGAACGCACGCTCGTCGTGTGGTCGGCCCGGACCCGTCTTCGGCGGGTGCTCAAGTTTTCGGGTTCCAGCCTCGAAGCCGTGATCGACGAGCACGGAGCCTCCCTCGTGTCGGTGTTCATCGACTCGATGGCGCTCGAGGCTCAGCTGCTCGAGCCGGACGTGCCGGACGTGCCGGACCAGCCGCCGATGGCTCCTCCGCAGCCCATCCCAACGTCGACGGTCGTGCTCGGTCCCGAACCGCCTCCCGGTCTTCCCGCCGCGCTGGAACTGCCGAGTTCGGCGTTCGCCGCAAGGACGAGCGCCCAGCCGCAGCCGGTCCCCGGACCATCGGTTCGACTGTCGGCCGAGCCGGTCGCTCGCTTTCGCAGTCCCGGCATGTGGGCCCCCGGCCTGGGCATCAAGGCTGCGTACGGTCCGTGGTTCGTTCGTGGCCGCCTCGAAGGCCGGAGCGAGACCGAAGAGGCGGGCGAACGTCTCGACGTCTGGGGCTGGGGGGTCGATGGCGGCTTCGATTGGCGGTGGGTCCGGGCTCCGCGCCTCCGCGCAGGGTCGGAGATCGGCCTGGCCCTCGATGGCGTTCAGGTGAGTCAGGCTTCGTCCGAGAGCAGGGGCGGTGGGGTGCAGGTCGGCGGCTTCGTTGGACCGTGGGTCGGGTTTGGCTGGGGGGCCTGGGAGCTCTCCGCGCTGGCGAGTCTCTCCGTCTTCCCGGTGCCGCAGACCGTCGAGGTGCAGACCGACGAGGGCACCCGAGCGCTGGACATCGGGCTGTGGGGCTTTCGAGGGGGTCTCCGATTCGCCTGGCGACTCTGATGATCCGAGTCGTCGGGTGGACACATGGTACGGAGGAGGCCGGAC
The DNA here is from genome assembly GCA_964473255.1 of uncultured Myxococcales bacterium. Lineage (GTDB taxonomy): Bacteria > Myxococcota > Kuafuiibacteriia > Kuafuiibacteriales > Kuafuiibacteriaceae > Kuafuiihalomonas. The sequence continues at coordinate 2,463 of CAYYOT010000090.1, read as the reverse complement.
GGGACGGCTCCGCGTGACGGTACTGGACGATTGCAAGGCCGACCGGCCAGGAGCGTGGAAAACGCTCTTCGAGCAATACGCCCGAACCATCTACCGATGGGCGGTCATGCTGGGCTTGAACCCCGCCGAAGCTGAGGATGCTGCGCAGGAGGTGTTGGTCGTTGCCGTCCGCAAAATCGAGCAGTGCCAGGACGACGCCGGCCTCGGGCCGTGGTTGTTCCGCATCACGCGCAACATCGTGGCCAACGCTCGCCGCAAGGCCTGGTTTCGAAAAGGCGTCCTCGAGGGTGAGGCGCCGGAGCCGGCTTTCGAGCACCGGGCGCCCGAGGATCGCGAGTCCGAGCTCAGCGTTCGGCGATGTTTGCGTGAGCTGTCGCAGCGGCAGCGCGAGGTTCTGTTGCTCTCCGACGTGGAGGGCTATACGCGAGACGAGATCGCCGACATGTTGGGCATCCCGCCCGGGACGGTGGCCAGCCGACTGCGGCTCGCCCGAGCGGCTTTTCGTACGCGCTGGGAGAAGGATTGGAAACTGACGGTCAAGACGCGCCCGAGCCTCGACTCGGGTCACTGAGAGGGGCTGGCCCTGCGCCGGCCGTCGAAGCTCGCATCGTCGCCGGGGCGCTTTCCCGGATGGCGGAGCCGCGGGCGGCGTCCCTTCGGTGGATGGTACCCGCCGTCGCGGTGGCGGCCGTCGTCGTCGTGTGGCTCGTCCAGCCTACCGCCCCCGACCGCCCCGCTCCCGGCACTCGGATCGTCGCGGGCGCCGACCAGACCGTCGCGCTGGGACCGCACCGTCTCGAACTCGCGGCCACGTCGGTCGTGGAGCTCGAGGACACGGACCCGCGCCACGTTCGCATCCGTCTCGACTCGGGCAGCCTGGCCTGCAACGTTCAGCCGCTGGTGCGAGGTGCGTCGTTTGCGGTCGCGACCGCCCACGCCCAGGTCACGGTCGTGGGCACCGCCTTTACGGTCGAAGCCCAAGCGACCTGCACTCAGGTCCGGGTGACGGAAGGCGTGGTCGAGGTCGCGGGTCCGTCGGGGCACGCGACGCTGACCGCAGGGGAGGCGCAGGCGTTCTGCGCGGCCGACGATGAGGTCGAGCCGAGCGACGAAGTCGAAACGACGAAGTCGCAGGCGCGCTTCATGCGGGAAGCGTTGGATCTCATCGCCGTCGAGGACGACGAGGCCGCCATCTCGAAGCTCGAGGCGTACCGGCGCGCCTACCCAGAGGGCCATTTCGTCGAGGATTCGCTCTTTCATCAGGTGGTCCTCGAGGCGGAGCGAGGCCGCGACGCGGAGGCCGAGCTTCTATTTAACCAACTTTCCCGCCGTTTCCCGGGATCTCCCCGAATCAAATCGCTCGAAGCCCTGCTTTCAAAGTGACATCATGGGCGCATGCGTGGTGCCCCCGCCCTGGGAGCGGCCAGCCTGATGGGGCTTTTGGCCGCGTGCACCATCCGTCTGGATCCCGGGACGGTCGGGAGCGAACTCGGCTCCGATGCCGGCCTGGACGCCGGGGTACCCCCCGTCGCCTGCCATCGCTTCGATCAGGAGTGCCCCTTCGGTGAGGTCTGCAATCTCCTGACCGGTCTCTGCCAGGCGGGAACGCCCTGCGCCTCGGACGACGACTGCATACGCTGCAGCGTCCCCGGCGAAGACTGCGGACACGGCTACGCCATCACGTCATGGTGCGATGCGGAGCGAGGGGGCGTCTGCACCCGGACGCGGTCGACCTGCGAACGGTGCGGCTCGGACCGCGAGTGTGGCTCGGTGAACGACAACTGGTCGCGGGGCAGCGACCTTCAGGGCGAGTCGGTTCGCTGCGACCAGACCGGGAAGTGCGCTTGGCCTTGTCGGACCTCCGCGGACTGTCTGCGCAACTTCCTGTGCGAGAAGACCGACGACCAGCCGGTGGGAACCTGTCGCGCGGCGTCCAGCTCGGGCTGTCTCGTCGACCCGGACATCTGTCCAGAAGACCCTCGCCGTCCGGGGCAGCAGATCCCGAACTGGGACGCCTGTGTGTTCGACGAGGGATTCGTGGCCGGCAACTGCGAGACGAACGACCGCCCGGGAATGCTGGGGGTCTGCCTGGGAAACTGTACGACCGACGCCGACTGCGACGTCGACCAGTTTTGTGTGCCCTCGACCGGGCGCTGCCTGGCTCAAGGGTGCTCGGCGATCGGGCAGTGTGCCATCGCCGACCCCAGCCTCGCATGCCACCCCGTCATCGGAACCTGCGGTGTCGTCTGCAAGACCGAGACGAATACTTGGGACGAGGCCGACGAGAACTGTCGAAAGCGCTTCGGTTCCGGAACTTTTTGTCACAGCGGCAATCGCCTCGACCGGGACGAGCCGGACGAAGGCCGCTACTGGGACGCCCAACTCGACGACAACGCCTGCGCTCCCCTCGGATGTCGGGATGACGCCGAGTGCGTGGTCCAAGGTTTCGACGTGTGTCGAAAG
>CAYYOT010000089.1:0-16841 GCA_964473255.1 uncultured Myxococcales bacterium | reverse complement strand
GTCCCCCGTCCCGGTCGCCCCGGTTCACGCGGTTTTCCCGGATGACGCGTTTGACCCGGATGACCCGTTTTACCCGGATGACCAGGTCGGTCCGGTCGGGGGGAGCGGGTCCGTCGGGCTGGACTCGGCTGGGCTCGACGATCCCGTGGGGTCGGTGGAGTCCGGTGTACTGGCCGACCGAGGATCATCGGTCGGATCCGTCGCGCCCGATGACCGGGCCGGACCCGTGGGGTCGGTCGGTCCGGTCGACGCGGGCGAGTCGGTCCGGGACGGCGACGCGAAGGAGCCGGTCGAGCTCGGCGCGGTCTCGGAGCCAGCCGATCCCATAGGGCCGAACGAGGCGGGCGTGACCGTCCTGAACGTCGGCTCAGGCGGGGTGGGCATCGAGCTCTCGACGAAGACCGGGGTTCCTTGGGGCGGCAGCGCCTCTCGACGGGCCTCCTCAGCGAACTGCTGCTCGTAGTCGACGAACTCCGCCTCGGCCTCGAGGTCGGGCAGGTTGGCGAGGTGGGTCTCGAAGTCCGCGGACTTCACTTTTCCCTTGTGGATGTAGCGATGGACGGTGCGTACATCGAGTTGACGAGGATCCGTCATTGCTTGCAGGCACCTACGCACCGGCATGGGACATGTCAAGCGTGCCCCGCCGGCCACCGAACCCATGACGACCACGGAACCCACCCCCGCCATCGGACAGGATCTGCAGGGCCTGATGGACCTCGTCCGCGAGGAGGCTGCGTTCGTCGGCGCCCTCCACCGCGAAATCGGCAAGACCATCATTGGCCAGCAGCGAATGGTCGACCGGATCCTCGTCGGGCTTTTGACGGGCGGACACATCCTTCTCGAAGGTGTGCCGGGGCTCGCGAAGACCCTGACGGTACGAACGGTTGCCGACGCCATCCAAGCGTCGTTTTCACGCATCCAGTTCACTCCGGACCTTCTGCCCGCCGACCTGATCGGCACCCTGATCTTCGACCCGAAGAACCAGGACTTCGTGCCTCGCCAGGGACCGGTCTTCGCCAACCTCGTGCTCGCCGACGAGATCAATCGAGCTCCGGCCAAAGTGCAGTCGGCGCTTCTCGAAGCGATGCAGGAGCGTCAGGTCACCATCGGTGAGACGACCCATCGTCTTCCCGAGCCGTTCTTGGTGATGGCGACGCAGAATCCCATCGAGCAGGAAGGAACCTATCCTCTTCCCGAAGCCCAGCAAGACCGATTCATGCTGCACGTGCGGGTCGCCTACCCGACCCGCGCCGAAGAACGCCTGCTCTTGGACCGGCCGGGTGGCTCGACCGAAGTCACGCCCGTGGTCGGACTCGACCACCTCCAGCGGGTGCGTTCGGTGGTGAAGCGGATCCACGTCGATGCGAAGATCAAGGACTACGTCGTCGACCTGGTCTGGGCGACCCGCGAACCGGACGCGGCCGGCCTGACCGCGCTCGCCGGACTCATCGAGCTGGGGGCCTCACCCCGCGCAACCCTGGCCCTGGACGCGGCAGCCCGAGCCCACGCTTTTCTTCAGGGCCGCCCCGCCGTATTCCCCGAAGACATCAAGGCGATCGGCCCCGACGTTCTGCGCCATCGGATCAAGCTCACCTATGAGGCCGAAGCCGAGAACGTCTCGGTGGAGGACGTCGTAGCCCGCGTGTTCGAAACCGTCCCCATTCCCTGACCAAGCCATGGACGCGATCGACAGCCGCGACATCCTGAAGACGGTCCGGCGCCTCGAGCTGGTGACCCGGCGAACGGTCCAGACTCAGCTCGCCGGGCGATACCACTCGGTCTTCAAGGGCCAGGGGATGGCGTTTTCCGAGGTGCGGCCCTACTCGCCGGGAGACGACATCCGTCACATCGACTGGAACGTCTCCGCCCGCCACCAGGACCACGGTCTATTCGTCAAGACCTTCACCGAGGAGCGGGAACTCACGGTGCTGCTGCTCGTCGACATGTCGGGCTCCACCCGCCTCGGCACGCGTCGGCGGACCAAGCGTCGCATGACGGCGGAGGTGGGAGCTCTGCTGACGTTCACCGCCCTGCAAAACAACGATCGCGTGGGCCTGGGTATCTTCACCGACCGGATGGAGCTCTTTCTCCCCCCGCGCAAAGGGCGCTCCCACGGACTGCGTGTGATCCGGGAGCTGGCCGAGCTTCAGCCGGAGCACCGCGGTACGGACATCGCTTCGGCCGTCCGCACCCTGAACCAGCTCCAAAAGCGCCGGGCGGTGGTCTTTCTGATCTCGGACTTTCTCGACCGCGACTTCGAGCGTCCGCTGCGACTGACCGCAGCGCGCCACGACCTGATCGCCGTCCGCATCGCCGACCCGCTCGAGCAAGCGCTGCCCAACCTGGGGCTGGTGCAGTGGCTCGACGCCGAGACGGGGCGCTGGACGTGGATCGATACGGCGGACCGGCGCGTTCGGGAACACTACGCTGCCCGACGTCGTCGGGCGCGGACCGAGGGCACGCGGATGCTGTCTCAGCTCGGCGTCGACCTGATCGATCTTCTTACTCCGGACGATCTCGCCGGGCCGCTCGTGCGCTTCTTTCAGGGACGCGCCCGGCGGCTGAAGCGGGGGGCGTGAAGCGATGGGCACCGTGCTCTGGATGACGCTGGGGTTTTGGGTGGGCGCATCTCCGAGCGCCGTGCTGAGGCCCGCCGACCCCCAAGCCGACTATCGGGTGGGCGCACCGCTCCTGCTGGAGCTCGAGGTGCGGCACACCGGCGACGAGCCGGCCATCTTGGCCCCCGAACTGCCGTGGCCCGACGGCTGGGCAGAGCGCACCCGAAGGCGAACGAAGAAGACCGAATCCGACGTCACGATCGAGACGTTCGAGCTCGAGGTCCTGCCCTTCGAAGCCGGACGCTTCGCGCTGGGGCCCTTCCGCGTCGAGGTCGACGGCGGAGAGGTCGAAACCCCATCGCTGAGGCTCCGGGTCGCCTCGAACCTCCCGCCCGAGGTCCAGCGAGCCTTGACGTCGTCCGCCGCCGTGCCTCCCGAGCAGCTGGAGACGCTCGCCGCTCCGGACCCGGACCCGGTGTCCCTGCGCAGCTGGAACGCCCCGCTGCTCCTGGGGATCGCCGGCGCGTTCATGGCGGCCCTCGCCGCCTGGCTGGTGATCGGTTGGCTGCGGCGTAGACCACCGCGTCCCGCGCCCGTCCTGCCCCCGAGGCCGGCCCACGAATTGGCCCGGGAAGCGCTGGACCGCCTTCATCAGGCGGGGCTCGGACCGGACGGTCCCAACCCCTACTTCACCGAGGTCTCGATGATCCTCCGCACGTACCTCGGCGCCGAGCTCGGTTTTGACGCGCGGGAGTCGACCGTGACCGAGTTGAAGTCGGAGCTCGCGGACCACGGTCTGGAGGAAGCCGAGCGCCGAACGGCCCTGGCCGTCCTCGGTCGAGCCGACCTGGTGAAGTTCGCCAAGCTCGAGCCTGGTGCCGAAGAGGCGAGGCAGGTCGTGCTCGAAGCCAGCGACCTCGTGCGGAGGATCCACGAGCTACGAACGCGCTCCGCCCCGGCAGAAGAGGTGTCCGCGTGATCGGGACGCTGCGCTTCGCCGAGCCGTGGGCGCTGCTCGGCCTGATCTTGGTCGCGGCGGTCGTGGTCCTCGACCTGCGGCGCGGGCGCCGCGGCCTCGACCCGGCCGCTCGAGCCCCGAGCACCAGCCTGCTCGGCGAGCTTCCAGGTACGCTCTGGCTTCGGCTTCGGCGTCTGCCCGAGGTTCTGCGCTGGCTGGCGCTGACGATGGTGGTGCTCGCTTTGGCCCGACCGCAGACCGAAGCCGAGCCGGACGAAGTCGACACCGAAGGCATCGACATCATGATCGCGCTCGACGTGAGCGGCTCCATGCGCGCGGCGGATTTTCAGCCCCGTGACCGGATGTTCGTGGCCAAGAAATCGGTGAGCGAATTCATCGCCCAACGCAGCCGCGACCGGGTCGGGCTCGTGATCTTCGCGGGGGAAGCCACATTGTGGTCGCCGCTCACCCTCGACTATGGACTCCTTCTGGAGCTCCTGTCGGAAGTGGAGGTTGGCGTTCTGCCCGACGGCACGGCGATCGGAACCGCCCTGGGAACGGCCCTCGCTCACCTGGAAGAGAGCGATGCGGAGTCGAGGGTGGTGGTGCTGCTGACCGACGGCGAGAACAACGCGGGGAGCCTGGCCCCGCGCCAAGCGGCATCGATGGCCGAGCAGCTCGACGTCCCGGTGTATACGGTCGCGATCGGAACGGATGGCGTGGTCCCCTTCCCCGGAGGCACCGACCTCTTCGGACGCAAGGTCATGCGGCAGGTTCAGGTCCAGGTCGACCGCGAGTTGCTCGAGGAGCTGGCCGACCGGACGGGAGGCCGAGCATTTTCCGCGACGGACGCCGAAGAGCTCGACGCCGGACTGTCTCAGGTACTCGATAGTCTCGACCGCTCGGTGCTGCAGGCGGGCATCTCCGAGCGAGCCTGGAAGGATCGCTGGGGCGTCTTCCTCTTGGCCAGCCTCCTTCTGCTCCTGCTCGAGGGGTTGTTGGCGTCGACGCGCCTGCGGAGGTTCCCGTGAGGTTTGCCGAACCCTGGTGGCTGCTGGCGCTCGTCGTCCCGGTGGTGGGGAGGGTCGTCGTGTGGTTCGAAGATCGGCGCCGACGCCGAGGCTGGGAGCGGTCGATCGACGCCGCCCTGGTCGCCGGGATCGTCGACCGAGAGCGGGCGCCCCGGCGAACGGCTCTGCGTCGCCTGGGACTTGGGCTGGGGGTAGCAGCGGTGATCGTGGGCTTGGCGCGGCCCCAGTTCGGCTACAAGACCGAGGTCCGCAAGTCGCGCGGCGTGGAGATCGTGTTCGCGCTCGACCTGTCGCGATCGATGCTGGCCGAAGACGTGAAGCCCAACCGCCTGCAGCGTGCGCGACTGGAGCTCGAAGACCTTCTGGACAGTCTCGCGGGCCATCGCGTGGGGCTGGTGGGCTACACGTCGGTCGGGCTGCCGCTCACGCCGCTCACCATCGACCGCTCCGCGCTCTTGCTCCAGCTGCGCGCCGTCGAACCCGACATCATGCCCCGTGGCGGGACCTCCTTGGCGGCTGCGATCGAAGCGTCGCGCGCCCTGCTGGAGGCGGCGCCCACGCCCGGCGCCGGTCGGGCGATCCTCGTGCTGACCGACGGCGAGGACCATGCGAGCGGGGCGGTGGCAGCGGCAAAGGACGCCCGAGAGGCCGGGATCGACGTCCACGTGATCGGGATCGGAACCGCGCGCGGTCAACCGATACCCGTCGTGGACGAGGCGGGTCGACGTGGTTATCTGCAGGACCGCCAAGGGCGCACCGTCCTCACCCGCCTCGAGCCGGAGCCGCTGCAAGCGGTCGCCGACGCCGGCGGTGGGATCGCGGCGCTGCCCGATGGAGGAGGAATCGACATGGCTCCGATCCGCCGTCACATCGATCGCCTTGACCGCGCAGAGCTACAGGCGCGGAGCGTCCGCATCTACCAGGAGCGGTACGCTTGGGTCGTGTGGCCCGGGCTCATCGCCTTGCTCCTCGCTTCCTTCCTTCGTCCCCGGCGGATCGCGTGGGCGCTCCTACTGCTGTCCCTGGGCCCGGGCTCGGCTTTCGCCCAGTCGCAGCCCTGGACGCGCCCGGACCCCCAGGTGGAAGCCGCCCTCGAGCCGCTGAAGCGCGGCGACCCGGAAGCCACCCGCGAAGCCCTCGACCGCCTGATCGAAGAGCGCGGCCCCCTGCCCGAGCTGCTGTACAACCGGGGGCTGAGCGCAGCGGCGACCGAGGACTGGGAAACCGCGGTGTCGGACCTCGAAGCGGCGGCCGAGCGCGGACCCACGAGCCTCAAAGGGCGCGCCCGCTACGCTCAGGGCAACGCACTCCGGCGCTCGGGAAAGCTGAAGGAGGCGGTCGACGCCTACCGCCGCGCGCTCCTCGAGGATCCCGACCTCGATGGCGCTCGCCGAAACCTGGAGCTCGCGCAAGCGCAGCTTCGGCTGCAGCCTCCACCGCCGCCCTCACCGGGGAACGAGGACGAATCGAAGAAGGCGCCCGACGAGGGCCAGGAGTCGGATTCGTCGAAGCCCCAGGCCGAGCCGGACGCGAACGATCAGGACGAGGACGGATCGTCGGCGGAAGAGCCGGACGAGGCTTCCCGCGAAGGCGAGGAGTCGGAGCCGTCACCGTCCGACGCGAAGCGCGATTCGAGCGCCGACCCGACCAAGCCGGAAAACGGCGGTGACGAAAAGACGGAGCCTCGCTCGCCGGAGAGCACGAGCGCCCCGAAAGTTCCCGAGGAACAGGACGGCCAACCTCCGAGTCGGGCCGACGGATCGGAGCGGCCGAACGACGAAACGCCGGAGTCGCTGCGCGCGATCCTCGATGCTCTCCGCCGTCAGGAGCAGGCCCTGCAGCGGAAGCTCTTCGAGGACAAAGCCGAAGGCCGGCCGCGGGTCGAAAAGGACTGGTGATGAAGCGCGGGGTGCTCTTCGTCGTCGCTTCGCTGGCCCCTGCCGTCGGTGCTGCGGCCGAGCCGCTGGAACTCTCGGTCGCTCCATCGGCGCGCACCGTCCGCGAAGGCGACCTCCTCACCGTCACCGTCCGGGCGGTGGCGCAGGTCGAAGGGCCGATCCAGCTCGAAGTCCCGGCGATCGAGGGCCTCACCGAGCTCTCGCGGTCGCCCTACGAGAGCACGTCGCTGAGCATCATCAACGGCCGCCGCAGCATGACTCGCGAGCAGTCGGTGCAGCTCGAGTATTCGGTCGACCGTGGGGGGGAGTTCGAGTTCCCGGCAGTGACGGCTCGCCTCGGACCCCACGTGGCCCGGACCCAGCCCTTCACGTTCCGGGCGGCCCCTCGACCGGCGTCCACGACGGTGCCGGACGGGCCGCCTCCGCCCGGCCAGGTGGCGCCGCCCGACGACGGTGAGCGGGACCTGTTCCTGCGCTATCGGGCGTCGAAGAATCGAGTCTTCGTGGGAGAACAGGTCATCGTCGACCTGGTCCTCTACGCGCGGAGCGACGTACCGTCGATCGAACAGGTGCCCGACCCTCCCGAGCCTTCGGGCGTCTGGCGAGAGATCATCGACCAGCCGCGCCGCCTGACCCGCACCTACGAGCGGATCGAAGGTCAGCGGTATGCGGCGTTTCGGGTTTGGCGCGTCGCGCTGTTCCCACTGGAGGCGACCGACATCGCCCTGCCCCCGGTTCCCGCCGTGATTCGCGTCGGCGGAGGCTTTTCGCGCACGCAGCGCATCCGGCGGTTCACCGGCGCCCGCACCATCGAAGTTGCTCCCGTGCCCGAGGACCGACCGGCCGGCTTTCGGGCCGGAAACGTGGGACAGCTCCGCCTCTTCGCGTCGACCGACGGCCAGGAGATCGACGCCTCGCAAGGCGTCCTGCTGACGCTGGGGCTGGAGGGGCGGGGCAACGTCCGCGGCATCGAGCTGCCGACCGTCGACGACGTGCCCGGCTTTCGGGTCTTTCCACCGAACGTCAGCGAGTCGGTCGACACCTCTCAAGGCGACGTCCGCGGCCGGAAGGTCGCGGAGATCCTCCTCACACCCACCACGACCGGGGTCGTCGAGATCCCGAGCTTCGAAGCTTGGACCTTCGACCCGGAGCAGGAGGCGTTCGTGCGCCAAGAGACCCGTCCGTTCGTCATCAAGGTGCGGGGACGGGTCGCGCGGCGGCCCGACGTTCCGCCCGATTCGAGCATGGCTCCACCGGCGAAGCCCGCGTTGACGTGGCGGCCCGTCCGGCCGGCCCCGCGCCTCGCCCCGCCCCGACCGCCGTGGCGGCGCCCGTGGTTCGCCGCGGGCTTGGCCGCTCCCTGGCTCCTGCTCGGAGGTCTCACGGTCGCCCGCCAGTGGCAAACCAGCCGCCGGGGGCGTCTCTGCTTCGACGCCTCGACCCATCGAAGCGAAGTCCTCCGCGCGCTCGGGTCGGGGCGACCGGAGCACGCATGGATGGCGCTGGGTGGCGCGATCCGCGCGGCCGTCGCCGCTCGCTTCGGCGAGGGGGCCAGCCGAGGCTCGCCCGAGGAGATCGTCGGCCTGCTCGCGGGCACCGGGCTACCCGAGGGCTCCGTCGAAGACGTGAAGCGGGCTCTGCAGGCATCGGACTTCGCCCGGTACGCGCGGGAGCTGGTCCCGGGTCTCCCCCCAGACGCGGACCGGCGCTTCGCCGCCATCCTGGACGAGGTGGCGCCGTGAACCCTGCCCTGTCCGTACTCGTCGTCCTGCACATGATGGGCGTGCCCGAGGCCGACGACCGCGCTTCCGATGCGCTGGCCGCCTATCAGCTGACGCTCCGGGGCGAGCTCGACGAGGCCGAAGCGCTCTACCGGTCGGTGATCGACCGCGGGCAGCCGACCGCCGACCTGCTCTACAACCTGGGAACGGTCCAGCTCGAACGGGGGCGCGAGCTCGATGCCATCGTGAGCTTCGAGCGGGCGCTCCGGCTCGACTCGGGGCACCGAGACACCCGACGAAACCTTCGGGTCGCGCGCGAGCACCTGGGCATCGATCGCGCGCCAGAAGCCTCGGGAACGAGCGGCCTCGACCGCATTCCATTCGGCCCGCACGGGTGGGCGCTCATCGTCCTTCTTTCGAACGTCCTCGTCGCGGTCGGCGTCTACGGTCGAAGAGCAACCTGGGGCCTCGTCGTGGCTTGGACGGGGGCGGTGTCCTTCATCCTATCCGCGACTGTGTTGGTCGCGATGGCGTACGCGACCGGGCAGCCGCGCGCGGTCGCGATGGAATCTCGAGTGCTCCGGGGTGGGCCGGCGGAGCGCTACCCCGACCTCGGTCGCGTCGTCGCCGGAAGCCGGGTCAGACCGTCGGACGCGCAAACGGGATGGACACAGATCCTCACGCCCGATGGTCGTGAAGGCTGGGTGCCAACCACGGCGCTGACCGAGCTGTAGGTCAGAACAGGAAGACGGCGCCGCCCGACACGTTGCCCTGGGCCATGACGTCGCCCACGGTGACGAGGCACGAACTCCCGCGACAGAACAGCTGTCCCCCACCGAGAAACGTCAGCCGCAAGTCGATCTGCGCGCGGAGGCGAAACCATTTCAAGAGCTCCACGTCGAGGCCGCCCGCGAAGGTCATGCCGAACCGCGACTCGACCGCAACGTCGTCTCGGTCGAGCGCAAAGATGACCGCGCCGAGACCGGCCTCGATGAAGGGGATGAGGGCCGCCTTGGTGGGAATCTCGACCATGCCTCCAAGCATCACGTGATGCACGAGAAGGTCGATTTCCGGGACGCCCACGGTCGCCTCGTCCACCTGCAGAACCGTGGGTTGGACGCCATACCACGCCTCGACTTGGGCATCCTTGCGGACGAAGTAGCCGAGCCCGAACGTGAAGGCAGAGGACGGCGCGATGATTGCGGTGTCTTCTTCGGAGGACAGATCGCCGCCGAACTGTCCGCCGGCGCGAGCGCTGACCGTTAGCCCGGTCGCGCCGGCCACCGTCATCGCGACCACTGCAACACCGACAGGAAGCATGCCGGCTTCATAGCTCGGATTCGGTGCCAAGAGCGACCTCCACGATTCGAAGGGTGCGGTTTGCCACGGATGCGCAGGCAGGCTAGTCCGGACCCGGGGAAGGACAGAGAGGACTCATGATGCAGCGGTGTATTCTTCTACTCGGCGCAGCCGCAACCGGCGCCGGGTGCTATCCGACCGGGTTCGACACGATCTCCGAATCGGACGTCGTCGCCACCTTTCAGCAGGTGCCGGAGACCGTCTATCAGCGAAACCGCACGTTCGTCATGACGAGCACCGTGTTCGATCTGGTCGACATCACCGACCTGGACTGCCGCGCCGGCGACGACGAGCTCGATGATCGGTTCGACCCCACGATCTTGGATCGGGTCCGACAGAACATGCTCGCCAACAACTACGTCGAAGAGCTCCAGCCGGAGCTCAATCCGCCGGACGTGGGGGTCTTCGTGGGCAAGGTCGTTTGCGACAACTGGTCAGTCTACTGGTACCCGGGTTGGGGCGGCTGGTGGGGGGGCTTTCCGCCCATCTACTACCCCGTGCCCGTGCCCACCAACTACCGAACGGGCACGATCCTCTTCCCCATCATCGAGATCGGCGACCGTGAACCGGACGACATCGTGAACGTCCTTTGGCACTCGGTCGTGGACGGACTCGTCTCTTCGAGCGCAGCCAACAACGAGACACGGATCGTCGACAACATCGACCAAGCGTTCGAGCAGTCACCCTATCTCGAGCTGCAGAGCCCCTGAGCGATGAAGGCCATTCGAAGTCTCATCCTCTTCGCCGTACTCGGTCTACCTGCGGTCGCCTCGGCTCAGGTGCAGACGAGCACCGTTCCCGCGCCGGCCATGGCGGAAGACGCGCAGAGAGCGAACGCCAAGCCCAAGGACTCGGAGTTCAAACCGGGTCTCGGTTGGCTCATCGCCTGGAACATGTCGCTCGGCGTCGGCGACACCTTCGACTTTGCGAGCAACTATAGCTTTCGCGGCGTGTCGCTCGAGGCGCGCTACGCCCTCGTCCCCAAGCTGAGCATCGGCATTCGGGGGGCCTGGCACGTCCTCGACGAAAAGGAAGACGATGTCACGGCAACCCGGGGAACGGCCACCGTGACCGGCACGCAGATCCGGACCGTGAACTTCGTCCCGATCCTCGCCACCTTCACGTACACGCTTCGCGACCTGTTGATGCTGGATTCCCAGCTGTGGTTCTCGCTCGGAGTCGGCACGTACTACATCGAACGGGAGCTCGTGGTTGGACTCTTCTCGAATCGAGACACCCAGTGGCACTTCGGCCTCGCTCCGGAAATCGGCTTGGGCCTACCCGTCAGCCGACAGATGCTGGTCTTCACCTCGGTGGTCTTCAACGTAGCCCTAGAATCGGACACGATCGGGACGCAATCGTACTTCAACTTCAACATCGGCTTCTTCTATCCGTGAGGGTGCGCCCTCCGGCGCTCGCCCTCGGGGCGCTGACCCTGGGGCTCTCATCTTCGACGTCGTGGGCTGCAACCTGCGGTCCCGGCCCGTGGGTCGAGGTCGAGCCGACCGGTCGAGAGTTGACGGTCGGTATCGACGAAATCTTGGCCCCGCTACGGCCGCAGCTGGCCAAGCGTGGACTCGGCGTGTGCGGCCCGAACGACTACACCCGGGGCGACGCGGCCGCGCACCTTCGGGTCGAGCTCGAAGATCAGGTCCTCACCACTCGCCTCGAGTGGCCGAGCGGTCCCGCGGACGGGCTCACTCAGCAGACCCTCCTCGAGCATACCGGGGGGCGAGCACAAGACCTGGAGATCGCGCGCTTCCTCTTCTACGCGGTGCGACCGGTCGGCAAGGAACTCGAAGAGAAGGGCGAGCTCACGCCGGTGGATGCGTCGTCCTCGGCCGCCAGAAAACCCGAGTCCTGGTCACTGGGCATCAACGGCGAGTACGCAGCCTTTTTGGACGGCACGGAAGAGATCGTCGGCGGGGTCGATATCCGCTGGTGGTGGGCGGACCGCTTCGCGCTCACCATCGGGTTCAACGCGGGCCAGATTCTGAATCAGGACCTGAACGGCACCGAGATCTCCGGATTTACCGTCGGGGGTTCGGTCGGGCTCGGGGTGGCGTTCTTGGAGCGCGGCAGGCAGCCGTACGAGTTTCTCGCCCGCATCGAGATCCAACCCGCGCTCCGCGACCTGCAGAGCTCGCCGGGAGACGCCGCCACCGCGGACGGCTCGTTCAGTCTGGTCGGCCGTGCCGGACTGGAAGCGATCTACTGGACGTCGCCCCACGTCGGCCTGGCCGTTCGCGGCTGGGTCGGTACGCCCTTCGTCGAGACGCTGATCACCCGCACCGAAGACGGCGCCTCGACCGGCGCCACCAGACTCCTCCTCGCCGGAGGCATCGGTGCGCTGTGGCGCCCGTGAGCCCACTTCGGCGCCCGAGCGTCCTCCGGCCGGGCTCGGCACCGGCCGACCACGAGGTATCGGCGTGAGACTCGCGGAACGGCTGAGCTCGATCTTTTTGGGGATGAGCGCCCGGCTCACCTACGTGATCACCTTCGCCGTCTTCATGATGTGCGCCTATTGGACGAACCGGGCCTCGCGACTGGCCCCGGTGTGGTTCGTGGAGGCCAGCCGGTCCATCACGGGCATCGGCGTCGATACGCTCCACCGACAGCTCTACTCGCATACCGTCGCCGTGGTCTTCCTGCTTCTGATTCCCGCGGCTTTTGCCGTGTTCGTGGAGCGGCTGAGCCTCAAAGAGCTCGGCCTGGGCGTGGAGAAAGCGTCGCGCGAACTAGGGACCATCACCGTCCTGTTCGTGCTCTCGGTTCCGCTTCTATACTGGGCCTCTCAGCAGCCCGCCTTTCAGGCCAAGTATCCGCGGATCGACGAGGCCAGTGCCGACGCGTGGATCTTCACGCTCTTTCACGCCATGTATTTCATCAAGTGGGTGGCTTGGGAGTTCTTCTTTCGAGGCTTCATGCTGTTCGTGCTGGCCCGCGACTTGGGTGGCAACGCCGTACTCCTGAGTACGGTCCCCTTTACGCTCATGCACTACGGCAAGCCGACCCTGGAGATGTTCGGGGCCTGGCCCGCGGGGTTCGTCCTGTGCTGGCTCGCCCTCCGGAGCCAAAGCATCTGGCCCGGCGTACTCCTCCACTGGGCCGCCTCCATCACGCTCGAGCTCTTCGCCACCCGCTGGTTTTGGGACATGTTCAGCTAGTTTGCGCCGGATACGCGGGGGCCGGATGACAGGTCGTTTCGTGGCCCGGATTGACGTGGGGCCAGGTCGAATCGACCATGGGACATGCTTCGCGTCGCCGTCGTCTTCGTCTATCTGAGCGTCGCCTCGGGGTGCGCTTCCCACGTGCGGCTCGTGGTGGCCGCCACCGAGCCCGGAGCCGCAGAGTACGACTGCGAGAGCGGCAGCTGCCAGCCGACGACGTCCATCGATCCCGGCGCGGGCAATCCTGCTCGCACCCGGCAGATCAATCTGCCCGCCGAGTGCCAGGGGCGAATCCACAAGGTCATGATCTTCGACGCCGGCTCCAAGAATCCGAAGGCACACGTCATCTGCGCAGCGCCCGACGACGGCATCCAGCCCATGGGCCTCGCGCCCTTCGATGCGGGTGAGGAGGAGGCGCGGTGACTCTCCCTCGATTTCCGTTCACCGAAGTGAAGGCCGTGACGTCGTGGTCGAATTTTCACGGCACCATCCGCGACCGGCCGATTCCCGTGTACTGCGCGCCCGACGTGATCATGCCGTCGATGGGAGACCTGCCGCGGAGCCTTCGCCGACACGGGGACGCGGTTCGAGCGATCATTCGCTGGTGCTTCGAGCAGGCTCCCCCCATGAGGCTGCGGGTCTTAGGCTCTTCGTGGTCCCTCTCATCGATCATCGAGCCCGAGGAGGTGGTGATCGACCCCGGCAATCTGAATGGGATCGTGATGGTGAATCCCGACTGGCTGTCCGACGCGTACCGAAGCACCCGATACCAGCAAGGGTACCGACCGGTGCTCGTCGAGGGCGGGACGCAGGTCGCCCGGATCAATCGGCGTCTGGCCGAGATCGGACTGGCGCTACAGACTTCGGGGGCGGCAGACGGGCATCGCATCGCCGGCTGCATCGCCACGGGCACCCACGGCGCGGCGATCGACATCGGGGCGGTCCACGACACGACGCTCGCTCTTCACATGGTGACGGGCCCCGACGAATCGAAGTTCATCCAGCCAGATCCCGCCATCTTCCGGCCCGAGGTTGCTGAGTGGCTGGAGTTGCAGACCGGGCTCCCGACGGACGATCTCCCCAACGACGCCTTGCTCGAGGCCTGCCGGGTCTCCTTGGGTTCCCTCGGCTTCGTGTTCGGCGTGGTCATCGAAGCCGCGCCGCTCTATCTGCTCGATCACAAGGCGACCCGCCGTCACTGGCGGGACCCTGAAATCTGGGAGGCGATGGCCACCTGGAACACGACCCCGCTTCACCCCACCATCGACCGCCGGCCGTACCACTTTTCCATGAACATCAATCCGTACCGGCAGCCGAACGACGACGGGGTGTTCGTGAGCCTGAAGTTCGCGCACGAGCCGATGGGCGGTGAGCCGGTGGTTCCGACGCCGGCCACGCCCGCCACGTCGTCCAGCACGATGGAGCTCCTCATGAAGGTGTCGGAGGCGCTCGACGATGTCATCTCTCGGCCGATCCTCAGCGCCGTGCTCGGAGCGCAGCTCGATCGAGAGCTCCGAGAAACGAATGCTCCACCTCGACCTCCCGGCCTGATCTTCGGACCGACGACCATTCCCCCGGGTTTCGGTGAGAGCAGCGAGATCATCGTGTCCTGCGAGCACGTTCAGGACGCGGTTCGTCGCGTAGACGCGGTCATCAAAGAGGAGTCCCTGCGCGGCAACCACTTCCTGGGGCCGATCGCCGTCCGGTTCGTTCCCGCCACGCGAGCGACGCTCGGCATGAATGTGTTCGAGAAGAACGCATTCATCGAGCTGCCAAGCATTCAGAGCAACGAAATCCGGCCCATCATGAGCCGCTGCTTCGATGAGCTCGAACGGGCCCGTATCCCGTTTACGTGCCACTGGGGCCAGTACCTGGAGCTGAACCCCGGTCGACTCCGCCGGTTCTTCGGCGGACGCGTGGACGATTGGTGCACCGCCCGCGCCCGAATCCTCCCCAGCGAGACGGCCCGCACGATTTTCGGCTCCCGCCTCCTCGAAGACGTCGGCCTCGACCGCATCGCCGCCGGCCTCGCCTGAACTAAGCGCGTGCGGCTCCGCACGCCGTCCTGCCAAGAGTGGTCCGGAACGTGCAGATGGCAGCTCGGCGATCGAGGCGAGACCTAGCCAATTGGCCGACGGCCTCCCGCACTATCAAAGTAAGTTCAGCTGCCCCCTCGACTCGCAACGCCCAACATTCTACGGGACGCTGGTGCGTTTGGTTGCGCACTGAGGGGGCGTCAAAAAATGGGTGGAGAAGTTCGTCGGCGATCATGTCGAATCGTGCTGCTTGCAGGTGTATTCTTCGCGATAGCGGGAACCATCGGAGGAGCAGGCTGCAGACATCACCATCAGTTCTCCGGACCGTATGCTCCAAATCCGGTCTGCTGGCCGGCCTGTACGCTGGAAGTGGACGGAACCAACCTAAAGGCGAAGGTGAGGTTCGGTGAGGGTTCAGGGTCGCTCGGACCAGGGCTCGTCTATGGTCTGGGGGGGGGATTCGGACCGTGTAAGCACCCCGTCAACGATCCCCCCACGTGGGCACTGGTGCCGCTGATTGAGGTTCCGCTACCTCAGTCACAGTGGATGCCGGTGGAGTCGGGGGCGAACTGCAATCTGGCGACCATCAACGCGGCCACGAACTTCGTCCTGCAGATCGAGTTCAATGGTATGATCGAACAGAAGAACTTCCTCGTCGAGTAGGCAGGAACGGCCGACTAGGGTACCTTCGCCCTGCTTGAAGGTGGCTATCTCCACGATTGCAGCGGCGGCACTTGCGGCCGCCACCGCGTGCTCGGATTCGCCAAGTTCATCCGATGCTGATGCCCGTGCGAGTGAAGACCCGCTCGAGGCTCATGGCTCGCGATTCGTGATGCTGGTTGACGGAGTTCCTACACCCGTCTTCGCGGCACGCAGCGGCCGAGTCCAGGATCCCTGGCAGAAACCGCACGTAAAGGGCGGTGGCTGCGAGCGTTGTCCCTTCAGACTCCCGGAGGCTCGCGACGCGTCCAAGCTGCCAGTCTTTCCGGGAAGTCTTCCGGGTGTACCCGTCATCCACTCCGCAACGGTCACCGTCGAGTCTGCGTCAGAGAATACTTTGCTAAAGCTGCTCATTGTCGAATCTCCGGAGCGACTATCCGTGCTGGCGGCTTCTAGGTTGGCCGGCCGCGGGGATCGACTCCATCGTATACAAGCGATCAAGTCGATCTATAGCGCCGCCAGCGCTTGGGAGCGACTATGGCTTGCTAGCGAATGGGCGTCGCTGGTGTCGGAAGCGGACGACAGGGAGGCGTACGCGGTCTGGATGAATAGTGCTCAGGAGGCAAGATCTCTTGGCGTCGTTTCCGAGGCCGCAAGGCGCGCCTGCGCTGCGGCCAGCGCCGCCATCCGGGCCTTCGACTATCCTTCCGCAACCCGAGCTGTGGAGTGGGCCCGTTCGATCAGCAGAGACTTCGGCCTGGTACAGTGGGAAGGCTTTGCTCACTACATCGACGGACAGATCGCCCGGCAAACCGGCGATCTCATCTTGAGCCTCGAGCTGTTTCAGAGAGCCTTGACGGTCCTCGAGGGCCAGCCAAGCCGAGCATTCCAGGTAGGCCCCTCGCAGATGGCATCCCACGTCATGATGGAGCTCGGACGACACACCGAAGCCATCGACTTGATAGGAAGGGCCTGGGCTGCGACGAGCTCTGCTCCTCCGGTAGTGAAATCAAAGATTCGAGAGACTATTGGCCTCATCAAATTGAACTCGAAAATCGCGGAGGCGGTCGATTTTGACGAAGATGAGATTCTCGACCACCTGGAGCCAAACGCCCAAATATTTCGAAATATCGGACTCATTTCCAGTGAAGGGCAGGCCTACCTCAACCTTGCCCAGGCCTATTTTCAGCTGGGAAGGATAAGCGATGCGGCAGACACTTTGCGTCGAATTCAAAGGCTCTCGTTTGCTGATGCAAAGTACGAGCGTCAACTGCTCAGCGCTAGTATCTTACTCGCACAAGCGGGGCCGGACGCAGCCATCCCCGCCTACAGGCAATTTCTCGAGGTCTTGAGCGATGACTTTCAGGGTGCGCCGACCGACTGGAGCTGGCGAGGGCGACATGGCCTCGCCAGAGCCTACTGGAAAAGGAACCAGCTACGGAAGGCGGCG
>CAYYOT010000088.1:0-17269 GCA_964473255.1 uncultured Myxococcales bacterium | reverse complement strand
GCACCTTCTTGATCGTCGTGGGCGATGCATCGATGGCTCCCACCGAGCTCATCGATGTCTTCGGCGCAATCCACTATCACCATCTGAACCGCACGCCCGGTCTGGTGTGGCTGCATCGACTCCGACGCCATTTTGGGCATGCGGTCTGGCTGAACCCTCTTCCCGAGAAGTGGTGGGGAGGCTGGACGACACGGCTGATCCGCGAGGTCTTTCCCATGTTTCCGCTGACGGTGGAGGGGATCGATCGCGCCATGGACGAGCTGATTCGAAGGGGCCGCACGCCCGTGCCCGACCTTGCCCAGCTGTTTCCCGACCTGCGCCAGCTACACGGTGAGGTTTTCGGCGACGGGATCGGCGGTTGAATCTTGGAGGGAGGCGCCGGGCGCGCCTACCCTACGGCCACTGCCATGACGAACCTGTACTTCGCTTACGGGTCCAATCTGCACGTCGACCAGATGCGACGCCGGTGTCCGGATTCTCGTTTGGTGGGACCAGCACACTTGCCGCGACATGAGCTCACCTTCTTCGGACGGTCGGCGGCATGGGAGTGGGGCGGAGTCGCCAACGTCGAGGAACGCGAACGAGGCCGGGTGCCAGGTGCGGTCTACGAGGTGACCGAGCGAGACCTCGCGCGACTCGATCAGCACGAAAACATGTATGAGCGCCTGCAGGTCAGTGTTCACGGCCGCGGCACGAACCATACGGCTTGGGTTTATCGCGCCTCTCGAGGGAGAGCTCCCTCCATCCCGAGTTCGCGATATCTGGCCACCATGGCCCATGGCTACGGGCATCACGGACACTCTCTAGCCTCCCTGTTCGAGGCCTTGAGTCTACTCGATCGCCTGTTTGACGACATCTGAACCCATCGGATCGTGGCCGCCGGACGACACGTCCGTGAGCGCTGCGCACACGTAGCGCCGTCACATCCGCGCCCCAGGCTGCGCTTACGCGCGAATCTCGAGAGTGTCCTCCTCGGCAACGGTCGCCTGCACCGGAGGATTCATGAAGTTCGAAACCACAGCTACCCTGCTCTTCGCCGTCGCGCTGATTCCGGCGTGCTTCGAGGACGACTGGCACCATGATCGAGACCACCGCGAATGGGAGTGCCGACAAACCAATCCTGCGCCCGACGCCATGGAGTGCGAGGTGCCGTCGTGCCCCATCGGGGCCGACGTCTTGTACTTATCCGCGGATTCCATCGGGTGCGCGGCCATCGATTTCGTCTGTCCGGATGGGCACGATCGATTCGATGCTCCCTGCGGTTGCGGCTGCGCGCCCCAAGAGGCGGCCGCCGTCGACCCGGAGACGTGCGTGGAAGCGGACGACCCGACCGCCCTCTATCTGAGTCGGGAGTCGAAGGTGTGCGCCGACGTGGCGTTCACGTGTCCCGACGGTCAGGTGCGTTTCGACAGCGCTTGCGGCTGCGGCTGCTGGGATGCATGCCCTTCGCCCGAGGATCCCCGCGTCCATTACTTGAGTGGCGATCTCGACCTCTGCGCCCAGATCGACTTCTCGTGTCCGGATACATGCACCCCGTTCGATGACCGCTGCGGCTGCGGCTGCATCGAACCGGCCGCTCCCCCGGCCTGCCCCGAGCCGAGCGACCCGAAGGTCCACTACCTGAGCACCGACCCGGACGTCTGCGACGGGCTGAGCTTGTCCCCGTCGCCGGACTGCACGCTTTTCGACGATGGCTGCGGCTGCGGCTGCGTCGAGGACTGAGCGCACCGAAACCGCTCGGGTCCGGGGCCCGGCCCGCTCTGGCCTCCCTCGTCGGGGGAAGGCCAGAGCGGGGGGAGGCCTTCCCGTTGCCCGGACCCCCCGACTCCCTCTTGCGACCGGATGCCCAGTTTGGTCTGCTCGTCGACCCGATGGCGAGCCGAACGACGGAAAC
Organism: uncultured Myxococcales bacterium; assembly: GCA_964473255.1. GTDB lineage: Bacteria > Myxococcota > Kuafuiibacteriia > Kuafuiibacteriales > Kuafuiibacteriaceae > Kuafuiihalomonas. Next base: position 15,375 of record CAYYOT010000088.1, on the reverse strand, counting down.
GATGCGCAACCTAGCCCTGACCGGTCACGCGGGAGCGGGAAAGACGACCCTCACCGAGGCGATGCTGGCCCGAGTCGGCGCGATCACCCGCCAGGGGACGGTCGAAGACGGCACCACCGTTTCCGACTTCGAGCCCGAGGAGAAACACCACGGCCACTCGGTCAATGCAGCTTTCGTCCACTTCGAGCACGAGGGCACCGAGATCACGGTCGCGGATACGCCGGGCTTCCCAGACATGATCGGCCAAGCGCTCAGCGTGCTGCCGTCGGTCGAGTGCGTCGCGATCGTGATCTCCGCCGACAAGGGGATCCAGTCGATGACCCGGCGCATGATGCAGATCGTTCAAGATCGGAACCTTCCTCATCTGATCATCGTCAACAAGGTCGACGAGCACCTGAGCGACTTGGAGCCGTTGCTCGATTCGATCCGCGAGACCTTCGGGAGTGAGTGCATCCCGATCAATCTCCCCAACCCCGACGGCACCGGCGTGATCGATGCCTGGGAAAAGTCGGAAGGACAGGTCGCGTTTTCTTCCGTCTCCGACCTCCACCAGCAGCTCGTCGACCAGTGCGTCGAGTCGGACGAGGAGCTCATGGAGGCCTATCTGGCTCAGGGGCACCTGACCAAGGAACAGCTGCACAACGCCTTCGAGGCTGCGCTACGTCAGGCCCATTTGGTGCCCGTGCTCTTCTGCAGTGCGCGCACGGGAGTCGGTCTGGATGCACTTCTGCACACCATAGCCAACCTCGGGCCCAATCCTTTGGAAGGCAATCCTCGGCCATTCCTGCACCGGGAGGGCGATGACGGGCCGGACGAGCCATGGTTTCCGAAGCCCGACCCCGAACTGAGTCCGGTCGCCCACGTCTTCAAGGTGACGACCGACCAATTCGTGGGGAAGCTTTCGATGTTGAAGGTCCATCAAGGGACGTTCACATCGAACAGTTCGCTCTACATGGACGGCGTCAAGAAACCGATCAAGCTGGCTCACATTCTGCGCGTCAACGGGAAGAAGCACGACGAGATCGACCGTGCGCTACCGGGCGACATCGTGGCCATCGCCAAGGTCGAAGAGCTGGAGTTCGACGGCGTGCTCCACGGTCAGGATATCGACCATCTGCGTCTCAAGCCGCTCAACATGCCCCGACCGATGTACGGACAGGCGGTGGAGCCGGCGAATCGCGGCGACGAGCGAAAGTTCTCCACGGCTTTGCACAAGCTGCTGCAGGAGGATCCCACGGTGGAGCTGGAGCGGGTGGGCACCACCGGGGAGCTCGTTCTCCGCGCGATGGGTGAGCTTCACATGCGCGTACTCTTGGAGAAGCTCCAGAATCGCTTCAACGTGGAGGTAACCACGCATCCGCCTAAGATCGCGTACCGGGAGACGATCCGTGGTCGGGCCGAAGGCCACCACCGGCACAAGAAGCAGACCGGCGGTGCCGGTCAGTTCGGAGAAGTCTTCCTGCGCATCGAGCCGCTCGATGAAACGGAGGCCAACGGGACAGAGCTGGAGTTCGTAGACGACACCGTCGGCGGTTCGATACCTCGCCAGTTCATGCCGGCCGTCGAGAAGGGGGTCCGCCGCGCGATGGCCGAAGGAGCGATCGCCGGGTTTCCGATTCACGGGGTTCGGGTGCGCGTGTATGATGGAAAGCACCACGCGGTGGATTCGAAGGAGGTCGCTTTCGTGGCCGCTGGTCGCAAGGCATTCGTCGAGGCGGTCAAAAAGGCCAACCCGGCGATCCTCGAACCGATCGTGAACATCGAAGTGACCGCCCCGGGAGGCGCCGTCGGCGACGTGAATGGCCTGATCGCCACGAAGCGAGGCCAGGTCCAGACCAGTGACTACCTGCCGGGCGACCAGGTCGTGGTCCACGCCCAAGCGCCGCTCGGCGAGATCAGCGAGTTCTCGAGCGAGCTGAAGTCCATCACCCACGGGCAGGGTTCTTTCGCGGTCGACTATTCCCATTACGCCCCGGCGCCGGCCCACGTCCAAAGCGAGCTCGTCGCCGCGTATCAGCCGACCGCGGAGGAAGATTGAGGCGTTCGGCCTCATTTGATGCCGAGCACACATTGACGTGATCTCCGGGCGCCTGAATGATTTCGTCCCGTGAACCGTCCCCAGTGGGCTTTGGCCGCGAAATGCATCCCGATCCTTGGTGTGGGCCTCTTGATCCTGGGCTGCGAGTCGACCGCGACCGACGACGCGGACGGAGGTCGCCCCGACGCCGGGCCCACCTGCCCGAGCCAGCTCCCCGAGCTCGAAGTTCGCTGCGATGACCCGGCGTGTATGGCCACGACCGGCGACCGCCGCGTGGCCGAGGTCCTTGTACCGGCGGGTCGCTGGTTCGCGGTAGTGAACGCCTCGTCGGAATTCGTCGACGACGACATCACCGTCGACTACGGACTCGAGATTTCGGGCGCTCTCCTCGCGGAGGGCGAGGCCACCCGAACCACGGGGCAGTGGTTGGCCTCCGCGCCGCCCGGGGTGCGGTCGCGCGCCGAGGCGCGTTCCCGCGCCGTGACCGTCGAGTCCGCCCTGCGAGCGGACCAGCGTCGCATTCCCATCGCTCGGCGCGGGGTTCTCGGAGGTACCATCCTACGGCCGATTCGACGGCCCGGTGAAGCGAAGCAGGCGACCTCCTGCTCGCTCGACTCCCCGGACTGTGGGACTGACGCGGTCTGCCTCATCGAGCCCGGGCAGGCCGACGGCGCGTGCGAGAGCGAGCTGATCTTCGGTCTTCGCAACGGGATCCCTCATGACACGACGGCGCCAGCCCTCTCCGTCGAGACCCGAGTTCGGACCGTGCGCGGTGGCGTCGCCATCCTCACCGATCTTCAGGATTCGGTCGCGGACGAAGACGTCCAGGAGGTCGCCGAGCGATTTACGGATCACATCGAACCCCTCGACCACACCTTCTTCGGAATTCCGGTCGATGACGCAGGCCGCGACTTCGACGGAAACGGCGTCGTCATGATCGTCTTGACCGAGCAAGTGGCCGACGTCAGTCCCGACATCGTCGGTTTCTTCGACAGCATAAATTTCCTGGGCCCCGACGAGATCGACCAACTCCAACCCGACGACACGACTCGTGACATCGCGAACGGCGCCGACCTCTTGTTCATGCGGCCGCCTGGTCCCAGCATCTCGCTGGATCAGCTCAGCGGAACCGTCGGTCACGAGTACCAGCACTTGATCAATTACTTCACCAAGGTCGTCCGCCGCGGATTGCCTCCGCTGGAGCAAGAACGCCTGTGGGTCGATGAGGGACTCTCGAGCTTCGCTGAAGACATGCTGGGGTATGGCGAGGATGCTTTTCTGAACATCGCCCTTTATCTGGATGCCGTTCCCATCACCAAGCTCGTGGAGGAGTCGATGGACTCGCCCGAGATGCGAGGGTACGCCCATCTGCTCATCCGCTACCTGTTCGAGCGATCGGGGGGAGCGACTTTCCAAAGCCCCGGCGCCGTGACCGATTTCGGAGGCGTCGGCGCCGTCCGGCAGCTGGTCGACAGCGACCGGACGGGCGTCGACCACTTCACGGAAGCCTTGACCGGCCGATCTTTCGCCGAATGGTCGTCCGACCTGCTGGTCACGGTGGCGCTGGACGGTACGGACATCGGCGACGTGAGCTGTAACCCCGGCTTTCAATTTCAAGATCCGGAGACGGACTCGTTCACGGGCTTTCAGCGGGGCATCGACCTGCGGTCGAGCATTCCGGGCACCAGCATCCAGCTCTTTGGACCGACGACCGACCCCTTCGCCGCCGCCGATGACCTGCCCTTCACCGGCAACGGCGGGGAGATTCGGACGCTGGATCTCTCGACGCCGGGTTCCGTCTCACTCACCACCGATGTCGTGAACGCCGAGGACTTCGATTTCGGATTCCGCGTGATCCCCGCGAACTGAGGGAGGACAACGATGCATACAGCACTTTTCGTCTTGAGCATGGCGAGCGCGACCCAGGGGCCGCTGGAGGTGGAGCTGCGCGGAGAGATTCGCACGCTCCGCACGGGCCCCGAGACCCGCGCCGTCTTGGTGGCGGGCGACGACAATCACGTCCTCGCCTCCCGACTTCCGGGTCTGGAGGAAGAGCTCCTGAATCTCGAAGGCGTCACGGTGCTCGTGGTCGGCAATCGCGACCGCCACCTTCGCCCTCGCGGTGTCGATCTCCTGGTCGAGCGCTACACGATCCTGGACGTCGGCGACGGGCGGGTGCCTCGGGTTGGGCATCTCGCGTCCCTGAAGATGCCCGATGGTCCGCGCCTCCTTTTCGTCGACGACCGAGGACAAGCCGACTTCTTACCCGACAGCTGGAACAAGCGCATGGCGACCAAGGTAGGGTCCAAGATCTGGATCCTGGGCCGGCGGGATGACGGGGCTTTCGTCCCCACGCGATTTCGCATACTTCGGGCCGCGGAAGCCCCGTGATGCAGAAAGCTCAGCCGATGAAGCGAACCGTCTTTGCCAGCGTCGTGTTACTGGTGTGCCTGGCCTTGGGCGAGGCTCTTGCCGAGCCCCTCGTTCGGGTCACTGACCAGGGCGTCGAGCCCAACGTCATCGTTTCCTGGTCGGGGAGCGACCGCGAGGTCGAGCTCACCGTCCGGTCCGATGCCGACCCATCCGAGGTCGCGGCCGTGATCGAGCAGGGCCTCGATCGGGTCAAGGCCAAGGTGCGAGGCAGCACGGTGATCGTCCGCGGTAAGACGGTGGAAGAGCTGCTGCCGCTGCTGGCCGACGTTCAGCTGGGCACGGATGAACCGCTCAATGAACTCGCCCAACTCTCGGCATTGGAGACCGACTTCGGGTCGGGCTCCAGCCTCCGGGCTAAGATCCGGGCTCACGTCGACCAAGCGTTTTCCGATCCGGACAAGGTCGTTCAGGCCCAGGTCGTGAAGGTGGAAGTGGCGGAGTTTCCGCGAGCGCGAGTCACGTTGCGCGTTCTGAAGAGCCCGCGCGGCGATCTCAAGAAAGTGGCGGCCCGCGGGCAGACCATCGTGGTGATTCCGATGTTCGCTCAAACCGCGGACGGTCGCCTCGACTATGCGGACGTGCGCACGCAGATGAACGTGGGCGCGTACTTTCTGGAGCCGCAGGATCGAGTGCGGGTCAGTCTCGGCGGTGTCCTAAAGAGCGGCGCCCTTTCCGCCGAAGCCATCGCCCGCTGAGAGCGACCGCCAGGCCCAGGAGCCACGTTTTCTTTGCGCCACTGCGCCTCGGGTCGACCCGACACGAGCATCCACCCGTGAGTGGCTGGCAGTCCGAGGTGCACGACTCCGGCTCGGCGGATACGGCATCGAATCCGGCATCGGCCGTCGCATCGCCGGGGGCGGCGTCGGGGATCATCGCGTCGGCCAGTCCCCCGGCGTCGGGTCGGGGGCGCGGTTCGACCGGCGGCACGCAGACCTCGATCTCGAGCCCCGGCCGAGCCAAGCGCGCCTCGCATCGCTGACCGAGGCCGCAGGCTCCGCCGCCCGCGCACGCACGGTGACAGATCGGATCCTCGGGCTCGGCCGTGATGCAGACGCCGGTGACGCAGACCGAGCGGTCGTCGCACGACTCGCCCTCGCCGGCTTCGGGAAGGCACAGGCGCACGTCGCCGCGGCTCGCGCAGCGTGATCCGGGTCGGCAGTCGCGGCTCTCCTCGCAGGGTCGGGCGCAGAAGCTTTGGCAGGTGAGGCCCGATTCGCACGGAACGGCTTGGCAGCTCTGGAACTCCGCCGCAGCGACATAATCGGATGGATCCGCGCACTCGCCGGAGGCCGGGACGCAGACCGGCAGCGGTCGACCCGCGCCATCGGGTTCGAGTCGGCACACGAAGTCTGGGGGACAGGAGCCGGAGCGACACCGGGCCAGGCACCGCGCTTGTCCCCGGATCTCCACGCAAGAATGGCCGGCGGAACACGGGAACCGCTGGTCGGTGGCGCAGGCGTCGCACGGACCCAGGCCCGACCCTTCGGGTCGACACACCATGCGCCCCGACGGTGCGTCGCTCTGGCAAGTGAGGCCGTCGGCACAAGGGCAGGGCTCCGAGCAAAATCGTCCGTCGCGGCCTTGGGCGCAGAGCTCGGAGATACACTCGGCGTCGCTTTGACAGCTCGCGCCGAGCTGCAGCTCCGTCCGCGGATACAGCGCGCAGATCCCCTCCACGTCATCGGGCTGCGGGGATCGGAGCACGCCCCCCGTGTAGGCGGCGTGCATGACCGCTTCGCGCAGCTCGCAGGTCTGGTTGTCGCTGCAGTGGCCCAGACCTCGCAAGTGGCCGAACTCGTGGGCGGCTACGCTTTCGAGGTCAGCTCCGACCGTACCCCCGACGCCCCACCACGCCGTTCGATCGTTCAGCTCGATATCTGCCCCCCGCGTGCACCGGAGGTCCCAGCTGCGGCCGACATCGTCGACCACGCTGCCGCAGGACTGTGACGTCTGGCGATACAGGGTGAGTCCGAGCGTGGCCGAGCCTCGCGTCCAGTCCTGGACGAAATGGACAACCTGCCGGCCGTCGCCGGTGTCGGTCACGGCGCGGCACGCTGAATCGTCCCGCCGTAGGTCGAACGCGGTGCAGTCGATGTTGCCTGCTTGGTCCGGCCCCGCCCACGCGTGGGCGGCCGCCTCGAGCGCGGCACGCTGCTCCTCGGCATCCATGGACGACCGAACGCCATTGGGCACGACGCAGTAGGAGACGGGCAGGGCGTCCGAGCTCCAACGGACGGGCAGGGCTTCCAAGGGCACCCACCCCACGGCGAGGCTGAAGAGGGCGGGCAGAACCAACGCCTTCGATTATACCGGACGTTCCGGATTATGCCTTGCCACGAAGGGGGGGGCCCGAGTATTCGCCCGCCCCATGCTCGGGCCCCTGTGGCAGTTGGCCTCGCTCGTGCCCGCTCAGGCCGAGCGTGCACCGCAGGGTTGCGCCAACATCAACATTCTCCTGCCGGTCCTCCTCTTTTCCATCCTGTACTTCGTCTGGCTTCGTCCGGCGCAGAAGGAGCGGAGAAAGCACCAGGACCTCCTGGACTCGCTCAAGCGAGGCGACGAGGTCCTCACCTCGGCCGGTATTCTCGGCACAGTCGCCGACATGGAGGAGAAGGTGGTCACTTTGGAGGTGGCCCGGAACGTGAAGATCCGGGTATTGCGCTCCACGGTTGCCCGGAAGGTCACGAGCGACTCGGCCTCGGACTCGAAGAGCTCGAAGTAGGACCCCCAATCATGGATAGATCTTGGTACACGCGATTCGCGTTGGTGGTCGGGTTGGTGTTGCTCGGCATTTACTATGCCGCACCCTCGGTCATCTACTTCATGTCGTCGCCAGACGTTCGGCGCTCCCGTGATGCATTGCAGGAGCGCATTCCCGACTGGTTGCCCCAGACGCGGCTGAACTTGGGTATCGACCTGCAGGGTGGCCTGCATATGGTCATGGGCGTCGACACCGACAAGGCGATCCAAGACCGGGCCGACCGCGTCGGTGACGAGATCGTCGAGTCGATGAAGCAGGCCGACACGGCTCTCGAAGGCGTCTATCGCCCCGACGACACGCCAGAGCTCGAGATCGCCATGGCCTCCGCCGACGACTGGCCTCAGCTGAAGGAGGTCCTCGATGCCTGGCAGGGAGCTTGGGAGGTTCGCGCACGAAACGGCCGGACGGTGTACTTCGGGATGGAGCAGCAGTTCGAGACCCAGATGCGCGACGATGCCATTTCCCAGGCGCAGGAAACCCTGCGGAACCGCATCGACGCCTACGGCGTGGCCGAGCCCGAGATCCGACGCCGCCAAGGCACGAACTCCATCACGATTCAGCTCGCGGGCCTCACCGCGGAGGCGATCGGGGACGTCAAGGAAGACATCATCGGGCGGACCGCACAGCTCGAGTTCAAGATCGTCGACGAAACGAACCCGTACTTCACGAGCATCGCGAACGACCCGGATAAGCCGTCGACAATCTCCGTGCAGGTCGACCAGTGGCGTGACGCGAACGATACCCTGGTGCAGCGCCCCTACCTGGTTGCGACCGATCGCGAAGACCTACGGGCGTTTCTCGAAACCCACCGCCGAGAGCTGCCCGCCGATCGCGTAGTCGGTGTGCAGGAGTTCAAGGCCAATGCCACCGCCGAGCCTGAATGGCACACCTGGCTCCTGGAACGCCGGACGCCGCTGACCGGCGACTCGCTGACCGACGCCGGGGTGGCCTTCGACAGCGAGCAAAACCAGTACTACGTGACGATGAACTTCGACCAGCGAGGAGGTGCCATCTTCGCTCGTCTCACGAGCAACAACGTCAAGCGGAAGATGGCCATCGTTCTCGACGACGTCGTGGATTCGGCGCCGGTCATCGAAGGCCCCATCCCGAACGGCCGGGCTTCGATTCGACTCGGCGGGTTCAAGAGCCAGCAGGAGGTCTTGGCCGATGCCAAGGCCCTGTCCTTGGTGCTCCGGGCCGGCGCGCTGCCCGCTCCCGTGTTCCCCCAGGAGGAGCGGACGGTGGGGGCAACCTTGGGCGACGACGCAGTCGCCAAAGGCAAGATAGCCCTTACCGTAGCTCTGCTCGCGATCGGTCTCCTGATCCTCGTCTACTATCGGGCAAGCGGCGTCATCGCCATCGTTGCGCTCACCGTAAACCTGATCCTTCTGTTCGCGGCGCTGTCGTTTACCGGAGCGACGCTGACCCTGCCCGGCATCGCGGGCTTGGCCCTGACCGCTGGTATGGCCGTCGATGCCAACATCATCCAGTTCGAGCGCATTCGCGAGGAGCTTCGTGCCGGCAAAGCACCCAGGATCGCCGTCGACGCGGGCTTCTCGAAGGCCTTTTCCGCCATCGTCGATGCGAACGTCACCACGATCATCGCGGCCGTCATCCTCTGGCAGTACGGGTCGGGGCCCATTCGAGGCTTCGGAACGACGCTCTTCCTCGGCGTGTTGATCAACACCTTCACCGCGGTCGTCGTGCCCCGGCTGGCGTACGAATATCTGCTCCGCGGCCTCCGCTGGGAAAAGGTGAGCATCTGATGTTCAACATCATCCGACCCGACACCAATTACGACTTCATGAAGGCGGCGCCGTTTTTCGCCCGCCTGTCGGCTGGCGTGTTCATCGCAGCCATTCTCGTGATCGCCTTCAAAGGGGTGAATCTCGGCCTCGATTTCACCGGTGGGCACGAAGTCCTGCTCGAGTTCCGAGAGCCGGTGCGGATCGAAGAGGTGCGGGAGCGTCTGGCCGAGCTGTTTCCGGGCGTCGACACCTCGGTGCAGAGCTTCGAGGTGCCGACCGCGACCGTCGCTCAGGCCTTCTACCTGACCCGCGTCAAGCGGTCGCAAAAGTTCGGCGAGGAAGAGATCCGAGCGCTGCGCTCGGCGTTCGTCAGCGCCTACGGCGATCTGCTGGAGGGCGAGGTGACCTACAACCCGGACGCGGGGGACGTCGTGAAGATCGATTTCGTGACGACGGCGACTTCGGCCAGCAAGGACGTGAGCCTCGGCGGACTGACGCGGGTCGTCGAATCCGCGGGGTACGAGGTTCGCACCGCACGATCGGTGGGCCGGCCCGACCAGCAGCGATACGAGGTGGTTCTCAAGGGGATCGACAGTACGCTGGTGAACGGCATGCAGACGCTCGACTCCGACGTCCGAGCGGCGCGGGTCGAGTTCGTGGGACCGACCGTCGGCGAGAAGCTGCGACAGGACGGCATCGCAGCGATTTTGTTCGCGATGCTGTGGATCCTCATCTACGTCGCCTTCCGATTCGACCTGTTCTACGGACCGGGTGCCATCGTCTGCCTGATTCACGATTCGGTCATCACGGTGGCGCTGTTGTCGCTCCTCGGAGCCCAGTTCTCGCTGGCCACGATCGCGGGCCTTCTGACCCTGGTCGGCTACTCGATCAACGATACGATCGTGGTTTTCGATCGGATCCGGGAGACGGTGGGTAAAGCCCAGGGCTCCGCTTTGGATGCGCGACTCAACAAAGCGATCAATGACACGCTGGGCCGCACGCTGATGACATCGCTTTCGACCCTGGTCGCCTGCTTTTGTCTCATGGTGTTCGGTCGGGACACGGTGCTGGCCGAGTTCGGGCTCATTCTGGCGGTCGGCATCGTGATCGGAACCTACTCGTCGATCTACGTGGCAACCCCGACGTTCCGCTGGCTCCGAACGCGCTTCGGCGAAGCCGAGCGCGCCCCGCAGACGCGCCCCGAGCCCCAGGTCTGACGGGCAGTCTCGTCGAGCGAGCCGGCGCTTGCTGCGCGCCGCTCGCCGATGTCTCGTCCTGTGTGGGGACCGATTCTGTTGGGGTCGCAGGCCGGTGACCTACTAGGGATTGTGTCCGGCTTGTGTTTGACCGATCGATCTCCCTAGGATCCGGGCATGACGGACGAACGCACCTGGTCCCTCAGGTCGGCAGACCCAAAGAAGGCGGATCGGCTGGACCGGGAGCTCGGGTGCGGACCGGCCGTCGCTCGTATCCTGGTGTGCCGGGGGCATGACGATCCGGACGCAGCCCGGCGTTTCCTCCAGCCGGAACTCGGACACATGCCGCACCCGTACCTGATGGCCGACCTCGAGCTCGCCGCCGGGCGACTGGCCGAGGCCATCCTGCGCAACGAGCGCATCGCGCTGTTCGGCGACTACGACGTGGATGGCGTCACCTCCACCGCGCTGCTCAAGACCTTCCTCCACCAGCACGGCCAGACCGCTCGCGTGTACCTGCCCCACCGGCTCCGGGAGGGCTACGGGCTCAACGCTGCCGCCGTCGAGCAGCTGGCCGGCGAGTCGACGGACCTTCTCGTCACGCTCGATTGCGGCATCACGGCTGCTGACGAGATCGCCCACGCGAACGCTCTGGGCATGCAGACGATCGTCGTGGACCACCATCGTTGCCCTCCGGAGCTCCCCCCGGCGCTGGCCACCCTGAACCCCCACCAGCCGCACTGCACGTATCCCGACAAGGTCTTGGCCGCAGTGGGCGTATGCTTCAATCTCGTCACCGGCGTGCGCATGAAGCTGCGCGAGCTCGGCGCTTACCCCGACCGTTTTCGACAACCGAACTTGCGCGAGCTCCTGGACTTGGTGGCGTTGGGGACGATCGCCGACATGGTGCCGCTGACCGGCGTCAATCGAATGCTCGCCTGGTTCGGTCTGCGAGAGATGCGTATGGTTCGTCGGCCGGGTCTGCGCACGCTGATGGAGGTGTCGGGCGTCCAGCCGAGCCGCGTTTCCGGTCAGGACGTCGCTTTTCGCCTCGGGCCCCGCATCAACGCCGCGGGCCGGCTCGATGATGCGACCGTCGGCGTCCAGCTCTTGTGCGCACCCACCAGTGAGGCCGCGCGTCCCCTCGCCGAGCGTCTGGACGTGGCCAATCACGACCGTCGACGGATCGAAGCCGAAGTCTTCGCTGCGGCCGAGGCCCAGGTCGCAGAGCAGGGGGTTGGGCCGGCCGTCGTCGTCTTCGACCCCGACTGGCATCCCGGCGTGGTTGGTATCGTGGCATCCAAGCTCGTCGAGAAGTTCGAGCGCCCCGCGATCGTCATCGGCGAGGGGGGGCGAGGGAGCGCGCGAACCTCCGGCGGCCTCCATTTGTACGACGCTCTCAGCCGCTGCGACCGGCACCTCTTGAAGTTCGGCGGCCATCGAGCGGCCGCCGGCTTACGCCTTCTTCCCGACCATCTCGAGGCCTTTCGCCAGGACATCTGCGGCGTCATCGCCGATCTGGCGGCGGTGGAAGCCGAAACCCCCGACGGGACGGCCTACGATCTGGACCTCCGAATCGAGGACATCCGGCTCGGTTTGGCCCGCGACCTTCTGCGGCTCGAGCCCTTCGGAGTCGGCAATCCGGAGCCCACGATTCGGGTCATGGACCTGCGGGTCGAGTCTTCGCGGATCGTGGGCCAGGACCACCTGAAGCTTCGTCTCGGCCCCGGTCCGCGCACGGTGGACGCCATCGCTTTTCGCCAGGGCGAGCGAGAAGACGACTTTCCCGTGGGGTCGAGCCTCGACGTGCTCGGCTGCGTGGACGTGAATGCGTTCGCCGGACTCGAAAGAGTTCAGCTCCGGGCCCATCAGCTGCGACCGGCCCGATCCGCGGTCGAGCGGGTGGCCTGACCGCGGACCGCACGCATCGGTCTCGCTTCCGCTTGACGGCCTCGGCCGCTTCGAGTGTGCCCCAGGGAGTGCTGCCGGTCGTTGAAGATCGAACGACGCTCCGGGTTACGGAGGTGTTCTTCTCCCTGCAGGGCGAGTCGACATGGAGCGGGTGGCCCTGCGTCTTCGTGCGGCTCACCGGATGCAACCTCCGCTGTCGTTGGTGCGATACGGCCTATGCCTTCGAGGGCGGACGCAGCATGACGGTGGACGCCATCCTGAGCGAAGTGGAACGATATCCCTGTCGTCGCGTCGAGATCACGGGAGGCGAGCCTCTGCTGCAGCGGAACACCACGGTGCTGGCCGACCGACTGTTGGCTGCGGGCTACGACGTTCTCTGCGAGACCAGCGGGGAGCGAAACATCGATCAGCTTCCCGTGGGCGTCCGCCGCGTGGTCGATCTGAAAGCTCCGGGCAGCGGGGAGTGTCATCGGAACGACTACGAAAACGTGGGGCGGCTGCGACCCGGCGACGAGGTCAAAGTCGTCGTCGCCGATCGCGAGGACTTTGACTGGGCTGTCTCCACGATCCGCGACCTTCGGCTGACCGAGCGCGCGCCCGTCCACGTTTCCCCGGTGCACGGCGAACTGGACTCGGCCCGGCTCGCTGGCTGGATCCTGGAGAGCGGCTTGGACGTCCGGCTGAATCTCCAGCTGCACAAGGGGATCTGGGGCGATATTCCGGGGCGATGATGCTGTCGGTTTGACTTCCCCGCTGCGGTGACTAAACCCCCAGGTCGTGTCCAAGCGGGATTACTACGAGGTCTTGGGTGTTTCCCGGCGGGCCGAGCTGAGCGAGATCAAGGCTTCCTATCGCCGGCTGGCGCTCCAGTTTCACCCGGACCGAAACCCCGGGAACCAGGAGGCCGAGGAGCGGTTCAAGGAAGCTGCCGAGGCCTATGAGGTGCTCTCCGACGACCAGAAGCGTGCCATCTACGATCGCGCTGGGTTCGAAGGGCTCCGCTCGGGGGGCTTTTCGGGCTTCAACGGCGATCTCGGGGACATCTTCAGCCATTTCGGCGACATCTTCAGCGAGCTGTTCGGGAGTGCGGGCTTTCCTGGCGCCGGCTTCGGTGGCGGCGGTCCCCGGGGACCGCGTCCCATGGCGGGGGCCGACCTGACGGCCGAAGTGATGGTTACGCTCGAGGAGGCCCAGGTCGGGTCGGAGGTCCAAGTCACCTACGACCGCGTCCTCCCCTGTACCGAGTGCGATGGTACCGGGGCCGAAGGAGGCCGGCTCTCCGCCTGTGGAGCGTGTGGTGGCCGTGGCCAGATCGTTCAGGGACGGGGCGCCTTCATGATCGCCACCACCTGTCGGGCCTGCCGAGGGTCGGGGCAGGTCGCGGCCAGTGGTTGTCCAGCCTGCGATGCCCGGGGCCTCGTCGATTCCGCGCGCACCCTGGACTTGAAGGTGCCCCCGGGGATCCACGATGGCCTGCGCCTCCGCGTCCCCGGCGAGGGCAATTCGGGTCTGCACGGTGGTCCGCCGGGGGACCTGTACGTCCTGCTTCGGGTCGAGGGGCACGAGCGCTACACCCGCGACGGGGCAGACCTCCACTGCGACCTGGCCCTCGGGTACGGTCACGCGTGCCTCGGGGGACCGGTCGTCGTCCCCCTGCTGAACGGTGGCGAGCAAACCGTTCAGGTCCCGAGTGGTTCCCAGCCCGGAGACCAGCTCCGACTCAAGGGGGAAGGCATGCCGCGCCTCGACGGAGGGCCCGCTGGCGACCTCGTCATCACCGTGACCGTCCGAGTTCCGACCAAGCTGAACTCGGAGCAGCGAAGCCTCGTCGAAGCCGTCGCGAAGGAGCTCGATGAGGAGCCCAAAGTCGTGGCGATGGGCCAAAGCCGACGGGAAACCACCCGTAAGAAGAAGAAAACGGGGTTCTTCGAGCGGCTTCGTGATGCCTTGGAAGGCGATCGCGAGTAGGGCTCAAGGTCTTGGAAGCCCTCACCCCGGAGCAAGCGACCGACGCGTTCGGAGTCTCGACGGTTGCCCTTGTCCTGATCGTCGGCGGGTCGACCCTGGTCGTGGGCCTCGCGCTCGAGCAGATGTTCACGTTTTGGGGGCTCGCCCAGCGGGCTCGAGATCTCGGGGCCGAAGTCGGAAAACTGCTTCATCACGGCGACCTTCAGGCCGCACGGACCCTGTGCGAACGGTCCAACTCGCCGGTCGCCGACATCTTCATCGCCGCCCTCAACACCGCAAATCGTCCCGGTCAGTCGGCCCAACGAGCTGCCGAGCGAGAGCGTCAGCGCTTTGCCCTCTGGATGAAGCGTCGGCTTTGGGCGATCGGAACCGTCGGCGCGCTCGCGCCATTCATCGGTCTGTTCGGCACGGTCGTCGGCATCATTCGTGCGTTTCGCGATATCGGGCTGTCGGGCACGGGCGGCTTCGCCGTCGTGGCGGGAGGCGTCGCGGAAGCCCTATACGCTACCGCCGGCGGCATCTTCGTCGCCGTGGTGGCCGTCGCGTTCTACAACTACTTCCAGTCGCAGGGGAACCAGGCGACGATCGAGGTCAAGCTCGTCGTCGACGAGTTTTTGGAACAGCTCGATGCCTCGACTCGCCAAGTCGCTGCGCCCGTGAGCACCGACAGCGCGGTCGCGGAGCCCGCGGCCGTCGCGAGCGAGGTCTGACGTGGCTGGAGCGGGCGGTCGCGACCAGCAGACGAACCTGGACGACCCCGAGATCGTCGAGCAAGGTAGCTTTACCGAGATCAACATCGTCCCCCTCGTGGACATCATGCTGGTCTTGCTCGTCATTCTCATGGCGACGAGCACCGATATCATCCAGGCGGGCCTTTCCGAAGGCAGCGGGTTCCGCGTGAACCTCCCGACGGGGGCCGAGACCGATGAGGTGGCCAGTCTGAGCGACGAGCTCGTCGTCGCCATCCTGGAGGACGGGGCGGTGGTGCTCAACGACCGAGTCGTGAGTCCCGAAGAGCTGTCCAGCGAGTTCGCCGAGGCGGCCGCCTCCAATCCGAACCGCATGGTCTTGGTTCAGGCGGACGAACGAGCCTTTCACCGCACGGTCGTTCGAGTCATGGAGACGGCGCGCGAGGCCGGTTTGCGAAACCTGGCCATCGCCACACAACCTCAGGAATAGCCCTCTTCTCGCTGCCGAGGCGAGGGTTTGTACGTGCCATCACAGGGGCGGGTCCACTCGAGAAGTGTATTGCTTCGGCGGTGACTCTTCTTATAGGTCCCCCAACCCACGCACATGACAAAAGTGAAGACGGCCATCATC
>CAYYOT010000087.1:0-18758 GCA_964473255.1 uncultured Myxococcales bacterium | reverse complement strand
TGCTTCTCCGCGAGCTCGAACATCTCGGCGAAGCTCATCTCGTCGGTGGGCAGCTCCGGCGCGGCCGACCTGGCGTCCTGATCGTCGTCGGCAGCACTCTCAGCTTCGCTTTGCGAGGCCGGGGACTGGGCGGGCGCATCACCCCCCGTCGCACCCTCGGGCGCGGCGGTCGATGCTGGGGCGGCGTCGGTCGCAGCCTCCCGGGTCGATGCTGGGGCGGCGTCGGTCGCAGCCTCCCCGGTCGATGCTGGGCCCGCGTCGGTCGCAGCCTCCCCGGTCGATGCTGGGGCCGCGTCGGTCGCAGCCTCCCCGGTCGATGCTTCGTCCGCTTCGCTGCCGTCCGTTTCGGGCTTCGGTTGCCGGGGCCCGTCCGCTTCGACCGCGGCCGCCTGTACGCTGCCCGCCGCCTGGCCGACGCCATCCGCCGGAGGCGTTTCGCCCTCGGACGAGGCCGCTTCGGCCCCTCTATCGCTGTTCGTCATCATGGGGTGTCTGCGTAGAAATGTGGGCCCTACTCGATCCGAGGACGCCTGTCACCCCGATCCCGGGACCCTCCTCAGAAGACCTCCATGTCCGTGAAGCCGGGCTCGGAGTCGACTCCGATCTCTTCGGTCGGATCGCCGATGTCCGCTGCCGTACAGTAGACGCCGACGGGGTCCCCCGTGGCGCCGGGATTGGTAAAACCGTACACGATGAAAACCATCCGTCGATTGTTCGGAAAGCGGCTGAAGGTGACGCTGAAGCCTTCGGCGCCGTCGCTGACCGCTTCGACGCTGCGGACGTCCACGATGTTGTAGCAGGGATTGTTGAAGGTCCAATCCGGGTCTCGGACATCCTCGCACGTGAGCTGACCACCTCCGACCGTCTCGGCCTGGACCGCAACCTGCACGAAACGTCGAACCTGGATGGCCAGCTGTCCGCGCACACTGAAGCCTACCTTGACTGCTTGGTCGACCTCGTTGTCCGCCAGTTCGGCCGGACTCTCACAGTCCCCGAACGTACACACCGCGTCCAGGAGCGGCGGACAAAACTCGCAGTTGCTCACGACCGTCGGCTCATTGCTGTCGCACGCCTCGTCGTCCTGCGAGCGACACTCCGGATTCGTGAAGCCGGGATCGATGCAGATGGCTCGCGGGGGTTCGGCGTCGGCCTGCGCTGCATCTCGGCCGACGCCCGCGTCGGTCCGTCCGGAACCTTCGGTGCTGTCGCCACAGGCGGCGGCCAAAGCCGCCAAAATGATTGCGGGCATTGCGGCCCAGGTCGTCTTCAACACGTTCATGTGATCTCGTCCATCCATGCTCGGCCACGCCCGTACCCGGCGGCCGAGAGCTTTCGCCGCAGGGAACCCTCGATGTCTAGCCGAATCTCGATCCGGTCGACGGGCGCGGTGGCACGGGCGCGCTCGAACCATTCGATCACCACAAGCCCCGGGGAATCATAGATGAGGTCCTCACCGAGCTCTTCGATCTCATCCGGCCCGCGGATACGATACAGGTCCATGTGTCGAACGGGCGGAGTTGATCCATAGGTGTGGAGCAACGCGTAGGTCGGCGACGTGACCTCCTGGGGATTTCCCCCAGGCAAGCCCGACACCAAGCCGCGGACGAACACCGTCTTGCCGGCCCCGAGCTGCCCGTCCAGCCCCAGCACCCGGGTCTCGTTGGGGGCCATGGTTTTAGCCCAGGTTTGTCCGAGGTGCTCGGCGAATCTCACGACTCCTGCCTCGTCGAGATCGTCCAGAACCAAGAGCTCATACCTCCCCGAGACGCTCCAGCAGGTCAGGGGCGACGAGGCCACGTTCGCCCCGCTCCGCCGCGACCCGGTCGGCCGCTCTTCCGTGCAGGTCGGCGCCCGCCTGGGCCGCCTCGAAGGCGTCCCACCCTTGGGCGATCAGCCCCGCAATGACCCCACCCAGCACATCGCCGCTGCCCGCTGTTGCCAGCCCGGGATTTCCGGATAGCACCACCCGGACGCGTCCATCCGGGTGCGCCACGACGGTGGAGGCCCCCTTGAGCACGATGATCGCTCCCGAGCGGTCGGCGGCGATGGTCGCCGACCGGATCCGGTCGGCCTGTACCTCGCTCGCAGTGCATTCCAAGAGCCCTGCCATCTCGCCGGGATGCGGCGTCAGCACGGTGGGCGCATCCCGGGCCACATCCTCGAGCTGCAGAGCGCGCAAAGCTCCGGCGTCCAGAACCGCCGGCCGGTCCACGGCCTGGAGCACCGGGTGCAAAACCTCGCGCAGTCGTCCGTCACCGGGGAGCGACGGCCCGATGAGCAGGACGTCGCGCTCCGTCCAGGCGAGTTCGAGTCGACGACGATCGATCGCCGAGGCTCCGAGCTCCAGCCCCATGAGTTCGACCAGCGCCGGAGCGAGCCGGCGGATCACCTCCTCGGTGTTCCCCACCGTCGCCAAACCAGCGCCGGTTCTCAGGGCGGCACGCCCCGATAGGAGCGCCGAGCCGGGCCGCTCGGGCGAGCCTGCGACGACGAGCACGTGACCGTAGCGACCCTTGTGCGTGTCCGGAGCGCGGGGCGCGTTCGCGCGAGCCCGCAGCGACGGAGCGACCGTGCGCACCTTCGGCCGGAGCCGATCGAGGACGCGCAGCGGAATGCCGATGTCGGCGATCCGAAGGTCGCCCGTGCACCGACGGCCGGGATGCAGGACGTGACCCCGTTTGGCGAACTGAAACGTCACGGTCACGTCGGCCGGCAGCGCCACACCCAGCTCGGCGCCGGTGTCGGCGTCGATGCCCGAAGGGATGTCCACCGCCACGACGCGGCCCCGCCGACGCTCGACGTCGTCGATGACCCGGGCGGCCAGACCCTCGATCGGACGCGAGAGGCCGGTACCGAAGAGACCGTCGATCACGACCCCATCCTCGCGGATCCATTCAATGGCTCTCGACCAGTCCCTGAGCTCCTCGACTTCGTAGGTCTCGATTTCCAGTCGACGCGCGATCTCCAGCTGATGGCGGGCATCCGGCGTCAGTCGCGAGGTAGGACCGAGCCAAACCACTCGAACGTGTCGTCCATGGTTCGCGAGCGTCCGCACGGCCACGATGGCATCGGCGCCGTTGTTTCCTGGGCCGGCGAGTCCGACCACCGGGCCAGGGAGTGCAGCAACGGCGTCGGCCACGGCGCGACCCGCTGTCTCCATGAGAGCCAGCGACGGAACTCCTAGCTCTTCGATGGTCCAGGCGTCGGCCTGACGCATCTCGTCCCGGGAAAGGAGCGCCCCCGCGTCCATGACGTTGGGGATATAGCACGCCGTTCGACGACGGAGGCGAAACAGAGATATGAGAAGGCCATGGCCTTTCCCGACCGACCGCGGGTCCTGATCACCGGCGCGAGCAGCGGCCTGGGTCGGGCCTTGGCCTTGGAGCTCGCCGAGCGGCAGGCCCGCATCCTGGTTACCGACATTCGCATGGAGCCCGCCGAGGCGACGGTCGAGATGGTCGAGGCCAAAGGCGGTGAGGCGAGGATGTTCAGCCTCGATGTGACGTCGACCGAACACTGGGCCGCGGCAAGGCAAGCGATGCACGACGCGTGGGGGGGCATCGACGTCTTGGCCAACAACGCCGGCGTGGCCGCGGTCGGACCGGTCGGAGAAGTCTCACTCGAAGACTGGAAGTGGCTGATCGACATCAACCTCTGGGGCGTCATCCATGGCTGTCACACGTTCGTCCCCGACATGCGTGCGAGCGGGAGCGGCTTCATCCTGAACGTGGCGTCGTCGGCGGGATTGCTCTCCGTCCCGGAGATGGCTCCGTACAACGTCGCCAAGGCCGGCGTCATTTCGCTGACCGAAACCCTCCAGGGAGAGCTTCGGCGCTGCGGCGTGAAGGTGACGGCGCTCTGCCCCACCTTCTTTCGCTCGGAGCTGCACGAGCGAACGCGAACGACGAGCGAGACGCTGGAGGAACTCACGCGAGGCCTCGTAGGAAATGCATCCTGGACGGCAGAGCAGATCGCGGAGGTGGCCCTACGTGGGCTCGAAGCCGGCGAGCTGTTGGTGATTCCGCAGATGGACGGCCAATTGATGTGGCGCCTCAAGCGCACGTTGGGCACGACGGCCCTTCACCGCCTGATGCGTCTGACCCGCAACGCCCAGTGGCACGACGGTGCGCTGCCGTGGAGTCGTAAGCCCTCCTCCTGAATTCCAAGAGTTAGACGGCGGCGAAGATGTCGATGACTTTGCCCAGAAGGTCGAGCGCTTCCGCCTTCGGTCGCTGGAAGGCGTTTCGGCCCATGATCGATCCGAAGGCCCCACCTTCCGCGGTCTGCTTCACGTCGGCGAGTAGCTCGTCGGTCGCGCGCGAAGCGCCTCCAGAAAAGATGACGATGCGGCGACCGTTGAAAGCGGACTGGACGACGTGCCGTACACGGTCGGCCAGCGTGTCTATCTTGATGCCGGTCGACTCGTAGACCTTCTTCGCTTCCTTCTGCTCGATGTGAGCGGTTGGCGGCTTGACCTTCACGATATGGGCGCCCAGCTGACAGGCGATCTGCGCCGCGTACGCCACGACGTCGATCGCGGTCTCACCTGACTTGGATAGGCCATTACCCCGCGGGTAGGCCCACATGACCGTCGGCAATCCGACCGCCCGGGCCTCCTCCGACATCTCTCGGATCTGCTGGTACATCTCGTTGCGAAAAGCGGAGCCCGGATAGATCGTGAAGCCGATCGCAGCACAACCGAGCTCGAGCGCATCGCCCACCGAGGCGGTGATGGCCGAGCAGGGGTCCTCGTTCTTGAATAGAACGTCGGAGTTGTTCACTTTGAGGATCGTCGGCAAGCGACCCGCGTACTCGGCCGCCCCGGCCTTCAGGAAGCCGAGGGGCGCGGCGTACGCGTTACAGCCGGCGTCGATGGCCAACTGGAAGTGGTATCGCGGATCGTACCCCTCGGGATTGGGACCGAATGATCGGGCCGGACCGTGCTCGAAGCCTTGGTCGACCGGCAGGATGACCATCTTCCCGGTCCCCGCCAGACGTCCGGTGTTCATCAGGCGGGCGAGGTTGTTCAGGACCCCCGGGTTGTCGGAGGCGTACCAGCTCAGGATCTCTTTGACGCGGTCGCTCATGGCAATCGATCGCTAGCACGCCGTGTCGAGAGACGACAAACCCCCGGGGAGCCAGCTCACGAGCTCGAAGACCGAGTTTCGCCCTCCAAGAATCGAAGCTCGATGCGGCCCAGCGCCTCATCGGTGCCCAGAACCTTAACGCGCACTCGACTTCCCGACGCGAGGCGGCCGCCATCCCAGGCAAAGCGATCGCCTCGATACTCGGCACCCTCGGGGAGCCCCTCGACGGGGATGACTCCCGTGATCCCCGTGCCGAAGATGTGAACCACGAGCCCGAAGCTCTTCACGGCCACCACGCGCCCATCGAACGTCTCCGCCACACGGGAGCGAAAATGCCGCGCAGCCAGCATGCGTTCTCGCTCGGCCTCCGCTTTGCTCGCGCGGCGAGCGAGTTCGTTCAGTTCCATCGCCA
This sequence comes from uncultured Myxococcales bacterium, assembly GCA_964473255.1. Taxonomy (GTDB): domain Bacteria; phylum Myxococcota; class Kuafuiibacteriia; order Kuafuiibacteriales; family Kuafuiibacteriaceae; genus Kuafuiihalomonas. The sequence goes on along the minus strand of CAYYOT010000087.1, from coordinate 13,259 downwards.
ACTCGGGCAGCGTCTGTCCCACGGTCTCGAGGTCGCGGTCGCCGCGAAGGTACGCCTTCACGATGCGATGAACGACCAGGTCGGCATACCGGCGGATCGGTGAGGTGAAATGCAGATAGCCCGGCGAACCGAGCCCGAAGTGCATGTCGACCTGTGATTGATAGCGGGCCGGGCCCAACGCCTTGCCCACGATCGAATCCGCAGCGCGAGCCCACCCGGTCCCCGCATATTGCGCGGCGAAGGCCGCCAGCGCACGCGGGGTGATGGTGTCCCCGAACCCGGGCTTCAGGCCCAACCGATGGGCGGATCGGACGAGGTTCTTCACCTGCCCACCGCTCGGGGCGTCGTGAACGCGGAACAAGCCGGGCAGACCGCGGGCGATGAGCCAGCGAGCCACGGCTTCGTTCGCGGCCACCATCATGCGCTCGACGAGGTCGTGGCTCGAAAGATCCTCACGCTCCTCGATCGCATCGACCTCGAGGTGATGGTCGAGCCGGATGTACGCCTCCCGTCGGAGGATATTGACTCCGCCGCGAGCCATGCGCATGGCCGCAAGGCGAGCCGAAGCCGTGCGCAGCCACCGCATCGCCTCGGCCACGCCGTCGGGGACGCCGGGAACCTGCCTCTCGAGGAGCAGCGCTGCCGCCTCCTCGTAGGACAGCCGTTGATCGGATCGGATCAGACTCTCGTAGAGGTCGACCGAGGTGACATCACCCTCGGTGTCGATCCGCATCTCCACCGTCAGTGCCGCGCGGTCCTCCCCGGGCAAAAGACTGCACCGGAGCTCGCTCAATTCCGGCGGCAGCATGGGGGTCGTCCCTCCGGCGAGATAGACGCTGGTGCCCCGGCGCTTGGCCTCGACGTCCAGGGGTGACTGCGCCGAGACCTGAGCGTCCACGTCGGCGATGCTTACGAGCACGCGGATACCGCCTTCGGCGTCCGCCGGGAGCACCGAGATCGCATCATCCAGGTCCCGAGTGGTGGGAGCATCGATGGTGAGGGTGACAACCTCACGAAGGTCCCGCCGGCCAGCCGTTTCGAGCGCCGGTGCCTCGGATGCGAGCTGCACGACCTCGGCGGGAAACTCCGTGCGGATGCCGTACCGGGCCCGCACGCGCTCGAGCGCCGCCTCCGACTCCGAAACCGAGCGTAGGAACCAGAGTTCGTCGCCCTTCAGCTCGGCGATGGCGTGAACCCCGTCCTCCGGGTCCGGCGTCCCTTCAACCTTCAACGCCCAGGCGCGGGGCGCAATCTGTGGGTCCGGTCGGAGGACGAGCTGCGACTTCTCGACCCCGACGAGGCCGAATAGACGATTGCGCTGTCTCTCCACGAGCGTGAGGTCCTTGGCCGCAAACCGGGAACGACCCGAGCGCTGGAGCAGAAAGGAGACGCGATCCCCGTGGAGAAAGTCCGCGAGGTCGGGGGGGGCGATGAACGCCGAGCGAGGCTCCGGGTCCTCGTACTCGACGAAGCCGAAACCGCGCGGATGGACGCGAACCCGGCCCTTTCGACGTGACACGACCGATCACGCCTTGGGCGGCGGAAGAGGAGGGCCCTTCTTGTCCACCGCCTGAGGCTTCGCGACCGCGGCGGACATGGAGCAACTGCCGTCGAAGGTGACGCCCTTTTCGATGACGAGGGTCGGCGTCGTAACGTTGCCCTTCAGTTTGCCCGGCGCTTTGATCTCGACGGAAGACTTTGCGACGACATCGCCTTCGACGGTGCCATTGATCACGACACTGCCCACGGTGAGTTGTGCTTTGACCTCGGCGCCGGGCCCGATGAGCAGCAGATCGTCGGTGTGGATCTCACCCTCGAACCGACCGTCGATTCGAACCGCGCCCTCGAACACGAGCTTGCCGTTGAAGCGGGCTTCTCGACCCAGGATCGTATGTGCATCCGCCGGATTGATGCGGGCGGCTGCGTCTTCGCGTTTACCGATGACTGCCATTTCGCGGCGGACCCTAGCAGCAGCCTCGGGCGACGGCCAGCGGCCGACCGGCAGTTCGGCAGTTCGGCAGTTCGGCAGTTCGGCTAATCGACGAGCTTGTCGACGAGGCGCTGAAGCTCGTCCGCGTCGCCGTAGTCGATTTCGATCTTCCCCCGCTTGCCGCTGGGTAGGATCCGCACGCGGGTTCCCAATGACCGTCGCAGCGACTCCTGAGTACGCTTCACCGCGGGTTCACCGCCGGGAAGAAACTGAAACCGGTCGTCGGCCGGCGGGGTCTGGGCCGAGGCCCGGGCGCTACGCACCCGTCGTTCCGTTTCCCGAACGGAAAGACCCTTCTTCACGACATCGCGCCCCATGCGGACCATGGCGTCCACGTCGTCGAGAGCCAGGAGGGCCCGAGCATGTCCCATGGAGAGTGCACCCGCGATCACCTGTCGGCGAACCTCATCGGGCAGCTTCAGCAGACGTAGGGAGTTGGCGATCGTGGACCGGTCCTTGCTAACCTTTACCGCCAGCTGCTCCTGGGTGAGGTCCGCCATCTCCAGGAGGCGCCGATAGGCCTCGGCTTCCTCGATCGGATTCAGATCTTCGCGCTGTATGTTCTCGATGAGCGCCCACTCGAACGATGAGTCATCGGCGAGATCCTTGACGATGACGTCGATCGAATCGAGGCCCGCGCGCTGACATGCACGCCAGCGACGTTCTCCGGCGATGATCTCGAAGCCGGCCCCGTTGCGGCGGACCAGTACCGGCTGCATCAGCCCATGCTCTTTGATGCTGCCGGCGAGTTCATCCAGAGTCGCGTCGTCGAACGACTTGCGAGGCTGGGAGCGGTTCGGTCGAACGTCTTCGATCGCCACCCGCAGGACACCACGGCGCCCTCCCTCGGCGTCCGGCTGCGACTTCTGGGGAATGAGCGCCCCCAGTCCCTTCCCGAGAGCTTGCCGTCTCTGCGCCGGTGGAGACATGGCCGAACACACTAGCAGGCCCGATGCGAATGATCGAACCTCCATTTGCGACCGTTCGGCCCCAGCGGGAGTGCGGTGGTTCCATGACTTGCGCTGCCGGTCGGCAGGTCGACTTTGCGCAATGATGGAGGCTGCCGGTCAGGAAAGTGCGAGCAGTCTCTTCTTGCAATTTGCGCAAAGCGAGGAGCCGCGCTTGTCGATCTCCTGCACCTGCGCCGCGTAGAACATCACGCAGCGATTGTTCGGGCAGTGCGCCAAGCCGCGGAGCAGTCCGACCTGGTGTACGGCCTCCGAGATCAAGCGTCGGTGGAGGATGTCCTGGCGCATCTCGAGACTGCCCGAGTCGGACTTGAGTCGGGCCAGGCTGAGCAGGGCCGTGCGGCTGGAGCGGTCGGCCTCCCCGAAGATGAAGGGAACTTCGGGAACGAAGAGGTCCTCGAGTGAGACTCCCACGGCAGCATCCCACATCGTGATGCGTGCCTCCTCGATCCGCTTCATGATCGCCCCCGAGTGGAACTGCTTCCGCGTGGGGTTGAATGCATACTTGGGGACGGGTAGGCGCAGGCCGACCTCCACGGGTCGGCCGAAGATCTCCTGCAGCGGACGGCGCACGAAGTCGAACGAGCCGACGTCGATTCGGCCGATCGGCAGGAGCATGATGGGGGCGTTGGCGGCGCGCGCTTGCTCGGCCGCGATCGGCTCGGGCGGTAAGGGTTCGGCGGGTAACTCGGTGACCTGCGTGGGCGCCCCCGTGCCTGGGAACTGCTTCGGAACGGACCGCTGCCTCGACACCATGTATTCCCCGACCGCCGGCGAAAGGGTGGCATCGGGTCACTGCCCTGGCAACTCAAAATGTTTGAAGTTAACGTGGGCTTCGGTCGTTCGGGATGCTGCCCGGGTTCAATCACAACATTCGCTATCGGGAACGGGTCTTTCACGTCCAGACGGAAGACAACGGCTTGAGCCAGCCGGTGGTGATCACCCAACTCTTCTTGGAGGGTCATGTTCTCGCGGTCGAGCGGCTGGACTATGCGGATCTGACGACTTCGGGCCTCGACGAAGCAACGGTGCGCGAGACGTTACGCGAGCGCATGCAGGAACAGCACAAGGGTGTCCTCCGAGGCCTCGTCGAGGGCCGCTTCGACGACCGCTTGGGTGCCTTTCTGGGCGCCGCGGAAAGCGACGAGTTCGAGCCGATGTCGGACTTCGACCGAGCCTTGCCCGACGGCGTGCTCGAGGCCGCCGAAGAGTTGATGTGCGCTCCGCGCGAGCTGCCGGCGCAGCCCGTCCCGGGAGTCACGGGACCGCGAACGAGTGTCCTCCGTCCCGAGGCCGTCGCCCCGTCGTTCATCGACGACGTCAGCGTCGATGGACTGGTGGATAGCATCGAGGAGTGGGTCGACATCGACACCGACTCGCTGATGGCGGACGACCGTCGATCGGAGCCAATCGTGCCCGCGCCGCGCGCCCTGGAGCCGTCCCGGCCCGATATCGGCCAAGACACGCTGGTCGACGTCCGACTCCCGGCGGCGCTCAGAGCTGCACAGGAACGCCTGCGGGCACAGGCTCGATCCGCCTCGAACCCACGCCCCAGCTTGCCGAGTTCCGAAGCTACCGTCATCGGGCGTCCACCAGTCCGACCACCGACCACGATTCGGCGCGTCGAGGTGCACGGCGTGCGGCCTCCCGCGAAGCCGCCGCCGAGACCTGGCGAGTCCGCGCCCGGCGAGATGCGGTCCACGGAGCAGACGCGTCCGCCCGCTCCCCGAACTCCGCCAAAAGGTCGAAAGCCCATCCCGGGGAGCGACGTGACAATGCTGGAGGTGGACCCGCTGGCTCTCAAGGAAGCCATGGCCCGACAGCGGGCCCGGCTCGAAGCTCAGCGCAAGGCGAAAGAGGACGCGCCGGCTTCTCGGCCCGACTCGAAGGTGGTCGTCTCCGAGCCGTCCCTCGATGAAGTCATCATGAACTACCTCAAGGACCAGGAGTGAGGTCAGGTTCCCGTGTGGACGCTCTCGAGCACCTCGAGTACCGACCGAACCCGAGGCGGCCGACGACGGGCGTCGGGTTCCAGCGCGCGCATCACTAGGGGGTCCACCCGACGATCCAAATTGTGGTTGTGTGCGGACGGTTCCCGAAAACGGCCCAGCGGCAGCTGACCGGTGAGCATCTCGTAGACCACCACGGCGTACGAATAGACATCGGCGCGCTGGTCGACGCGACCCGCATCCTGACGCTGTTCGGGAGCCATGTAGTTGACGGTTCCCATCGAGATGCGGGAGCCGGTCAGATTTACGTACGACCGGTCGCTGTACAGGATGTCGGCCAGGCCAAAGTCGCAGATCTTGGCCACGACTTCGCCTTCGGTGGCGCCTTCGGAAAGAAGCACGTTCTCCGGTTTCAGGTCTCGATGCACCACACCCTTACCGTGCGCGTAATCGAGGCCGCGACCCACTTGAATGGCCAGGGTCAGAGCGCGTGAGAGATCGAGACTCTTGCGGGAGAGCACGCGGCGGAGCGTCGGGCCTTCGACATATTCCATCACGAAGTACCAGTTTGCATCGACGTTACCCTGGTCGATGATCGTGACGACGTTGGGGTGGCTGAGGGCAGCCAGCGCCGCGGCTTCCCGTCGGAACCGCTGGATGAATTCGGTTTGATTGGCCAGGTCCGAGCTCATGACCTTGATCGCCACCGGACGGTCGAGCGAGATCTGTCGGCCGCGATAGACGGTGCCCATGGCGCCACGGCCGAGGACCGACGTGATCTCGAAGCCCCCGAGCTTGGTCCCCGGCGGGATGTCGTTGGTCGCCGTGCGTGGAGCCTTGTTGGCAGGTCTCGGCGCCGGCGGTGGCGGCGCACTCTTGCGCACATTCGCCGGCTGGTCCTTGCGCACGACGGCGAACTTGATCCCGCACTTGCGACAACGCACTTTCTGCCCGGTGACGTAGATGCCTACGTCGTACTTGGCATCGCAATTCGGACAGCGCTGGACGACCTGCCGTCTGGTCATGGTGTCGACGGATGACTCAGCTGACGATGCGGAGCGCTTCGTACACTCCGACTTCCTCAGCCTTGCCCTTCACCTGCCGCGCTCCGAGATACCGCGCCTCGATACGATCCGCAACGTACCGATGCGTCGCTTCCGAGATCAGAACCTGGTCGCCGGCGGCGATCCCGCAGATTCTCGATGCCGTGTTCACGGCGTCGCCGATGACCGTGAACTCGAGTCGACGCTTCGAACCCATGTAGCCGGCGACCAAGCTGCCCGTGTTGACGCCAACGCCCATCTCGATCGGCGGTAGCTCGAGCTCGGCACGCTCGCGATTGAGCTCGCGAATCGTATCGCGGAATTCGACCGCAGCCGCAACGCAGTCGAAAACGGGGTCGGCCGAAGAGTCGCTCTCGATCGCGCCCCAAGATGCCATGAGCGCGTCACCGATGAACTTGTCGAGTACACCGTGCCGCTTGAAGACCACCTCGACGAGACGCTCGAAGTAGTCGTTCAGGAGATCGACCACGTCGGTCGGCCCGACCGTCTCGGAGAACGACGTGAAGCCGCGGATGTCGCAGAACACGACGGAGGCCTCGACCTCGCGGCCGCCCTTCTGGATGGGCTTGCCCTTGCCATGAACCATCTCGTCCACCACGTGGGGCGGCAAAAACCGGCTGAGCTGCCCCCGGGTCTTGGCTTCCTCTTCGATCTGACGGACGAGGCGAGCATTTTCGATGGCGATCGCGGTTTGGTTGGCGATGGCCTTGAGGATCTGGAGATCCTTCTCGGTAAAGGCCGCGACTCTCTCCCGGGTGTCGAGGTGCATGATGCCGAGCACCTTGTCGTGAGCGATCATGGGAACGCACATCGCGGCGCGGATGCCCTGGGCAATGATCGATTCCGAGCCGGAGAATCGAGGATCGATGAATGCGTCGGAAAGCAACAGAGACGCTCGGTCCTGGAGCGCCCCGTTGACGATGGACGAGGAGAGAACGATCTCCTCCTTCTCCTCCCCAGGCTTTCGCCGACGGAGCGTGTGGGGGACGAGTGTGTTCGTGTCTCCGTCGACGAGCATGATCACGGCGTTGTCCGCGGGGAGCATGGAGAAGACGACGTCGAGCGTGTCGGACAAGAGCTTCGATAGGTCGGTCGTAAGTCCGATGCGCGACAGCTCGTGGGTAAGGCGAAGCTTCTCGTAGTCCTGGCGAAGGGTCTCCACGTCGTTCACCCGCTCCACCGGCAAGAAGTCGACTTCTTTGTCTTCGATCTTTGCGTGGATGTGCGTGGAGCCGCCCGGTTCCTGGGGAAGAATCGTAACGAGGTCACGGACCGAACCGCGCTCCTCGGCTCGATCCTCCACTTCGAAAACCAGCCGCATCGAACCCAAGACGATCTCGTCTCCGGGGCGAAGCCAGGTCTCGTTGATCCGTCGGTTGTTGACGTAGCTGCCGTTGGACGAGCGGAGGTCGCGGATCCGGTAGCGATCGCCTTTCCGCTCGACTACCGCGTGCTCCTTGGAGATTTCGCGGTCGTTCAGGCGAATGGAGTTCTTGGGGTGCCGCCCAAGAGTGTTGCGCTCTTCCAGGGGAAACTCGGTCACCAGGCCGTCCGCACTCTTGTAGGTCAGGCGCGCCGTGGCTTTGCGCGCCTTGGGCATGACCACTTGCGCTGGCGCCGATCGCCGGCGGGGGTCCCGGTCGCCGGTCACGTCGCCCGAGGAGGACCCGGGCGTGCTCGGTGCAGCGCTTCGGTCGGAGGCCGGCACCGGCTGCAGGGAGGAAGCGAACGGACTGTCCTCGGCGCGTGCTTCTCGACTCCGAGCCATGAGCGCCGAGGCTCCGAACGGCTTTCGGCACTGTTGGCAGTACACGACGGACGTCGACGGAGGTCGCTGGAACTCGTTCAGAGCCCCGCAGTGCGGGCACCACGCGCGCATGGTTCGATAGGCGCTTCGACGCGCCGCGCCATGACGCTAGCACGCCCGTTTGCCCTCGGCCAGGGGTCAGCGCCGAGCCCAAGTGTTTGACCATGGACACCCGCTCTGAGAGCGAAGCGCGCCCATGTCCTCGCCGCCGCCAGTGCCGGCCGGAGCTCTCCCCGCGGTCGCCCGGCGACGCCGGGGCGTGATCGGACGGGGCCTCGAGCCCTTCTTTCGAAAAGTCGAGGTCGAGCCGGAGACCCTCGCGCGGCTGCGGCGCGCGCACGAGGAAGGCGTGGTGGTGCACTGCCTTCGCTCCTCTCGAGTCGTGGACCCGCTGTTCATTCGATCCGAGCTGGCGCGGCACCATCTTCCCCTGCCCGAATGGATGCACGATCATTACGCATCCGACCACCCGCCGACCCTCGCATCGTTTCTGGAGGAAGTGTCCGCCGGGCATCCGACGCTTCTCTTCTTGCGACGCCCGCGCACCATCATGATCTCCCGACCGGCCTACTCCGAGCCGTTCGTGCAGTCGCTGCTCGACCTCCAGCGAAACACCGCCCGGCCGATTCTGCTGTTGCCGGAAGCGCTGATCTGGGGTCGGAGGGCGCAGGAGCTCCGTCGAGGATGGTTCGACTCCGTCTTCGGCGACCGCGAGTCTCCGGGGAAGGTACGAGAGCTCGCGGGCTTCGTTCAGCATCACGCGGACGCGCGCTACCACGTCGGCGCACCGATCGATCTCCAGGAGGCGCTCCGTCGGGAGGAGGGGACACCGGACCGGGTCGTCGCCAAGAAGATTCGCTGGATGATCCTAAATCACTTGGCGCGTGAGGAGCAGCTGCGGACGGGGCCGGTCCACCGGCCAGCGTCCCGCACTCGTCAGGCGGTCAAGAACGATCCCGCGGTTCGGAAGCTGGTCGATACCATGACCAGCCGAGGTGCGTCCCGAGCGACCGTTGAACGCAAGGTCGACGACATTCTGAAGCGGACGGCGGCGGACCTGCGAACGGGCTGGCTCGGCTTCCTCGATGGCGTCGTCGACCTCATCTGGAATCGGATTTACGACGGGATCGTCGTCGACGAGTCCGGCTTTTCGAAGCTTCGGGCCGCGGCTCGTAAAGGCCCCGTGGTGGTCGTGCCGAGCCACCGAAGCCACGTCGACTACATCGTCCTCTCTCAGGTGTTCTTCAAAGAAGGGATGGTCCCTCCGCACATCGCGGCCGGAGAGAACTTGAACTTCTGGCCACTCGGGCCGGTCTTTCGCCGGAGCGGAGCCTTCTTCATTCGCCGGAGCTTCCGCGGCGACAAGCTCTATGCCGCGGTGTTTTCCGCTTACGTTCGTCGGTTGATGAAGGAAGGTCATGCAATCGAGTTCTTCATCGAGGGCGGGCGCAGCCGGACCGGGCTCCTCCTGGCGCCTCGACTCGGCATGCTGTCGATCTGCTTGGAGCCGGTCTTCGATGGTGCCATCGAAGACGTGTCGTTCGTTCCCGTCTCCATCTCTTACGAGAAGATCATCGAGGCCCGGGCCTATGCCCGCGAGCTTGCCGGCGAGCAGAAGAAGAAGGAGGACGTCGGAGCTCTCCTGACGTCGGGACCAAAGGTGCTTCGGTCCCGGTACGGACGGGTCTACGTGGATTTCGATGATCCGATCTCGGTTCGGGAGCTGGCCGCATCTCGCGGAACACCTTTGACATCGGGACCAGAGGCAGAATCCGGCGATCGGACCAAGAAGCTCCTCGCCAAGCAGCTGGGTCACCGGATCGTTTACGGGATCAACCAGGTCACGCGCGTCACGCCCTCGTCGGTGATCGCGACAATATTCTTGGCCACGCACCGATCCGAGCTCACGGAGACCGAGCTGTTCGAGTCTGCCGACCGCCTGATGGAGTTCCTGGAGACGCAGGGCGCGCGCACGTCGAGTAGTCTGCAAGCACACACCGGACGCGAGGGGCTACGAGAGGTTCTCGCGCTATTCGCTCGAGATGGTGCGGTCCAGACCCTCCCTGGACCCGACGGAGAGTTGGCCTATCGAATCACGAGTTCCGGTCGGGTCGCACTTTCCTACTACCGGAACACGATCCTTCATTTCTTCGTACCAGCTGCAATCGTAGCCATGGCCCTGATCGCATCCACGACTACGGAAGAGCTCGATACGGAAGTCCGTCGTCGAGCTCTTCGGCTGTCTCGACTCTTGAAGTTCGACGTATCTTTTCGCGACGATGCCTTCGACGAGAACTTCGAGGCGGCGATGAAGCTCCTGGTCGACCGAGGCATCGCCAACGAATCCGACGGCCGGTGGACGGTTTCGGCCGGCCCGACGTCGGAGGCCCGCGTGCTGGCTGCCATTCTCACACCCGTCCTCGATACCCATCGGCGGATGGCGGCGTGGCTCGCTGAGCTGGGACCCCGCTACCTCCGTCAAGACGCCTTCCTCTCCGCCTGCCAAGCGGCGGCGGGTGAGGAGAAGCACCGCCCGGAGGGCGCGACCCTTCCGTCGCTGAAGTCATCTCTTCGCTTCATGGTCGATGCCGGCATCGCATCCAAGGACGATGGCCGCATCACGGTGGCGGACGAGACCACGCGTCGAAGGATGGTCGACGAACTCGACGGATACCTGCGCGCCGTCGACGAGACCCGCTCAGCTTCGTGAGCTCGTGAGCGAGCGCACGTATTCCAGGGCGTACCACGCATTCCAGGCCCGAGGCCCAATGATGTACCCTTCGATTCTTCCGTTCCGGATGACGTACGTCTCCGGGAATTTCGTGGTCCCATAACTCCGCGCGAGCTTTCCGCCCGCGTCGAGGAGAACGGGAAAGGGGGGTGGCTCGTCGAAGAAGGCGCGCACCGGCTCCCAGTCGTCGTCCGCGCTGACCGCCAAGAACACGACGTCCGGCTCCGAGACCGAGTTCACGAGTTCGATGAACGACGGCATCTCTTCGACACACGGCGGACACCATGTGGCCCAGAAATTCAGGACGACGACCTTGTCCGACAGGTCTGCAAGACTGACGCGGGTGCCGTCCATTGCTTCGAGATCGAACGCGGGGGCCGGCAGCTCCGGCGTCTCGACGTCCAGGACACGTGCGGTCACCCGTGCGGGCGCGGATTGCGCTCGCTGAACTCCCCGTCCGAACAGGACGACGACGGATACGAAGAGAAGCCAACCGGCGAGAACACGAGCGAGCGAACTGCTCATGCGAGGGATTCAGGCAGACTGGCGTCCAGGATACAAGGATGAGATAGCTATTGGAGTGGTTGGGATCAGCGGCGACCTCTCCGTGATGCCGCTCTCGGACGCAGCCATCTGGATGGCGAACCGCTCGATGAGCGGGCGGCTCTGCGTCGAGCGATCGGGAGCCCAAAAGCAGTTCGATATTCATCAAGGACGCGTCGTTCGTGCCGCGTCCAACGACCCTCGGGAGTACTTTGGACAGTTCCTCGTCCACTCGGGTCTCTTGACCGAGGATCAGCTCCAGCGCGCCTTCCAGACCCAGAAAGAGACGAAGGTCTTGTTGGGCCGTATTCTCGTCATGATCGGGATCGTCCCGGAAGAGCAAGTGATCCAGACCCTACGTATCAAGGTGAGCGAATCACTACTCGATACCTTTCGCTGGAAGGAAGGACGATTCTCTTTCGAGCTCGGCGATCCCGATGAAGACCGACCGCAGATCGACCTCGCGATCCCCCTCGAGCAGATTCACCGGGAAGGACTCGCACGGTCGGAGATGTGGGCTCGTTATCACCAGATCTTCCCGGACGGTCGTTGGCTCCTGAACGTAAATCTGGAGGCCGAGGCGGCGTCTGCACCCCCGGACACCCTGCGAGGGCGAATCCTGGAACTCGCGCAACACGGCTTGTCGATCGAAGCCATCACTCTCGACCTACACGCCACGGACTATCAGCTCGCCTCGCAACTCCTGGAACTCCACGCCCTCGATGCCATCACGCCCCAAGAACCGTCGGGTCCTCTCCTTCCCTTGGCTCGGGAGTCGGTCAAGGCTCACGTGGGCAAGGCTCGAGAAGCCCTCGACGCTCAGCGGTTTTCGGAAGCTTTGCGGTATGTCGATGACGCCCAGCGCTCCGAGGCAGACGACGCCGACGTGAAGGCGTTGCGGCAGGAGCTCGGTCAGGCCGCCGATTCGTCACAGGACATTCAGCATCGACGGAAGTCGGTGCCCACGCTGCGCACCCAGCCCGCTGGCGAAACGCTCAAGCGACTCAGCGCGAAGCAACGATACGTTCTCGCCCGCATCGATGGACAGCGGACGGTGGAGGCGATCATTCAGGTCAGCCCGATGCACGACAAGGACGCACTCGAGATTTTGCGGCAGTTTCAGGCCGACGAGCTGATCGACCTCACTTGATGAAATTTTCGATGATCTGCCGAGCTTCGCTATCACGCATCTGGCGCGGCGGGGACTTCATGAGGTAGGCCGACGGGCCCTCGAGCGGTCCACCGATCCCGCGATCCCGGGCCAGCTTGGCGAGACGGATGCCGTCGATGGCAACGCCGGCGCTGTTGGGCGAGTCTTCAACCGATAGACGCGCTTCGACGTGCATGGGAATGTCGCCCCAGCCGCGCCACTCCATGCGCAGAAAGCAGACTTTGTTGTCTCTTTGCCACGCGACGTAGTCGGACGGACCGATGTGAATGTCACCGGCGTCGAGCCGATGATCGAGCTGGGATTGGACTGACTCCGTCTTGGAGATCCGCTTTGACTTGAGTCGTTCTTCCTCCAGCATGTTGAGGAAGTCGGTATTGCCGCCGGTGTTGAGCTGATAGGTGCGCTCGAGGCGCGAGCCCCGATCGCTGACCAACCGGGCCAGGGAGCGATGAACGATCGTCGCCCCCACTTGGCTCTTGATGTCATCTCCCACGATCGGCACCTTTGCCTCGGCAAACCGCTTGGCCCATTCCGGGTTGGAGGCCAGGAACACCGGGATGCAGTTGACCATCGCGACGCCGGCTTCGATGCATGCCTCCGCGTAGTGCCGGGCGGCCTGCTCCGAGCCGACCGGCAGGTAGCAGATCGCCACCTCGGCTCCCGACTCCTTCAGGACTTCGGCCACGTCGACCGGCGTTTCGTCGGCCACGCGGAATGCGTTGTCTTCCGGGTAGCGCTCCATGTGCGGAGCCACGCCGTCGAGCACCGGTCCCATGCTCACCGTGACGCCGGTGGCGGGCACCTCGGACTGAAAGACCGTGGTGTTGTTGGGACGAGCGAAGATCGCCTCTTCGACGGGCTTGCCTACCTTGCGCTTGTCGACGTCGAAGGCGGCCACGACCTCGACGTCCCCGAGCGTATACCCGCCGATGTCGTGGTTCATGAGGCCGGCCGAGTGCTCATCGGCGTGCTTGTAGTACTCGAGGCCTTGGACGAGGGAGCTGGCGCTGTTGCCGACACCGATGATGGCCGTCTT
>CAYYOT010000086.1:0-18825 GCA_964473255.1 uncultured Myxococcales bacterium | reverse complement strand
GGTAGTTGATGTCTCCGGACAGCTCGGTGGAGTCTTGGTTCTTTTCGTCCTTGGGTTGGAAGGTGCCGATGCCGACGCGGTCCTTCTCCGAAAGGAGAAGGCGCTTCACGACGATGTGCTTCATCACCTTCTCCCAGTCGCCGCCGTAGTGGAGCATCAGCTCCTTGAAGACGTAACGCGAAGCCGGGTCGAGCTCGCCTTCGATCTGGATGGGATACTTCAGGGAGCGATACAGCCCGAGGTCCTCGAAGACCTTGCGTCGCCAGGTCTCCGGGATGAGCTTCAAGGGCTCTTCGTTCATGGGGCTCTTGAACACGTTGCTTCCGGCGATGTGGGCGAGCGCATCGGGGAGCTGCCACTCGAAGGTGTACAGAGCGCCTTCCGGGGTCCGCGAGTACGCCTCGAGCCCCTTCTTGAGGATGCGAGCGATCGTAGACTTGCTCGAACCCACCGGACCATGAAGGAGGATGACGCGCTTTTCGGTGCCGTAACCGTAAGCCGCGGATTTGAAGACGTTCACGAGGCGCATCAAGGGAATGTCGAGTCCGTAGATCGCGTCTTTTCCGTTGTTCGTTTCGTCGTTGAAGAACGGGTAGCGAACCAGCTTCTTGCGGCTGTCGATGTATTCTTCACGTCCGTACGATTCGACCATGTCGTACACGCGCTGATAAGCCGACCGGATGACCCCGGGACGATCCCGGACCACGTCCAGGTAGTCCTGGAAGCTCCCCTCCCAGTTCAGCTCTTTGTACACGTCGAAATCTTGCAGCTTGGCGATTTGAGCGACCGTAAGGCTCATGGCGGGGGGACCGTAGCGCGCCCACCGCGACGGCGAAAGCCTCAGTCTACTTCGAAGGACGGTCTCGGCTCGAGCGGTTCCGGGGCGGGCAGCGCCGGTCGCCGCCGGTTGCCGAGGGCCTCCCAAAAACACTCGAGATCCGCACAATACGCCAGCTCTCCGCTCGCTCGACGAACCAGATAGCGGGGCTGACCGGCGGCCGGATAGGCGGCCGCGCGCAGGGCGTACTCGCCGGGATTGGGCACCGGGGACACCGGCCCCGGCGGGTCTTCCGGCCCAAACAGTACCGTCGCCCCCGAGGCATGCACTCGAGGTCGGGGGTGCAGGGTTTGACGCTCATCATGCCGCGTCCACAGGAGGCGGGCATATATCGCCCATTCCTTGGCCTCGACGGGAGCCACCTGCAGAAGTCCGGCGATCCGGACCAGCTCCGCCGTGGTGTGGCCCCGGCCGTTGACCGCCTCGAACCACGAATCCGACGCCACCTCGTAGAATCGGGTCACCATCGTAGCTGCCAGTGCGTCCGCCGACAGGCCGCGTTTCAGGGCGTAGACATCGGGATACAGAAATCCGTCGAGCGTTGCGGACGGGACCCCGAGCACCCGGGCCAGCGCTGGGCTCGCGACGGCGCGCAAAAAGTCCCGGCGGCGGGCGAAACCTCGAGCCTGCAAGACCTCGGAGATCTCGCTGGCCGTCATGCCCGGCCGCAGGCCGACCGTATGTTCGACGACGCGCCCGGCCTCGACGTCTTCGAAAAGCCGCAGGAGACTCGACGACGAACCGAAGCGATACTCGCCGGGCACGAAGGGCCGACGGACCCGCATTCTCTGGACGTAGAAGGTCTGCAGCATCGTGGGCTGAAACAGGCCCTCGGCTTCGAGCCGGTCGAGGAGGTCGAGCCCGGTCGCTCCCGGAGGCACCTGCAGAACGACCTCGGCCGACCGGTCAGAGACGGGCAGCGTCACCTCCCAGACCACACGTTCCCAAGCCAGGGCCACTGCCGCGACCAAAGCCAAACCCGCGACGGCCAGCACGACGGCCCCTCGCACGTTCAGGGGTCCTCGTCCCCGGAGTCGCTGCCCGACGGCGCGAGGCGACCGAGCACGGGGTCATTGGCTGCCTTCCGCCAGAACTCCCGACGCGCGTAGAAGAGGCGCGTTCTCACCGTGGCCACGCTGACTTCGACGACCTCTGCAACCTCTTCCTGAGGCAGCCCCTGCAGGTCATTGAGGATGAACACGGTCCGCTTCTTGGGGCTGAGCGTTGACAGGATGGATTGCACCCGGCGGATCGCTTCTTTGCGCTCGGGGCCTAGGCTCGGGTCACCCCACACCGACGCGTCTTCCAGGTGAGGCGGGATCTCCTCGGCGCGGTAGTCGGTGGGACGGCTCTGCTTTCGCCGAAGATGGTGATAGCCCACATGGAGCGCAACCCGCGCGACCCACGATGACAGCTTCGACCGCCCCTCGAAGGTGTGGAGCGACCGGAACACCTCGAGGAACGCCGTCTGCACGACGTCGTCGAGCTCCGGGTCCCCGGCCAGCAGGTTCTGCAAGACGCCGTAGACGAGGCTTCGGTACTCGCGAAACAGGTCGGTGAACGCCGACCGGTCGCCCGCCTGCCAGCGCGCCAGGAGGACACGACCCACGTCCTCGGAGCCGGATGGACCCGGCCCCCGCTCCGGTCCCGGCGGCGTCATGGCGTCAGCATAACGGAATCCTTCGCCAGTGTCGGCGGTCGCTCGTGCTACCGTTTTTCGCGTGCAAGCGATGGTGCTAGCCGCCGGCCTCGGCACCCGTTTGGGGCCGCTCACCGCCGACCGCGCCAAGCCGGCGGTTCCCTTCTTGGGTACCCCGGTGGTTCGTACCCTCGTCGCCCAGCTCGCCGACGTCGGCTGTCACCCGATCGTCGTAAACCTGCACTACATGCCGGATTCCGTTCGCGGCGCCCTAAACGGGCTGCCCGTCAAATTCAGCATGGAAACCGACATCTTGGGTACGGCAGGTGGGATCGGCCAGGCCTTGGCATCGGGCCTGCTCAGTCGTGATGAACCGCTCTTGGTGGCCAACGGAAAGATCTCCACCGACATCGACGTCCGGATACTGGGCGAGCACCATCGAGCGGCGGGAGCCGACGCGACGATGACTCTCGTCCCCAACCGGAAGCGCGAAGCCTTCCGCGAAGTCTTCGTCGCGGGGGATCGCGTGACCGGATTCGGGCGGACGCGCGAGCCGGAAAGCTCGGAGCCGCTGTCCTTCACGGGGATCCAGGTCCTGTCGCCGCGTGTTCTGGCCGACCTTCGCCCCGTGAGCTCGGACACGGTGCGCGACGTGTTTCCCCCGCTGATCGAGCGAGGAACGGTGGCCGCGTTCGTGACCGAAGCCCGTTGGTGGGAGTTTTCGACGCCCGAGCGGTACCTTGGCCTCCATCTCGCTGCCCGTCGTCGAGGATGGACGGACGACGAATTGCCGCGGGCCGGCATCCGGGAGACCGTGGTGTGGGATGGCGCATGCATCGCCGCGGGTGCGCGACTCGAGCGATGCATCGTCGTCTCGGGCGTCACGGTTGGCGCCGGTACGGTCGCGGACCATCGGATTTTTGCCCCCGAGGCCCCGGGCGGCGGGGGCCTCCGGGAAGTTCAGCTGGACCCGAGCGCGGTGTCGGTCGCGGCGGCTTCTTGACTCGATTCTCGAGTAATTCGATCGTGCTAGTTCGTGAAGTTGCGGTACGCTGGACTCACTCATGTGGGGATGAAACGCACCCACAACGAGGACAACCTCGCTCTTCTTCCCGATGAGAGCCTCTACATGGTCGCCGACGGCATGGGAGGCCATGCGTCGGGTGAGGTCGCCAGTCAGATGGCGGTCGATACCGTCATGAACTTCTTCCGCATGTCCACGCGCGACGAAGACGTGACCTGGCCTTTCAAGGAGGAAAAGGCCCTTCGCTACGATGAGAATCGTCTGGTCTGCGCGATCAAGTTCTCGAATCAGCGGATCTACGAGGCCGCCTGCCGAGAGCCTCGGTTCAAGGGCATGGGAACCACCCTCGTGGCGGCGTTCTTCACTCGAGGCGGCGCGTATCTCGGCCACGTCGGCGACTCGCGGGGCTACCGCATCCGGCGAGGGACCATCGCCCAGATCACGGACGACCACTCCCTCCTCAACGACTACATCAAGGCCAATCGGCTCACTCCGGAGGAGATCGAAGCGTTTCCGCACAAGAACGTCATCGTCCGCGCCCTCGGCATGAAGGACAACGTGGAAGTCGACGTCGCACGACTGGATCCGGAGGTCGGCGATACCTACCTGCTCTGCAGCGACGGCCTGTCGGGGATGATCCCGGACGAAGCGATTCTCGCGATCGTGGAGGCCCATTCCGACCTGGAGGTGGCGTGCCAAGAACTCGTGGCCGCCGCGAACGAAGCCGGAGGCAGCGACAACGTCACGGTCGCTCTGGTTCAGTTCGTGGCCGACTGAGCGTTCCCTGCAAGAGAGCCAGCCTCAGGTCGTAGACCGCGTCATCGACGAGCTGGAGGACGGCCCGTCGGACCGCCAAGCGCCGCGCATCGAGCTTGGTCGAGCGCTCGGACTCTGCGCGCTGCACGCGGACACCGACGAGGCCTCTCTGCGGACGAGCCTGCTGAAGGCGATAGGAGGACTCGACGGAGACCCGCCAGCGACCTCGACGCTCGCTCTCGTCCGAAGCATCGAGGTCGAAGACGAGCGTCATCGGCGCGCGGCCCGCCTCCTCCGTCGACAGGCCATGCTTTTCGAGCTCGGAACGAATCGAGGCGCGAACGGCCTCGGGCTCGATGGCCTGCGTACGCCCCGGTCGGACGCGCACCGACCGCCCCCGAAGCCGTTCGGTCAACTCCGGGAGCGATGCCGTGGCTCGAGCCCAATACAGGTCGCCCCAGCGGGCCGGCGCCCCTTCGAGCGTGGCGAAGGCCTCCGCGTACCCCCGAAGGGTCGGTCCGTGCTCGAGGAGGGCGGCGCGCCGCTCCTCCAGAGAATCGAGGTAGCGCTCGGCCCAGGCTCGGGCGGACGACGTGAGCTCCGACGAACGGACGAAGCGGCGCACGGCCTCGCTCGCTCCCTCGACGTCACCGGCCAACTCCGCCGTGAACGCCCGGTCGACCACCCGTCGAACCTCATGCAGGCTTGCCGGGCTGCCCGCGCCGAGCACAACGGCAAGGATCCAGCCCCCGACCATGTCGGGCATGCTAGCAGGCCGGGTCGCTTTCCTCGGGACGAGAAGAGCCGAAAATCAGCGTCCTGGGTCCCTGGCTGGCATGGACCGCCGGATCTGAGTACCCTCGGGCGTCGGTGCTGAATCTCGAGGAAACGCGGGAAGGAGAACTCGGTCGAACCGTTTTCACGTCCGAGCTACTGGCGGCGAGCCTTCAGAGCAGCTTCACTGGCGGCGTTGCCATCGAAGCCCCTGAAGGCCAGCTGGTCGTGCTCTTCAAGGGAGGTCGTCCAGTTCACGCGTCGGGGTCCTTGGTCCCGTCCCACCGACTGGGCGAGATTCTGCAGGAGCGAGGCGCGGTCGTCCCCGGAGTGGTTGCCACCGCCTTGGCCGAGCTCGAGAGCAGTGAAGGCAGTAAGCCTTTGTCCGGAGCTTTGCTCGTGAAGCACGGCGTCGAGCCTCGGGAGATCAAGCTCGCCATTCAGGAGCAGGCCCGCCGGCGAATCCGCGAGATCTGGGGTCTGACCGAGGGCACCTGGAAAGCAGCGCCCGGCGAAAGCCCGCACATGCGCGACGTCGGCGTGCAGCTGGACCCTCTCCCCCTCTTCGTGGAAGACCTTCCGGCTTCGATTTCGGATCCGGAGCTGCGCTACGCCGCCGACCGCTGGCTGGGCAAGGCCATCAAACTACGGCCGGGGGGCCCCGGTCCCGTGGCGGACCTGCAGGCCGAGGGCAACGTAGCCGCCATCCTTCGATACCTCGAAAAGCCGCGAAAGCCTGATCAGCTGGAGCGCGCCACCCGCAATCGTCGAACCGTACGCCTCGTGCTTCGAGTGCTCGACCTGCTGGGTCGGCTGGAGGACGTGCCCGCAAAAAAGGCGATACCGATTCCCAAGGCAACGCTCCTCAAGGGCCAGGCCTTCACCGGATATACCGCACCGGGGCGAGAATCGGCCGCCGAGGAACCCGCCACCGAGGAGGCGCCGACGAAGCCGACCCTTTCGAGCGAGGACAAGCTGCTGATCGCGGAGATCGATAAGCGTCATGCCGGAATGGGACAGCAGAACCACTTCGAGGTGCTCGGCGTCTCCCAGTCCGACTCGAGCGAAGCGCTCCGCGAAAAGTTCACCGCGATGGCCAAGCGCTTTCATCCCGACTCCATGGGGCCGAATTTTCCCGCCGAGACCGCCTCGAAGGCCCGGGAGCTCACCGCGCGACTCAACGATGCCTACCAAACGCTGGCCAGCAAGGATTCTCGCGAACAGTACGTCGCGATGTTGGCCGATGAACGCATCCGGGGCGACATGCGGCGGGCGGAGCTGGTCCGCGATGCCGAGACCAAGTCCGAGATGGCGAAGGTCATGTTGCGCAAGCGCGACTACGAGAAGGCGCGAAAACTCTATCAGTATTGTGTCGAGGCCGACCCGGTCTCGGTGATCTACAAGGCGCGACTCGCCAACGCCATGTATGCCGACGCCAAGTTCGACCGGCAGGAAGCGTACGAGAAGGGCTACCCGCTCATTTTGGAGGCGCTCAAGAACCTCGGCGAGAGCAGCGCCGAAGTTCACGAGTACGCTGGTCTCGCCCTCAAGGAGCGAGAAAAGCTCAAGGAGGCCCTCCACCATTTCAAGGAGGCGTCGAAGCTCGACCCTCGCAATACGGACTACCAGCGGGAGGTTCGGCTGCTCGAAGGGCGAATCGCGAAGGCCAAAGAAGCGGCCAAAGAGGAAAAGAAGTCGGGCCTCGGGCGCCTCTTCAAGCGCTGAGCATTCGCGGCTCCTACAGAGCCTCGAGCTCGGCGCGTATCGGGATCGATCCGTCGTCGCTCACGGAAACGTTGTCGCACGCCCCGGCGATCGGCTGACTTTCTTGAACGTTCAGGCTCGGGTACGCGAGCACGACAAAGGTGAGCTGCTCGTACAGGCTCAGGTCGATGGCATTCACCAAGACGGGATCAGCGACCGGATAGGGCACGGTGTCGTCGGACGCGTCGACGCCGGCGGGCGGCTGCGCGGACTCGAAGTTGACACACGCCAATTCCGGGTTGGACGGGAGGGTCCGCACCATGATGCGAAGGGCGCGGGTCTGCAGCTCCAGGGCTTCGTCGGCGAAGGTGATCTCGAGGCGAGCGGCGTTCACGTCGCCGCAGGACACGACGAGCGGCAGCGCCATGACGCTCCAGAACCATCGGTACATGTGTGGAACGCTAGCGGATTCGGGCGGGGACGCAAAGTCGCCGACCCCGTCGGCGACTTTGATTAACCGGCGATCGCCGGAGCCTTGGCGTTGGTCGAGGGCGCCGCTTCGGAAGGCGGAGTCGGCCGACCGGGCGTCGCTTCGGCTTCCGCCTCGTGCCGCGACATCTTGCCCTCGAGCACCCACTTCGGCGGTGTGCGCAGGTCCCAGACGACCCCGAACCACGACAGCACCCGGAGGACGCTGTAGGTCAAGTCGACCTCGTACCACATGAATCCGTTGTTCGCGGTGGACTGATAGAAGTGGTGGTTGTTGTGCCAGCCCTCGCCCATCGTGACGAGCGCCAGCAGCGGGTTGTTCCGCGACGTGTCCGTCGTTTCGTAGCGACGGCTACCCCAGATGTGGGCCAGAGAGTTGATGCAAAAGGTGGCCTGGTAGAGCAGGACGGTCGAAACGGCGAACGTCCAAAAGAGTCCGGTCCAGCCGCCGACCAGCCAGCAGAGGAACCCCAGCGCCACCGGCGGCACGTACCACCAGCGATTCAGCCACAAAAGCTCGGGGTATTTTTCGAACTCGCGGATCTGGGAGGCCGGGGTCTCGACGTAGTCTTCGGCGATGATCCATCCCATGTGCGACCAGAAGAGGCCGTGCTTCGGGCTGTGGACGTCACCCTCGAGGTCCGAGTGCTTGTGGTGCTGGCGATGATGGCCGGACCACCAGAGGACGCCCTTCTGCGACGCCAGGGTCCCGAGCAGCGCCAAAATGAACTGGAACGTGCGCCCGGTCTTGAAACCGCGATGGGCGAAGTAGCGGTGGTAGCCGCCGGTGATCCCGAACATCCGAACGAAGTAGAGGAGGATGCCGGACAGGAAGGCTGGCCACGAAAACGGCACCAGGAATACGCCGACGATCACGACCAGGTGGATGGCCAGGAACGGCAGTGAGGTGAACCAGTTGATCTGGTGCCGTCGCTCGGATGCTGCGGTCATGGGAGAAATCTAGTGCGAGACCGAGTCGGGTGGGTCCGCGCTTCGGTCATGCTTCTGTCAGATCTCGTCATCTCGACCGGACAATTCGGCGGTACCCGCCGCTCGGCCTCCGTAATCTTGACAGAGCCGCCCCGAGGCCGCATAGGGCCTCTCCCGAGTCCCCATCGTCTAGAGGCCCAGGACTCCGGCCTTTCACGCCGGTAACAGGGGTTCGAATCCCCTTGGGGACGTGTTCTCACTTCGATTCAAGACGGAACGGCCGACCGGCGAGCCACGAAATCGCCTTTTTAGTTCTTCGGCTTGATGACACCGAGGTCGATGAGCTGCTGGACGTGCTCGGTGATGCTCTCGGCCATGGGGCGGAAGGTGATGCCGAGACGCGTCCGGGCTTTGGTGTTGTCGAACTTCATGACGTAGCCGACGTTGTCGGCGATGAAGCTCCGCTCGATGCCACGGGCCGGGGACACCAGCCACACCAGCCACTTGGGCAGAGTTCGCTTCGGGAGCGCGAGCCGGTCTCCGTAGCGCTCTCGCAAGGCATGCGCCATTTCCAGGAAGCGATGGGTTCCCTCGGCGAGGATGTGCCGACCTTCGGCATCGTCCCGACGCAGCGCCTCGAAGTGCGCGTCGGCCACTTCACGTACGTCGACGGTCACCAGGGGCAAGTCGGGAACGCCCATCGCGCTCGTGCCGTCGGCGAGCTCGGTGATGAGGCGAACGCTCGTTGAATCCGGCCGGGCGTCGACCGACGGTCCCATCACGAAACCCGGATTCACGACGACCAGCTTCCACCGGTCCTGGGCCATGGCGACGTCCCACGCGGTCCGCTCCGCGACCGTCTTCGAGTACGAGTACGGATTCCGCTGGAGCGTGCTGCTCTCGTTCCATTGCTCCTCGGTGAAGATGTCGAGACCTCGGTCGGACATGTCCCGGGCATCTCCATAGATCGCGGCACAGCTCGAGGTGAGGACGACCCTCTCCACGCTCGCCGCCCGGTCGGCCGATCCGAGCACGTTCTTGGTTCCGTCGACGGCGGGATCGACGAGGTCTTTCTGTGGATCCTTCGTGCTGGTGAAGAATGGAGAAGCCGTGTGCAGCACTGCCTGACAGTCGCGGACCGCCTCGTCGAAGCTTTCCGGCTCGACGAGGTCAGCGGCGAAAAGACGGAGCGGGGTCCCGGTCTCGTCCGCCAGCCGCTTCAGGTGCTGGACCTTCTCCGGGTTCGTCGGGTCCCGGACCGTGGCATGGACGGGCACGCCCTCGGTCAGGAGCTTCTTGACGACCCACGAAGCCACGTAGCCGTTGGCACCCGTCACGCAAACCGGGCGATCGGAAGCGAAGGACATGCCGGCCCCTTGCTTCGAATGGGTCTACGACGCAATCAAACCCGACCTGTCACCTCGCGGCTCCCGAACCTTGGATTGGCTTCCGCCGCGGCTAAGCGTTAACACTGCACCGTGAACGGTCGCGGAGACATCAAGATCATCGGCGGCTCGTCGCATCCCGAGCTCACCCGCGAGATTTGTGAACACCTCGCGATCGAGGTGTGCCGAACCCGCGTCGTCCGTTTCTCCAACGAGAACATCCTGGTCCAAATCGACGAGAACATCCGCGGGGCCGACGTCTTCGTGGTCCAGACGTCCTGCCCGCCCGTCTCCGATGGCATCGTGGAGCTGCTGATTACCATCGACGCCCTGAAGCATGCTTCTGCCGAAAGGATCACCGCGGTGATCCCGTATTTCCCGTACGCCCGCTCCGACAAGAAGGACCGACCCCGCATCTCGATCACGGCCCGGCTCATGGCCGACCTCCTGGAAACGGCCGGCGCCGATCGCGTGCTCACGATGGACCTCCACTCCCCTCAGGTTCAGGGCTTCTTCCGCATCCCGGTCGACCACCTCCTGGCCGAGCCGATCGTGTGCGACTACCTGCGGGCAAACCGAAGGCTCGACGACTACGTCTTGGTGGCGGGCGACGTCGGTGAGTCGAAAGACGTAGGCAGCTACGCCAACCGTTTGAACCTGCCGGTCGCGATCGTGGACAAACGCCGCGGGGGCGACGACGAGAAGGCCCGAGCCACCAATATCATCGGTGACGTCAGCGGTCGTCATGCGCTCATCGTAGACGACGAAGTCGCGACCGGCGGTACGCTCTTGGAAGCGGCCCGCTTCGTACTCGAGCACGGAGCGGCCGACGTCGAGGCGGCGGTCATCCACCCCGTGCTCTCCGGCAGCGCCGTTGAGCGCATCGCCGCGTCTTCTCTGCGGTCGCTCGTCGTCACGAATTCCGTGCCCCTCGGCGCACAGAAGCGATTCGAAGGCCTCGAGGTCCTGTCGGTCGCGGGCCTGCTCGGCGACGCGATCCGAGCCATTCACGATGGTTCGAGCGTTTCGCGCCTCTTTCGCTGAGAGCGCTATTCGACGACGACGTCCACGGTGCCCGTGCTAGGATCCTCGGCGGTGGCCGCGGCAGCGATCGCGGCCGCTCCCCCCACCACGACCCCGCCCACGATCGTCCAGACCCACCACTTTTGATACCACTGGGCCGGCTGCTTTTCGGGGTCGGCCCAGATCACGCTCGTATCGTTGGGCGTCACGTAGACGTCCGACCGCCAGTCGAAGTACCCGCCCTTTTCGAGGCGGACGGCGTATCGGCCGGGGGACAGTTCGGTCAGCGGAGGCATCGGCAGGTCTCCAACTTCCTCGTTGTTCACGTAGAGCCGAGCGCCGCTGGTGCTGGCGCCGACCGACAGACCCCCCGTGCCTTCGGTCAGACCGAACATCTCCTGGGTCGCGAACCGTGTGGCCCGGATGAGTTCATCGGCGCTGCCTTGGTAGGTTTCCGTGATTCGGTGGGCTCCACCCTCGGCGACGGCGCGCTGATCGATGGCCGTCAGATTGACGACGAAGGTCTTCTCCAACTGTCCGACCTGCCCGAGGACCAGGTAATCGGCATCGAGTGCGCCGGAAATCCGCACGAAGCACGACCGGTCGCAGTTTCCGTCGAGAACCTGCCGCAGTTCTTCGGCGCCCAGCATCGCCTCGACATCGGAGCGGCTCAGCACGGCCGCCCCTTCGATCCGGCGAACCTCGGTGGCGACGACCTGCGTGAGGTTGCGTGCCATCCCGTCGGGCAAGCCGCTTCCGCGGAAATCGAGCACGACGAAGCGCGGATTCTCGGGGAGGTCGATCGTCGGCCGAACGTATTCGTCACCTTCGAGAAGCTGGCGAATCACGGCATCCAGTTGAGCGACGATCCCGGCCTGATCCGGGGCCGTCGTGCCTCCGCGGCCGATCGCCTCGGACGTCTGGGTGTCGATCAGGGAAATACCGAGGATCAGCTGAGCGCCGACCTTCCCGACCGATCCGGAGATCACGTACCGGACCTTTCCCGCCTGCGCGACTTCGGAGATGCAGCTCGAATCCTGCTCACACGAAGCGAGCTCGGCGTCCTTCTCGTCGAGACCGAAGCGCGCCACCTCGTCGGTGGTTGCCGCGTCGATCTCTCGCGAACGCAGTGCCTCGACCAGAAAGTGCTGGATGTCTTGCGTCGTGGCGGGTTCCACGTCGACGGACTCGAAATCGAGGACCAGGACCGGAGAATCGAGCGTAACCGCTCCGAGCATCAGACCGCATGAAATCGTCGCAAACATGTGTGCTTCCTCACTCGCTTGTACACGCCGTTTGGGCGGAACGTCGACCCTGCGCGACCTCGGGTCATCCGCATGGCTGAGTGGTTCGACCCGCCAGGATCGATCACTGTCGAGAGGCCCTTTCCCGACTTCGCGCTTTCGAAGGGGTGGAGCTTGGCGATTTCCGTCGATCAGTGTGATCGATGGTCTCGGCCGATCGGACTGGTAAGACGATGAGCCCGCCGAACCCATCCGTTGACACGCTGCGTCAGGCCGCCGACGGCAGTGTGCGAGCGCAGGAGCAGCTGTTCGATGCCTGGCTGCCCGTCGTCCTGCGATGGTGCGCACGCTTGGGAGGGCCGAAGGTCGACTACGAGGATGCCGCCCACGACGTGTTCATCGTCGTCCTTCGGCGGCTCGACTCCCTGGAGCAACCGGACCGGTTCTCCTCGTGGCTCTACGGAATCACGCGGCGAGTTCTGCGCAAGCACCGGACGCGCGCCTGGGTTCAACGCTGGAGCGGCTCCGAGATGCGGGAAGTCGGCGACCCATCGCAAGACCTCGATGCCGACGTTCACCGCTCGCAAACCACCCGGCAGGTCCAGGATATTCTGGCCGGCCTGCCGGAGAAGCAGCGCGAAGTGCTGGTCCTCTGCGAACTGGAGGAGCGCACCGCCCCCGAAGTTGCGGAGATCTTGGACATTCCCGTCGGCACGGTGGCCAGCCGGCTTCGCCTCGGTCGTACCAAGTTCGAGCGGCTCGCCCGGGCTCGGTCTCTCCACGTCCAGTTCGCCCCCGCAGGAGACCTGCTGTGAAGCTCCAAGACGATGACCTCGATACCGTGCGTCGGGACCTGAGCCCCTCCCCCGAGGTCGTTTCTCGGGTGAAAGCCAAGATCCGCCGAACGCTCGCCGACGATCGGCAGACGCGTCATGCCCTCAAAGACCTCCCCTCCCCGGGCCAGTCGGCCTTCTTTCGCGTGCGGCGTCGCTTGTTTCATAGCCTCGAAGGTGGCGTGGGCGAAGACGCAGAGACGAGCCCCTGGAATTGGACGGTCGCGCTCGCGGCCGCCGCCGCGGCCGTCCTCGTGTTTGCGCTGGTCCGCGCACCGCTTGCGCCGTCCCGAAGCCTGCGCCCCATCGAGGGCCCGTCCGTCGTGGCGGTTCCGACCGAGGCCGCGCCGGCCTTCGCCGATTCCGATACTCGTCGCAGCCCCGCCCCTCGCGCCACTCGCGCGCCTAACCGCCCCGGCCCGAAGCCGGACCGGAAACCAGCGGGCGGGGACTCACGTGACCGGGGGAGCGCGGGCGCCAACGACGCGTCTGGAATCTACGCCATGCGGACATTCGGACAAACGAATCCGGAGATCGTCGAGGAGGTCCTGGCTTCGCTGAAGACGAAGATCGACGAGTGCTATCGCAAGTCGGGCGCGACCCAGCCACTCAGCATCTCTTTGGCGGTCGAGGCCAACGGCGCACCTCAGGGCGTCGCCGTCGTGGGCAAGCCGCCGGGCGCCGAGCGGTTCAAAGCCTGCGCCCAACCGTTCCTCATGCAGGCGTCCTTCGGGCAGGGTGAGGTGCTCCGCGCCGGACCGGAGGAAGACATCTCCGGCGGCGTCATCCGATTCCGGATCGGAGGAGGAGAGCAGTAGCGATGCGGTCATTCATTGGGGCACTCTGCCTGGCAGCATTCGGTCTGATCGGCGGGACGAGCGACGCTCTCGCGGGCCCAGCTCTGCGCCATGCCGTGGTCATCGACGAGCGTCTGGTCGTCGACGGCCCGTCCAAAGACGTCCAGCGCTCGACGGTGGAAGGGGCGCTCCTCGAAAAGCTCGTCGAGCAAGGTGTGACCCTCGTCGATCCGGCGCAGAGCCAAGCGATCCGGAAGGCTCTGGACCCCCACGCGATCGTGAACGGCGCCGATCTCGGCACGGTCACCACCGCCGACGCCGACGTGATCGTCGCCGGTGTGGTGCTCGGCTCGGCCAACCGGCCGATGAATCTCAACGTCTACGGGTGCAGTTTGAACGCGCAGATCCGGGTCATCGCGGTCGATAGCGGCGAGATCTTGGCCGCCTTCACCGACACCGCGATGGAACGTGACTTCACCCTGGAACAAGCGGTCTTTCACGCGGGGCGTAAGCTCGCCGATCGACTGGCGACCCGAATCGCCGAGAGTACGAATCGACCTCAGGCTCGACGGATCGAGCTGCACGTGGCGACCGACCAGCCGGTAGAAGTCACGGTCACCGAGCGCGTGCTGGAGATCGCCAAGTCGATCGACGGCGTCGAAGCGGTCCGCGTTCTGCACACGTCGAAGAACCGCATCAACGTGGAACTCTCGGTACGAGCGGTCGACGCCCGCACCATCGCCGTCGCGCTGGCCGCCCGCAAGCGCGCGGGGCTATTCGTTTGGGGCTACTCGGAGCGCGTGATTCGAGCGCAGCTTCGCTTGGCGAAGGCCCTGAGTCTTTCGCTGGTTCCGACGGAGTTCATACCCCGCGGCAAGGGCATGTCCGGTGACTGGCGTTCGAGCAGCCTCCCGCGTGCCCTGGCCACGAGCCTGGCCAGCGATGGCCTGTTCGACGTCGAGGCTCAGGCCAAACTTCCTCGAGCAGCATCGACGGCCAAACGCAATCGGCTGATGGCGTCGCTGAAGAAGCGCCCCGACCACCCGGTCCTGCTGACCGGCTCCTACACGGAGACCGAAGAGCAGGTCGCGATCTCGGCCACGCTGGTGGATGCGAAGTCTGGCCGCTCCATCGCGAGCGGCGATGCCGAATGTGACCAGAGCACTCTGACCGCATGCATGGACCAGCTAGCGGCCCGCATGAAGGCTCCGGCGGGCAAGGCTCTCCAGGGCTTGGCGGCGGCCATGCCGGCACCAGCCGACTTCGCCGAGCGCCCGATCCGTGTCGTGGAGCTCGGGTCATCCGACCTCTATCCCAGCCAGTATCTGGCGCGCCTGCGCGACGAGAGCCCCGACGCCCTCGACTGGGTCGAAGTCATGAACGATGGCAGCGAGCCGGTCGAGGACCTCGAGCTTTCGGCGGTCTTGCCCCGCTATACCCGCGAAGGCGTGCCCAACGCGCCGCTGCGCCTCGACCCGGGCGAAAGTGCCCGCCTTCCGCTGCGCGTTGCTCTCGACCCGGACCGCCTGCGCGAACACGATCGTAACGAGACGTTGGTCATGCACCTCGACCTCGCGTACCAGCTGGGCGACTTCCGCGTAGAGGACAAGGTCCGCCGCCCCGTGACGCTGTATCATCGAAACGCGCTGTCCTGGGCGGATGCTTCATCGGTAGCCAGCTTCGTCACCGCAACCTCGGATCCGATTCAACGACTAGCTCGTCGCGTCGTTCAGTCCGTGCCGGAGGGTAGCCGCAAAGATCCTCTCGCGCTGCCGGTCGCGCTCTTCGCAACCCTCCGGTCCATCGGCTACGTCCCCGACCCGGTGAACCCGTATGCGGCCAGCAGCGTCGACTACATTCAGTATCCGCTTCAGACGCTGAGTCGCGGAGCCGGCGACTGCGATGATTTGGCGGTCCTCTACTCGGCGCTGGCCGAAGCGGTCGGCGTCCACATGCTCTTGGTGACGACCCCCGGCCACATCTTCGTGGCCCTGCCCACCGATCGCCCGGCCCATTCCTTGGCCGCAGGGATCCACAACGAAGGCTCGGCACTGATGGCGTACGAGGGACGTCTGTGGATCCCTCTCGAGACGAGCATGAGCACCGCGCGCTTCGACGAAGCCTGGACGGAGGGAGCTCGGCTGGTGGCCAAGGCCACCAAGAACAAGCGCCTGGGCGTCATCGACGTACGGCGGAGCTGGGCGGCGCACCCGCCGGTCGACCTGTCCCCGAAGGCCGAATCCGCTCCGAATCTCGGTCCCCCGCCCTCCGAGCTGGTAGCGTCCAGTTCCGACCAGGCGCGCCAGCGACTGTTCAAAGAATTGAGCTTGGTCCTGAGCGCCATCGAAGCGGAGGTGGCCAAGCGTCCGGAAGACTCGATGCTGCTCAATCGGCAGGGCATCGTGCTCGTTTCGCTCGGTCGATTCGACGAAGCGAATCGCGCGTTTCGGCGGAGCGTCGACCTCGGCTCGGCCAAGCCCGGCCCTCCGAACAATCTGGGGAACCTGTCGCTGCTCAGCGGCGAGGCCGTCGAGGCTCTCCACTGGTACGAGCAGGCGCTGCAGAACACCTCGAACGACATCGGGACCCGACAGCGGATCGTGATGAACCGGCTTCTGGCCGCCTATCTGCTCGACCCGGCCGGTCCGCGTTTCTTGGAGCTCGTGCTTTCGTCGACCGACGACGAGCTGAAGAGCTTCTACGCTGGAGTCAAAGGGGGCCCGGTGGGTGAAGCCCAAGAGACGGAAGTCGAAGTCGACGACCTCGTGCACTGGCTCTGAACGAAGCCCGGTCTCACCGGAGCCGGTCTCCCTCGTCCGGTGGGTCGGCCAGGGCTCCGAGGCCTTGGCCCCAGCCCGCCCGCTGAGTAGGTTGGATGCGTGCATAGATCCACTCTGGGACGGCGGCGCGGTAGGACTTGGCGGCTCGTCCTACTCCTGACCGCGTGTTCCGCAACGTCGGTCCAGGCCGAGACCCCGGGACTCCGCGGGACGCCGGAGACGAAGCAATCTTCCGCCCCGCCCTCCGCGACGACCTCCACCGCTTCGAGCGCACTTCCGCCGCTCAGGCCGGGCGACTCCATCCCCACCTTTCGCCTCCCCGTCGAGAACTCCGAGGTATGGGATAGCGGGCGGATGGACCTGCGACAGTTCTTCGGTCGCGGCTCGCTCGCCGACAAACAGCTGGTGGTGACGTTCTCTGCCTCATGGTGTCGGCCGTGCCGCAAAGAGCTGCGCGCCATGGTCGCGGCCGAGGAAGAACTTCGCGGACTCGACGCGGTGGTCGTCATCATCGTGGCCGACAAAGAGGCCGACGGCCGGGCAGAAATGGTCGCGTACCTCACCGACGAGCTGAAGGTTCCCTTCCCCATCGTGCTCGACGAGTTCGGACTTCTGAGCCGCCGCTTTCGCGCCAGCCGCCTCCCTGCGACCTTCGTTCCCGACCATCGCGGACGACTGGTGCTGGTGAGCAACGGATTCGAAGATGGATCGCTGGACCAGCTCGTCGGCACCTTGGCTGCGGTCCAGGCCGGCCGACAGTGATGCTCTATCGCACGTAGATCTTCAGGTATCCAAACTTGTCCACGACCGCGATCGTGTCCTTGAACCGGCCTTTGACGCAGCCCTCGAACACCTCCGCCCGGACCTGCTTCTCGTCGGCGGCCGTGATCTTCCGTTCTCCGGAGGGATAGGCGATGACGGCCACCTTCAAGGGGAGGTCGGCCTGACGGCCACAGTAGCGCAGAATCTCCTTGAGACGCTCGACCGCTCGCCGGTTGGCCGGTCCTTCGGCCAGCCCCGAGGAGGACGTCACCTCCACGACCGCCGCGGTCACCGCCGGCGTGACGACCTTCTTCGCGTTCTCCCCCCGCTTGAGCCTCCGTTGCCTGGACGCCCCGGGCTTCGCTCCCGCGCCTCTTGCCGGCTGGTCCTCGGCGGACCGACCGGGCTCCGGGGGTTTCGCTTCATCGGGTTCGGGAGGGTCTTCGGTCTCCGAACCCTGTCCCGACTCGACCTCGAGCAAGTCGACGCTGTCGAGACCGGGTTCGGCTTTCGGAGCTTCACCGGGCGGGATCAGGCGGGCCCCGAGCTCCAGCAGGCCCCACATCACCGCGGCAGCGACCAGGAACGCGCCCAGGCGCCGCGGCCAAATCGGAGGCGTCGGCCCCCATGGCCGCGGTGAGACCGTACCCGGCTCGGCCATGGTATCGGGGGGCAGCGTGGTCAGGTCCTGTGAGCCATGCCCGAGAAGCTCTTCGAGCTGGCGGCGCACTTCGCTCGCCGACTGAGGCCGGTCTTCCGGCTTCTTCGCGAGCATGTTCAAGACGAGCGTCTCGAATTTCGGCGACACCGACACGTCCGGGGCCCTCTCCTTGAAGACCGGCGGCGGTTCGGCGACGTGGCCCAAGAGGACGGCGTGCATCTCCCCCGAAAACGGTAGCCGCCCGGTGAGGCACTGATACGCCACGACGCCCAAGCTGTAGATGTCGGACTGAGCGGTCACCGCCTCGCCTTTGGCCTGCTCGGGAGACATGTACGGCACCGTGCCCATCACGAGTCCGGGCGTGGTCTTGAAGTCGGACGGCGCCATCGTCGACGAGGCGTCTTGCGTGATCTTGGCGATGCCGAAGTCGAGAACCCTCGTCGTTTCGTCCCCGCTGCGCGACTTTTGAAGGAACAGGTTGCCCGGCTTGAGGTCGCGATGAACCACCCCCGCGGCGTGCGCCTCGGCGAGGGCACGGCAGACCTCGATCAGGACCGAGGCGACGCGGTCCGGGGCAAGCCGGCCCTCCCTTCGGAGCACTGCGTCGAGCGGCTCTCCTTCGAGGAGCTCGGTCACCATGAAGAGGACCCCGTCCGCGGTTCGCCCCCACGACAACGGGCGGAGAATGCGCGGATCCCTCAGCCGAGCCAGGACCTTGGCTTCACCCTCGAAGCGTTTCTCGAGTTCGGACTCGGCGGCCTGGGCCTTGCGGACGTCCAGGAACTTGATGGCGACATCGATCTCGAATCGGCGGTCGAAGGCGACGTACACCGCACTCATGCCGCCCCGCGCCAAAAGCCGGCGGATCTCGTATCGGTCCTCGATGACGAGATCGCTGAGATCGGGATCCGGCTCGGTCGGCTCACCGACGAGCAGCCCGTCGGCGGTCGAGGGACGCAGATGGGTGTCGTCGAGGACGGGCTCTTCGACGTCGAGTTCGGGTTCCTCGAAGGTATCGGCGGCGGCGGGCATGGCGCGGGCGACGGCCATGAGCTGTTCGCCGGTCATGCCCTCGGGGGCGATCTGATCGGCGACGGCGGTGGTGGCCTCGACGTTCTCAAGCGGCGTGAGGCCGATGATCTCGAACTTGTTGGTGAGGGTCTTCATGTTCTGCACGACCGTGCCG